>CACLAD010000001.1 GCA_902604715.1 uncultured Bacteroidota bacterium
GTATATATCGAAAAAAACTAATTTATGTCTTTAACCCCTTTGTCATCTAATCTTGGAGTTTCAAGGGCTAAACATTTACTTAGAAGAGCTTGTTTTCACTACAACAAAGAACTACTATATACAATTTCCGGATTAAACGTTGACCAGGCGATTGACTATTTATTACAAGATAATACAGTCTCTTATGAGGAGCCTTATGATCCACTACCATCTGATTCTCCTCACGGCTATTGGCTTTCCTCAGACGAATATCCACCAGATATTCCTAATCAAGGAAGAAAGAGGGGGGCTCTTATCTCAATGGTGGTTTTATAATATGGTTAATAGAAATAACCTAAAAGATAAGCTATTATTTTTTCTCCATACTACTTTCACAATTTCTAAAGGTGATGTAGGGGCGTCACATTATTTTTATGACCATTTAAGATTATTAGAATTTTATTCAGACGGGAACCTTAGGGAGTTAGCTAAAAAAATTACCCTTGATAATGCAATGCTTAATTACTTGGATAATACCCAGAACAACGCAAATAACCCAAACGAAAATTATGCAAGAGAGTTTTTAGAGCTATTCACAATCACAAAAGGAGAGCAAATAGGAGAGGGGGATTACACTACTTATACAGAAGATGATGTAATTCAAGCAGCAAGGGTTTTCTCAGGATTTAAAACTGTGTTAGACAGAAGTATTATTGATTCTGATACAGACATTCCCATGGGAAGAATTTTAGTAAATCAACATGATCAGGGTGATAAAATTTTTAGTCACGCTTTTGATAATTATGAACTACAAGCTGGTTCTGATCAAAATTCAATCATGGACGAACTACATGAGTTTGTTGACATGGTATTTGACAAGGAGGCTACTGCAAAGGCGTATGTTGAAAAATTATATAGGTTTTTTGTAAAAAGCGAATGGAGTAGCGCTGATGAGACTAATATAATAAACCCTCTAACTCAATTACTAATTGACAATGATTATGAAATTATGCCAGTTGTCAGAACTATTTTATCATCACAACATTTTTATGACGCAGGTGACTCAGATCCATCAGACGAAATTTTAGGATCTATTATAAAATCTCCTTTACAATTGTTGTCTTCAGCAATTAGAAATTTGGGGTTTGTCATTCCTAATCCTAATGAGGATATGGATAATTATTATAGATTCTCAAAATTTTTCTTAGACAATACCTTCTTTCCAATGTCAGGAATGATTTTATTTGGCCCAAGCACAGTTGCTGGATACCCTGCAGTTTTCCAAGCTCCAGATTATGATAGACAGTGGTTTTCTTCAAGCACAATTTTAGCAAGATATAGAATGATTGAGTGTCTTATTACTGGAAGAAATGCCTTAGGTCAAAATGGTCAATTTGGTTCATCAGTTGACACAGTATCAATTATCCAAAATAATATTTCATCACCCGGAAACATTTATAATCTTGTAAATGATATTGCTGAAATACTCTTTCCTTTTGGCATTCAACAAGAAAGGATAGAATACTTTGCTGAGCTGGTATTAGACGGTTACCCAGGTTATTATTGGGAAGATACTTGGAATAATTTTCTAGCTGATGGAGATGATACAATTGTTAGAAATAAATTAAACATATTAATCGGTGCAATGTTTAATGCAGCTGAAAATCAATTAATGTAAAAGATGAAAAGAAGAAATTTCATAAAACTTACTGCTACAGCCTCAGCTATTGGTTTGCTGCCGAACCAAATTTCTAATGCACTTGATTTGGGTGAAAAGTTTATTAGTTGTGATATAAGTAACAGAAAACTTGTATTAATTTTCCTTGGAGGAGGAAACGATGGTTTAAATACAATAATCCCTTTAAATCAATATGATTTATATAGCAATTTGAGGCCTACTTTAAAAGTCCCTGAAACAGGTTCAAGTTCTTACATTAATTTAGATGCCTCCTTAGATGATGAGCAATTAGTTGGTTTACATCCATCATTGTCAGGTTTCAAATATTTATATGACTCAGGTTTCTTAAGAATACTACAAGGTGTAGGTTATCCTTCTCAAAATAAAAGCCATTTCGCATCAACAGATGTTTACAACACCGGAAATGACGGAAATAGCTGGTTGAATGGTGGTAATTCAGGTTGGATTGGAAGATTTATTGAATCATATTATTATGATTTAGTTGAACAGTCTTTTCCGATTGGAGTAGAAATTGGTTCAAAAACAAGCTCTTTGGGTTTTCATGGTGCTCAGGAGCATGGATTATCTTTAAACATTGAAGGACAAGATGCATCAGGTTTTTATTCTGTGCTAAGTGGACTTGGGGGTGAAGCACCTTTATTTATTCCTAATTCACATTATGGAGAAGAATTACAATACATAATTGATAATGACCAGACAACAACAATCTATTCTGAGGCGATTTCAAATGCATTTAATAATGGTTCAAACAATGCATCATATGAAGATTCAGATTTATCAAATCAGCTAAAAACAGTTGCTAGGTTAATTAGCGGAGGACTACAGTCTAAAGTTTATTTAGTAAAATTAAACGGATTTGATACACACAATTCTCAAGTACAAGGGCAAAATGATATTCAAGGAGATCATAATGATTTATTGACTGAATTGAACAATGCTGTAGCTAGCTTTATGGGTGACATTTCTAACCAAGGTTTTCAGGATGATGTCGTTGGTTTAACATTCTCTGAGTTTGGAAGAAAAGCTAAGGAAAATGGTAATTTAGGTACTGATCATGGTGAAATAGCGCCAATGTTTGTATTTGGTAGTGCAATTGAGGGTGGTGTATCCGGTACAAATCCTGATTTATCAGAAGCTACTTCAGAAAATAATTTCCAATTAGAGACATTTCAGTATGATTACAGACAAACTTTAGGAACGCTTCTGCAGGATTATTTAGGAGCTGATGATAATGCTATTGATTCGACATTTTTTAATCATACATCTAATGAAAGTTTTGCTGACAATAAAATTAATGATTTGATTAAGCCAGATTTTTCAGTTTCAGAAAATTGTTACAGTAATACTTTGACTTCACCAAGTTCAAGAGAAAATTATTTTAAAATTTCTCCAAACCCATTCCAAACTGAAATAAAGATTATTAATCCAGATTATGATAATGATATTTCCTTTAAGATTTTTGATTTAAACGGAAGGCTAGTTAATTCTGGAATATCTGCTGTTAATAAATCAATAAAAATTGATAATATTATGAATGGAATATATTTTATTAAAATTAAATTTGATAATAGAGTTGAGTCACACAGAATCATAAAATCATCATAGATTGAAATTAAATTTTTTTTTGATTAGGTAGGGTGATTAATTCTATTTTACATAATATAAATTATAAGACAATACAGGTTAAATTCTTTTCCTGATAGAATTTATGATGAAATCAATGTCTTTATTTTTAGTATTAATATTAATATTATTGTTACCATAGACCCCATAAAATTCAGATTCTGTAACACTGAATAAACCAATAGTTGTTGTATTGCTTGAATTTGCTAAATGCATCATACCACTATCAGCTCCAATAAATATTTTAACATTAGACATAACACTTGCAATTTCTCTAATATCTTTGCTATAGTACGTTTTAGCTACAAAATCAATTTGTGAGACATTTTCAGCAGGAAGAATTTCTAATATATTGTAGTTATTTTCAAAATTTTTGATTTTACAATATAATTCCTTCCACCAATCTTTGTTAAGACATTTATTTCCAGTTGCAAAAGTAAAAATAGAGATAGTAGGTTTTTGCTCACCAAACATTGATTTTAATAACTTATCTCCATTTTGGATTTCATAATCTCTTAATTTAATATCAAGTTTTGGTATTGAATAATTAACTCTATCTATCTGATTTTTTAACCGATACCGAAGATTGTAAATTGGGTTTTTCGCATTATGAGTATAATCTTTAATTTTTGATAATTCTTTATTAACAACATTAAGAAACTTATACCTTGATTTGGATAGTTTGACGGCTAATTTTCCAGATGATGACACTCTATTTGCATTAATCGCTAAATCATAATTATGGTTAAAAATTGAAAACCAACATGCATAGTAGTTTAAAATATTTTTAAATGGTTTTCTGGGCAATTTTATGATTTTTGTAACCTCCTTATAATTCTCAAAAATCAAATCTCCAATATTTCCCATCAGAAATAAGTGTATTTCTGCATTTGGAAAAACATCAATTAACTCTTTAACTAATGGAGTTAATATCAGATTATTACCAAGTCTATGATTTGGTCTTGAAATTAGAATTTTTTTTACCTGGGTAATATTTTGATTAAAATCTAAATCTGAAGTCCTGTCATCAATAAATAATTTTGAGAGAAATCTATTAATCTTTCTTCTCAAATAATTAATATTTCCTTTCGGATTCAAGTTTAATCCGATTTTGGGGAGTAGACCTGCATATTACGATCATATTTACAACACATAGGCAAGGCATCGTAGGACGCTTGGTTTGCTGTTGTATTCATGGTTTCATAGCCTGATTCGGTTATCGCAGTATATAACTCGTCTATGTCAAAATCAGATTGATTATAAAATTTAACATCTAGAATTTTAGACTGAATCCCCCACTCTGCTTCATCAACAAAATCTATCTCTTTTACAGCCTTTTCAATAGTTGTTTTACACATGCCACAATTGCCTTTAACCCCGATGCTATAATCTGATTGCATTTCTGTTGGAACCTCAGAAATTGTACTTGGTGCTTTTTTAATGATAACCTGTTCTTTACATCCTACAAACCACATGATAATGGCGCCAAAAATTAATCCTTTAATAAATGATATCCAAAAGCCTTGATAAGTTGATAGTCCAAACATATTTAAATTTTTTTCTACTTGATTTTTATGCCATTTTGTTAAACTCATAACTTAAAAATACTAAATTATTTTTTGTTTTTAATAGTTTCAAAATTAGATCTGATATTTGTCCTTAATCTTTTTTTATAGTCTTGTGTTAACCAATCTAAAAAGTTATCGGTACTCTTACTAATACATTTTGAGTATCTTTTTATAACATAATCAATATCATCATTTAACTCTTTAACCAAAATTAAGGCATCAAATTCATCTTCACTATTTTCAACACACATTAGCGAATGATGATTTATAGCTTTTTCTAGAACGGATTTTGAAGATTTCCCTTTTTTTATTGACTCAACATATGTTTTATCAACATCAAAATGAATAATATCAGAATTTGAAAATAGTTCTTTTAATTCATCTGGCATTTCATATTTAAACCTGCCTTCTATTTCTTCATCAGACTGAATACTATCTAAATAATTCATTGGATTCCTAAATATCTTATGCCAATCGATGTCAGACCCCCAATCACCAAATCTGTAAAAATTATTTCCTAAATCTATAACTTCAAATGTGTCTTTATTTTTTAGTAACCTTGAACCTCTACCAATCATTTGATAATATAATGTTAAAGATTTTGTAGCTCTATTAATCATTATACAGTTTACAGTAGGTTCGTCAAAACCAGTTGTAAGAATACTAACTGAGGTCAAGATTGCATCTGGGGTTTCTTTAAACCACTTTAAGGTTTCAAATCTTTGTTTTTTTGTAGCGGTATTATCTAAATGCCTTATGTTAAAACCAGCTTTCTTAAATGAGTCATAGACGATAATAGATGTGTTAATTCCATTATTAAAAATCAAAGTCTTTTTATTTAAACATCTTTCTTCATAAGCAATTAGTAATTTAGAAAGCATGTCATTGTTGGTGTAAAGCTCCTCAGATGATTTTACTGTGTAATCGCCATTTGCACCAACAATTAAACTGGTTAATCCTACATTGTATGTGTATAAATTTGCTTTAGCTAAAAATTTATTTTTTATTAATTCACTTATGGACTCACCAACTATTAAATCATCATAATTATCAGTCATAGGTAGATTTATGTTTGAACTCAGTGGAGTTGCTGTTACTCCTAGAATAAAGGATGTACTAAAAAACTTTAGTAGTTTAGTAAATGAATTGTAGTGAGCTTCATCGATAATAACCAAACCAACGTGAGAAATATCTAGTTTATCATCAAGTAATCTATTATTTAGTGTTTCAACCATTGCAACAAAGCAACTATATTTATGTTGATCATCTAATGTAGCTTTACTATTAACAATCTTGTTGATTACACCAAAGTCACTCAAAACTTTTGAAGTTTGGTTACATAGTTCTATTCGATGAGTTAATACAACAACTTTTTTCTTTTTTAATTTCAAATACTGACGTACTATTTCTGAGAAAATGATAGTCTTACCTCCGCCAGTGGGAAGCTGATAGAGAAGATGATAATCGTTTGGATAATCTTCAAATCTTTCAAAAATCTTATCTATTGCACCCCTTTGATAATTGTATAAATCTATTTCTGTTTTCACATTCATTATGATGGGTCAGATCTGCAAAAATAGTAAGAATTATAAGCTTATAACTAATAATTTATAAGAACTTTTATTTCTTTTTCAAATCTATCAAAAGGCAGGTATTGTTTTTCTAAACTCTCTTCGAAAGGAATAGGTGTATTTAGACTTCCAACGCGGATTACAGGAGCATCTAAATTTTCAAAACAGTTTTCCATAATAATTGATGAAATATCAGAGCCCAGGCCTCCGAAAAGACTGTCTTCGTGTAATATAATTGCTTTTCCTGTCTTATTTACAGAGCTGACTATAGATTCGGAATCAAGAGGAGATAATGTCCTTAAATCGATTAAATCACAGCTAATAGAGTTTTTATCAACTACTTTGATTGCCTCATGAACTCCTGCTCCATAAGTTATAACCGTTATGTCATTGCCAACTCTTAAAAGCTTAGCTTTCCCTATTTCAATATTATAATAACCCTCGGGGACTTTTCCGCGGATACTTCTATATAAGGCTTTGTGTTCAAAAAATAAAACTGGGTTGGGGTTTTCAATTGATGATATTAACAGGCCTTTGGCATCATCAGGAAAAGCCGGATAAACAACTATTAATCCGGGGGTTTTAGTAAACCATGCTTCATTAGTCTGTGAATGAAATGGCCCAGCCCCTACTCCTGCTCCACAAGGCATCCTTAGAACAATATCAGCATTTTGCCCCCATCTGTAATGAACTTTTGCTAGATAATTTACAACTGGGTTAAAACCTGATGTAATAAAATCTGAAAATTGTAATTCAACAATACTTTTTCTGTTACATATTGATAGTCCCATCGCTATTTCAATAATTGAAGATTCGCAAATGGGTGTATTTCTAACTCTTTCTTTTCCAAACAACTCTACAAAACCTTCAGTAATTTTAAAAACCCCGCCATATTCAGCAATATCTTGACCCATAATTATTAGATCATCAAATTTCATCATTGTTTCTTTTATTCCGTCTGAAATCGCATCAATAAATCTTTTTTCAACAATCTTTTCAGACGGAATAATTTTCTCATAATTGAAATGTCTATATACATCGGAAATTTCATTTTTTATGTTTGATTTTATTTTTTCTTCTTCAAATGTTTTTAAGAGATTTTCATCAATATTCTTTGATATTTCTTTTTTTATAACTTCCGTATCATCAATACTTAAAACTTTAGAGTCTAGAAGAAATTTTTCATAATTTGAAATTGGATCTTTTTCTTTCCAATCATTTATTAATTTTTTTGGTACATATTTTATTCCACTCGCCTCCTCATGCCCCCTCATTCTAAATGTTTTAAACTCAATCAGAAACGGTCTTGGTTTTTTGAGTATTTTTTTTCTTATTTCTTTAATACTTGAGTATACCTCAATTATGTTATTCCCATCCAATGTCAATGATTCAACTCCGTATCCAATACCTTTATCCGATATTCTTTTACAATTATATTGCTGATTGGTTGGAGTTGAAAGTCCATAGCCATTATTTTCAATTATAAAAATAACCGGTAAATCCCATACGGAAGCTACATTTAATGCTTCGTGAAAATCACCCTCACTTGTACCCCCTTCTCCACTAAATACAGCGGTAACTTTTTTGTTTTTTGAAATTAGGTTATGTAAAGCAATTCCATCTGCCACCCCCATTTGAGGACCTAAATGAGATATCATTCCAACTATATTATAATCATTTGTTCCAAAATGAAAAGATCTATCCCTTCCCTTTGTGAATCCGTTTGATTTTCCTTGCCATTGAGAAAACAATCTGTGTAATGGTATTTCCCGACTAGTAAACACTCCAAGGTTTCGATGCATTGGTAAAATATATTCTTCACTATTTAATGCCTTTGTCACACCAACTGAAATTGCTTCTTGACCAATACCTGAAAACCATTTTGAAATTTTTCCTTGACGTAAAAGAATCAACATCTTTTCCTCTATCATTCTTGGAATGAGCATTCCAGTGTAGAGTTCAATGTGAGTAGAAGTACTTATTTTCGAATTTGAGTAATTCATTTCTAATTAATAAGCAAATTATTAATTTTTCATTATACATAATAAACCCTAGTTGAACTAAAAACCTAAGTTATTAACATTTATTATCTTTGATTAAATAAAACTTTAATAAAATGAATCAAATACCTTCAGTAGATTTAAGAGATTTTTTAAGTGATAATGAACAAATAAAATCCATGTTTGTTCAGACAATCGGAAAAGCTTTTCAGGAGATTGGGTTTTGTGCTGTTAGTGGACATTTCTTAAATGATGACTTGGTAAATAATTTGTACAGTCAAATTAAGTTATTCTTTGACTTACCAACTGAAGTTAAAAGAAAATATGAGCATCCTGAATTTTCTGGTCAAAGAGGATATGTTTCATTTGGAAAAGAGAGTGCAAAAGGAAGTAAACATGGCGATCTAAAAGAGTATTGGCATTTTGGTCAATATATTCCTGAAAATGAAATAAGTAAGTACAATTATTTTCCAAACATAATTGTTGATGAACTTCCTGAGTTCAATAAAGTTGGTGAAGAAGTTTACAAAACATTAGAAAAGACTGCTAAATATGTTCTTAGAGCATTAGCTCTTTACCTTGAGATTGATGAAAACTATTTTGACAACTATATCAAAAATGGTAATTCAATTTTAAGGCCCATACATTATCCCCCGATAACTGAGGATCCCAAGGAGGCAGTTAGAGCGGCAGCTCATGGCGATATAAATTTAATTACTCTTCTTATGGGAGCTCACGGAAAAGGACTTCAGGTTCAAAATACTAGTGGTGAATGGATAAACGCTGTTGCCAGTGAGGACGAGTTAATGATAAATATAGGTGACATGCTCTCAAGACACACGAATAATGTTTTAAAATCAACAGTTCATAGAGTTGTTAACCCAGATAAAGAGCTTCTTAAAAAGTCTAGATATTCGATTCCTTTTTTCATGCATCCAATAAGTGAAATGGAATTAAATGTCCTTGAGTCAACCATATGTGAGGAATTTCCAAAAGCTTATGAAGACATAACAGCTGGTGAGTTTTTAGAAGAAAGATTAATAGAACTAGGTTTGCTCAAAAAGTAATGGATTTACAAGATCAATTAAGAAAATTTTTTCCGGATCATAAATTTTCAGAAAAAACCAACTTGGTTCAAAAAAAAGCTACTATTTCTCACTTCCAGACAAATCCTCTAATATGTAAATATGAAAAGAGAAATGGAAGACCTACTACCATAATTGAAGGTTTTGAAAAAATAAAAAAAGAAGAAATAAAGCTAATCGCTAAATCAATCAAACAAAAGTTTTCTGTTGGTGGCTCTGTTAAAGGATTCTCTATTATAATCCAAGGAAATATCAGAAGCGATATTATGAATTTTCTATCGTTAATTGGATATAAGGTTAAACGAGTTGGAGGATAATTATGAAATCATCTGAAATTATTACAAATAATGATGGCAGCATATATCATTTATGCCTTAAGCCCAATCAAGTATCAAAAGATATAATTCTGGTTGGTGACCCATTTAGAGTAGATATTATTTCTAAGTATTTAGACGATATTGAATTTAGCATTCAAAATAGAGAGTTTAAATGTGTTACAGGTTACTATAATAAAAAAAGAGTTTCAATTATTTCAACCGGCATAGGAGGTAGTAATATTGATATTGTAATTAACGAACTAGATGCACTATTCAATTATGATTTTACTAATAAGTGTTTTAAAAAAACTCATAAGTCAATAAATTTTATAAGAATTGGTACTTCTGGATCTATTTTATCAGAAATTCCAATTGATTCATGGCTAATAAGTGAATATGCAATCGATATTAATTCACAGCTATCTTTTTACGACTTAAAAAATTATACAAGTGAAAATATTGAAGTAATTTCGTTTGAGGACAAGATTATGTATTGTTTCAAATCTTCTAATACTCTATTTCAAAAATTTTATTCTCATAACCTATACAAAGGATTAACCGCTACTTGTAATGGCTTTTATGCTTTCCAGGGTAGAGAAACTCGAATTCCCTTAGCGAGTACAATTGATTTAGATGATTTGAAATCAATTAAATTTGAAAAAAACCATGTCACTAATCTCGAGATGGAAACTGCAATAATCTATGGCTTATCAGATTTTTTAGGTCATAATGCAATATCATTAAATGCAATTTTAGCTAATCGTATAAATGATTTATATTCACAAAATCCTGCAGAAGTAGTAAAGTCTTTAATCTTGTTTGTACTTGATAGGATATAATTACATCCATTTAATTTTGGTAATATTATTTTCTTTAAAATATTGGTTAGCCTTACTAAAGTGCCTATTTCCAAACCAAAACCCCCTATTTGCACTAAGTGGTGATGGATGACCTGAGCTAAATATAATGTGCTTATTCTGGTCAATAAATTTACTTTTTTTCTTAGCATAATTTCCCCACAAAAAAAATACAATATTATTTTTCTCGATCGAAATTAAATTTATAATCTCATCAGTAAAATCTTCCCATCCCATATTCTGATGGCTGCCAGGTCTATTTTTTCTTACAGTTAAAGTTGAGTTTAATAACAAAACTCCTTGGTTTACCCATGGCATTAAGTCTCCACTTAATGGATATTCTATATTTAAATCTTGTTCAATTTCCTTAAAAATATTTATTAATGAAGGAGGATGAGCTGAGTTTTCTGGAACTGAAAAAGCTAGACCATTTGCTTGGTTAGGATTGTGATATGGGTCTTGGCCTAAAATCACCAACTTGACATCATCAAATTTACAATTGTTCAGCGCAGAAAAAATCAAACTACCCTTTGGATAGCAGATGTTGTTTTTATATTCAGATTTAACAAAATCAACCAGATTTTTAAACCCTTCAGAATTTAAATGATGATTTAGATGCTTTTTCCAGGAATCATCTAACTTGACATTCATTTTTTTGAAACAATTTTATCAACTATCATTGAAACAGTTGCATCACCTGTAATGTTAACTACAGTTCTACACATATCCAGAGGTCTATCAACAGCAAATATTAGAGCAAGTCCAGCTTCTGGTATACCAGCTTGCGCTAATACAATTACCAATACAATTATTCCAGCACTTGGGACAGCAGCTGCTCCAATTGATGCTAATGTTGCTGTTACTATAATACCTAATTGAGCTGTGATTGATAAATCTAACCCAAAGGTTTGTGCAATAAATACAGCGGCAATTGCTTGATAAACTGCAGTACCATCCATATTTATGGTAGCTCCAATAGGTAAAACAAAGCTTGACACCTCCTTTTTTATATTTAAATTATTGTGAACCCTATCCATGGTAACTGGAAGTGTAGCAGCACTTGAACTGGTTGAAAAAGCCACTAATTGGGCAGGTAAAATACCCTTAAAAAAGAAATTAGGGCTTTTATTTAGTATTAATTTTACCACAATTGTATAAATTAAAACTAATAAAAATAATCCTGCTAACAGCGTAATTGAGTATAGTAACAAGCTTTTTAATAGGTCCCATTTAGGTGCTTCAACTATAAGTGTAGCTAATAATGCAAAAACTCCGTAAGGGGCAAAGCTCATAATAAGGTCAATTATTTTTAGAATTACTTCATTGAGTGAATCAAAAAAATCCTTTAATGGCTTAGATTTTTTCTCAGGAATTAGAATCATAGAAATACCAAATAAAATTGAGAAGAAGATAATTTGAAGCATATTTTTATTATCTGTTGCTGCATTTATAATATTTGACGGAACTATATCAATGATTGGTTGAAGAGGTCCTGAGCTTTTAGTTTCAGCGGCAGCTTCTCTTTTTTTATCTGCATCATCCTCATAGGCATTTAATAATTCAATTCTTGTTTCCTCCGAAATTGAATTTCCTGGCTTGATAATATTTACTATTCCAAGACCAACACTAACCGCAATTACTGTAGTAATTAAATAAGTAGTTATCGTTATTCCACCCATTTTTGACAATTTTGAAATATCCTTTAAGTCAGAAATTCCTTTGATTAACGATGCTAAAATCAAGGGAATTGCTATTAGTTTTAAAGCATTGATAAATATTGTACCAAATGGCTTAATCCAGTCCGAAATAAGATCTTTACCAAACTGACCGAAGTTTGACATTAAAAAACCAAATAAAACGCCAAAAATCATCCCAATTATTATTTTCCAATGTAGCGGTAGTTTTTTTAAGTTCATATAGTTTTTGTTTTATTAATTAAATAATAATCTAATATTACCATAGCAGCCATAGCCTCAACAATAGGTACTGCTCTTGGCACAACACATGGGTCATGTCGACCCTTCCCTTTGATTATTGACTCATTTCCTTTGGAGTCTATGGTTTGCTGATCTTTCATCACTGTGGCAACTGGTTTAAATGCTACATTAAAATAAATATCCATACCATTACTAATTCCTCCCTGAATACCACCAGAATAATTGCTTTTTGTTGTTTCATCTGTCTTTATGATGTCATTATGTTCTGAACCTTTCATCTTAGTTCCGCTAAATCCGCTGCCGTATTCAAAGCCTTTGACAGCATTAATGGATAGCATTGCTCTGCCTAGTTCTGAATGAAGTTTATTAAAAACAGGTTCGCCTAAACCAACAGGAACATTTTTAATTATACATTTTACTACACCGCCTAATGTGTCACCGTTTTTTCTTGCATTTTTTATTTCATTAATCATATTTTCTGAAACAGATTTTTCTGGACATCGAACTATGTTATTTTCAATATTCTTCTTATTATCTGAGATGTAATTATCATCTAGAGAAATAGTTCCAATTGAATGTGTGTAAGCATAAATATCAACATTTTTTAGTATTTGTTTAGCAATAGCACCAGCAACAACTCTACATGCTGTTTCTCTAGCAGAACTTCTACCACCTCCCCTATAATCTCTGATTCCATACTTTTTTTCATAAACAAAATCTGCATGACTTGGTCTAAATGAATCCTTTAGGTGATTATAGTCTTTACTTTTTTGATCTTTATTTCTAATTAAAAAACCAATAGGTGTTCCTGTTGTTTTTCTTTCAAAAATCCCGGAAAGAAACTCAACTTTATCTTCCTCTTTTCTTTGAGTAACAATTTTAGATTGACCAGGTTTCCTTCTTTGCATTTCATATGAAATAAGATCTAAATCAATTTTATGCCCTGCAGGGCAACCATCAATTATACCACCGATGGCTTTTCCATGTGACTCACCAAAAGTTGTTAATCTGAAGATATTTCCAAAAGAATTATTCATAATTACTAAATAAGGAGTTAAAAATATAGTTTATTAATAACTTCTAAAAATTATTAATAAGATTTAAAAATATTGGTTTTAAATTTATAATGTTTAATTGGTTTATATGAAAAGCTATTTATCAGTTATTAATGATTTCACAAAACTTATCGGTGGCAAGTACGTTATTACTGGTAAATGGCAAAAACAACCCTTTGTAAACGGATGGAGGTATGGAAATGGGGATGCTCTGGCAGTTTTAAAACCTGCCAATTTTATAGAACTATGGAGACTTTTAAAAATCTGTATCTCGCAGGATTTTATAGTTATAATTCAGGCAGCTAACACAGGCTTGACTGGAGGATCTACACCACATGGAAATGATTATGATAGGCCAATTGTGATTATTAATACATTACGTATAAATGATATTCAGTTTATTAATGACGCAAAACAGATTATAGCTCATGCAGGAAGCACCTTATACGACTTAGAAAATAAATTGAAGCCATTTGACAGAGAACCACACTCTGTGATTGGTTCAACTTCAATTGGTGCATCAATAGTAGGTGGTGTTTGTAATAATTCTGGTGGTTCACTAGTTAAAAGAGGTCCAGCCTATACTGAATTAGCCTTATATGCGAGATTAAACAAACAGGGAAAACTAGAGTTAGTTAATGAACTTGGGATTAATCTTGGAAAAGCCCCTGAAACAATATTGAACAACTTACAAAACGGAAATTATAATAATGAGGATATAATTCATAATGAAAAACTTGCATCAGATGACAAATATTCTAAAATAGTTAGAGGTGTTGACGAAAATACACCAGCTCGATATAATTCAGATAAAAGATTACTTTATGGTGCCTCTGGAAGTTCAGGAAAGGTTGTAGTATTTGCACTGAGATTAGATACTTATCCAAAAGCGAAAAAAAATAAAGTCTTTTATTTAGGAACTAATAATCCTGACGTATTTTGGGAAATAAGAAGGGATATGCTATCAAAATTCGATAATTTACCCACACTTGGGGATTATTTGCATAGGGATTGTTATGACGCAGCTAAGAAATACAGTAAGGATAATTTTATTGTTATTGAAAAATTAGGGACCAATTTTTTACCAATATTATTTGAATTGAAAAGAAGTGTAGATATAGTCGCAAGTAAAGTAAAATTCTTGCCCGACAATTTTTCTGATAGACTCATGCAATTTTTAAGCATGTTATTTCCAAATCATCTTCCAAAGAGAATGGAGCAATTTAGAAATAAGTTTGAACATCATTGGATAGTTGAAATGTCTGACGAAGGTATAGATGAGGCCAAAGAATATTTTGATAAATTTTTCAAAGAAAATGACGGAGATTTTTTTGAATGTAACAAAAAGGAAGGTCGAAAGGCATCCTTACATAGATTTGTAGCAGCAAGTGCTGTAGGCAGATATTATAATCTTAAAAATAAAGAGGTTGGTGAAATGATTTCTTTAGATATTGCGATCCCAAGGAATGAAAAAATATGGTTTGAAAAATTACCAAAAGAAATCAATGAGAAAATTCATGCGAAATTTCACTATGGCCATCTTTTTTGCCATGTTAAACATCAAAACTATATTCTGAAAAAAGGTGTTAATGCAAAAGAATTAAAAAAACAATTACTTGAAATGTATAATAAAAAAGGTGCAGAGTACCCCGCGGAACATAATTTTGGACATGAATATGAAGCAAAACCTTCGTTGCTAAATTTTTATCGTACCCTTGATCCCACAAATACATTTAATCCTGGCATAGGAATGTCTAGTAAATTTAAAAACTGGAAATAGTTTTAAGCTATTATTTCTAAAGGATTGGTCTCTTTCCAATTACCTCTGGTAAAATCTGGAAATTTTTGAGGTTCTCCATTGTTTGCAATAGACTTGGCACTTAATGGTGTAACAGCACTCCAAAAACAACCTTCATACACATTTTGATCAAGAGGTTCTCCCCTTCTTAAACATTCAATTATTCTATATCTCATAACAAAATCCATCCCTCCATGCCCTACGTGATTTCTACCACCCATTTTTTCAATAAGTAACTCAAGACGCTTATTTATCGGATGATCGTATTTTTCATACAATATTTTAAGATTTTTTCCTTGAATCCAGCTGTGGTGATCTTTAGTAATTCCTTCAACTCCATTTTCGAGTGCAACTCTGGTTGGAAAACCTGCTAAAATTCCTTTTGTCCCTTGAATTAGGTTGTGCCTAGTGTATGGTCTTGGACTTGTTTCATCCCATTGTATCATTATAGTTCTTCCTAAATTAGTTTTTATGATAGAAGTATTCATATCACCATTTGAATAATTTAACGTATTCCACTTATGGTCAGAATCATAATTTTTTTCTGCGTAAAGTTTTCTACCTAAAGCTGGAGAAGAGAAAGAGACCAATGAATTAAAATTGTCATCACCTCTTGATAAATTCATGTACTGAGCTACAGGCCCTAGTCCATGTGTTGGATATAAATTTCCTCTACTTTTTGCATAATGGTGGGTTCTCCATGAGCCAGTACCTCTATTCTCTTCATTCATTTGAAATCTGAGCTCATGAATATATGCTGCCTCAGCGTGTAAAAAATCACCGATTATTCCTTTTCTACACATATTTAAATACATTAGCTCATCTCTTCCATAGTTGACATTTTCCATCATCATGCAGTGCTTTCTTGTTTTTTCTGAGGTATTAACTATTTCCCAAAGATCTTCAATTGTTGTTGCCATTGGAACCTCAACAAATGCATGAGCCCCACTTTTCATGGTTTCAATTGCCATTGGAGCATGATTATCCCAATTTGTTGAAATAAATACTGCATCAGGTTTGACTTCATTTAACATAACTTTCCATTTGTTTTCACCTCCTGAGTAAATAGCTATATTCTTATGTCTATTACCATTTCCAATCTTCTTACACGCTTCATATGATTTCCTCGCTAAATCATTATATAAATCACTAATTGCAACAATATCTGTACCCTCAATCGCCGCGATTTGTTTAGCATGTCCACTTCCTCTTGCCCCAACACCTATAAATGCAACCTTGACCACATCCATTTTAGACGCCGCAAAGTCACCCATATATTGTGAATTATTTTTAGAATAATCATAAGGTCTTTCTAAATAAGACAAGTTTACTCCTTGTGATTTTAATCCAAATAACATAGCAGATGCTGAACTTAATTTTAAAAAATCTTTTCTTTTCATAATGTATACTAACTTAAACTTTTATAAACTTCTTCATAAATTGGGACAACTTTATGAATATCAAAATCCTCTGCTCTCTTTCTTGCATTAATCCTAAATTTCTGCATAATATTTTCATCTGACAAGATCATGATGGAGTCATTAATCATTTTTTCAACATCCCCAATGTTACTTATAAGGCCAGAAAAATTATCAATGTTGACTTCAGGTATTCCTCCAGTATTAGTGGAAATTACTGGAACATTAGCTGCCATTGCTTCCAGAGCTGATAATCCAAAACTTTCGATTTCTGAGGGTAAAATAAATAAATCACTAAAGGATAATATTTTATTTGTCTCGTTACTTTTCCCAAAAAATATCACTTTATCCTTAATTCCTAATTTCTTAGCTTTTTTTTCAGCTTTATTTTTTTCCGGTCCGTCACCGATCATTAATAATTTTGAAGATACATGTTTTTGTATACCGTTAAATATTTCAATAACATCCATAATTCTTTTTACTTTCCTGAAATTACTAACATGTGTTACTATTTTATGATTTTTGTTAAGTAAATTGTTCTTTTGAGAATTTCCGTTGTATTTTTCTAGATTTACAAAATTTGGTATCACTTGAATAGATTTGTCAATATTAAAGAGGGATAATGTATCAGCTTTTAGACTTTCAGAGACAGCTGTCACATAATCTGAATTATTAATGCTAAACTCAACTGCCGTTTTGTAGGAGGGACTACTTCCAACCAAAGTAATATCAGTACCATGTAAAGTTGTTACAACTGGCACATCAATATTTTGAGCTTTAAGCATTTGTTTTGCCATTAATGCAGCGTATGCATGTGGAATCGCATAATGAACATGTAGAATATCAATTTTATATTTTTTAACCATTTCTACAAGTCTAGAAGAAAGTGCAAGTTCGTAGGGTGGATAATGAAAAAGTGGATAATTAGGAACATCAACCTCGTGAAAATGAACTTTATTGCTATAAAGTTCTAGTTTAACCGGTTGGTTATAGGTGATAAAATGTATTTCATATCCTTTTTTGGATAACTCAATTCCTAGTTCAGTAGCTAAAACTCCACTACCTCCAAAAGTTGGGTAACAAACTATACCGATAATCATAACTTAGTTATTAATTGAGTTATATATAATTTCCTGAATTTTACTTCTAATATTTTCTTTTACAAGTTTAGATTTACCCGCTGAATCACCATTCGGATAAGACCTGTTAGACAAAAATACATATATAATTTCTTTATCAGGATCAGCCCAAGCAAATGTACCTGTCCATCCAGAATGTCCAAAGCTATTCATTGATACACATCCACATGTGGGTCCATCATCCTCCAATTGTGGTTTATCAAAACCAACTCCCCTTCTATTATCTTCATCGCAATAATAACAATTATTAAATAAATTAATTGTTTGAGCATTTAAAATTTGTTGATTGCCATAATTACCATTTTGGATGTACAACTGCATTACTTTTGCTACGTTTATTGCATTACCAAATAAGCCTGCGTGTGTAGAAACTCCACCAAGCATAGCTGCTGCCATATCATGTACATAACCGTTTATTTCTTTATACCTAAAGTATTCGTCAATTTCAGTTGGAGCAATATTTTTAGTTGAATATTTTAATGTAGGATTATAAGTTAATTCTATACCTAGTTTGCGAAACATCAGTTCATGAATAATTTGATCAACATTTTGATTGTAATGATTTTCTATAAATTCTTGAATAATTAAATAAGACAGATCACTATACTTGTATTTATTTTTAAGTAAATCACTTTTTTTAATAATATTTCTTATTGTATCAACATAATCTGTTCTTAAATATAAGTCTGGGGAAACCTTTACAGTGTTTGTGCTATTTCTACTAAAACTGTAATATTTTGAAGATGGTCTATTTTTTTCATCTAAAGTTAATTTATAGAATGGAATCCAAGCCTGAAGAGCAGCATGACCAGATAACAACTCTTTAACGGATATTTCTGATTTGTTAGAGTTTTCATATCGTGGAATAATTTCCTTTAATTTAGTTTCTAGACCTATTATGTTTTTGTCAACAAGATTTATAATTATAGGAGTTGTAACAAGAATTTTTGTAAGTGATGCTAAATCATAAATTGTCTTAGAGTTAGTTTTTAAATTCTCATTATATCTTAGTCTACCAAAAGACTTATCGTAAATAATCTTAGAATTTTTCGCAACTAAAATTTGAGCTCCTGGAGTCATTTCATTTTGAATTGCGTAATTAACTAGTGAATCAATTTTATTAAGTTTTTTTCTGTCAACACCTACCATTTCAGGAAAAGCGTAGCTAAGGATATTAAGATTTTTTAATATTATTCCGGCACCTTCTTTATATGTTTCATTAATGCTAACAGGTAAATTACCTTTAATTTCTTTAGCGCCAAAAATTTGTTGAGCAATAGTTTTTTGAAATTCATAATTATTTTGAAAACCAACAATAACAGAATTATAAGATTTTAGATTTAACCGGGATAAAGTATATGGATTTGTAAATGATGCCAATATTTTATTATCATGTTCATCTATTATTTTCAATATATCTTGCTCATTATCAGACAACTTTTTATTCATATTTTCCCAAGGAGTATCAGATTTCATGTGAAAACTCACTATTATTAATTTATGATTAGCTAATAAACTGTTTAAATCATTTATATTTAAGTTTGAAGCTTTTATTGATTTAATTCTCTTAAACTTATTTAAATAGCCATTAAAAATTTCCCCATCACTATTTCCAAACTGTATATTTAATATGCTTTCGGTGTCTAACTTAACCGGGATTACATTACTTTTATTTTTGATAAGTGTAGGAATACTTTCAATTGATTTATTGATAAGATTGGTAACAGAAATTCTGTTAAGATCATCTATTAGGTTAGTAGTATCAACTGATTTGTAACTATTTAAACCTACCTTGTATTTGGCCTTTAGTATTTTTTTTACTGATCTAGCTAGTCTTTCCTCGCTGATTTTTCCTTTTTTAATTGACTTTTTTATAGATTTTATACCCTTAGATATGTCTGATGACATCAGAAGAATATCATTTCCTGCTAAAAAGGCCATGAGATCTACATTCTTTTTTGTAAACTCTGAAACGCCTTTCATCTCAAGTGCATCGGTAATAATTAGGCCATTAAAATTAAGCTCTTTAATCAATGTTTTTTCAATAATATTTTTTGATAATGTTGAAGGAAGCAAGTATTCTTTTTCCAAAGAAGGAACATTTAGGTGGGCAATCATAACAGCAGATAATCCATCTTCAATTAATTTTTTAAATGGATATAACTCAACTTTTTTAATTCTTTTTTCATCAAAATTAATTGTAGGTAAAGTCAAATGAGAGTCTTTGGACGTATCACCATGACCAGGGAAGTGTTTTGCTGTTGCCAATATATTATTTGACTGGATACCTTTAGTGAAACTAATTCCTTTCTCTGACACGTTTATTTTATTCTCCCCAAAAGACCTATTACCTATAATTGGATTTTTAGAATTAGTGTTTATATCGATTACAGGAGCAAAATTCATATGAATTCCTAGTCTTTTAAATTGATTACCGATTTCCGAGCCTATTTTTTCAATTAGTAAATTATTTTTAATTGCACCCAAACTCATATTCCATGGAAGCTTTGGAACTGAATCTAACCTCATTCCTACTCCCCATTCTGCATCCATACTTATCATTAGGGGTATTTCTGAGGCATTTTGGTATTTATTAGTTAGATTTGCTTGTACTGAAGGATGACCGGTAGAAAATATTAAACCACCAATTTTAAAATTTTTAATATTATTAAGAATTTTTTCAGAATTATTTTTATGCTTCGATGTTGCCTGGACAAAAAATAATTGCCCGATTTTTTCGTCTAGTGTGAGTTTATTGTAAATGGAGTCTACCCATTTTTGCTGATTTAGAAAATCTTCAGAAATTAATGGATCTACTGTTTGAGAATTAAGCTTTTGAGTACTTAATATTAAAATAAATAATATAAATATTCTAGTCATTTAATATATCTGTTATGCCAACTATTTTTAATATCAACTTGCCAATTATTTTCCAATTCATTTATATCTTTTACCAAATTATTAAAAACAATAAGATTGTCTTTTTTTCCAAGACTTTGACAATATATCTTAAATTGATTTAGATGTTTAGTGATAATTTTTCCATTTTCAATGTATTTAACATGTAATTTATCAAGTAATTGCAATTCATATGAATTTTCCAAGTCTTTTATAAAGTTGATAAGTGAATCAATAGAACAACCAGAAACTAAATTACCTCCGTCAGCTGCAACGATGATAAACGTATTATATCTGATTTCAAATGATGATTTAAAGTCTCTTTGATGTGATTTCCATTCATTAAGAAATGATCTTATTTTTTCTTTAATTTCCTCAACTAGAAGATCATCTATAGAATCTAATGATTGGAAAACCCATACCCTTGAATTTTTCTTTAACGATTTAAAATTAACTATCATTATTATAAATCCTTAGCTTTGACAATTAGTTCCGCAATGTCTAAAACTTCAACTTTTTTATTTTCCTCAAACGACTTTGTACCATCAGTTAACATTGTGTTGCAAAACGGACATCCTGTTGCTACTATTTTTGAAGTATTCTCTTTTATTTCATTAGCACGTTCAATATTTATTTCTGTTTTTCCTTTTTCTGATTCTTTAAACATTTGGGCCCCACCAGCACCACAACAAAGTGCTTTTGATTTACATCTCTTTAATTCTGATAATTCTGCATCAAGTTTTTTAATCAGGTTACGGGGGGCGCTATACTCTTTATTTGCCCTTCCAAGAAAGCAAGGGTCATGATATGTGATTTTTTTTCCTTTATATGTTCCTCCCCTAATCGAAAACCTTCCTTCTTCCAGAAGTTTATTTATAAATTGGGTATGGTGATAAACATCATAATTACCACCTAAACTAGGATACTCATTTTTGATGGTATTAAAGCAATGTGGACAGGTTGTGACAATTGTTTTTATATCAAATGAATTTAGTGTCTCAATATTAGTCATTGCCTGCATTTGAAATAAAAATTCATTCCCAGCTCTTTTAGCGGGATCCCCGGTACAAGATTCATCCTTTCCTAATACTCCAAAACTGATATTTGCAGAATTTAAAATCTTGACAAAAGCCTTTGTTATTCTTTTGGCCCTATCATCAAAACTACCTGCACAACCAATCCAAAATAATATTTCAGGTGAAGTACCGTCATTTTGAAAATCTTCAATTGTTTTAATCTTTAGTCTACTCATCTTTAAAAACTTCGATTGTAACTTCTTTTTTGACTAGATCTCCAAAAGTACCGTTATATCTAGTCGCTTTAACTAAATGATTATCTATCCAGTGATAATTTCCACCTCTGGGTTTTCCCATTAGTAATGAATGATATTTAAATCCATGTTTTTTCAGCCATTCTTCAGTCACTTTTCTATGTTCCTCAACTCTTGAGGTAAAAAAACATATTATATGACCTTCATCATACCATCGGTTACATGTTTTTAGTGCATCATCAAATGGAAAGCATGTGGCCATTCTATCAGGTTCCTCATTTGGAATGTCGTCTGTAATTGTTCCGTCAATATCAATCAAATAATTTTTAATTCCATCTGGTAGGACTGGACTTATTTTTTTTCCTGATTCAACTTTTTCGTGTAAAATTTTTTCTATTTTGTCTTTATGCATAATATCTATTCATTCCAATTTAGTCTATCTTGTTGATTGTATGGCCATGGAGCACCATTGTTCTCAATATTATTCATCATATTATTTAACTCATTAGGAGCTGATGATTCTTCCATGATTAAATGTCTCCTCATATCCATAATTATCGATAAAGGGTTGATACTTATTGGACATTCTTCAACACAAGCATTACATGAGGTGCACGCCCATAATTCTTCTTTTGAAATATAATCCCCTAATAACTTTTTATTATCATCTTTAAACGAACCATTTTTATCAATATTCCTTCCCACTTCTTCAATTCTATCTCTCACATCCATCATTATTTTTCTAGGAGAAAGTTTTTTTCCTGTAATATTGGCGGGACAAGAACTGGTACATCTACCACATTCTGTGCATGAATAAGCATTTAGTAGCTGAATCCAAGATAAATCTTTGACATCAGATGCTCCAAAGTTAATGTCATCTAATGTATCGGATTCAGAAGTTTTACCCATCATAATATTTACCTCATTGGTAACGGATTTCATATTATTAAGTTTACCACTACTTTCAAGTGATCCATAAAAGGTGTTTGGAAATGCAAGAATAATATGTAAATGTTTTGAATAGTATAAATAGTTTAAAAAAATTAGAATTCCAACGATATGTGACCACCAAAAAGATCTTTCAAGAATATGTAGAGTTTTTGATGAAAACCCTTCAAAAAATGGATATATTAAACCACTTATTACATTTCCATTATTCATGTTTTGAAATTCTACATCGGTGGCATTCATTAGTAAAAACAAACTCATCAACACTATTTCAAAGTATAATATTAGATCTGCATCTAACTTTGGCCAACCCATCATTTTTGTTTCATAAAATCTTTTGATTTGGGTCAAATTTCTTCTTGTCCAAAATATCAATACAGCAATCAAAACTAGAATAGCAAATATTTCAAATAGACCAATTAGAATTCCGTATAGAACCCCAATTGATGAAAATATTCTGTGAGTACCAAAAATACCATCAATTATTATCTCTATAAGTTCGATATTTATAATTATAAAACCCAGGTAAACAACTATGTGTAATATACCAGCTATCGGTCTTCTGACCATTTTAGACTGACCCAAAGCTATCATAATCATATTTTTCCATCTCTGAGGACTATCTTCTATGGTTTCAGTTTGACCTTTACCAAAATTTATATTTCTTTTTAATTTCTTAATATTTCTGACAAAAAACCCTAATGAAGTTATTAGAATAACAGAAAATATTATGTTAGGGATTAATTCCAATTAATTATTTTTTTTGAATGCTTTATTCTTTTTTCTAAAGACCGAAAAATTAATATATCTATCGGGGTTCAGTTTAATGTCCTCAATAAGAATATTTAACTCCTTAGTTGCCTTCTCAAGATTAACATAAATTGAATTGTCATTTATCAGCTTTCCAGCAGTGCCTTCTGAATTTTTTAAGCTTTTCGTAATTGAATTTAAGTTAATAACTAAATCGCTTAGGTTTGAAGTTATATTTCTAAGATCATTCGATGATATTGAATCGGAAATTGATTTAATATTGTTACTGGCATCTTTAAAATCAGAAATTGCATGTGATAAATTTTCAGAATTATTTGAAATTAAATTAGAAATTTCTTCAGATGTTTCAGAAAAACTTTTGGTTAAATTGGAAAAATCTTCAACACTTGATTTTAGCTGCTGTTTAGTTTCCTCATCAAATAGGTTATTAATATTACCAAGTACTATTTCTGCATTTTTCATAACCGCTTCGATTTGAAGTTGGACCTGTGGTAAGATCTGATTCACCAATTCTGTAAGACCTGGTTTAATAATTCCTCTCAACATGTCTCCGTCATTGGCAATGGTTGAGTCATTTTTATAGTCAGGAATTATTGCAATCGCCTTACCACCTATTAAACCAGTTTCATATAATTCGGCGGAACTTGTCTTTGGAAATAAAACATCATTTTCTATAATTATGTCGACAAGTAATTCCCTAGTATTTTTCGGGTTAAAGTTTATTTTTTGAACTTTTCCAATTTTAAAACCGTTAAGTGTAACAGGGTTTGAAACTGAAAGACCATCAACTTTTTCATATTTAATTGTAAAATTTCTGTTCTTTTCAAAAAGATTAATACCCTTGAGATAATTATATGAGAAAACACTCATCATGACACCAACTATGGCTAAAAAACCTACTTTTATTTCTTTCGAGTATTTCAATTTTTTTATTCTTATATATAAAATTAGGAATTTATATTACAAGTTATTAGTCTACATCAAATAACTTACCATTTTTAAAACCAACAATATATGCATTGGGATATCCATTAAGCCTAGCATATTTTTTTTTCTTTCTAATTTCAATAAGACTAGTTGAGTTTGAATAAAAGTATTTATAAAATGAACCGTCTTTAACTCTTGAGAGGCTTTTTAAACCTTTGAAATTGTATGATTTTAGTTCTAGCCTTCTTTTACCTGCTGCGATTTGTACCTTATAATTGACTATATCATTAGTATTTGATTTAGTAAGAGGGTTTTCAGAGTAATTTATAGCTTTTTTGTACTTTTCAATAGCATCATATATACTATTAGATATGCCAACTTGTCCTTTTTTTGAGTTTAGGTAAGTCCCCTCTTTTGGATTGGTCATAAAACCAGCTTCTATTAATATACTGGGCATATAAGTATTGTGTAGTACCCAAAACCCGGATTGCTTGACACCTCTATTTCTAATTTTTAAATTTTTAGTAAAATTGTTTTGTACAAAGCTTGCAAGTAATATGCTTTGATCTAAATATTCTTCTTGCATTAAGGTTGTCCCAATTAAAGATTCAGTTGATGTTGGACTATAAGTTTCTTGGTCATCTAGATAGTGGTCATCTAAAAAGATAATTTCGTTTTCTTTTTTAGCTACATTGAAATTTGCATCACTAACGTGTAATCCATAAACAAATGTTTCTGAGCCATGAACTGAACTATCGTGAAAAGCATTACAGTGTATAGAAATAAATAAGTCTGCATCAACATCATTTGCAATCTTGGCCCTTTGTCTAAGAGTTAAGAAAATATCCTTGTCTCTAGTGTATATCACTTCATTGCCACTATTCTCAAGCTTTTTTCCTAAATCTAGTGCTATTTTCAATACAATATCCTTTTCTTTTATACCGCTTTTATTAGGTCTGCCAGGGTCTTTACCTCCGTGACCAGCATCAATAACTATTTTAAAGCGTTCTTGGGAATAAATTTCACTTGAAGATGTAGGAAAGAAAATAAATGTAATAAAGAGGATAAAGGCTGTTAAACTATGGTTAAAAAAAGAGGGGGTTAAACAAACTTTCATCATAAATTATGTATTATAGCTTCAAAATATACGTAAATTTATATCTGTTTCCGAGATATACTAATATACATTCAATAGGTTGAAAACACACTTCTTCAAATTATTTTTATTCCTAAGTTATACATTTTTTATAAACACCAATGTTAATGCCAGAAGCTATTTTCATGTTAATGACACCATTCAAAAAACCGATTCACTAAAAACTCAAAACAAAGCACTTTTAGGAAAAATTTTATATGAAGCTACAGATACAACGTCAATCAGTCCAAAAGAAAAGCTAATTAGACTTTATAATAACGCAAAGATAATCTATCAAGATATGGAGATTACTTCTGGGATAATTATAGTTGATTATGATAAAAACGAAATTTATGCAGGTAGAATCAAAGATTCTTTGGGAAAATACACTCAGCTTCCAGTTTTTAAGCAAGGTCAAGATGAAATCAAGCCGGATTCCCTCAAATTTAATATGGATACCAAGAAAGCAATAATATTCAATTCAAGAACAGAAGAGGCAGGATTAAATATTCTTTCTGATAAAACTAAAAAAGAAAATGACTCTGTTTACTATATGGATAGAGCAAAATTTACCACTTCTGCTGATATTGAAAATCCAGAATATTATTTTCTGCTAAGAAAAGCTAAAGTGATACCTGGAAAAAAAATAATAACAGGTCCAACGAATATGTATATTGCTGATGTTCCAACACCAATAGGTTTACCATTTGCATATTTCCCAATATCAAATAAAAGAAGTTCAGGTATAATTTTTCCATCATTTGGCGAACAAAACTCTAGAGGATATTTTGTGCAAAATGGGGGCTATTATTTACCAATTAATGATAATTTAGACTTGACCCTTTTAGGTGATTATTATACCAATGGCAGCTATGGTTTTAGGATTGAAAACACATATTTATACAGATATAAATTTAGAGGTAATTTAAGTTTTAGATTTGAAAATTTGATTCAAAGTGAAAGAGGATTTCCAGATTATTCTAAAAGTTCTATATATAATTTAAGATGGTCTCACAGTCAGGATTCAAAATCTAATCCAAATTCTAGATTTTCGGCATCGGTAAATTTAGGTAGTAGTAAATACTATCAGCAGTCTATTAATCAAATGAATGCTGCTAATTTCTTAAACAATTCTCTTTCATCATCTATTTCTTATTCCAAGACATTTCCTGGTGAACCTCAAGTTAATATGAGTTTGTCAGCTACACATTCTCAAAATACAAATACACAAACAATAAATATGACCCTACCCACTCTACAAGCGAGTGTTTCAAGAATTTATCCTTTTGCTCCTAAAGTTGGTACAAAAAAAGGTATCATTCAAAATATAAATTTCCAGTATAATTTAAGAGGTGAAAATAGAATCTTAACTACAGATTCCCTATTCTTCAAGAAGGAAATGTTTGAAAATGCAAAATCTGGTTTTCAACATTCGATTCCAATTAGCACTAATTTTAAGTTGTTAAAATATTTTAGTTTTTCTACAAGTGCAAATCTACAGGAGACATGGGTTTTTAAAACAATTAATAGAGAATATGATGTTGAACTTCAAGAAGTGATAACAAACGAAAATCGTGGTTTTGACTCGTTTAGAACTTATAATTTTTCGACTAGTCTAGGAACAACTGTTTACGGAATGTATAATTTTTCAGAAAATAGCAAAATAAAGGCTATAAGGCATGTTATGAGGCCTTCTTTAAGCTATGGAATATCCCCTTCATTTGATAAATATTATGATAGTTACGAAGTTATAAGTGCTGACGGCCTAACTACTTCTGATATTCAATATTCAAGATTTGAAGGATCTATCTTTGGTTTACCAAATAAAAACTACGCTAGCTCTATTGCATTATCCTTAAATAATAATGTTGAGGCGAAAGTTGTTGATAAGGAAAGCGAAGAAGATGAATTGAAAAAAGTTGTCATATTAAATAATTTAAATTTCTCAACTTCTTATAACCTCGCAGCAGATTCCTTGCGATTATCACCTGTAAGAATGAATGGTGGAACTCAGTTATTTAAAAATAAAATGAATGTCAATTTTGGAGCTACATTTGATCCTTATGCTTTAGATGAAAACAATAATAGGATTAATAAATTTCAAATAAATGATGGAGGTGGTTTGTTTAGATTAACTAGTGCAAATCTTACGTTCAATTATGCATTTAGCAGTGATAATTCAGACAAAGATTCGGAAAGAAGTCAAGCTGCAATTGATGAATCAGTTAGAAATGGTGGTAGAGATGACGACTTATTCGGAAGAGCAATGGATACATCCACTGAGGAATTTTCACAGGTTGATAAAGAAAAGAAAGAAAAAGCCCCTGATAATCTATATAATTATAAAATCCCATGGTCATTAAGAATGGCATATGCCGTAAATTACAACAACACGGTTGGTCAAAACGAAATTTCTTCCCATTCCTTAATGTTTTCTGGAGACATTGAACTGTCTCCCAAATGGAGCGCAGGAATTTCATCTGGTTACGATTTTAAAAATCAAGGTATTACCTACACACAATTGAGGTTTGAAAGGGATTTGCTTAGTTGGAGAATGAACTTTAGTTGGATTCCATTTAGCACAAACAAATCTTGGAATTTTTTCATTGGTATAAAAAGCGGTATGTTAAGTGATATAAAATATGATAAGAGAAGGCAAAGAGATAAAATTTTATAATTAAATTTAAACTATGAAAAAAATAATAAAAACAGAAAATGCCCCTGAACCTATTGGACCATATAATCAAGCAGTTATTGCTGGTGATTACATGTTCATTTCTGGTCAGATAGCATTAAACCCAAAAAACGGAAAATTAATAACTGATGATATAAATATGGAAACTACTCAGGTTATGGAAAATTTGAAGGCAATTCTTGATGAATCTTCTTTGACATTTGACAATGTTGTAAAAACAACAATTTTTTTATCTAGTATGGATAATTTCTCTAGTGTAAATGAAATATATGGTTCTTATTTAGATAAAGACAATGCTCCAGCTAGGGAAACTGTTGAAGTTAGTAAATTACCAGCGGGAGTTAATGTTGAAATATCAATGATTGCTATGTTGTAATTTTTTTTGATGATATTTTAATAATCCGTCTATAGGCTTTCGAATTATATTTCCAGCATGTAAACCATATTTTGACAAGCACTTTTTCAGTTCTTCCTTGAGATAAAATGAAATTGATCCCACAAAATGAATTGGTATTTCCTTCGCATCAGTAAATTGTAAGATTTGTCTTTCAATAAATAAAACAAATCCTCTTTTAATCAGTGATTGACAATATTCTGAATCTTTGTTGTTTATAAGGAACTTAGCAAAAGTTGCTAAATATGTATTTGGGTTTGGCTGTTTATATAAATTATCCTTGATTGATTCTGCATCTAAATCAAATTTCTCTTCAAATTTTTTGGCTGTTTCATCAGGTATTCTATTAAAATAAAAATCTCTTAACAATTGTCTGCCAAAATAATTACCACTTGCATCATCCATTAGAATATATCCTAAGGATATAACTCTTTGGTTAATATTTTTTCCATCAAAATAAGTGCAGTTAGAACCTGTTCCAAGAATACAAACTATAGATTTTGAATTTTCTTCAGAAGTAGAATAAATAGCAGCATACGTGTCTTCCTTAATGGAAAATTCGATACAATTTTTAAAGATATCAGAAAATACATTTTTAATCAAAATTCTTGGCGGTTTAGTTCCACATCCCGCACCATAAAAGTGTATTGCTTCAACTTCCTTTCTGAATTTATACAATTCAAAATTATTTACAATCCTTTCTTTTAAGATATGATTCGTGAGAACTTGCGGATTTAGTCCTAAAGTTTGAGTTTCAAAAAGTATTTTACCTGCTCTATCTATAGCTATCCAATCAGTCTTTGTTGAACCACTGTCTACAATTAAGATCATAAGGTTTTTGGTTAGTTAGTATTATGAATCTTGTGCATTAACTCAACTAATTTTGTAGAATAACCATACTCATTGTCATACCATGAAATTATTTTAAAAAAAGTTGAACTGAGCTCAATTCCTGCATTAGCGTCAAAGTTACTCGTTAAAGGACAACCAATATAATCTTGAGAAACTACCGCTTCTTCTGTATAGCCAAGCACACCCTTCAATTCATTTTCACTAGCCTTTTTAAAGGTTTTCTTAATCTCATCATATGATGACTCTTTCTCAAGAATAACTGTCAAATCAACAACAGAAACATTAGCTGTAGGAATTCTAAAAGCCATACCAGTAAGCTTTCCGTTCAATTCTGGAATTACTTTTCCAACTGCAATCGCTGCACCTGTTGATGAAGGAATAATATTATTAAGTGAAGATCTTCCTAGTCTGTAATTTTTAGCTGGGCCGTCAACTGTCATTTGGGTTGCCGTTGCAGCATGAACAGTTGTCATTAAACCTTCCTTTATAGTAAAGTTATCGTGAAGTACTTTAGCTATAGGTGCTAAACAATTAGTAGTACAAGATGCATTAGAAACAATTTTATGAATTTGTGTTATAGAATCACAATTTACTCCCATTACAAACATGGGAATATCTTTTGACGGAGCAGATACGGCTACCTTTTTTGCACCTGCTTCTAAATGCAAACCAGCTTTATCCATAGTTGTAAAAATACCGGTACACTCTGCTACGACATCAATATCTAGTTCACCCCAATTAATATCTGATGGATTTTTTTCGGCTGTGACACGAATTCTATTACCATTTACAACTAAATCATTATCGTTAACACTAATATCATCATTAAGTTTTCCGTGTACCGAATCGTATTTTAGTAAGTAAGCTAAGTGATTCACATCTAATAAATCATTGATCGCTAAAACCTCTACGTCATTCCTTTTTAGAATAGCTCTAAATGTAATTCTTCCAATCCTTCCAAATCCATTTATTCCAATCTTGATTTTACTCATTTTTTAGTTTAATTAAATTGACATTATATCACTGACTTTTAATAGTTCAGTGTTGATTTTTGTTATTCCCTTAATTGCTTTTTTGAAGGGGGTTAATTTAACTATATTATTTTGTAAACCAACCATTGAAATAGTTTCACCATTAATAATTGATTCGACAGCTTTTACCCCCAATCTACTTGCCAAAACTCTGTCAAAACAGGTTGGAGAACCTCCTCTTTGCATATGGCCAAGAACAGCTACTCTAGCTTCATAATCTGAAAGATGTTCTTCAACATAATCTTTAAGCTGGAAAACATTTTCTCCTGTATTATCACCTTCAGCTACAACTACGATACTAGATGATTTTCCAGTTTTTTGACTTCTTTTTAATGACTGAATCAATCTATCCAAACCTAGGTTTTCTTCTGGAATTAAAATCTCTTCTGCACCAGCTGCTACTCCTGTATTTAACGCAATATGTCCGGCATCCCTTCCCATAACTTCTATAAAAAATAATCTATTATGAGAGCTAGCAGTATCCCTAATCTTGTCAATTGCCTCCATTACAGTATTTGTTGCAGAATCAAATCCAACCGTGTGGGATGTTCCAAAGATATCGTTATCAATAGTAGCAGGAACACCGATTACCGGAAAATTAAATTCCTCACTAAAAATTAGTCCACCTGTGAAAGTTCCATCACCACCGATTACTATTAATCCATCTATGTTGTTCTTTTTTAGGTTTTCAAATGCTTCTTCCCTACCAGCTTTTGTTCTAAAACCTTTAGACCTTGCGGTTTTTAAGATTGTTCCACCTTTATTGATTATGCCTTTAACACTTCTGGCATTCATTTCAGACATGTTTCCTTTAATTAATCCGTCATATCCTTTGGAAACTCCAATCGGGACAATTTTATGAAAAACACAAGTACGAACAACAGACCTTATTACTGCATTCATCCCTGGTGCATCACCACCAGAAGTTAATAATGCTATCTTGCTAAATACTTTTTTCACAGTCATAAATATAATAATCTATATGCTTATTAATAAGCATTTTTTTAATTCTTTTTTTTTAAGAAAACTAAGCATAAATTTACACCATGAAAGAAGACGTGTATATTTTAGCTATTGAAACATCCTGTGATGATACATCAGTCGCTGTTTTAAAGAACAAAAAAGTTCTTTCAAATATAGTCTCTAGTCAAAAAATACATGAAATATTCGGAGGTGTTGTTCCAGAAATTGCATCTAGAGAACATGATAAGTTAATTGTTCCTGTTTTTAAGAAAGCAATTAAAGAATCTAAAATTGAATTAAATGATATCGATGCTATTGCCTACACAAGAGGTCCTGGATTATTAGGTTCATTATTAGTAGGCACATCTTTTGCTAAATCTTTAGCATTTTCTCTAAATATTCCATTGTTAGAAATAAATCATATGCAAGCTCACATTCTTTCAATATATATTGAGGATAACCCTGAAAAACCAAAATTTCCTTTTATTGCATTGACTGTTTCTGGAGGTCATACTCAATTGGTGATTGTTAATAGTCCTCTTGATTTTACTGAGATAGGAACGACTCTTGATGACGCTGCGGGTGAAGCCTTTGATAAATCAGGTAAAATCATGAATTTAGATTATCCTGCAGGACCTAAGATTGACAAATTAGCTTTAAAAGGTGATGTAAATAAGTTTAAGTTCCCCAAACCTAGTGTTAAGGGTTTAAATTTTAGTTTTTCAGGATTAAAAACTTATTTTAAAAATTTCATAAGTAATCATCCAGATGATTTTGTTAAAAAAAATATTAACGACTTGTGCGCATCTCTGCAATCTACAATAGTAGAAATACTAATTGATAAAATAGTTAAAGCTAGGGATAAATTTCAGATTAATGAATTTGTTGTCTGCGGTGGTGTTTCTGCTAATTCTTATTTAAGAAAAGAATTGAAAGGTTTGATGTTAAATGAGAAAATAAAGACATATGTCCCAAAAATTAATTATTCCACAGATAATGCTGCTATGATCGGTATAAATGGTTATTTTAAGTTTATTGAATCAAAATTTGGTGAATTATCTGACTTTAGTGTATCAAAATACCCATTGTAATGAATATTTTTTACTCTAATAACATTAATAAATCCACTAAAAAAATTATCATTCTTGATCAGGAAAATAGTCATTTAATCAAAGTTCTTAGAAAAAAAATCGGGGATAATGTAAATATCACAGATGGTAAAGGGTTCTTATACAGTTGCTCAATTATTGAGTCTTATAAAAATAAATCTATTTTGGAGATTGAAAATGCATTAGAATTCAAAAATGAATTACCAAAACTTAAGGTTGCAATCTCATTAACTAAAAATAAAGAGAGATTTGAATGGTTTCTAGAAAAAGCAACTGAAATAGGAATTAACGAAATATCCCCTTTAATATGTAGGTTTTCAGAGAGAAATAAAATTAATTTAGAAAGATCAATAAAAATATTAATATCTTCAATGAAGCAATCATTAAGATACAGGCTGCCAATTATTAATAAACCTGTTAATTTCAAAGATTATATCACGTCAAAAAGTAAAAATAATGTTAATTCATTTATAGCCACCTGTTTAAATTCAGACATTAGCTTGTTGAAGGAAAAATTAATTAAGGGTAATGATTCAGAGATTATGGTTGGACCTGAGGGTGGGTTTTCAAAAGATGAACTTGATTTAGCAAAAAAAGCTAAATTTGTACCCGTTTCACTTGGTAAAGTAAGGCTTAGAACTGAAACGGCTGGAGTTATGGTTTGTTCAATATTTTCAACAATTAATTAAAAATGAAATCAAAAGAATTAGTAAAATCCGTAATAGTATTATCACTCTTAGCTCTTGTTGTGCTATTTATTTATAAAATTAAGTTAGGTCTACTGTATATTTTTATAGCCTTGATATTATCATTGGTAGTAAATCCATTTAACAAACTTTTAAAATCTAGATTTAAATTAAGTAATGCCTTATCATCAATTTTTTCTGTTACAATGCTTGTTTCGTTTACTTCTATGATCATAGTCTTACTTGTACCTATATTAACTAAACAAGGAAAAAATCTATCCCTACTTAATACATTTGAATTTAGAAATAAATTTAAATCTACAAGTGAAGGAATAATAAACTATTTAGAAAGTAAAAATGTAAGTATAATTGATTTTTTTACAGATCTTAATTTTATTTCTGAAATTGATTTTGCATTTGTTACCAAATTATTCAATTCAATTATATCTCAAATTGGTAGTTTAAGTATTGGAATTATGTCTGTATTATTTATTACTTTCTTTTTTTTAAAAGATGGAAATGATATTTTTAGAACGTTGTTAAGCCAGTTCCCTTCGAAACAAAGAAAAAAATTAAAATTATCAATTGTCAAGATTGAAAATTTATTAACCCGGTATTTCTCGGGTGTTTTTATGCAAATAACGATCTTATTTATTCTTTACTTTATACTTTTACTAATATTAGGAGTTGAAAATTCTTTTGCTATTGCCTTTATTTGCGCCATATTAAATATCATTCCTTATTTGGGCCCATTAATTAGTATTTTTTTAATGATAATTTTATCAGTAACAAATAATATAGACGCGTTTATTTTTAATGATTTTTTATCTAATTCTATTTGGTTGCTTATTGGTTTCACAGCAATTCAAATGCTTGATAACTTTATACTTCAACCATTTATATTTTCATCATCAATAAAATCTCACCCGCTTGAGGTATTTATAGTTATAATTTTTTCTGGATTACTGTTTGGTATCTTTGGTTTAATAATAGCTATTCCTGTGTATACTACGATAAAAGTTATTTATAATTGTTTTTTTGATACAAAAAAACTTATTGTAAACTTATTTAAGTAAATTAATTAGTTTAACGTTAATTTGAATTTACAAAATAATTAGAAGTTTGCTTTATAATGGTTGTCATTATATTATTTATTTTTACATAAAATAATTCTATGAAAAAGAACACACTCAATTTGGTTATATTATTTGCTATTTTTTTTAATTGTGAAAACGAACCTGTAATTAACCCACTAGAATACAATTCTAATCTCACAGTTCAGCAAAATCTAGTAAATGGTGTTTCAGTAATAGATATATTAAATTTTAATGATGTTTCATCGTTTTATGGAGTCGAATATGGCGGTGGATACATTTTTCATGTAAATTCAACTAATGGAGAAATTATGCTAGCTACAGACTACTCTGATATAGGTGATGTAGCTTGGGGTGATATATTTGATTTAGATACAAGTCATGCTGTTGGTGATGGTGATTTGAATACACAGCAGATAATTGAGGGTAATCAAAATGATAATAGTTCTAACGGTACTGAGTTTGGAAGTGACAACTATGCCTTTAAAATTGTAGATGATCTTAATTATAACGGATATAATGATTGGTTTATACCTTCCAGTGGCTCAATGGAAATAATTTACAGCAATGTACATTCAATAGGTCTTGGGAATTTTAATGAAAATCTCATCTACTGGTCCTCTACAAAAGAAGGTTATTTTCCTTACGTTATGGCTTTTAATTTTGAATCATGGGGAGGTATTCCTTTTCCAGGATCTTGCTTAGATGTCAATGGCTTACTAATTGCCAGAAAGATTAACTAGAAAAATATCTTATTAACTACTTATAATAAATAAAAATCCCCACAATGGTGAGGATTATTCTGTGATCGCGAAAGGATTCGAACCTTTGACCGTCTGCTTAGAAGGCAGATGCTCTATCCAGCTGAGCTACGCGACCTTACTAAAAAATGTCGGGGTGGCAGGATTCGAACCTGCGACCTCCGCGTCCCAAACGCGGCGCGATAACCGGGCTACGCTACACCCCGAAATGGCGGAGAGACAGGGATTCGAACCCTGGCGACGTTTGCACGTCGACAGATTAGCAATCTGCTCCATTACCACTCTGGCACCTCTCCAATACTAAAAAGTATTTAATAAAATGCGGTTGCAAAAATAGTTTTTCATTAACAACAACGCAACTATATCTAATTTTTTTTTAATTACTCCCATCAGAGTAACTCACCCTGATGTGATAAATGTTTTTCAATTTCTCTTTAAGAACAGATTTGATAATTGAAATATTTTTAAAGGTTAGCTCACAATTTTCAAATTGTTGATCTTCAACTTGCTTATCTATAATGGTTTCAACAAAAGAATCAATATTATCATTATCGGGTTTATCTAAGCTCTTGGTTGCCGCTTCAACCGAATCACACATCATTACAAGTGCCATTTCAACATTAAAGGGTTTTGGACCATCGTATCGAAAATCTACTTTTTTAATTTTAGGGTCTAACTTAGCCTCTTTATTATAAAAGTATCCGATTAAATTAGTTCCATGATGAGTTTTTATAAATTCAATTACTCTTTCAGGAACACCTGCATTTTTTGCCAGCCTTACACCATCAACCACATGTTGCTTAATGATTTCAACACTTTCCTTTGATGTAATATTTTCATGAGGATTTTGCTCAGATAATTGATTTTCAGTAAAAAAAGATGGATTTGAAATTTTGCCTATATCATGATGTAAAGCTCCTACTCTCGACAATAATGCATTAGCATTAATTTCATTTGCGCAGGCTTCAGCAAGATTTGCAACATTTATTGAATGATGAAAGGTTCCCGGTGCCTTATTTGACAATTCTTTTAATAAACTAGAATTAGTATCAGATAATTCTAATAAGGATACATCTGACACTAGTCCAAACATCTTTTCATAGATATATATTAGTGGATATATAAATAAAGTCAAAAGACCACATAAAACAAATAAAGAAAAGTTATTTAAAGGTAAGTTTTCAATATTCCCTTCTTGAATTACATAAAAAGAAAAATAAGCCAGCATATAAACTAATGTTATCTGTGCTACAGCTATAAATAAATTTGCTCTCTTATAAATATTGTCAGACGTGAGAATAGTAACAACTCCTGCAATTATGTTTAAAAATATAAACTCATAACTATTAGGCACTACAAATCCCAATAACATTACGGTCACAGAATGTATAAAAAAAGCAATTCTAGAGTCAAAGAAAGCTTTAATAAGTAATGGTATTATACACAGCGGTATTATATATATATAATTTGAGTTCACGTCAACTACCCAAGTTGTAATTAAAATAATAAGTGTTATATTGAAGTAAACAAGTGCAATTTTATTATTGTTATTATATATATTTCTTTCAAATTTTCTAATAAAAAGAACAATCATCAAGAGAGATAGAATAACCAGCAAAGAATATGCAGAAACAATTAAATAGAGATCAGAAAAGGATGAGCTATTAACCTCATATTCTTTTCTTAAAGATTCTAATATTATAAGCTTTTCCCCTTCAACAACTTCACCTTTTGAAATTATTAGTGTTTCTTTTTCTATAAAACCCCTATTTGGTGAAATTTTTATCGTTGCCTCATTAATTGATTCATCTGAAAGTACTTTATCATAAAATAAGTTAGGGGTAATAATGTCAAATACCAGCGAAATTATTTGAGATTTATACTTTTCACTATCAGTTTCAATAATTTTATTATTAATAAAAGTTATTAAGTCTTCTGGCTTGATTAATCTGTTATAATATGATGAATTAACAAGTTTGTTGTCAAGTAAAATCGATATTAGCTGACTATCTTTAAAATTAAAATTTTCTTCAAGTAAACCTTTAGAATATACTTCATTGATTATGTAAGAAGATTGAATTTTAATATTTTTTAGCTCTTCTTGTTTAAAAAGATTAAATAGCGAATCATTCTTTAATTCTTCAATTCGGGTAGCTAGTTGATTATTTGAGTTAGTAATTAATGATGTGTCAATCTCAAAAAATAAAGGTGTATTTATTTTTGCTCGAATAATTTCATCATCAATTTCCTCTTTGGACTTTTTAATTGCAAAATCAAAAGGTGCATATAGATTTTCAGATTGCCAAGGCCTGCCATTCTCAAAGTTATACTTGAATTTTCCGCTTTTTGGAAAGAAATAAATAATTAGAAATGCTGATAGCACAAATAAAAGAAACCTGAATATTCTAGAAAAACCTTTATTTATACTGTTAAATAGTTTGCCCATAGTCTATATTGAATAAATTTACTAAATATTTAAGAGCATAATACAATTTATATTTTATTAACTTTAAAAAATAAACATATGCAAAACAAAGTTGTCATAGTTAGTGCTGTAAGAACTCCATTAGGATGTTTTATGGGCTCATTATCAAATTTTTCTGCTGTTGATTTAGGGACATATGCGTTAGAGGGTGCATTATCAAAGATTGACTTTGACAGAAAAGAAATTGATGAGCTAATTGTTGGGCATGTGTTACAGTCTGGTTGTGGTCAAGCTCCAGCTAAACAAATAGCTTTGGGAGCCAAATTAAAACCTGAAATTCCCTGCTCATCAGTAAACAAAGTGTGTTCGTCAGGTTTAAAAGCCGTTAATTTAGCTGCTCAGTCTATTCAACTAGGAATTAATGAAGTTGTTGTTGCTGGTGGTGTTGAAAGCATGAGTAATGCTCCTCACTACTTAAATTTGAGAAAAGCTAATAAATATGGTAATTCTGCTACTATTGATGGATTAATGAGTGATGGTCTTACAGATGTTTATAGTCAGGAATCAATGGGTGTTTTAGCCGATAATTGTTCAACAGAATATGGTATTTCTAGGAAATCACAAGATAATTATGCTATATCATCTTATAATAGATCTATAAATTCTTCAAAAAATGGTTTGTTTAAAAATGAAATAATACCCATAAATTATAAGGATAATAGAGGAAACGAAATATGTATAGATCAAGACGAGCAGATTAGCAAAGTAAATTTTGAAAAGATTCCAAATCTCAAACCAGCATTCGTAAAAAATGGTTCTGTAACTGCAGCAAACTCTTCCCCAATTAGTGATGGAGCTTCCATGTTAATTTTAATGAGTGAAAAAAAAGCTGATGAATTAAATATTAATCCAATTGCAGAAATAGTTGGTTATAATGATTCAGCTACATCGCCCGACTTATTTACAATTGCCCCTGCTAAATCTGTTGAAAATTTACTAAATAAAACTAAAGGAGATTTAATTAATATTGATTTGTTTGAAATCAATGAGGCTTTCTCAATGGTACCACTCGTGAATATTGATATTTTATCAATTGATCCTGATAAAGTAAATATTACAGGAGGAGCTGTTTCTCTTGGCCATCCTCTTGGGTGTTCAGGCGCAAGAATATTAACTACATTAATTCATTCATTACATCAAAATGGTAAGAAAAATGGTATTGCCGCTATCTGTAATGGAGGTGGTGGAGCTTCTTCTATTCAAATAAGGGTTTAATATGGGTTTAGGTATATGCAACTTAAGTATTGTGCCTGTAAGAATATCTGATTCAGATAAATCTGAAATGATTACTCAATTAATTTACGGGGATTTATTCACAATTGTTGAAGAAAAAGATAAATGGACAAAGATAAAGTCTGAATTTGATAATTATGAGGGATGGATAGATTCTAAACAATTTAAAAGAATTGATGAAAGCGATAATATTGTAATTGATAATCCAACATATTCTTCTGACCTGGTTGAGTTTATAGAAAATGAAAATAAAGAATTGATTACCATTTCAATTGGTTCAAATATTTCTAATATTAATCTGCTTAATCATAAGTATGAAGGAGAGTCAATTTCTGGAAAACAGAATAGAGATTCAATTGTAAATACAGCACTACTCTATTTGCATAGCCCATATTTATGGGGAGGGAAAACTCCATTTGGAATTGACTGCTCTGGATTCACACAAATGGTTTATAAAATAAATGGATACAAGATCTTAAGAGATGCTAAAGATCAAGCCACACAAGGAGTTACGCTAAGTTTCATTGAAGAGTCTGAACCAGGTGATTTAGCTTTTTTTCATAACGATAATGATGAGATCATTCATGTTGGAATAATTCTTAAGGACAATCATATTATACATGCTAGTGGTAAAGTAAGAGTCGATAGATTAGATCAATCAGGGATATATAATAACGAAAAAAATATGCATACTCACTCTCTTCGTTACATTAAGAAGATAATATAATTAGTTGTTTTCCAATTCAGCAACAATTACCTTATACTTGTTTTCCTGCTCAGTATCACCCAAAGCTGAATAAATATTTTTTAAGGTTCTAGCAGCACTCAAATTATCATTTTCAAAATTATAAACCTTTTCTAGATAAGGAATAGCGTTTTTGTATAAGTTTTCTCGTTCAATTTTTAACTCATCATATCTGTTATAATCTGCTGTAGACATCCCAAGTGAATTCATTTCTTCAATCATTGGACCTTCTTTTTCTAGGATTAAAGCTGCAGCATTTAAATAAGCTTTTGTGTAATTTGGATCAATTTCAATTGCCTTATCATAATAGGAGATTGCATCATCAAAATTACCTTTATCTGCATTAACAACCCCCAAATTAAATATTAAATCAACATTATTTGGTTCAATCTCAAGTGCTTTAGAAATTAGCCTTTGATATGTATCAACTTCTCCCATATCCCATCTTATATTTGATTCAAGTAGAATAAGATTAATATCATTTTCATTAATCAGTTTAGCTTTTTCTAAGTATTCTATGGATTTTAAAAATTTTTCCTTGGTTTTATATATAGCAGCAACAGATCTAAGAATGTCAATTTCTACAGATTCTGCCATTTCATCTCGAGGAGACTCGTGTGTACCAATAACATCTACTGAAAAATTTCTGGATTTTTCATCTTGAAATACTTGTTCTTTTCCAGATTCTTTTTCTACAGCATAGTAATTCATTGAAACGCCAGAATAACCTAAATCGATTAATTTTTCATAAAAACCAAGTGCAATATTATAATCTTTTGCCTCAGTGGCTACCAAAGCAGCATTATATAGATATAAAGTATCCTTATTTGAAACATTATAAGCTGCTTCTAAATTCATATATGAATTTTTGTAGTTTTTAATTTCAAGTGCTGTTCTTGAATCGTTTATAAAAGAATTGAAAAGGTCAGTAAAAATATTATCAATTTTTGATGTATATATTTTCGTACCTGAAACCTCAATCTTTTTAGCCTCATTAAAATCTTTAATACTTAAAATTTTGTTATCAAACGATCCGTTTCCGTTTTGATATCTAGCCATTCCTTTTAAATAATAATATTTAGCTTTAGTCTTATCATCAGCTGCATCAATTAAAGTTTTAATAGAATTGATTGTATTTATAGCATTTTCATATTCACCTGCTTTAACCTTCTTATCAATTGTCTTAAGTTCCTTTTTTTGAGAATAACTCAGTTGAAATAAACCTAAAATGATTAGAGATAATATAATTTTTTTCATTGGTCTGAATTTATGTTGTTTTCTTCGGTAGATTCAAGTTCTTCCTCATGCTGATCATCATCTTTTTCGTGAATTACTTTAGCCACCGCAGCTATAGAATCACCATCTTTGATATTTATTAGTTTCACTCCTTGAGTGGCACGCCCCATAACTCTTAAATCTTCAACAGCCATTCTAATAGCAATACCTGATTTATTTATTATCATTAATCCGTTTGAGTCGTCTACATTTTTGATAGCCACTAAATCACCTGTTTTTTCGGTAATAGAAATTGTTTTAACTCCTTTACCTCCTCTATTTGTTATTCTATAATCTTCTAGACGTGACCTTTTTCCATATCCATTTGAGCTAACTACTAATATATTGCTTTCCATGTCGTTCACAGCAACCATTCCTATTACCTCATCTTTTTCGTGTTGAAGTCTAATACCTCTAACTCCAGAGGCATTTCTACCCATAGGTCTTGTTTTTGCTTCTTCGAATCTAATTGCTTTTCCAGATTTTAGCGCAAGCATAACTTGACTATTTCCATCTGTTAATTTAGCTTCAAGTAATTCATCATCCTCTTTGATAGTTATCGCATTAATTCCATTAACACGTGGTCTTGAATATTGCTCTAAACATGTCTTTTTCACTTGCCCTCTTTTTGTAGCCATTATCACATAGTGATTATTGATATATTCGTCATCTTTTAAATCTTTAGTGCAGATAAATGCTTTTACCTTATCATCTTGTTCAATATTAATAAGATTTTGTATTGCTCTACCCTTAGAAGTCCTACTACCCTCAGGAATTTCATAAACTCTCATCCAAAAACATTTACCTTTCTGAGTAAAAAACAACATGTATTGATGATTAGTTCCAACAAACAGATCTTCAAGAAAATCTTCGTTTCTCGTAGTTGATGCCTTTTGACCAACACCACCTCTATTCTGGACTTTATATTCGTCTAATGATGTTCTCTTTATGTATCCAGCGTGAGATATCGTTATAACTACTTTTTCATCAGGTATCATATCTTCTATTGAAAGATCTCCCCCTGAATACTCGATAATAGATCTTCTTTCATCACCATATTTTTCTTTAATCTCTGCTAACTCTTCAGAAATAATATTCATTCTTCTTTTTTCGTCTGAAAGAATATTTTTAAGGTCTTCAATTAATTTTTTTATTTCTTCGTACTCATTTCTTAACTTATCCTGTTCTAAACCAGTAAGTTGTCTAAGTCTCATTTCTACAATGGCCTTTGCTTGAATTTCAGAAAGTTTAAAATTTTTAATTAAGTTATCTCTTGCATCCTCTGCATTTTTTGAGGCTTTAATCAATGCTATAACATCGTCAATGTTATCAGACGCAATGATTAAACCTTCAAGTATATGACATCTATCCTCAGCCTTTTTTAATTCAAACTTGGTTCTTCTAACTACTACATCATGTCTATGATCTACAAAATATTTAATCATATCTTTGAGGTTAAGCATTTGAGGTCGACCATTGACAAGCGCGATATTATTAACACTAAAGGATGATTGAAGTGGACTATATTTAAACAGTTTATTCAGCACTATGTTAGGAATAGCATCTCTTTTTAACACAAAAACGATTCTCATACCATTTCTGTCTGATTCATCTCTTATTGTAGAAATACCCTCTAACTTTTTATCGTTAACCATATCTGCAATTTTTTTGATCATATCAGCTTTATTGACTTGATATGGTATTTCAGTTACAATTATTGATTCCTTGCCATCAACCTCTTCGATTTCAGCTTTACCTCGCATTACAACCTTACCTCTACCAGTATGAAAAGCTTCTTTTACTCCTTCATAACCATGAATAATACCACCCGTAGGAAAGTCAGGAGCTTTAACATACTGCATTAAACCATCAATATCAATAGAGTTATCATTGATATATTCAAGTGTACCATCAATGACCTCGGTTAAATTATGAGGTGGAATATTTGTAGCCATACCAACAGCAATGCCTGACGCACCATTAACAAGTAAAGCTGGAATCTTTGTTGGTAAAACTGTAGGTTCTTTTAATGTATCATCAAAATTTAATTTATAATCGACAGTGTCTTTTTCAATATCTGAAAGCATTTCTTCAGAAATTTTCTGCATTCTAGCTTCTGTATACCTCATTGCAGCTGGACTGTCTCCATCTACAGAACCAAAATTTCCTTGACCATCAACTAGCATATATCTTAAACTCCAATCCTGAGCCATCCTAACCATTGTATCATAAATAGCAGAATCACCATGTGGGTGATATTTACCCATAACTTCACCTACAATTCTAGCGGATTTTTTGTGTGCAGAAGATGCTTTAACCCCTAAATCATGCATGCCATATAAGACACGTCTATGTACAGGCTTTAAACCATCTCTAACGTCTGGAAGAGCTCTAGAAACTATTACCGACATTGAATAATCAATATAGGCAGATTTCATTTCATCCTCAATGTTAATAGGTATTAATTTTTCTCCATCATTCATAATAAAAAACTGTTTAATTATATCATATAAATAGTAGAAAACAAATATATGAATTTAACAAGATTTTTTAAGATAAAAACATGTTTTGAAACATATAATTTATTAACAATTTTGGGTTATAAATTTTAACTCTGTTTAATATTGTTTTAAAAAATCTTTATGATTATTTTTACACAAAGTATTTTTATGGATGATAATTTTTCACCACGGGTTAAAGATGTAATCACTTACAGTAAAGAGGAAGCTCTAAGGTTGGGACATGATTTCATTGGAACTGAGCACTTAGTTCTTGGATTAATTAGAAATGGTGAAGGAAAAGCTATAGATATATTAAACTTTCTTGGGATTGATTTAAACGAGTTGAGACGTAAAATCGAATCCTTAAATCCTATAAATTTTGATAATGAAACAAAAGAGTCATCAAAGAAAAACCTTCATCTTACTAGACAAGCTGAAAGAGCTCTAAAAACAACTTTTTTAGAAGCTAAACTTTTTCAAAGTTCAATTATAAATACTGCACATTTACTGTTATGTATTCTAAGAAATGAAAATGATCCCACAACAAAAATTTTTAATAATATGGATATTAATTATAATGTTGTAAAAGATGAATACAAATCTATAATTGGCAAGGAAGATTTTTCTGATAAAACAACTGACGATCCTGAGCCATCAGAATTTGAAGAAGTTAAGTCAACAAAGTCGACAAAATCAAAATCTTCCAAGAAATCTAAAACTCCTGTTTTAGATAATTTTGGTAAAGACCTAACAGCCATGGCTGAAAATGATGAACTTGATCCAATAATAGGAAGAAATTTAGAAATTCAAAGAGTTTCTCAAATATTAAGTCGAAGAAAGAAGAATAATCCTCTTCTTATTGGAGAGCCAGGTGTTGGAAAGTCTGCGATAGCTGAAGGTCTAGCAATTCGAATTATTAAAAAGAAAGTATCTAGAGTTCTTTATAACAAAAGAATTATCTCATTAGATTTAGCAAGTTTAGTAGCTGGAACAAAATATAGAGGTCAATTCGAGGAACGAATGAAGGCTGTAATGAACGAATTAGAGAAAAATTCAGACATAATTCTATTTATTGACGAAATTCACACGATAGTAGGTGCTGGAGGAGCAACGGGAAGTCTTGATGCATCTAACATGTTTAAACCTGCATTGGCTAGAGGAACAATACAATGTATTGGTGCTACTACACTAGACGAATACAGGAATTCAATTGAAAAAGACGGTGCACTTGAAAGGAGATTTCAAAAAATTATTGTTGAACAAACAAATGAAGAAGAAACATTAGAAATCTTAAAGAATATTAAAGATAAATATGAAGATCATCATAATGTGATTTATACTCCTGAGGCTTTATTGGCATGTGTTAAATTAACCTCCAGATATATGACTGATAGATATCTTCCAGATAAAGCAATTGATGCTTTAGACGAGGCTGGTTCAAGAGTCCATTTAACAAATTTAGATGTACCACAGCATATTAATGATCTTGAGAAAGAATTAGAAGATATAAAAGATAAAAAAAATACATCTGTTAAAAATCAAAAGTATGAAGAGGCAGCTAGCTATAGAGATAAAGAAAAAAATATAGAAAATAAGCTTAGTACAGCTCAAAATCAATGGGATGAAGAATGCAAGAAAAACAAAGAAATTGTTAATGAAGAAAGTATCGCAGATGTAGTTTCAATGATGACAGGCATCCCTCTTAATAAATTAAAACAATCTGAAAGTAATAAATTATCCAAGCTTACATCACTTGTTAAAGAAAATATTATTGGTCAAGATAAGGCAATAGAAAAAGTTGTTAGGTCTATCCAAAGAAATAGAGCAGGATTAAAGGATCCGAAAAAACCAATTGGATCATTTATATTCCTTGGTCAAACTGGTGTAGGAAAAACACAATTAGCTAAAATTCTTGCTAAAGAATTGTTTGATAGCGAAGAAGCCTTAATCAGGGTTGACATGAGTGAATATATGGAGAAATTTGCCGTATCAAGATTAATTGGTGCACCTCCTGGGTATGTTGGTTATGAAGATGGTGGTCAATTGACAGAAAAAATAAGAAGAAAACCGTATGCAGTAGTTTTACTTGACGAAATTGAAAAAGCTCATCCAGACATATTTAATATGCTTTTACAAGTTTTAGATGATGGTTTTTTAACAGATAGTCTTGGAAGAAAAATTGATTTTACAAATTGTGTAATTATAATGACATCTAACATTGGAGTTAAGAAAATTCAAGATTTTGGATCAGGGGTTGGGTTTGGTACCACTGCAAAAAAATCACAAGAGGATTCGTTTTCTAGAAAGACAATAATGAATTCTCTTCAGAAAAAATTTGCACCAGAATTTTTAAATAGAATTGATGAGGTAATTATTTTTAATTCATTATCAAAGGAGAATATTCATCAAATAATTGATATTGAGTTATCAAAATTATATCTAAGAATTGAGGAGTTAGGTTATAAGATCAAATTATCCAAAAAAGCTAAGGATTTCTTAGCTGACAAGGGATATGACAAAAAGTATGGAGCAAGACCATTGAAAAGAACTATTCAAAAGCACGTTGAAGATTTAATTGCCTCAGAAATACTTAATTCTATGATTAATGAAGGCGACACAATAAATATTGATTATACGTCTGGAAAAGATGAATTGAATATTAAAATTCAAAATAAAAAGGAGTCCAAGACATCAAAAAAATAAATCAATTTTTGTTTTCCTCTTTAAATAGCTAGAAACTTTTTTTATATCATTATAAAGAACTCTATCATCATTGATTTTCGAGCTTACAAATCTAATATTTGAAATAAATTCATTTATTATTTTAGATGATTTATAATTATTAAACTCTTTAGCCTGAACAGAAACAATTGTTTCAATTGCTAATATTTGGTATAAGTTATCAATTATATCCCTTAGTTGATTTGCTCCATTGGCTCCCATACTAACATGGTCCTCTTGTCCATTTGAAGAAGTTATTGAATCAACACTTGAAGGTGTTGAAAGTTGCTTGTTGGAGCTCACCAGGCTTGCTGAAGTATACTGAAGAATCATTAAACCAGAGTTTAGACCCGGCTTAGTAGACAGAAAGGGTGGTAAATTTCTTTTTCCAGATAATAAATTAAAAACTCTTCTTTCGGAAATATTTCCAAGCTCAGACATAGAAATTTTAAGAAAATCTATAGCATAGGCTAAAGGCTGTCCGTGAAAATTACCTCCAGAAATTATCTTTTCATCTTCTAAAAATATTAACGGATTATCAGTTACAGAATTTATCTCCGTTGAAATTATATTAATACAATATTTTAAAGTGTCTTGAGTTGCCCCATGAACCTGTGGAATACATCTAAATGAATAAGGATCTTGAACATTTTCTTTTTTTAAATCATTTATCTCCCCTCCTTTTAAATTCTTAAGAATATTTTTAGAAACATTAATTTGACCTTCATAAGGTCTAATTTTTGAAATCAAAGGGTCAAATGGTGATAAGCTACACTTAAATGCATCCAATGAAACACTTGCGATCAAATCAGAATAATTACAAATATTAATAGAATTAATCGTAGAATCAATAAGAGAAGCTAACATATATTGTGTTCCATTAATAAGAGCTAATCCTTCTTTTGCGCCTAGAGTTAATGAATCAAGTTTAAATTTGCTTAGAATAATCTCAGTATTATATATTTTACCCTCAAATTCAACTTCTCCCAAGCCAATTAATGGTAATGACAGATGTGATAAAGGAGCTAGGTCCCCAGAGGCACCTAGTGAACCATATTTATAAACAACTGGCAATATGTCATTGTTATAAAAAAATAAAAGTCTTTCAATAGTTTGAATTTTAATTCCGCTATAACCTTTAGTTAGCGAAATGATCTTTAACAGAATCATTAATTTGACTATTTTTGAATCGATTTTATCACCAACACCACATGCATGGGATTTTATTAAGTTTTCTTGATGAACACATAGCTCGTTATTATTGATTTTTACATTATGTAAATCTCCAAAACCTGTATTAATTCCATAAAATTTATCATCAGAATTATTAATTGTATTTTCAAAAATCTTCCTAGATGCAATTATCTTTTCAATAATAGTATTATCAATAGATAGTTTAAAATCTTTATTGATGATTGTGCTAATATCAGCAAATGAAATGTTATTATCTTTTATAATGAAAGAACTCATTAAAAATAAATTTGAACTAAAATTAGTTAAATTTGAATTCACAAAAAATTTTTAGAATGAAGAAAACTGCACTTCATGATATTCATGAGGAATTGAATGCTAAAATGATTGATTTCGCAGGCTATATGATGCCGGTACAATATGAAGGCGTAAATACTGAGCATATAACCGTAAAAAAAAATGTTGGTGTATTTGATGTGTCTCATATGGGTGAATTCTATGTGCATGGAGATGAAGCAGAGATTTTTCTTCAATCAGTTTTAAGTAACGATATAAGTGTTTTAAAAAAAGGGCAAGCTCAATATAATTGCATTCCAAATGAAAAAGGAGGCATTGTAGATGATCTTATATTGTATAAATTTGAAGATAACAGATTTATGCTAGTTGTTAATGCATCTAATATTGAAAAAGATTGGGAGTTTTTAAACAATAATAATGTATATAATGCTCAATTACTTAATGTTTCCGATAGCTTTTCACTAATTGCTATACAAGGACCTAATGCATTAGATGTTTTAAACCCCCTTTTTGATATTGAACTTAGTGAGATTAAATATTATCATTTTGAATACATTGATGGTATTATAGTTTCTAATACTGGCTACACAGGATGTGGTGGTTTTGAAATCTATTGTAAAAATGAAATAGCAGGAGATTTATGGGCTAAAATATTTATTTCTGGAAAAAAATATGATATTAAGCCTGTAGGATTGGCTGCAAGAGATACATTAAGGCTTGAAATGGGGTTTTGTTTATATGGAAATGATATCGACGATAACACCTCTCCTATTGAAGCAGGACTATCTTGGATTACAAAAACAAATAAAGAGTTTACATCAAGTAAAATATTTATAAAACAGAAGAAAGAAGGAATTAGTAAAAAATTAATCGGTTTTAAAATGGTTGAAAAAGGAATTCCGAGAAAAGATTATGATATTTTGAATAATAATAATGAAATTATTGGAGTAGTCACCTCTGGAACTATGTCTCCATCATTAAATATAGGAATTGGTTTAGGTTATATTAAAATTGAGAATTCAGAATTAGAAACTGAAATATATATTCAAATAAGAAAGAATATTAAAAAAGCAGTGATTGTAAAAACACCTTTTAAATAATATACACATGGGAAGAGCATTTGAATTCAGAAAGGCCAGAAAAATGAAAAGATGGTCAGCTATGAGTAAAGCTTTTACAAGGATTGGTAAAGATATTGTAATTGCAGTCAAAGAAGGTGGTCCTGACCCAGATTCAAACTCAAAACTTAGGGCAGTAATTCAAAATGCCAAGTCTGTAAATATGCCTAAAGACAATATTGAGAGAGCTATTAAAAGAGCATCAGACAAGTCTGCTGGAGATTATAAAGAGGTACTATTTGAAGGTTACGGCCCTTCAGGTATTGCTATATTGGTTGAAACAGCAACGGATAACAATACTAGAACAGTTGCAAATATCAGGAGCTATTTCAATAAGCATAACGGAAATTTAGGCACATCTGGATCAGTTGTTTTTATGTTTGATCACACCTGTAATTTCAAAATAAATAAAGAAAATATTGATATTGAAAATCTTGAATTTGATTTAATTGACTATGGAGTTGAAGAAGTTTTTGAAGAAGATGAAAATATCTTAATTTATGGTCCTTTTGATAGTTTTGGAGAAATTCAAAGAGAGCTAGAATCCAAGAAAATTGAAATTATTTCATCTGGATTTGACAGAATTCCAAATAATCTAAAGGAAGTTGGCAATGAGGATAGAGATGAAAATGAAAAGTTGTTAGAAAAAATCGAAAATGACGATGATGTTCAGAACGTTTTTCATAACATGAAAGATTAGTTTTTTTTATAAAAACTGTACTCCTTTACTTTCCCAATTACCCCGTCAAAGTAATTTTCTATATAATCAAAATCAGATTTTTTATTTCCTGTTGGATAAAATGGTTCAGAAATTATTGTTTTTTTATTCATATAATCCATGGATAACATTACTATTGGAACTTTCGCCTCAATTGCGATATAATAAAATCCTGATTTAAAATTTTTGACTCTTTTTCTTGTTCCCTCCGGAGCTAATGATAATCTAAACTCTTTATTATTATTGAAAATACAAGCAATTTGACTAACCAAATTATTATTTGACGATCTATTGACAGCAACACCTCCAGTCCACTTTAAAAAAAGACCTAAAGGAAATATGAAAAGTTCTTCTTTTGCTAAATAGCTCGACTTAAAATCAAGAGCACCTCTAATTAAAATTCCAAGATAAAAATCAACCCAATGAGTATGTGGAGCAGTAATAATTACTGATTTCTTTATAGAGTTAAGGGACGAAAAACTATCTCCTTCAATTTTCCATCTAATCAGATATTTTAAAATAAAATTATAAATTACCTTTTTCACAAAATATTTTTATTGCTTTTTGAATATCTTCTTCTGTATCAATCCCTATAAATGTTTCGTTTGAATTAATCATTTTAATTTTTATATCATTTTCTATTAATCTTAGAGCTTCAATTTTTTCAGATGATTCCAACTCTCCCGCATTAAGTTTGGCAAACTCAATAAGAGATTTCTTTCTAAAGGCGTAGACACCAACATGTTTATGAGCTTTAGAAATATTTAAATCACTTTTAAAAGGAATTGAGTGCCTTGAAAAATAAATAGCATTATTGCTTACATCAGTGAAAACTTTGACGTTATTTGGGTTTTTTAGCTCCTTTTCGTCCTTTATTGGTGTCATCACAGAAACTATTCCAATGCTATTTTCCTTGTCATGTGTAAAAGTATTTAAAATGGACTGAATAGTATTTGAATTAATAAAAGGCTCATCTCCTTGTACATTTATGATTATATCAGCTTCAATTTTAGATGCCACAGCAGCTATTCTATCTGTTCCGGTTTGATAATTTGCATCATCAAATATGTACTTAATCTTACTGTTTTCTAATTCAGAAATAATTTCACGACTATTGGTAATAACAAGAACGTCATCAAAAAGATTAGAGTTTACTATTGCCTCATAAGTTCTTGCTATCAATGACTTACCGCAAATTTCTCTTAGTAGTTTTTTGGGTAATCTAGTTGAATCTAACCTAGCGGGTATTGCAGCAATAATTCTCATATTACAAAATTAACATTAAAAGATATAATATTATTGTTTAAAGCCAATTAGATGTAATTTACTTTTTGCTCTAGTTATTGCGGTATATAACCATCTAAAAAAATCTTCATCCATTCCATTTGGTAAAAAAGGAAATTCAAGAAATATTGAGCTCCATTGACCACCTTGAGACTTGTGACAGGTAAATGAGTAAGCAAATTTAACCTGAAGAGCATTAAAAAACTTATTATTTTTAACCCCTATATACCTCTTATATTTGGTTTTTACATTCATGTAGTCTTTTAATATTTCCTGATATAATTTATTCATTATGTTAAAATCCAGTGCAGGAGTATTAATGAACAAAGAGTCTAATATTAGAACTGTTTCAAAAGGGGAAACTTTCGGATAATCTACCATTGATATTTTTACCTCCGCAAATTTAAATCCATATATATTTTGAATGTTATGAATTTCCTCGATTTTAATTATGTCTCCATTTGCTATAAACCCTAAATCTCTCTTATTATTTAGCCAAAAATAATTATTCTTTATAACCATCAATAAGTCCCCAACCGAGATTATATTTTCATTATTTAATATTTTATCTCTTACCGATCTGTTATAGAGATTTGCTCTTTTATTCGATCTTACAATTATAGCTGTTTCTTCAATTCCATAATTATTGTATGAATCTTGGATTAGGTTCATTAATTGTTCACCATCTTCAACTCTGACAACATCACTAAATATTTCCGAATTGAAACTTATATCTTCAAAAAAATCATTTTCAATTTTATTTCTAACGGACGTTGCAAATGATAATATACCAGACTCTTTTTCTTGCCTTACAACATCAGTAAGTTCCACAGAATTAATCGATTTATTATATTCCTTTTCTAAATAGGAATCATCTAAAGCATAAGAAATATTTGATTTTACAGGTGGTAATTGAGCTACATCTCCGATTATCAACAACTTACATTTAAACCCTGAATAAACATATTTAATTATATTATCCAACAAAGATTGTGAAAATAAACCGACTCCATCTCCTCTATTTGTACTGATCATCGAGGCTTCATCTACAATAAATATTGTGTTTTTATGCTTATTTATTTTTAAAGTAAATTCTAGATTACCAGAGAAATTATTTTTGGTATAAAATATCTCTTTATGAACTGTAAAAGCCTCCTTATTACAATATGACGAAAGCACCTTAGCAGATCTTCCCGTTGGAGCTAACAAAACAACACTTTTATTAATTTTCCATAAATTTTTTACAATGTTTGAAATTATATAAGTTTTTCCGGTTCCAGCGTATCCTTTTAAAATAAAAATTTCATCACTTATTTTGTCCTCAATAAATGAAATGATTTTTTCTAATGCTAATTCCTGCTTTTTATTTAACTGATTATCAAGGGTTTTTTTTATAATTGACAACAGATTTTCCCTCATATTATAAATAAAATTAGATTATCAAATATATAAATGTTTTTTATTGACATAGATTTTTACAAATAAAAAAAAATTGTAGTTTTGTTTATCTCACAAAACCCTTATAAATCATGATGAAAGTTTTACTTTTCTTATCTCCTTTTATTGCTATTGGTATTGTATATTATGTTAAGACTAGTATGCAGGACAAACATAGGCCCTATATTTTAGGAAGCTTATGGCTTCTAATCCTCGTGTTTGCATCTCTTCTTTTTAAATCTATTTACAATGAAATAAAATTTGATGAAGTTAAAAATTCTAGATACCAAGTTGTAATAAAGAATCTCAAAGATATTCGTGATACACAACTTGCGCATAGAACAGTCAAGGGAGTTTTTCAAGATAATTGGGATAGCTTGGTAAAATTTGTTGAAATTGATTCTTTTACAATTACTCAAAGAAGAGATTCTAGTGTTCTTGATAAAGAAATGACAAAAAGATATGGTGGTGTTAAAACCTATAAGGACATTGTAATTGTTGATACATTAGGGCTTGTTTCTGTAAAGGACTCATTATTTGGTTTTGATGACAGATATCTTCGTATGATGAATGTACCTTTTTCCAAAAATGATCAAACCAGATTTGAGCTAAAAGCGGGGTTTTTAAATCAAAACGGAATAGATATACCGGTTTTCGAGGCATTTGTTAGAAAAAGAATTATTCTCCATGACCAATCTCTAAACTTAGTTTTAAAAGAAAATCAAGTTCAATCTGTTGATGGTGTAAATGGACCGACGTTAAAAATTGGATCAATGAATGAAGTTAATACTAATGGAAATTGGCCAAAAAACTACTCAAAAGACAACTAAAATAGATTCTGATATCAATCATAGCTCGTTAGTAATACATATAAATGAAAGTTGGGTAATCTTTTGTTTATTTAACAATCAAAAACTTTCTAGTTTAAATAAAGTCAGATTTTTACACAATAAAAAATCAAATTTTATACTTAAAACAATTAAGAAGTATATCAAAACCTTTTCCAAAGAAAATATTCCATCTGAGGTTAAATTAATATATTATAATAAAACTTCAACCCTTGTTCCATCTGACTTATTTGACCCCAAAAACTCGTTAAATTATATGAAATATAACATATCGATTAGTATCGATGATATTGCCGCTAATGATCATGTTTTAAATCACGAAATAAACAATGTTTACATACCAAATATTGATATAAATAACTTTATTTTTGAAAAATTTAAAACTTTTGACTTTTACCATTATAGCTCATTAATTATTGAAAAAATTTCAAATGATTTTACTGAAAAATTTGGTGAAAAGTTTTTTGTTAATGTAAATGATGGATTTATTGACATCTTGTATTTTAAAGACAAAAAATTAGAGTTTTACAATTCTTATAATTATAATTATATTGAAGATGTCTTATTTTACTTATTGTTTTGCTTTTCAGAATTAAAATTAAATCCAGATGAAATACATACTGTTTTAAGCGGTTCTATAGATTCAGATTCAAAGTTATATGTGCTTATTTACACATATGTAAGAAATGTTGAGCTTATTGAACCAATTGATATCGATGGTATCGACTTTAATATTTTAAATTCTAATATTTTATTAAGTGAATTCAAATGAGAATAATCTTTGGAGAATTAGGCGGCAGAAGGATAAAAGTTCCTAAAAATTTACCTATTCGACCTACAACGGATCAAGCCAAAGAAGGGATCTTTAATATAATTTCAAATAAGGTTAATCTTCAAGGATTAAAAATACTTGATTTATTCTCTGGATCTGGAATGATTGGATTAGAATTCATTTCAAGAGGAGCTAAAGTTACATTTGTTGAAAAAAATATTAAATGTGTAAAACACATATCACTTACTATCAATGAATTAAATATTACATCAAAAATCATAAAACAAGATGTTTTTAAATTTTTATCAAATTGTACAAAAAATTTTGATATAATTTTTGCTGATCCTCCATACTCATTTGATGATGAACATTATAATAAACTCATTAATCTGATTAACAGCAAATTTCTAAATGATACTTCTAGTTTATTCATCCTCGAGCACTACAAGAAAAAAGGTTTTCTTGGGGTAAAGAACTTTATTGATGAACGGAATTATGGAGATTGTTCTTTTACTTTTTTCCAACAAAAAAGCGGGTAATACCCGCTTTTCAGTGAATCGATAAGCCGAATTCTGTACTTTTTTAAAAAGTTCTTGTCATTTATCTTGACATATAGTTGCCTATATGTTCTAGCTGCCTACCCTCCAGCATCGAGCGTACAACTCTCAAGAGCTGGTTTACATGGCATTTCACCGCACAGAGTTTACATGATTTCACTACAGCATTACCTGTACATACTTTCTGTTGCACTTTTCCTAATCTTACGATTGATGGCCGTTAGCCATTGTGCTGTACTATGGTGTTCGGACTTTCCTCTATAAATAGCGACAAGACGATTCACAATACAAATATAACAATGTTAATATATATCAATAATTAAAACATATAATTATTAAAATAATGTACGGGTTTTTATATATTTAAATAATTATTTAGTAGATAAAAAATATGAGTGATTTTTTAGTTTCTGCACGAAAATATAGACCTGTAAATTTTGAAGATGTTGTAGGACAAGATACTATCACGTCAACACTTAAAAATGCAATTTCTAATAACAAATTAGCACAAGCATTATTATTTACAGGACCGAGAGGAGTTGGGAAAACCAGTTGTGCAAGAATCGTAGCTAGAGAAATTAATAATTTTAAAATCAATGATGATAATTCATATAATATTTTTGAACTAGATGCGGCTTCTAATAATGGTGTTGAGGGCATTAGAAATCTCATAGATCAAACAAGAATTCCCCCACAAACCGGAAAATATAAAGTTTATATAATCGATGAAGTTCATATGTTGTCTTCTGGTGCTTTTAATGCTTTTCTAAAAACTTTAGAAGAGCCCCCATCTCATTGTATTTTCATACTTGCAACAACAGAAAAACATAAAATAATTCCTACCATTCTTTCAAGATGCCAGATTTATAATTTTAAAAGAATTACAATTTACGATATAGTGAGTCATCTCAAAAAGATATGTAAAATTGAAAAAATTCAGCATGAAGATGAAGCGTTAAAATTGATTGCTAGTAAATGTGATGGTGCAATGAGGGATGCACTCCAGCTATTTGATAAAGTTGTTGGAATTAATAAAAATATATCATCACAAATGGTTGTTGAAAATCTAAATTCTATTGGTTTTGATGCATTTTTAGAAATAGTTAATCTAATTAATAAAAAAGATATACCAGATTTAATTAATGCGACTAATTCTATTCTTGATCAAGGAATTTCTGGAGACTTATTTTTATCTGGTCTTTCTTCATTTTTCAGAGACATTTTAGTTAGTAAAAATAAAATATCTCACAAACTCTTGAACCTTGATGATACAAAAATTAATAAATTATATGATTTGGGTTCAGATTTAAATTATGATTTTTTGACAGAATACATTAATATCTTAAATGAAGCAGAAATAAACTTTCAAAAAAGTATAAATCAAAGACTATTGGTTGAGCTAGCTATATTAAAAATTTCATCACTTGAATCAGACGACAAAAAAAAAAAATTTAAATATAAATTAATTCCAATTTCAACATTTCAAAGCCAGGTTTTTAAGTCTCACCATTCAAAAATAAACGTTCAAAAGAAATCAAAACCTAGAGCAGATATAAATCTCACTGATTTTGAAACCTCCACCCTATCACTAAAAAGTATAGAAAAAGAGAAAGACATTACTGATATTTCATCAAATATTGAGAAAGCAGATTATAATCTGGAGAAAAATATAACTCATAAAGAAATTGCTGATACATGGGATGAATATGTTGACATAGAAGAGAATAAGGGTAGATATAATATCGCGTCAATACTAAGGATATCTGAGCCTGAATTCAAGGATGACACAATCATATATTCAGTTCCTAATAATACAGCTGCAATTGAGGTCGAACAAGAAAAACAACAATTAATTCTATTCATTAGAAAAAAGCTTAATTCAAAAATTAATATTTCACTAGAAATTGATAAAAGCATAGATAAAAAAGTAGCTTATACTAATAAAGAGAAGTATGAATTACTTAAGAAGAAAAACCCTATTATTGAAGATTTTAGAAATCAATTTAAGTTATCAATCTGATTTATACACATTTCTGAAATATAGTAACCAAAAAAACTTAATCAATTAAGGGCTTAAACGGTCTATTTTCCAAAAATTTTTATCCCTTGTGTATCTAATTCTATCATGTAGTCTATTTTCACCTCCCTGCCAAAATTCATATTTGATTGGCTTGATTATATATCCGCCCCAGTAATCAGGTCTTTTAATTTCTTTGTTCAAATACTCGTTACTTAGGTGATTAAATTTTTTTATAATATCATCCTTTGATTTAATTATTGAACTTTGATTTTCTGAGACAAGGGCACCGAGTTTACTACCTTTTGGTCTAGAATTAAAATATTTTGTACTAATAGCTTCTGATGTCTTTGATGCAGTCCCATTTATAATTACTTGTCTCTCAAAATCTTCCCAAAAAAAAGAAATTGAAACTTTATTATTTTTATCGATAGAAACACCCTTATCACTTTTATAATTTGTAAAAAAAACATAACCTTCAGGAGAATAGTATTTTAATAAAACGATACGTCCGTTAGGATACCCAGAAGGATAAATTGTAGATAATGTCATTGCATTTGTCTCTGATTTGTTGTTTATTGAACTAACTTCCTTGAACCAATTATCAAACAAAAGAAATGGATCTTTAGGCATGTCCTTTTCTGTTAAAGAATTCTTTGAATAGGATTTTCTTAAATTACTTATGTCTCTTAGCATAATACAAATTTAAATAATCTTTATTCTAAATGTCTATTTTTTTTCCTTCTTCTGATATAATAACATTTTCAAATATACTTGCAACTTCTTTAGTGAAATCATTATTGTCATCATATCTTGATGAAAAATGACCTATTAAAAGTTTTTTTACTCTACCTTTTTTTGCAAGTGTTGCAGCATCTAAAGAGGTTGAGTGAAGTGTTAGATCTGCTTTATCTTTATCTTTTTTAAGAAAGGTAGTTTCACAATACAAAAGATCCACACCTTTAATATAATTGATTAGTTCATCGAAATAAGCTGTATCACTACAATATGCAAATGCTTTTGGTTTTTCTGCAGGTTTAGTTACGTCCTTATAATCAATTTCAACTCCATCATTATTTATAACGTTTTCTTTATTGGTAAGTTTATTATAATAAATCTTATCTATATTTTTCTCAAGTGCTTTTTCTAAAATCAGCTTTCTTTTCTTCTCTTTTTCCCTGATTAAGAATCCATTAGTATAAATCGAATGTTTTAAAGGAAAAGCATATATTGAAAATTGATTATTATCTAATATCTTTATTCTACTTTGATTGTTTAAAACCTTCATTTCTAGTTCATAACTTAAATTCATTTTTGAAAACTTTAAGTGGGCTTGAACAATTTTAAGTACCGAAAGTGGACAAAATAAAGTTAACTTCTTATCTCTCTTCATTAGAGATAAAGTTGAAATAAGTCCAATCAAGCCAAAATAGTGATCTCCGTGGGCATGACTAATTAAAATTATTTCAATCTTTGAAAGCTTTATTTTATTTTTTCTTAATTGAAATTGAGCTCCCTCGCAGCAATCAATTAAAATATTAGTACTACAGACACTAAGAACTAAGGAAGAGGAAAACATCCCAACTTTTGGAATAGCACCTTGAGAACCCAGAACTGTTACTTTCAACGGTCAAAATTTTTCTTAGCCAATAAATAAATAACAGCCATTCTAATTGCTACCCCATTTTCAACCTGATCTAATATTATTGAGTTATTTGAATCTGCTACTTCACTTGTAATCTCCACACCTCTGTTAATTGGTCCAGGATGCATAATAACAACATCTTTATTAATATTTTGCAATCTATCCATAGTAAGTCCATAGTATTTTTTATACTCTCTTATTGAAGGAAAGTAACTCTCTGACATCCTTTCATTTTGTAATCTTAACATATTTGCAACATCGCACCATTTTAAAGCTTTATCTAAATCTGTTTCAACCTTTACTCCAAAATCCTTTAAATATTTTGGAATTAGAGTATGAGGGCCACAAACTTTTATATTTGCTCCTTGTAGTTGAAGTGCAAAAATATTTGACAGGGCTACCCTACTATGGATTATATCACCTACAATTAAAATATTTTTATTGTTTAAATCTCCAATTTCTTGACGCATTGAATAGGAATCAAGTAAAGCTTGAGTTGGGTGTTCATGAGCACCATCACCAGCATTTATTATTGTGGCATTTACTTTTTTAGATAATAAGTACGGTGCTCCAGGACTAGAGTGCCTAATTACAATCATATCAACTTTCATTGATAATATATTATTTACCGTGTCTATTAAAGACTCTCCTTTTTTTACAGATGATTGTGAGGAAGAAAAATTTAATACATCGGCAGATAATCTCTTCTCAGCTAATTCAAACGATAATTTTGTCCTTGTTGAATTTTCAAAAAAAAGATTTGCAATAGTAATATCCCTAAGAGATGGAACCTTTTTTATTGGTCTATTGATTACCTCTTTAAAATTATCAGCAGTCTCAAAGATTAGCTCCAAATCATTTTTATTCAAAAACTTGACTCCCAATAAATGATCTACACTTAGATTATCCATTCTTAAAATTCTCTATATAAACATAATTACCATCATTTTCGTCATTCCATTTTACATTAACCTTTTGATTTTCGTATACATCAACTTGAATGCCTTTATAATCTGGCTGAATGGGTAATTCTCTACTAAATCTTCTATCCACAAGAATTAACAATTCAATTGTTTTTGGGCGACCAAAACTTTCAATAGCGGTCAAAGCAGCTCTAATTGTTCTACCAGTGTATAACACATCATCGATGAAAACTACTTTTCTATTTTCAACTAATAATTTAAAATCAGTCTTATTAGGTAAAAGGATATCCTTATTTCTTCTAAAATCGTCTCTAAAGAAAGTAATATCCAAAAAACCATGGTCAACAGAGTTAATATTGTATTTGTCAATTAAAACACTAACTAATTTATTACATAATGACTTGCCGCGTGGCTGTAAACCTACCAAGATTGTTTGTTTAAAATCTTCATGATTCTCAGTAAGCTGACATGCCAATCTATCTAGTGTTATGTCGAGTTGATTGTTATTTAGAATTATTTTTTTCTTCATCCACAGAAAAATAACAAATTAAATTAAAAAAAAAGCCTTTCAATTGAAAGGCTTTTCCTATTATTTTCCATCCATTTTATCTTTTAGTTCCTGTAACTGCTCGTTTGCGTCACCTAAGGTATTTTTAGATGCTTCTTTATCCTGCTGTAATTTTTTTGACATCACTTTTTTATTGATTTCTTCAATATCTTTAAAAGTTTGAGTATGCGATAAAACAACTCTCTTTGAGTCTTTATTAAACTCAATTACTTTTAAATCTACAGCTTCTCCTTTTTGGAGTTTGCTACCATCCTGCTTAACCATGTGTCTTGAAGGTATGAAAGCTATAACATCTTCATTAAATTTTACCGTTGCACCTTTGGGTACAATTTCGTAAACCTCAGAATGATGAATTGAATCTAAAGGATACTCATTTTGATATTTATCCCACGGATTTTCGGTTAATTGTTTATGTCCTAGGCTCAGCTTTCTGTTATCAACATCAAGCTCTAAAACTAATACATTAATCTTTTCTCCAGTTTTACAAAATTCCCTAGGGTGTTTAATCTTCTTAGTCCAGGAAAGATCAGAAATATAAATCAGTCCGTCAACTCCTTCCTCAAGCTCAACAAAAACTCCAAAGTTGGTAAAATTTCTAACTATTCCAGTATGTTTTGATTGAATAGGATATTTCTTAGTAATGTCTGTCCATGGATCTGGCGTAAGTTGTTTTACACCTAAAGACATTTTTCTTTCTTCTCTGTCAAAATTTAAAATCTGGGCTTCAATTTCATCTCCCACATTAAAAAAGTCTTGTGCAGATCTTAAGTGGGTTGACCAGGACATTTCCGAAACATGTACAAGACCTTCAACACCTTCTGAAATTTCAACAAAAGCTCCATAATCAGCAATTACAACTACTCTACCCTTAACATTTTCACCAACTTTAATGTCATCTGCAAGTGCTTCCCATGGGTGTTTACTTAATTGCTTTAATCCTAGTTGAATTCTAGACTTATCTTCATCAAAATCTAGAATAACAACTTTAAGTTGTTGATCAAGCTCAACAATTTCATTAGGGTGATTAATTCTAGACCACGATAGATCAGTAATATGGATTAAACCGTCTACGCCACCTAAATCCATAAATACACCATAAGATGTTATATTTTTAACAACACCCTCCAAAATCTGACCTTTTTCTAATTGTTTTATTATTTCCTTTTTTTGTAGCTCAATATCAGCTTCAATTAAGGCTTTATGAGAGACAACAACATTTTTAAACTCATGATTTATCTTAACAACTTTAAATTCCATTGTTTTATTAACATATTGGTCATAGTCTCTAATGGGTTTAACATCAATTTGTGAACCAGGGAGGAATGCTTCTATTCCAAAGACATCAACAATCATCCCGCCTTTTGTTCTACATTTGACAAACCCATTAACAATCTCTCCAGAGTCGTGAGCATCATTAACCCTATCCCAAGCTTTAATTACTCTTGCTTTTCTGTGAGAAAGAATTAGTTGACCAGTTGCGTCTTCTCGAATATCTATAAGAACCTCTACTTTATCTCCAACTTTTAAAGATGGGTTATATCTAAATTCGTTTAGAGATATCACTCCCTCTGACTTAGCGTTAATATCAATAATTGCTTCTCTGTCAGTCATGTAAACAACAGTTCCTTCCACAACATTATTAGTTAATGTTTCAACAAAATTTTCTTCAACTAATTTTTCGAATTCTTTGATTTGTTTCTCATCAACTTGATCAATACCTTCTTCATAGTTATGCCAGTTAAAATCTGAAATACTATTTGCCGAGGTTTCTTTTTCTTTGTTTTCTTTCTTTGTTTTTGTAGCTTTTTTTGAAGATTTTTTTTCAGCCACATCTTTTACTACTGTTTCTTCAGAAATTTTTTCAGTAGTTTCTTTTTTTTCTGCTTTTTTTGGCATGACAAAAAATTTGTATTCTAAAATTTTAACTGATTTAACATATAAATTTTAGAAGAAATTAAAATTTAATTAAACCATTTGCATCAGTTATAATACGACAAAAGGCATGCGAAAATAAAAAATATTATTAAGATAGCGTAGATTGAGGTAGATTAATTAGCTATTTTTTTATCAATTAGAAGAATAATCTGTTTAATTTGCTCATCAATTGACATGTTACTGTTATCAATTACAAGAGCATCTTTTTCAATTATTAGAGGAGAATCAGTCCTGGATGAATCAAGGTCATCTCTAATCCTTATGTTATTTAGTATATCATCATAGCTAACAGATAACCCATTATTTATCATTTCTTCAAACCTTCTTTTAGCCCTAACTGTTTTTGATGCTGTAAGAAATAATTTTATATCAGCATCAGGAAATACAACAGAACCAATGTCTCTCCCATCCATTACCACACCTTTATTTCTGTCAATATTTCTCTGCAGCTTTACCATCTCTTTTCTTATCTCAGGAATAGCAGCAACCTTACTAACAAAGTTTGAAACCTCTAGACTACCAATTTCTTTTTCTACATTTCTACCATTTAAAAAAATTTCTGAAATTAAGTTAATTTCATTGAATCTAAAATTTATGGATATGGCATTTAACTTTTCAATGAATAAATCAATATTTTCGTTTAATTCAACTAACAGATTATTTTTAATTGCAAACAGTGTTACTGCCCTATACATTGAGCCAGAATTTATATATATGTAACCATATTTTAAGGCTATTTCCTTGGCAATTGAACTTTTCCCAGTAGATGCATGACCATCTATGGCTATCGTGAGTTTTTTCATTAATTCAGGTCTAATTGTAATCCAATAAAATTAACATTTGATGCACTAGAATATCTTGAATGACAATAATTGAAACGAAGTTTATTAAATTTCATTCCAAATCCAAATGATATTCCTGAAAAGTTTCTTTGATCTAATATCCTTAGTTCTTCAGAACGTCTAAAGCTATATCCAAGCTGCATTTTAAAAAAAGAATCAGTAAATAATTCAACACCAATAATAGTATGTCTGAGAATTTCATTAAAAAAAGAGATTTTTTCTTCAGTAATATTTCCGTCTAAATCAGTTATTATTCTTGATGGATTTGCCAAGCCAATTGGCCACTTTTGAAGATTTTCTAAAGTAATATGCCAAGTGATTGGTGCATTTTCAAGTTTTTGAGATACCCCAAGATTGATTTCAAATGGCAGCTTCTCATTAACTTCATTGTATGGTTTAATTTGATATCCGATGTTTCTAAACACCAAGGATGCTTTAATATCATTTATATTATCATTATAAAAAAACCCTACATCTGCAGCTATACCATATGAATTATATTGTTCAAATGTTGAAGTAATAAATTTTACATTTGAACCAAATATTATTGGAATATTATTTAATTTGTTGGCATAACCAACAGAAAATACGGATTCATTTCCAGAAAAATCAGTTGTATAATTTCCAAATTCATCATATCCCTCGAAATCGCCATAGTTAATGTAAGAGAAACCAAAATGAATTGTATTACCTCTGTTATCAATTCTATATGCATAAGCTAATGAACCATAAGAAATATCTGAAAAGTAAGTAAAGTAATTAACGGATAACATGTTATCCATATCTTGATTTATAGATGAGGGATTAAAAAGACCTGAAATAACGTCATCATCTTGAACCGTAACATTCTTTCCACCCAAGGCTAGAATCCTGGGTGAACTAGGGATATTTAAAAATTGGTAAGTTGATTCTCCAGCTATTTGACTGTAGGATAAACTGTAATCTAGAATTATGGAAAAAAAAATTAAAAACAGAGTTTTCTTTAATCTCATGTGTCTAAAACTCAGTTAAACCAATAATATTATAATTTTTTTGGATTTTTAACCAACTTATTCGTCAAAGCTAATTCGATAACCTCGCTCATTTCATTTACGTAATGAAATTTTAGACCCTTAATATAGCTTTCATTTATTTCGTTCACATCCGGTTTATTACGAGCGGAAAGAATCACTTCATTAATTTTTGCTCGCTTTGCAGCTAATATTTTTTCTTTAATCCCTCCTACAGGTAAAACTTTCCCTCTTAAAGTAATTTCTCCTGTCATTGCTATCCTTGGTCTTATTCTTTTTTGAGTAAATAATGAAGTCAAGGAAGTCAACATTGCTATACCAGCACTAGGGCCATCCTTGGGAGTTGCACCTTCAGGGACATGGATATGTATATTGTATTTGTCAAAAACATCAGCACTGATATTGAATTTATTACAGTTAGATTTTAAATACTCAAGAGCTATTGTTGCTGATTCAGACATGACTTTACCTAAATTTCCAGTTATTGAAAGTTTACCTTTTCCTTTTGACAAAGTAGATTCAATAAATAAAATATCTCCCCCAACTCTAGTCCATGCTAAACCAGTTACTACACCCGCTATTTCATTTGACTCATATTTATCTCTCAAAAGTTTAGCTGGACCTAATATTCTCGTTAGTTGTTCAGATGAAATATTTGGGTTATATTCAACATTTGTGGCTATATTCTTAGCACAATACCTGACTATTTTAGCTAAATTTTTTTCCAAACCTCTAACTCCTGACTCCCTAGTGTAACCTTCAATTATATTTTCCATAACACGAACACCTAATTTCAAATCTTTAGATTTTAGTCCATGTTCTTTAATTTGTTTTGGCAATAAAAACTTTTTTCCTATTTGAATTTTATCTTCTGTTGTATATCCACTAACATTAATGACCTCCATTCGATCTAATAAGGCAGGTTGAATATTGGTAATATTATTAGATGTTGATATAAACATCACTTTTGATAAATCAAAACCTTTTTCTAAATAATTGTCATAGAATTCGTTATTTTGCTCTGGATCTAAAACTTCCAACATAGCAGATGAAGGATCACCAACATTTGATGATGTAAGTTTATCAATTTCATCTAAAACAAAAACAGGGTTAGATGTTTTTGCTTTTTTAATGTTTTGTATAATTCTTCCAGGCATCGCTCCAATGTATGTTTTTCTATGCCCTCGGATTTCAGCCTCATCACGCAACCCACCAAGGGATATCCTAACATACTTTCTACCGATGGCTTCTGCAATTGACTTACCTAGAGAGGTTTTTCCAACTCCAGGTGGACCTTGTAAACATAAAATAGGGGATTTCATATCATCTCTAAGCTTTAATACAGCAAGATATTCTATGATTCTTTTTTTTACATCATCTAATCCAAAGTGATCTCTATCTAATATTTTTTTTGCTTTTATTAAATCAAATTTGTCTTTAGAAAATTCATTCCAAGGTAGGTCAAGAATTAAATCTAAATAATTTCTTTGAACTGAATACTCAGAAACCTGAGGGTTCATTCGTTGTAATTTAGCTAATTCTTTTTCAAAATGTTTTTTAATCTCACTATTCCATTTTTTCTTCTTGGCTCTGATTCGCATATCATCTAACTCAGAATCATGACTTACTCCACCCAATTCTTCTTGAATAGTCTTCATTTGTTGGTGTAGAAAAAATTCCCTTTGTTGTTGATTTAAATCCGTTTGAACTTTTGATTGAATATCATTTTTTATCTCAAGTTTTTTGAACTCTACGTTCATATGTTTGAGTGTTTCTAATGCTCTTTTCTGAAGATTATTAATTTCGAGTAAAACTTGCTTTTCGTTAACAGGCAAATTTAAATTTGACGAAACGAAATTTATTAGAAACGAATTACTTTCAATATTTTTAATAGCAAATGATGCTTCAGAGGGGATATTTGGATTTCTTTTAATTATTTCAAGGGATAAGTCTTTTATGGAGTCAATAATAGCATTAAACTCAGAATTATCTTTTCCGGGATTTAATTCTGGGTAATCTTTAATATTAGATGTGATGTATGGTTTTTCAAAAATTACCCTTTCAATCTCAAATCTTTTTTTACCCTGAATAATGACAGTTGTATTACCATCTGGCATTTGTAATACTTTTAATATCTTAGCGACTGTTCCAATTTTGTAAATATCTTTTAACTTTGGATCCTCTATATTTTCGTCTTTTTGTGCAACAACTCCGATAAGTTTATTGAAATTATTTGCGTCTTTAATCAATTTTATTGACTTATCTCTTGATGCTGTAATTGGTATAACAACACCTGGAAACAAAACAGTATTTCTTAATGAGAGGATTGGTAAAGTTAACGGCAGCTCTTCCTTACTTATTTCCAATTCATCTTCAGGTGTCATTAGTGGGATTAACTCAGCGTTTTCATCAATATCCTGAGCTGACAAATTGTCAATATTAAAAAGGTTTTTTCTAGACATATAAACTTTTTGATGTGTAAATAAATGATTCTATATCAGTAAAGTATAATAAAAATAAATAGTTACATAATATATATTTCAAGTACTATGCCATTAAAAAATTATAATTTTGAAATTCTGGTCAGTATATAAATTGATGGTATAAAGAATAGTGCGAAAAGTAAAATTGCTAATCGAATACTTCCGGTGTAAATATCCATTGTGGCATAGATAGCGGTTCCTAAAACAATACTTAGTTTTTGAGATACATCATAAAAACTAAAATATGATGTTGAATATTTAACGTCAATCAATTTTGAATATGTAGATCTTGATAATGACTGAATGCCGCCCATTCCTAAACCAATAAACCCAGCTGCAATGTAAAATTCGAGTGGTGAAGTTACAAAATAGCCAAAAAAGCATATGGTTGCCCATAAAATATTAATACAAATAAGAGTATTTATATTACCAAGGTAGTCAGATAGTTTTGCACTTACATATGCTCCAGCAGCTGCTAAAATCTGAATAACAATTATTGCTATAATTAAACCTGATTGCATGGTTTCCTCATCTTTCCAACTAATTTCATTTAAATCTGCACCAAAATAACTAGCGAGAAGAATGATAGTTTGAGTGGGAATTGTGAAAATAAAAAATGAAAATAAGAATATTCTGAGCTTATTATTTACTTTTAATTGTTTTACAACAGATATTAACTGATTAAATCCACTCAAAAAGGTTTTTAGAGAGTATAAATTTCTTTTTTCTAAATTATAGTGTTTTCTGCCAGGCAAGTAATGGAATGAATATTGACTAAATAGAAACCACCACACACCAACAAGAACAAAAGATGTTTTTACGGCCTGAGTTTTATCGATAAGACCAAAGGATTCTGGAAATTGGGTTAAGAATAAACAAAAAATTAATAGAATAATACTTCCTAAATAGCCTAGTGAATAGCCTTTAGCACTTGTCATATCTTGTTGATCAGCATTTGCAATGTCAGGCAAATAAGAGTTATAAAAAACTAAACTACCCCAAAAACCAACAACTGCAAAAAAGTAATAAATAATTCCAAGATCGAAATTGTCTAAATCAAAATTATAGAGTAAAATACACGAAAATGAGCCTAGGTAACAAAATATTTTCATAAAAAGCTTTTTATACCCTGTATGATCAGCAATACCTGACAATAAAGGGGATATTATAGCTAAAATTAAAAATGTAAAAGAGGATATGTAGCCAATAAAAGCATCGTTTTCAATTGATTTAAACCAAAAGAAATCAACACTATCACCCCCAGTAATGCTTTTGAAATATATCGGAAATATGGCAGTAGATATTACCAAAGGATAAACAGAATTTGCCCAATCGTAAAACGCCCAGGCATTTAATAACTTTTTGTCACCTTTCTTATAAAATTTCATTTAATTAAAATAAATTTGCATTTGATTACAACCAATACAAATATTATAATATTTTATTGATTTGTTTAATTATTTAATGATGAAAAAAATCATATTACTTTTAATTCTGGTTACAACCTTTAGTAACTCAATATTTTCACAAAATAAAATCTATTTAAATAATACTGAAATGAGCAAACAAAAAGTTAATAAAACTGATGAGGAATGGAAACACATTCTGAGTGATGAAGAGTATAGAGTACTTCGACAAAAGGGCACTGAATATCCTCATACAGGTAAATACAATCTACATTTTGAAAACGGAGTTTATAATTGTAATGGCTGCAAGACTCCTCTTTTTAATAGTGACCAGAAATTTGAAACTAATTGTGGATGGCCAAGTTTTGATGAAGCAATAGAAGGTACTATAAAATATGTTGATGATTACTCCCATAACATGATAAGAACCGAAATAGTATGTGTAAATTGTGGAGGCCATTTAGGTCACGTATTTAATGATGGGCCAACAGAAACTGGACTAAGATATTGTGTTAATTCAGTTAGTATAGATTTTAATAAAGATCCAAATAAAAAATAGCTTATGATTAATTATGATATAATAGTGGTTGGTAGTGGTCCAGGAGGCTACGTAACAGCTATAAGAGCTTCTCAATTAGGTTTTAAAACAGCGGTTGTAGAAAAAGAGAGTCTTGGTGGAGTTTGCTTGAATTGGGGATGTATTCCCACTAAAGCTTTACTAAAATCAGCACAGGTATTTGAATATTTAAATCATGCTGAAGATTATGGGTTAAGCGCTAAAAATATTAGTCATGACTTTACCAAAGTAATCAAAAGAAGTAGAAATGTTGCTTCTGGAATGAGTAAGGGAGTTAATTTTCTTATGAAAAAAAACAAAATTGATGTTTTGAAAGGCTATGGAAAATTAAAAAAAGATAAGACTATTTCTGTTGACGGAACGGATTATAAAGCTAAATATATAATTATTGCCACAGGATCAAAATCAAGAGTCTTACCCTCAATTCCTCAAGATGGCAAGCAAGTTATAGGATACCGTGAAGCTATGACATTAGAAAAACAGCCAAGTAGTATTACTATTGTTGGTTCAGGTGCAATTGGAATCGAATTTGCTTATTTTTTTAATAGTATGGGTGCGGATGTAACTGTAATTGAATATATGCCAAATATAGTTCCTTTAGAAGACATTGATGTTTCAAAAGAATTGGAAAAGTCATTCAAGAAAAAAGGGATCAAGATTATGACTTCTTCTGAAGTAATTTCCGTTGAAAAGAAAAAAAATAAAGTTTTAGCAAAAGTAAAAGTAAATGACAAGGAAGAAGTTATCGAATCAGAAATATTACTATCTGCTGTTGGTATTAAATCAAATATTGAAAATATAGGGTTAGAAGATGTTGGTATTGCAACAGATAAAGACAAAATACTAGTAGATAAATTTTATAATACTAATATTCCGGGGTATTATGCCATCGGGGATATAGTAGCTGGTCCTGCCCTTGCTCATGTTGCATCAGCTGAAGGTATTGTATGTGTTGAGAAAATTGCTGGTCATGAAGTTACACCAATTGATTACGGAAATATTCCTGGCTGTACATATTGTAGCCCAGAAATATCAAGTGTTGGATTAACTGAAAAACAAGCTATTGAAAAGGGTTATAAAATAAAAGTTGGAAAATTCCCTTTCTCTGCCTCAGGCAAAGCAAGTGCATCTGGTTCGAAAGAAGGTTTTGTGAAAGTTATTTTTGATGAAAAATACGGGGAATGGCTAGGGTGCCATATGATTGGAGCTGGAGTTACTGACATGATTGCTGAAGCTGTTTTAGGCAGAAAGCTTGAAACAACAGGCACCGAAGTATTGAAGGCTATTCATCCTCACCCAACGATGTCAGAAGCGGTTATGGAAGCAGTAGCTGCTGCTTATGACGAGGTTATTCATCTTTAAATTAGTGCCTCCAGCGCCAATGCGTAAGATTTTAATCCAAAACCGCATATTACCCCTTCTACATTTTTAGAAATTAACGAGTTATGTCTTACTTCCTCTCTTTTATAAATATTAGAAATATGCACCTCGATAACGGGAGTTTGTATTGCGGCGATTGCATCTGCTATACCAACTGAAGTATGAGTGTAGGCTGCTGCATTTAAAATTATACCATCGTATGTAAAGCCAATCTCCTGAATTTTGTTGATCAATTCACCTTCTACGTTTGATTGGTAAAAGTCAATTTCAACTGATGGATAACTTGTCTTTAACTCATTTAAATAATCACTAAATGATTGCTTTCCATAAATTGAAGTTTCCCGGATTCCTAAGAGATTTAAATTAGGGCCATTAATGATTATAATTTTTTTCACGTTGTAAATTTATTAAATTTATTAGAGATTGATTAACTATGAAATGGATTCATGCAATTAGTGATTTCAAAGACTACCTTAAAATTGAAAGAGGTTTGAGTGAAAACTCAGTCTCTAGTTATGAAAATGATCTTAAAAAGTTAAAGTTATTCCTAAACAAAAATTTAAAAGAAATAAGCCCCCTAGATGTTAAAGCTGATCATATAAAAGAATTTGTTTACTGCATTTCCAAAAAAGTTAAAGCAAATTCACAATCAAGAATAATTTCTGGGATTAGGAGTTTTTATGATTATTTATTATTTGAAAAATTAATTGATACTAATCCATTATCAAATATTGAGTTACCTAAATTACAGAGAAAACTTCCGAGTACACTTTCGCTTGATGAGATAAATCTAATGATTAAGAATATTGATAAGACAAAAAAAGAATCGGAAAGAAATATAGCTATAATTGAAACTTTATATGGATGTGGATTAAGGGTTAGCGAACTTATAGACTTGAAAATTTCCGACTTATTTTTTAGCGAAGATTTCATTAAAGTTACAGGAAAAGGAAATAAGCAAAGGTTGGTTCCTGTGAGTCATATTAATAAAAGATGTATTAACGACTATTTGTTGAATTCAAGGTCAAAAATAAAAATAGCTGCAAAATACTCAGATATTCTTTTTTTAAATAGAAATGGATATAAGTTAACCCGGGCAATGATTTTTACAATTGTTAAAAATCTTTCCAAAAAATCAGAGATTAAGAAGATTATATCTCCTCATACATTTAGACATTCTTTTGCTACTCATCTTCTGGAGAATGGAGCTGATTTAAAAACTATTCAACAGTTATTGGGTCATGAAAGTATAACTACTACAGAAATCTACATGCATTTAGACAATAAAACTTTGGTTAATGTAATGAATAAATTTCACCCTCGGTCAAAAACTACTTAGCAATATTAACAGCGCGAGTTTCCCTAATTACAGTGACTTTAACTTGACCTGGGTATGTCATATCGGTTTGGATCTTTTGAGAAATCTGGAATGACAAATTTGATGCATCATCATCATTAATCTTTTCACTTTCCACCATAACCCTTAATTCACGACCAGCTTGAATGGCATAAGCTTTCTCAACACCATTAAAATCTAGTGCAATCTCCTCAAGATTTTTTAATCTCTCTATATATGAATCCAAAACTTGTCTTCTTGCACCAGGACGAGCACCTGAAATTGCATCACAAACCTGAATTATTGGAGATATTAAACAGTTCATCTCAATTTCATCGTGATGTGCACCAATAGCGTTACAGACATCTGGTTTTTCTCCAAATTTTTCTGCCCATTGCATCCCTAGTAATGCATGTGGAGTTTCTATATCCTTTTCAATGCTTGGTACTTTTCCCATATCGTGTAAAAGACCTGCTCTTTTTGCCATTTTAGGATCAATTCCCATTTCTGATGCCATTATTGCACATAATTTTGCAACTTCTTTTGAATGCTGGAGTAAATTTTGCCCATAAGATGATCTGTATTTCATCCTACCAACGTATTTAATCAACTCTGGATGCAGACTATTTATTCCTAAATCAATAACCGTTCTTTTTCCAACCTCAATAATTTCTTGATCAATTTCTTTTTTTGTTTTTTTTACAACCTCCTCAATTCTAGCAGGATGAATCCTACCATCTTTAACAAGTTTATGTAAAGATAATCTAGCTATTTCTCTTCTTATTGAATCAAAACAGGAAAGAATTATTGCTTCCGGTGTATCATCAACAATAATCTCAACACCTGTAGCCGACTCAAGTGCTCTAATATTTCTTCCCTCCCTTCCAATTATTCTTCCTTTAATATCATCAGACTCAATATTAAATACGGAAACTGTATTGTCAATAGTTTCCTCAGCACCAATTCTTTGAATTGTATTTAGAATAACCTTTTTTGCATTTTCCTTAACCGTTAGCTGAGCTTCCTCCATCTTTTCTTTTACGTAAACTAACGCATCATTTTCTGCATCCTTTTTAAGAGACTCTAATAGACTATCTTTTGCTTCTTTTTGTGAGAGACCAGAAATTAATTCTAGTTGTTTAATTTGATTTTTTCTGACCTTTTCAACCTCCTTTGTTTTGTTTTCCAATATGTTGATCTTATCCTGAACTTCAAGGTGTCTTTTTTCCAAATCCGAATTTAAGGCCTGATTTTTCTTTATTATACTATCTACTTGTGATTCTTTAGATGAAATTTCTCTTTCAATGGCCATTATTTTATCTTCTCTTGAAAAAATAATTTTTTCATGCTCAGACTTTAATTCCAGGAATTTTTCTTTTGCTTTAATAATTTTGTTGTTTTTAATGTTATCCCCTTTTTCATTTGCAGATTCGATAATTTTTTCTGCTTCTTTTTTAGCATCATTCAATAAACCAATAGACTTATTTTTATTAATAAACCGCATTATAATCATTCCAATAATAAATCCAATTAATACACAAATAAGTAAGGTTGTTGATATTTCCATTTTTTAAAATTTTTTTAAAAAAAACCTACAAAAGCTTTTTTATTTAAACTCCAGTTAAACAGGATTAGGGCTACAAGACTGATCAAAAATCTGAATAAAATTTCAGCACGATTTAACAACCTAAACTCACCCTTTATAATTAATTAGCGTTGAGTTTACAAAAAAAACTAATGTAGGTAGTTTTATAATATTATGTAAAGAACTTATTTCTTATCATCAAGAATATTTATCATCTTGGATAATCTATCCTCTATGTCATTAATAAATATTTCTTCATTTAAAGAACTTTGTTTCTTACTTGAAGCAATCTGAAGCGCACACATCGCTAGAGCATCTTGCTTATCACGAACAGAATAATTCTGTTCAAATTTTTTTATCAGACTATTAATTTGCTGAGAAGCTATCCTTAAACCTTCCTCCTGAGATGGATCAATAGTTAAAGGATAAATCCTGTTAGCAACTGACAACTTAATTTTGAGCTTATCACTCATTTTCTAGTCTGATAATTGAGAAATACATGTATCTATTTCTCTAATAAGTGAGTCAATCTCACTTCTTGTTTCATTAATATTATTTTCACTACCTGAAATAGTATTTGCAATTTTTAAAGCCTTAAATCTTTCATCAAGTAATATAAATTCTGCATTCAATTCATTCTTTTCATTAATCAGCATTTGATTCTTATCTAATAAATCATTTTTTTCATTCTTCAACTTTGAAAGCTCAGCTAAAATAGACTCAACTTTTTTTTCTAAATCAAACAACAAATCCTGAATTTTTTTCACATCATCAATACTATCCTTACAAATTTAACATTCAATTTTAAATTTTCTGAGTTTTTCATTTATTAATTACAATTATATGTTATTTTAGATTTCGATGAGATATTATTTATTGACAATATTTTTTCTGTTAAATTCAATAATATATTCCCAAAACTCTGGAGACTATCCACTTGATATACCAATAATTCTTTCAGGTACTTTTGCCGAGTTACGACCAAACCATTTTCATGCAGGTATTGATATAAAAACAAAGGGGACTGAGGGCTTTAATGTATATTCAATTGGGGGTGGTTATGTAAGCAGAATCCAGATTACTCATGGTGGTTATGGAAAAGCATTATATATCAAACATGATAATGGTCAATCATCTGTTTATGCACATCTAAAAAAGTATTCTCCTAAAATTGAAAAAATTGTAAAAGAAATTCAATATTCTTACGAGTCATACACCTTTAGAGTATATCCAAAAGAAAATGAAATTAGAATTTCTGAAAAGGAGTTAATTGGCTACAGCGGTAATACGGGAAGAAGTTATGGCCCACACCTACATTACGAGCTTCGAGATGAAAAAGACAGGCCGATAAATCCATTAGAATATAAGAACTACCCTATTTTAGATACAATACCTCCTGTAGTACTTAGTTTACATTACAAAGAAATTCCACAAAATTCAATTAGTGGTTCAAACTCAAGCTTTAAAAATCTAAAAATTACAAAGATTTCTGATAAACTTTTTATTTCTGACACCCTTAATACAAGTGGCTTGATAGGGTTTGGTGTAAACTCCTATGATAGAATGAATAATACATGGAATAAAATGGGTTTATCTGAAATAAAAATAAACTTAGATGGTGAAGAAGTTTTTGATATGAATTTGAATTCATTTTCTTATGATGAATGGAGACATATAAACACGTTTATTGATTATGCTTCATACAAGAATAAAAAAATCAGAATACAGAAACTTTATATTGAAGACTATAATCCTCTAAATATGTATAACAGATCTCTTGGAAATGGAATTATAAACATAAAAAATCAGGATCAAGTTTACTTATATGCTATTCGTCTATTTGATTACAATAAAAATTACACTGAAATCTTGGTTCCTATACTTTGGAAGGAAAAAACAAATTATAGAACTAATGGGTTAAAATCAGAAAATATTTATTCTATCAATAAGGATAGTGTGTACAATTTATTATTTGCTAGTTCATCTGTTAAATTAAATGATAATACTTTCTACGCTGATAAAGAAATTGAAATTATTGAAAGAGATAATATTTTATCAATCGATGAAGATTCAATTCCTGTTCTTAAAGAAATAACAATTAAATTTAATACAGACCGTTATAATGATTCGTTAGCAAACAAAACTTATATTGCCAAGCTTGAAAAAGACGATAAATCTTCTTTTGTTTCTAATAACTTAAAAAATGGTAAACTAACAGCTGATATTAAACTTTTGGGTGATTATATGATAAAAGTTGATTCAATTCCGCCAACTGTAAATTTAATTGATGTAAAAAATAATCAATGGATTTCAAACAATGATAAATTACAAATAAAAATAAGTGATAAAAATTCGGGAATTAGCTCATATAGAGGAACATTAAATGACAAGTGGATTCTTTTAGAATACAACCCAATAAAAGGAATTTTAACCTATGATTTTGATGATAATATCAACAATTCTGAAGCTAAAAATATATTAAAAGTTAATGTTACTGATAATGTGGGTAATGCTAAACTTTTAGAGAAAGTTTTTTTTAGAACAGTAAAAAAATGAAAAATTTTGTACTCATTTTATTGTGTCTTGTGTACTCTTCTTTTTTTTCGCAAGAAGCTGTTATTACAGGTTTGATATTAAATGAAGAAAATTTTCCAATAAAAGATGTTAATATTCAATTTGATGATAAAGGCTCAATCAGTGATGTTGACGGATATTACAAAATTGAAGTTGAGTCAGAAAAAAATATCAATATTGTCTTTACTCATATAAATCATAAAAGACTTCAAATTACAGTTAAATTATCTAAAAATGAAACGCTTGAATTTAATCCGGTTTTAAGCACCAAATTTGAACAAATCTCAGAAGTTATTTTGAATACAACTAGAAGAGAAGATTTAAAGTCTATTCAAAATATACCCCCTGAAAAACTAAGAGACATTAAAGGAGTACAGCCTGGAATTGAAAATATTTTAAAAACTCTTCCTGGAGTAAGTATTAATAATGAAATGAGCACACAATACTCAGTTAGGGGTGGAAATTTTGATGAAAATCTTGTATATGTAAATGGGATTGAAATTTACAGGCCATTTTTAATAAGATCTGGTCAACAAGAAGGTTTAAGTTTTGTTAATTCAGAAATGACTGATGATATAAAATTTTCTTCTGGTGGATTTGAAGCGAAATATGGGGATAAGATGTCATCCGTTTTGGATATTAAATATAAATCTCCAGATTCAAATCAGTATAGAATTAATACGAGTTTTTTAGGTGGTAGCTTTACTTCAGAAAATATTTCAAAAGATAAAAATATTTCAAATATACTTGGATTAAGATATAGGGACAACAGCTTATTAGTCAACTCAAAAGAAACAAACTCAAACTTTAAACCTTCATTTTTTGATTTACAAAACCATTTAAGACTATCGGTTAATCCAAGACTTAGTATATCGACTCTCACAAATTTTTCATTAAATAGATACAATTTTAAGCCCTTAAATAGGCAAACTAACTTTGGAACACTTGATGATCCACTAGCATTAATAATATTTTATGACGGAGAAGAAAAAGATAGATATGCTACTTTTTTTAACTCTATCTCCGTTGATTACAAACCAAATCAACGAGATACCTATACAATAAACTCATCATTTTACAATACTTCTGAAAAAGAGTATTTTGACATACTCGCACAATACAACCTTGCTGAGGTGAATACAAATATTGGCAGTGAGGATTTAGGAGAAGTAGAATTTAGCCAGGGAGTTGGAAGTCAACTCAATCATGCTAGAAATGATTTAAATGCTCAAATTTTTAATATTGAGTCTAAACTTAAATTAATAAGAAAGAAAAACGAATTCAATTTCTCTTTTAAATTCACAAAAGAAAATATAAGTGACAGAATTGTTGAGTGGGAAGTTATTGATTCTGCTGGTTATTTCATTGACCCACCCTTCATTACTAATATTTCTGAACAACCTTATGAAGCTAATGAGGGACCTATAGTACCATTTCAGAATATTCGATCTACAATTGACACTTCAATAGAGAGAATCCAATTTTATTCCCAATGGGAAAGTGAAAGCTATATAAACAACAATAAAATTTATTACAACCTTGGTATTAGAGCACACAATTGGTCGTTAAATTCCAGTGAAGATTGGTCAAATGATGTCAAAAACAAAACAGTGATAAGCCCAAGATTTCAAATTGGATATGTGCCAAGCTGGAATCCAAAAATGATTTTCAATTTAAAATATGGTATATATTACCAACCACCATTCTATAAAGAACTGAGAAGTTTTTCCGGTGAAATTAACCCCTCTTTAAAAGCTCAAAAATCAACACATTATGTATTGTCAAATGAGTATAGATTTGATTTATGGAATAGACCTTTTAGATTAAACTCTGAACTGTATTTTAAGTATTTGGATGATTTAAATACTTATACTATTGATAATGTAAGAATCAGGTATGTGGCTAATAATAATGCATTTGGATACGCCTATGGATTAGATTTAAGGTTAAATGGAGAGTTTGTTAAAGGAACCGAATCATGGTTTAGTTTTGGATACTTGAAAACTGAAGAAAATATTGATGATAGAGGTTATATTTCAAGACCAACTGATCAAAGATTAAAATTCGGGGTTTTATTTCAAGATTATGTCCCCAATATGCCTAATTTAAAGATGTTTATCAATTTGATATACAATACTGGATTACCTGGTGGCTCACCTAGCTATGCAGACCCTTATGAATATCAAAACAGATTACCAGATTATAAGAGAGCCGATATAGGAATTATGTATTTGATTGCTAATCCTAAAAAACTTTTTAACGTTGAGGAAGTGTCAATTGGTTTTGAGATATTTAATATGTTTAACATGCAAAATACAATTACAAATACATGGGTGAGAGATGTTTACTCAAAAAGGCAATACAGTATTCCAAACTATCTTAGTCCAAGAATATTTAATCTTAATATGGATATTAAATTCTAATTCATCAAATCATTGATTTGATCGATGACAAAGTCAAGCTCATCCTTTGTATTATAAATACTAAATGAAAATCTTAAAGACACCTTCTTGTTATCTTCTTTATTCTGTATTTCTTTTAGAACATGTGAGCCAGTATCACTCCCACTCTGACAAGCACTTCCTTTGGAGCAGGCAATTCCTTTCATATCTAATTTAAACATAAACAACCCTCCAATATTACGCTCAAATGGTAATAATATATTGACCAATGTGTAAGTTGACTTATTCAAATCCTCACATAGACCATTGAATCTAACATTTTTTACCTTATTTTTTAGTTCAGAAATAAAGTAGGTTTTTAATTCAGTTATATATTCTTTTTCAGATTTGAGATTTTTAGTTGAAATTTTTAATGCTTCTGACATCCCAACTATATTATGAACTGACTCAGTTCCTGCTCTAAGCCCCTTCTCCTGCATGCCACCCGTAATATATGATCCTAAGTTTGTATTTTTTCTTACGAATACAAATCCAACACCCTTAGGGCCATGAAATTTATGAGCACTTGCCACAAAAAAATCAACTTTTATTTTTTCAAAATCTAAATCATAATGTCCAACAGATTGCACCGTATCACTATGAAATAAAGAATTATATTTTTGACAAATTTCAGAAACCAATTGAATATCAGTGATATTTCCAATTTCATTGTTTATGTGCATTAGGCTAACCAGAGATTTTTCATCAGATCTTTTTAATATTTCTTCTAAATCATTTAAATTAACATGACCTGATTTTGATACCTTTACATATGAAACCTTAATATCATTTGAGCTGACAAGATCATCAATAGTATGAGTTACGGCATGATGCTCGATCTTTGTTGTTATTAAGTGAGAAACACCTAAATTATGAACGCAATTTCTGATAATCATATTATCTCCTTCCGTACCGCCAGATGTAAATATTATTTCAGATGATTTTACATTTAAAATATCTGCAATTTCTTTTCTTGAAGACTCAATTAAAGATTTAGATGACCTACCATGACTATGTGTAGATGAGGGGTTTCCGTATTCATTTTTAATGATCGAAGAAATTACACCAACCACCTCTTCTCTTACCCTTGTAGTAGCAGCATTGTCAAGATAAATTGTAGACATATCGATTGGTTAGCTATACTAATTTATTAAATTATTATTCAAAATCTTTGAGAGAGGATATAATTATATCAATACAATCGCTTAGCTGTTCCTCATTTATAATCAAGGGAGGTGCAAATCTAATTATATTGCCATGTGTGGGCTTAGCAAGTAACCCATTTTGAGCCATTTTTAAACACATATTCCAAGCAATATCACTATTCTCTTCATCATTTATTACAATAGCATTTAACAATCCTTTTCCCCTGATTTTTTCGACAATTTTACTCCCATCAATATATAATTGTAGCCTTTCTCTGAAAATAACTCCCATTTTATCTGCATTTTCAGCTAATTTCTCATCTCTAATAACCTTCAATGCAGCCATAGCTACTTCACAAGCGACTGGATTACCACCAAAGGTAGAACCGTGTTCACCAGGTTTAATTGTAAGCATGACTTCATCAGGTGCTAATATTGCAGAAACTGGAAATACACCACCAGAAAGAGCCTTTCCTAAAATTAATATATCAGGCTTGAATCCGTGATGTTCGCAACAAAGCATTTTCCCTGTTCTACCAATACCAGTTTGAACTTCATCTGCAATAAATAAAACATTTGATTCTTTACACAAATCATATGCTTTCTTTAAATAATCGTCATCAGGAACTACAACTCCAGCTTCTCCTTGAATTGGCTCAACCATAAAAGCAACTACATTTGGATCTTTTAAAGAATCCTTAAGTGATTCTATGTCATTATAAGGTATAATTTCATAGCCCGGCATAAACGGACCAAAACCATTAGTGCTACTGGGATCAGTTGAAGAGGAAATTGCCCCTAAGGTTCTACCCCAAAAATTTCCTTCAACAAAAATAATTTTTGCGGAATCATCGGCAACCTTTTTAACTTCATAACCCCATTTTCTTGCTAATTTAACCGCAGTTTCACCACCTTCTACGCCAGTATTCATTGGCAATACTTTATCATATCCAAAAAATTCAGTGATAAATTTCTCATATTGACCTAAAATATTATTATGAAATGCTCTTGATGTTAAGGTTAGTTTATTTGACTGATTAACTAGTGCAGAGATTATCTCAGGATGACAATGTCCTTGATTAACTGCTGAATAGGCAGATAAAAAATCATAATACTTCTTCCCTTCTACGTCCCACAAAAAAACTCCTTCACCTTTTTCTAAAACAACAGGAAGCGGATGATAATTATGCGCACCATACTTATACTCTAGATCAATTATGCTTTTTGAAGTTAACATTGTATTAATTTTTTGATAGTTCTATTTTAGTCCAAATTTAATGAATTATATTTAGTGACAATTAGTTTAGAGTGGGTAGAAATAAAAGAAATATTGTTTTAGAAAATATTGAACTAACTGATGCAGGTTCACTTGGAAAATCTATATCCAAAAAAGAAGGAGAGAAAATAATTTTTACAAAAAATGGTGTCCCTGGTGATATTGTTGACATCAGAGTAAGGAAGAAAAGAAAATCGTATTTAGAAGGCGACATTATTAAATATCATAAATACTCTCCCAAAAGAAGAGATCCAAAATGCTCACATTTTGAACTTTGCGGAGGATGCAGTTGGCAAAACATGGATTATGAAGAACAATTGATATACAAGGACAAAGAAGTAAATGAAAATTTAAGCAGAATTGGTAAGATTGGATCTTATAAAAAACTCCCCATCGTTAAATCCGATAAAAGGTATTACTACAGAAATAAGATGGAATTTTCTTTTAGTAATTCAAGATGGATAACCGAAAAGGAGATAAGAGAAGAAGTGGATATTTTAGATAAAAATGCTCTAGGTTTTCATAAATCAGGAATGTGGAGTAAGGTTATTGATATTGATAAATGCTATCTTCAAACTAACATTTCAAATAAAATCAGAAACTACACAAAACGAAAAGCATTAGAACTTAATTTAGAGTTTTTTGATCTTAAAAATCAAAATGGAGACATAAGAAACTTGATGATCAGAACAACAACCACAAATGAAATAATGGTATTAATTCAATTCTACAAATACTCAAAAAAGGTCGAGAATCTTTTAGAATTAATTAAAAATGAGTTTGATCAAATTACTTCGATAATGTATGTTATCAACAGTAAACCTAACGATACAATTTATGATCTTGAGGTACTTTGCTTTAGCGGTAAAAATTATATAACTGAAAAAATAGGCAAACTTTTATTTAAAATATCTGCCAAATCATTCTTTCAAACAAATTCCTTTCAAACCAATAAACTTTATAAAATAGTTAAGAGTTTTGCAAATCTCAAAGGAAATGAGATAGTCTATGATTTGTATTCCGGAATTGGCACTATTTCATTGTTCCTTTCTAAAGAGGCAAAAAAAATAATTGGCATTGAGACTGTTGAGGATGCTGTCCAAGCTGCAAAATCTAACTTAAAGTTAAATAATATATCAAATTGTAAATTTATACATGGGGATGTAAAAGATATTATCGCGAATCCAATTAGAGGAATAAAAAAACCTGATATTATTATTGTTGACCCTCCTAGAAATGGATTAGAAAAATCGGTTATAAAATCAATAATAAAGCTTTCACCAGATAAAATTATTTATGTTAGCTGCAATAGTTCAACCCAGGCAAGAGATATTTACGAACTAAGGGATTTTTATAACTTGAAAATTACACAAGCAATTGACATGTTCCCCCAGACATACCACGTAGAAAATGTTGTACTTTTAGAAAAAATATAAATGAATAAATATTTAGTTTTATTTTTAATTATTCTCACAATATATAATTGTGAAAGTGATGATATTTGTCCTGAATCAACATTAACAACTCCCCGGCTTATAGTTACTTTTTATGATGAAGAAAATCCGGAAGAAAGAAAAAATATTGAAAGTCTTGGGGTATATATTGTTAAAAATAATGAGCTAATGTTGATAAGTGAAATAAATGGCATAAATACTGATTCTATTGCAATCCCACTAAGAGATGATGAATCCGTATCAAATTTTAAGTTTTGTAAAGATTTCTCTGGGGATGTAACCGTAATTCCAAGCGGCTTGCCAAACCACGTTTATTTTGACTATGAAATTAATGAAACTTTCATTTCAAGAGCATGTGGTTTTATAAATAATTACAATTTATCAATTGCTCTACCCCATGACCCATTAGATACTCCTGGACCCACAAATTGGATTTCTGAGCTCATCATTTTAAATAGTTCTGTAACTAATGAAAATCAATCCCATGTCAAGATTCTTCACTAGCATTATTTTAACATTAACATTTAACAGTTTTTCAGCTAGCACAAATGATACAATCGAAAAGTTTGGTATTCGAGCTGGAATTGATATTCAGAAAATTATTAAATCTGCTACTGATAATGATTATACTGGATTATCAATAAGTGGCGACATAAGATTAAAGGAATCACTATATATTTTTTCAGAATTAGGGAATGAGGAAAAAATAATCAGTAATTATTATTTAAATTCAATAGTAAAGGGCACCTATTTAAAATGTGGTGTTAATTTTAAATTAAATAATGATATTAGAACTCAAAATATTGTTTACTCTGGTTTTAATTTAGGATTTAGTCAATTTGATCAAAGGTTAAATAGCTATACAATTTACAATACCAGTAGCATCTATTGGGGAGAATCAATCATTACAGAAGCAGTAAATCTAACCGATTTAAAAGCTTTTTGGCTTGAGCTAGTATTTGGACTTAAGACTGAGATATTAAATAATCTTTTTCTTGGTTTTGAATTACAACTTAAGAACATCTTAAAACAAAATAATAAACAAGGTATTACAAATTTGTATGTTCCTGGATTTAATAGAACATATGACAGCTCTAACTTAGGTGCTGGATTTAGCTACAGCATTTCTTATCTTATTCCTGTAGTAAAAAAATAATCAGTTTTTATTTTTTTTTGTTCCAGGGTAAATAGCATAATTTAATAACCTTGATTCAAGATTAGAGTTATATAACTTAATTTTCTTATTAGACCTTAAACCTATTGATTTAATAGCTTCTAAATTTGCTGTTATTATCCAAACATCAGAATACAAGTAATTATTCTTTAGAGTATCTCCAATTTTTTTATACAATACATTAACATCTGTTGATATCCTCTTATCATATGGCGGATTAATTAATATATGCAACTTATCTTCATCTGTTTTTTTAGAGTTTAAAAAATCTTTTTTTACAATTTCAATATCAATATCAATTTCAGAAACTTCAATATTTTTTTGAGCTTTTTTCACAATTGCATTTGAAATATCAAAACCGTATAATTTATAATCAAAATCAATCTCTTTACTTCTTACAGATTCTTCAATTATTTCAAATAATTCATTATCCCAATCTTTCCATTTTTCAAATGCAAATGAAATCCTATTTAAGTTAGGGGCAATATTTTTTGCAATCATTGCAGCTTCTATAAGAAAAGTTCCTGTTCCGCACATTGGATCTAACAAGTCAGACTTTTTATCCCATTTTGACATTAGAACTATTCCAGCAGCAAGAACTTCATTCAAGGGGGCAGCGGAATTATATTTTTTATAACCTCTTTTGTGAAGCGATTCACCAGAACTATCCAAGGAAATAGTACAGGTGTTTCTATTAACATGTATTTCTATCCTAAGTTCAGGATTGAATGAGATTATGCTGGGTCTTTTCTTAAATTTATCTCTAAAACGATCGACAATAGCATCCTTTGCTTTTAATGATGTGAATTTTGAATTATTAAAAACATGTGAATGAAAAACAACAGAATTTATTAAAAATGATCCGGTTGGACCTATATAATCCTCCCATTTAAAATTATAAATATTATCATAATATTCATTTATATCTTTAAACCTAAATTCACATACAGGTTTAAGTATTTTTAATGCAGTTCTTAAACTAAGGTTAGATTTATATAAAAAACCTTTATCACCATAAAAGCTTACATTTCTATTTCCTTTATTTATTTTTTGCGCACCTAAAGCAAGTAATTCCTCGGAAAGGATATCTTCAAAACCATAAAAAGTCTTAGCAATCATTTTAAAATTTTCACTCATATTCTTATTTGTTTTTCTGCTCATCCCACAAACTTTTCAATTTAAATAAATCATGAGCTTTAGCTGGCTCCCTATATTCTATCAGATTATCTCTGACTGATCTTTGTACTATATCCTCTATGTAATAATCTTCAATATTAGTTTCTGGCAAAAACTCACTTTTTAAATTCATATTGAAAAACTTAGCAGTAGTATTATAAAAAAACGCCCTTAAACCATTTCTTAATTGCTTTACTAAATCAAAGGTTGATATCCCAGTTTGACGATGAATTAATTTTATTAAAATTCTACCCTCAGACTGAGTAAACTTACTTAGCTCTGGAGTTAATTCGTCCTCTAAAAATTTTTGGACCATTTTTGTATATCTCTTTTTTCCTCTCTTAGTTTTTATTAGATCCAATCTTTCATTAAGACTATTTAACCTATCTGAAGCCATTATGGAATAAGGATAAACCTTTAAAGTTTTTCTTTTTAGGATTATATATTTTCTAATTTGATCAGAATTATAAAATGGTCTTTTTGGTAATAATAAAACCTCATTTAACCCGATTGAACCTTTAACTATTGTGTCACCTGAAATTCTTATATATTCAGATATTGAATCATTTTCAATCTGTTGAGTGTAAGTATTTACAATTGTAAAAAAGACCAGTAAAAATAGGAATTGTTTCAATTAAAAATAATTATTTAATAATTGATAAAATTATATATAATAAATAAGGAAATCATTATTATTTTTACATATATAATATTAAAAATCAAATCGAAATGAGTAGCAAGAGCATATTAAACAAAAAGTCAATGCAATTTCTTGAAAAATATTTAAATAATGCCTCTCCAACTGGGTATGAATGGGAAGGTCAGAAAATTTGGATGGACTATTTAAAACCATATGCAGATGAATTTATAACAGACACTTACGGTTCAGCTGTAGCTGTTATAAACCCAGATCACGAATATAAAGTTGTTATCGAAGGGCATTCAGATGAGATTTCTTGGTATGTTAATTATATTTCTGATAAAGGTCTAATATCAGTTATAAGAAACGGAGGAAGCGATCACCAAATTGCTCCAAGCAAAATTGTTAATATACATACTGAAAAAGGAATAGTTAAAGGGGTTTTTGGATGGCCTGCGATACATACCAGATTAGCCACAAAAGAAGAACCTCCTAAATTAGAGAATATCTTTATTGATATTGGATGCAAAAACAAAAAGGATGTTGAAAAACTTGGTGTTCATGTTGGATGTGTAATAACTTACCCTGATCCATTTCATATTTTAAATAAGGATAATTTTGTATGTCGTGCCCTCGATAATAGAATCGGAGGTTTTATGATTGCTGAGGTAGCCAGGCTGATTAAAGAAAATAAGAAAAAATTACCCTTTGGCTTATATGTCACTAACTCTGTTCAGGAGGAAGTTGGTCTAAGAGGAGCTGAAATGATAACACAGACAATAAAGCCAAATGTTGCAATTGTTACAGATGTTACGCATGACACTACAACTCCAATGATAAATCAAAAGAAACAAGGCTATTGTGAGCTCAATAAAGGCCCAGTAGTAACATATGCTCCAGCAGTTCAACAAAAACTTAGAGATTTAATAATTAATACTGCAAAAAAGAATAAAATCCCTTTTCAAAGAGCTGCCTCTAGTCGTTATACAGGTACTGATACTGATGCTTTTGCCTACAGTAATGGTGGAGTTCCATCAGCATTGATATCTCTACCACTTAGATATATGCATACAACTGTTGAAATGGTTCATAAAAATGATGTTGAAAATGTAATCAAATTGATTTATAATACAGTGCTTAACATTAAGTCTGGAGAAGACTTTAGCTACTTTAAATAAATATTTAAATTTCATAATGAGAGAGGAATTATTAGAGATATATTCTTCTAGTGGGAAAAAAACTGGCAAAAAAGCAACCAAGTCATATATTCATAAAAAAGGCTTATTTCATGCAACAGTTCATGTGTGGATTTTCAGCGAAAAAGGAAATGTGCTAATTCAGAAAAGGTCAACCAAAAAGAAATTAAACCCCGGTGTTTGGGATGTTTCAGTAGCAGGACATATTGGATACAAAGAAGATATTAAATCGGCCGCCATTAGAGAAACATTTGAAGAAACAGGCATACATATCAAAGAAAAGGATTTATTAAAACTCGGCATCTATACAAGTGAAAGCATTCATCGTAAGATAATTGACAGAGAGTTTCACCACACATATATTCTAAAAATTGATGAAGTCAAAATAAATCTAAATTATAAAAATGATGAAGTTGATGATTTAAAGTTAATTTCATTAATGGAAATGGATTTGCTGCTAAACCAAAATAATAGAGATATTTTCATAGGAAAAAATAAGAATTACTACAAAGATGTTTTTGAAGCAATTTTAAAAATAACTAGAGAGAATTATCAATAATTTCCTTGACAACATCCGGATTTAACAAGGTGCTAATATCCCCTAAGTTATTAAATTCCTTTGAAGCGATCTTTCTCAGAATCCTTCTCATAATTTTACCAGATCTGGTTTTCGGTAGCCCATTAGTTATTTGAATCTTATCTAATTTAGCAATAGGGCCAATTTTTTTAGAAATTAAAATATTAATTTCTTTTTTAATATCGTCTAGGTTTTCATGTTCTTGTTTTAGAGTAATAAAACCATATAAAGCATTTCCTTTAATTTCATGTGGAAAACCTACAATTGCAGACTCTGCAACTAATTCGTGTTCATTAATCGCATCTTCTATTGGCGCAGTACCAAGATTATGGCCTGAAACAATGATTACATCATCAACTCTTCCAGTTATTCTAAAATTACCATCCTCGTCTCTAAATGCGCCATCACCTGTAAAATATTTATTTTCAAAGGCAGAAAAATAAGTATTAATATATCTTTTATGATCTCCCCATATTGTTCTTGCTATAGATGGCCATGGATATTGAATACATAATTTACCTACAGTGTTAAATTCTTTCAATTCATCACCCTTTTCATCTAATAATATCGGTTGAATTCCTATAAACGGTTTTGTTGCAAAAGTTGGCTTATCTGGAATTACTTTTGGAATTGACGATATCAATATACCACCTGTTTCAGTTTGCCACCATGTATCTACAATGGGGCAATTATTCCTTCCAACATATTTATTATACCATTGCCATGCCTCCACATTTATAGGTTCACCAACTGTGCCAAGAACCTTTAATGATGAAAGATCACAGTTTTTAAGAAAGCTACTCCCTTGTTTTGCCAAAGCTCTAATTGCAGTTGGAGCTGTATAAAATTGATTTACTCCAAATTTTTCAACTATTTGCCAAAACCTACTGTAACTAGGAAAACTAGGAATACCTTCAAACATAATTGTTGTTGCTCCGTTTGATAATGGACCATACAATATGTAACTATGACCAGTAATCCATCCTATGTCTGCAGTGCACCAATAAATATCTCCATCATCATATTGAAAAACATTTTTAAATGTAAATGATGTGTATACCATGTAGCCACCACATGTATGAACCATCCCTTTGGGTTTTCCTGTAGACCCTGATGTGTATAAAATAAATAATGGGTCTTCTGCATCCATGATTTCAGCGTCACAGAAATTATCAGCATCAATAATCAAATCATCTAATAAAAAATCTCTTTTACTGTTAATATTAACAGATTCATTAGTTCTTTTTACCAGTAAAACTTTTTGATCAGATTTACACATTTCTAATGCGTCATCTACAATTTTTTTAAGATTTAAAATTTTTTCACCTCTAAATGAACCATCTGAAGTTATAATTATACTGCTCTTACAATCATCTATCCTTGTGGCTAAGGCATCAGATGAAAAACCAGCAAAAACAACTGAATGAATTGCACCAATTCTAGCACAGGCAAGAACAGAAAATGCCAATTCAGGAATCATTGGCAAATAAATACAAACCCTATCCCCTTTTTTAACACCTAATGACTTCAAAACATTAGCCATTTTACAGACCTCTGCTAATAATTCTGAATAGGAGTATGATTTATATTCTTCATTAGGGTTGTTTGGCTCAAAAATTATTGCAGTTTTATCGGGATGATTTTTTACGTGTCTATCAAGGCAATTAATTGTAATATTCAATTTGGCATCTTTAAACCATGAAACTTTAGCTTTTCTAAAATCCCAATCCAAAACTTTTGACCATTTTGCTTCCCATAAAAAGTTATTTGAAGCTAGTTCAGACCAAAAAACCTCTGGTTCATTAACAGACTCTTTATATAATTGAGAATATTTCTCTGGGCTGTCTATGTTATATCTACTCATTTTCAGGAATTCTTATGTTATCTACTATATCTTTTATTTTTTTTGGGGTTGGTGAAGTAAACTTCATCACAGCAAAAGAAACTATAAAATTCAATATCATGGCAACACTTCCGAATCCCTCAGGTGAAATTCCAAACCAATAATCTTCAGACAAACCACCTCCAAAGAAGTCAAATTTAAACTTTAGCATGTAAAACAACATCAACCCAATTCCTGCGAGCATTCCGCAAATTGCTCCCTCCTTATTCATTTTTTTATAAAAAATTCCCATTACAATTGCAGGAAAAAAAGATGCAGCAGCTAAACCAAAAGCTAAAGCAACAACAGCGGCAACAAAACCAGGTGGGTTAATTCCAAAGTATCCTGCTATACAAACTGCAAAAAAAGCAGAAATTCTTGCAGCTACCAATTCGCCTTTTTCACTTATTTCTGGATAATATACTCTTTTAATAAGATCATGAGAAACAGATGCAGAAATAACAAGTAAAAGACCGGCAGCTGTAGACAAAGCGGCAGCTAATCCACCAGCAGCAACAAGGGCAACAACCCAATTGGGTAAATTAGCTATTTCTGGATTGGCCAAAACCATGATATCTCTGTCAACATATAATTCATTTGAATCATCATTAGTGTAATCAATCATACCATCATTATCTAAATCATCAAATATTATTAATCCTGTGTTTTCCCATTTTTTAAACCATTGAGGTATGTCTTTATAAGATTTTGTAGAAATTGTTTCAAGTAAATTTGTTCTTGCAAAAGCAGCTACTGCTGGAGCTGTAGTGTATAGTATTGCTATCAATAGCAGTGCTATACCTGCAGATTTTCTAGCATCTGCCACTTTTTTTACGGTAAAAAACCTTACAATAACATGTGGTAAACCAGCTGTGCCAACCATTAAAGCTAATGTGATTGCAAAAATATCTATCAAAGGTTTTGTGTTATCAGTATATTCGTTAAAACCTAATTCAACATTTAGATTATCCAGTTTATCTAGAAGATAAGTTGACGATCCATCTGATATTTCACTTCCGAAACCTAGTTGAGGTATTGGATTTCCTGTCATTTGTATAGAAATAAAAATTGCTGGTACCATAAAAGCAAATATCAAAACACAATACTGAGCAACCTGAGTATATGTTATTCCCTTCATTCCTCCTAAAACAGCATAAAAAAGAACGATTAACATGCCTATAATTACACCTGTGTTTATGTCGACCTCTAAAAATCTTGAAAAAACAATTCCAACTCCCCTCATTTGACCAGCCACATAAGTAAATGAAACTAATAAAGCACAGAATACGGCAACTAACCTAGCATTATTTGAATAGTACCTATCGCCTATAAATTCTGGTACTGTAAATTTTCCAAACTTTCTTAAATATGGAGCCAACAACAAGGCTAAAAGAACATACCCACCTGTCCAACCCATCAGATAAACAGCACCGTCATAACCAGCAAAGGAAATAATACCAGCCATTGAAATAAATGAAGCAGCACTCATCCAATCAGCAGCAGTAGCCATACCATTTGCCCAAGCACCTACCCCACCTCCAGCAACATAGAATTCCTTAGTTGATTGAACTCTTGACCAAATTGCGATGGCGATATAAATAGAAAAAGTAATTCCTACTAAAACATATGTCCAAGATTGAATACTCATTTTTTAAATCCAAATTTCTTATCAAGATTATTCATTAATATAACATATGTAAAAATCAAAATAACAAAAACATATATAGACCCTTGCTGAGCAAACCAAAATCCTAATTTAAAACCAGCAATCGAAAACTGATTTAAAAAATCTTTTAAAATAATACCAAATAAAAATGAAAACGTAAACCAGATTGAAAGGAGAGTTGAGACATATTTGATGTTTGTTCTCCAATAATTATTATATCTATCTTTTGATTTCATATTTTTTTAGTTCATTTAAAACTTTAGGTGCCAAAATCAATGTTGCAATCATTGTCGGGATAGCCATTAATGCAAAAAACGTATCGATTAAATTAATCATCATTGACAACGACGTAGTAGCTCCAAGCATAATACTTATAATATAAATGTAGTTATATTTTTTTTTGTTGTTATCCCCAGCAATAAAAGAAAGACATTTAGTTCCATAATAAGAATATGAAAATAGAGATGAAATACTAAACACAAAAACACAAGCAAGTAAAATGTAATTTCCAATACCAGAAAAAGATGATTCAAAAGCTGCAGCTGTTAATGAAACTCCATCAGCCTGTGTTTTCCAAGCTCCTGTTACAAGAATAGCTAATGCTGTCATAGTACAGACCATCAGTGTGTCAATAAATGGGCCTAACATAGCAACAAAACCCTCTTTAATAGGGTTATTTGTTTTTGCAGCGCCATGTGCCATTGGAGCCATCCCTATGCCGGCTTCATTTGAAAAGGCACCCCTTCTTATTCCAAGTATTATCAAAGCACCTAAAACTCCACCTAGAGCTGAATTACCTGAGTAATAATCTGCATTAAATGCATCGTAAAAAATCAAATATAAATATTCAGGAACATTATTGTAATTAACTATTAAAATAGCAAGGATTGATATTATATAAACACCTACCATAAAAGGTATTAGTCTAGCGGATACACGACTAATTCTTTTTAAACCTCCTAGTATAACAATTGATGTTAAGATTATTAATATTAATCCAATTATTGTGTTTGAAAATAGACTTACTTCAAAACCATTTGGCTTCAAAATAATATCATTTATTGCCTGAGTTAGCTGATTAACATTAAAAACTGGTAATGCTCCAACCATTCCACAAAAACTAAAAAACATTGCCATAGGAAACCATTTTTTTCCTAACCCGTTTACAATAAAATACATCGGACCACCCTGTTTTTTTCCAGCAGAATCGAGCCCACGATACATAACAGCTAATGCAGAGGTGAAAAATTTTGTTGACATTCCAATTATTCCACTCACCCACATCCAAAATATTGCACCAGGGCCACCGATTGAGATTGCTACAGCAACACCAGCAATATTACCCATTCCAACAGTTGCTGAAAGTGCAGTTGTTAGAGCTTGAAAGTGACTAATCTCACCGTCAGATTTTTTATCATTAAACTTACCTCTAACAATATCTATTGCATGAAAAAAATATTTAAAAGGAAGAAACTTGGAAACAAACAAAAGATATAAACCCCCTCCGATTAAAATAAAAAGAAGTGGGTAACTCCAAACAAAAGAAGATATATCTGAAATAATTTTATCAAACTTCAAAATATTCTTTTAAGTAGTTTTCAGTGTTTGTAAATATTCTGTTTTTGATATTATTTAAATCAGATTTGACAAATATTTCAGACGTTATATTTTCATATAACTCAATATATCTATCGGAAACCGATTTCACATATTCGTCTGACATATTAGGGACATTTTGACCTTCAAGACCCTGAAAATTATTAGAAATCAACCATTGTCTTAGAAATTCTTTAGATAATTGTTTTTGTGGTTCATTTTTCATTTGTATTTCAGAGTATCCGTTGGAGTAAAAATATCTTGATGAATCTGGAGTATGTATTTCATCAATTAGAACAATTTTACCGTCTTTAGTCTTTCCAAATTCATATTTAGTATCAACCAAAATTAGACCTCTCTCATTTGCTAATTCTGACCCTTTTTTAAAAAGTGATCTTGTGTATTTTTCAAGAATTTCATAATCATCTAAACTAACAATACCTCTTTTGATTATTTCCTGTTTACTAATATCTTCATCATGCTTACCAAACTCAGCTTTAGTTGCAGGAGTAATTATAGGCTCTGGAAATTTATCATTTTCTTTCATTCCATCCGGCATTTTAACCCCACAAAGAGTCCTTTCACCTTTTTTATATTCTCTGGCAGCATGACCTGACAAATAACCTCTAATTACCATCTCAACTTTGAAAGGATCACACAAATGACCTACTGAGACATTAGGGTCAGGACTATTAATCAACCAATTAGGAACTAATTCTCTGGTTTCATTCATCATTTTAATAGCAATTTGATTTAGGATTTGCCCCTTGAATGGTATGCCCCTTGGCATAACTACGTCAAATGCAGAAATCCTATCCGAAGCAACCATAACAACAATATTTTCTTTTAAGTAGTAAACATCTCTCACTTTACCCTTATAAACTTTCTCCTGAAATGTAAAATTAAAATCCGAGCTGGTTAATGTTTCTGACATTTTTAGCTATTATTTTCGATATTTTTGTACGCATCAACTATCTTCTTTACCAGTTTATTTCTGATTACATCAGATTCATCTAAATGAACAATACCAACACCAGGAGTATTTTTCAAAATTAATATAGCTTCTTTAATTCCAGAAATTGCATTTCTTGGTAAATCAACTTGCCCGGGATCTCCAGTAATAATAAATTTAGCATTCTTACCCATTCTTGTTAAAAACATTTTCATTTGTGAATGTGTAGTATTTTGCCCTTCATCAAGTATCACAAATGCATTATCAAGTGTTCTGCCTCGCATAAAGGCTAAAGGGGCTATCTGTATGACTTCATCCTCCATGTATTTCTTTAATTTTTCAGACGGAATCATATCTTTTAAAGAATCATATAAAGGTTGCATATATGGATCTAGTTTTTCTTTTAGATCACCAGGAAGAAAACCTAAATTTTCACCCGCCTCTATTGCTGGTCTTGTCAATATTATTCTTTTGACATTTTTATTTTTCAAAGCTTTAACCGCTAATGCTATTCCTGTATATGTTTTTCCTGTACCTGCGGGGCCTATAGCAAACACCATGTCATTATTAGTTACACTATCAATTATTTTTCTTTGATTTAATGTTCTTGCTTTAATAATCCTTCCACTGACGCCATGTAAAATTGGTTTGTGGCTTTCAGCAGATGTTTCTAATTCAGTATCTGATTTAGTTATTAGAGTTTCAATTTCGTTATCTGAAATAATATTATATTTTAAAAAATAATTGATGATTTTATTAATTCTTATTTCTAATTCTGATAGATCTTCAGATTTACCATATGCCTTAATTTGACTTCCCCTAGCGACAATCTTTAAATTAGGGAAATTGCTTTTTAAAACCTTTATATTTTTATTCTGTGGACCAAAAAAATCTTTTGGGTCAATACTTTCAATTTTGATTACTTTTTCTTCCAAATTTTTAAATGTTATTAATCTGAATATATTTTACTAGATTACTTAATCTAAAATACGTAATTTCATGACCACTTACATTATTAAATATTAACAATTTAATGTCTATTATTACTCTAATTACTGATTTCGGAAACAAAGATCATTTTGTTGCAAAAATCAAAGGAGATATTTACAGTAATTATAACGAAGTCAAGATTGTTGATGTTTCTAATAATGTCTCTCCATTTAATATTATGGAAGCTGCATATATACTAGAAAATTCATACAAAAGCTTTCCAGAAAAAACCGTACATATTATTGATGTTGATTCTGAAAAGACTGCAGAAAAAAAACATATTATAGTTTATTTAGATAATCATTTTTTTATCTCTGCTGATAACGGCATTTTGAGCATCTTGTCTCAAAATATTAATCCTGAAAAAATATATGAAATCAATATTCATGAAGAATTAAATCAAATAGATTCAAGCACACAAATATTTTCAAAAGTAGCATGTCATTTGGCTAAAGGAGGTAAGCCGGAACTTGTTGGAAAAGAAATCAATAAAATTAAACCTGTAAAAAACCTGAAACCTTTTATTAATGAAGACTTAAATCAAATTGTTTCAAGTGTAATTTACATTGATAATTTTGGAAATGTTGTAACAAATCTAAAAAAAGATGTGTTTGAAAAAATTCAAAAAGGAAGGTCTTTTGAGATTTCAGTTAGAAATTATAAGTTTAAAAACATATACAATAAGTATAGCGACATAGTAAACTTTAAAAAAGCAGTAAATGAACGAAATGACGAAGGAAAAGGATTAGTTGTATTTAATTCAAGTAATCTTCTTCAAATATCAATATATAGAAGTAATCCACTTAATGTAGGTACAGCGTCATCTTTGATGGGGCTAAAAATATATGACTCGGTTACTATTTCATTTAATTGAATCATTTATGTTAATAAGTTTATTTAAGAATAATTTATCAATATGATATATTTGTCTATAATTTCTAATTATAACATATGAAATTCATTGTTTCAAGTAACACACTTTTAAAGAAACTTCAAATTCTTGGAGGTGTAATAAATACCTCAAATACAATTCCAGTTTTGGACCATTTTTTATTTGATTTAGATGGTTCTAAATTAAAAATAACTTCTAGTGACCTTGAAACCACAATGATCTCATCTATGGAAGTTGATAGCTCTAGCAAGGGTTCAGTAGCAATACCCTCAAAACTTCTGATTGATACATTAAAAACATTTCCTGAGCAACCACTTACCTTTACAGTGGAAGATAATAATACTGTTGAAATTAGCTCAAATCATGGAAAATACGCCTTAGCATACACAGAGGGTGATCAATTTCCAAAAACTATAACTCTGGATAATCCCTCAAGCACCAAGATTTCAAGTATGGTTTTGGCAAAGGCTATTAATTCAACAATATTTGCCTCAGGAAACGACGATTTAAGACCTGTTATGAGTGGTGTTTTTTTTCAGTTAAGCTCTGATAATTTAACTTTTGTCGCAACTGATGCTCATAAGCTGGTCAAGTACAAGAGAAATGATTTAAAGGCAACTACATTAGCAGAATTTATAATGCCAAAAAAACCTTTAAACCTTTTAAAAAATATTATAGATTACGAACATGAAGTGACAATAGAATACAACAATTCAAATGCTAAATTTGATATGGATGGTTTAACCGTTATATGTAGATTAATCGATGGTCAATACCCAAACTATGAAGCGGTTATTCCAACAGAAAATCCAAATGTTTTAACAATTGACAGATCTCTGTTGCTTAGTTCTCTTAAGAGAGTATCAATTTTTTCAAATAAAACAACACATCAGGTTAGACTTAAAATTGCAGGAGCTGAACTGAATATTTCAGCTGAAGATGTTGATTTTAGCAATAAAGCCGAAGAAAGATTAACCTGTGATTACAAAGGGGAAGATATTGAAATTGGTTTTAATTCAAGATTCCTAATTGAAATGACCAATAATTTAGATTGTAAGGAGGTTATGTTAGAAATGAGTCTTCCAAACAGGGCAGGAATTCTTAAGCCACTAGATGGATATTCAGACGATGAGGAACTTATAATGCTAGTAATGCCTGTTATGCTCAACAACTAAGCTATTTTTTGAAAACAACCAGCTTAGCCTTGTAACCAGTTGATATCAACCATTTTTTATTTGAAAGTTGCTTTCCAAATTCATCAAGCACAATTAATTGAGCTGTATTAGGGCTTGACTCCCCTTCGTTCAAGGCTATAAAATCAATATTATTATATCCATCATCTAAATCTACATCCACTACATAAAACATTGATGATAATGAAATATTCGGATGTATCACAGCTCCGTTTATCATTAGCCGAATTCTGTCACCATCAACATATTCATGATCTCTACATTTGATTATTATATATTCAGAATTAGTTTCTAAATCACCTAAATAAAAATCTTTGCTAAACTTAGATTTATTTACACCACCTTCACTAAATGTTTGACGAATTTTCCAAGTTGGTGTTATTAAATCAGTTTTATTTGTGATATCAATTTCTAGTTTACTTTTATTAATATCAAAATCTAAATTATAGTCAAAGAAACTTTTTTGTTCTTTATTAGTAAGACCAATTGGCTTAATCCTGTTAAGATTAAAACTCTCTTTATTTATATTATTTGTATCTAAAGATTTTATTTTCAGGGACTTAATTGCAGTTTCTTGTGCAAGGGAATTTACAAATAGAAAAAGAAATATAAATAGTAATTTGTAGTGCTGCATTTTCTTCTAAATAATCTCTAACAAAGATATTTAAAATGAGGGTCAGATTTTAAAATATTAAACTTATCTTAACAATTATCTTGTATAAACAAACTAAATATTTTCATTGGAAACATTTGAATTGTTAGGATTTTTTGGAGCTTTTATGGTTGGTCTTATTTTAGGGCTAATAGGAAGTGGTGGTTCAATTCTTTCTGTACCGATTCTAGTTTACTTATTTGGAATTAATCCTGTCACAGCTACCGCATATTCTCTTTTTATTGTTGGTTCGACCTCCTTAATTGGTTCGATTAAAAACATAAGAAATAAGTTGATAAATTACTCATCAACAATACTCTTTTCATTTTCAGCTGTAATTACTGTGTATTTGACCAGAAAATATGTTATTCATTTAATTCCTGAAACAATAATAAATTCGGGACCACTATTTCTTAGCAAAGATCAATTAATTATGTTATTATTTTCTTTGTTGATGCTTGTTGCAGGATTTCTTATGATTAAACGAACTCCAAAAACGATTGTAGGTTTAAAACAGACAAAAACAATTGCTCCAAATAAATTATTAATATTTGCAGAAGGATCACTTATAGGTTTTTTGACCGGTTTAGTAGGGGCTGGAGGTGGATTTATAATTATTCCTATACTTGTAATTCTTTCAGACCTGAGAATGAAAGTAGCAATTGCTACATCTTTGGCTATTATTTCATTAAAATCTCTTGTTGGATTTTTGGGAGATGTTCAAAATCTTGAAATTAATTGGGTGTTTTTGCTAACATTTACATTAATTTCTGTAATTGGAATTTTTATAGGACAATTATTTTCTCAAAAAGTGGCTGACAATAAGTTAAAAATGGTTTTTGGTTTATTTGTAATATTAATTGGATTGCTTATTCTTTTGATCGAGTTTAGTTAGACCTATTTTTAAAGAAAAACCCAAGCGGAAGAATTAAAAAAAGTGCATACACTTTAAATAACAGTCCTATTAGAGGGACGAATATCATTATAAAAATCCAAAAAGTTTTATTTTTTAACAAAGTTTAATCTCTTTTTATGGCCATACACTCAATTTCAAGTTTAGCTCCTAGAGCTAGGCCGCTCCCCGCAAATGCACTTCTAGCTGGAAGTTTATTAGGATTAAAAAATTTTTTATACTCTTGACTCATAAGAGGCCAATCATTTATATCAGAAAGCATACAAGTACACTTAAATATATCGTCCATTGTGCCACCGATCTTTTCTAACTTTTTTTTAATATTATTAAGCGTTTGACGAGTTTCTTGTATAATTCCACCAGCTACAAGAGAACCATTAGGTAATGTGCCTATTTCACCTGATAAATATATTATACCATTTACAATTGTTGCTTCAGAAAAGGGGTAGCCCCTATCAATATTCTCTTGAGAGTTGACAAATTCAATTGTTTCTTGGTTTTTAAATTTACTATTTTTAACCTCATTATTTACAAATTTTAAGGATTGACATGAGTTAAATAAAAAAACAATGAATAGATACTTAACCTTCATGTTTTTCAAATTTAGAATTATAAAAAGTCATGAATGCAAATATTATTAATCCGATCAATGAAACTATGGTAGTTATAATCCCTGAATTACTTAGTACGATGTAATCCGAAACAATTTCAAAAAGAATTAAAGCAGTAAAAATCTCTTTTCTTTGATCATAAAAAAGAGCAGAAACTCTTTTATAATAAGTTGCCAGCCCAAACCAAATTGGAGGTGTCATTGTAAGAACGAATATGAAGATCCATCCAATTGTGAAAGAATCGATAAAATCATTCAAATAAAACTCTGGATTTTCGGCAATCTTTTGAGCTAATTCATCACCAAAAGATTGAATCTCCATCTGATTCTCAATTGATGGATCGGAAATATCAAAATCACCCAATGACATGAAATATGAAGTCCATTTAGAGATTAAAGTAATGAGAATTGGGAAGGATAAGACTACAGTAAATAAAGTTCTTAAAAAAAAGGTTTTTCCACTTATTGTCTGAGAAAAAGAAAAGAATTTTTTCATATTATTTTTTATTTTTCGTTTCAATTCCAGACATTGAAAACATTTTCCATGAATTCTCTACTCTTTTGTACATGTATATTCCTCTACCAGTGAATATTTTATCATAATTTTGGTTGAATCTTGAAATTGTGGCGTCCAGCATGCAGACATCTTTTGAAATCCAAATTATCCTTGATTTTTCTAATTTGCTGTACTTATAACCAACTTGGACATTGGATCTTATTTGATTGTATAATTTAATTAGATCCCTTTCACTTTTAACAATAACTGGATCTCCGAGTAACGAAAATGTAACAGGATATGTGAAATATGTTTTAATCTTTTCGAAATCAGAATATTCAAATGCTCTACTATACTCTTCCCACAAACTAATAATTGACTTTTCAACTTTCTTTCTTTTTTCAAATGATTTTAAGTCAAGATTTTTTTTCTTTTTAATTTCCATTTTTTTCTTCATAATCGGATTCATCTCTTTCTTAATCATAGGGTTTTGAGAAAATATGAAAACTGGAAATAAAAAGGCTATAAATAGAAGTTTCATCATGGTAGCTAATTTAAGAATAAAATTAACCAAAAATTTTAAAAAAAAGTCTAGGCGTATTTTTTATATATTTTTTATAGGATTCTAAATGGCCCCACTTTTTTTGGCCATTTTTTTCTAAAATATTTACACCACTTACATATACAAGAAGCCAATATGTAAAAATTGGTGAAATAAGAGTAATTAACTCTAATCCATTAAGATTAGAAAATGACATTATAGAAATTCCAAACCACAAAGTAATTTCCCCAAAATAATTTGGATGTCTCGATTTTGACCAAAGCCCAGTTGAAATAAACTTTTCTTTATTTGTTAGAATAGATCTAAACTTTGTTTTTTGAAGATCTGCAACAATTTCTATAATGATTCCTGTAATAAAAAGGAATAGACCAAGGTAAAATAACAGACCTATTTCAATAACCGAATTAGATGAAATAGCAGTTAATGCACAAAGTGAACATATCGTTACCCACATACCAGAAGTAGTCCATGTCAACAACCATCTTGACCAAGATTTTTTAAATTCTCTAAATCTCTTGTCCTCTCCTGCTTTTTTAATCCTTAGAAATAAAAAACTACCTAATCTTACAGCCCAGATTAATATAGACGCTGAAATAATAATTTCACCAAAGATTGAGTCAAAACTTTTACTCTTTGAATATAAAACATAGCAAACCACAGATATATATGCTAAGCTTCCGGTTAAATCAAAGAATTTTTCGGTTTTATAAATATTAGCTGGAATAAAAGAAATCCAATGGATAATAAAGATCAATATGATCGCATTAATTACAATTGGATTATCTACAATAAAACCCAGCCCTAAACATATTGAAATTATAATCGAAATAAATAATATATTTTTTAAGTGCATCTTCATTTGATTAAAACATAAATTATAAATAAAAACAAATATACCACTAAATATAGCCTATATTGATTTCTAACCTTAATATAATCATTGTTTCCAGGGAAGATATTAAAAAAAAGGGCTTTCAATTCTTTGAAAAATAATGGCTTAATATTGATTTTCCAATCATCTGTTTGATATACTATTTTTCTAAATTTACTTCGAAAAAAAGTACTAGGTATTCCCCAAACTAACAACAAAATAAACACATATTTTGACATCATTTTTATTAACTCTGAATTTTGGAATTATTGCTTTACAATTCTATAAGTTGAAATTGAATTTGTATCAATATTTTTCAATTTGAAAACATAAGTGCCTTTTTCAAGCGATTGTATATTAATTGAGTTTCCAAAAGTTGTTAATACATTTTTGCCAATCGAATCAAAAATATTAATGTGATACATATTTGGGCTATTTAGATTAACAACACCATCTGATGGATTTGGAAATAGTCTAACCATTTCCTGCTCATTATCTTCATCAAGAGATAAATAATTATCAAACATTTCTTGAAGTATGTCAATGGGCTCAACGCCTGGCTGTTGTGAACCAACATTTAGTTCTAAAGATGGTTCACCCAAATTGTCTTCTGGCTGATATACAATAAGAAATGCAGTAGCAGATGAAGTACCATCCTCAAGACACCTACTGTCTGCACCAGCAAAATTTGCTCCTTGCATAGCGCTCATTAGCTTTTCAGCTAAACTTCCCTCAGTATTATTAAAATTATTTTCCATATTATCAATTACTGATTGATCCAGTAATATGTTTCCCTGAATACTGTAAGTATCCCCCTGTCTATCTTCTTTGTAGTTGTCTGCAAAAGTTCCTGTATAACCAGCAGTTCTCACATTTCCATTTTCATCAAAATCAACTATTCCATATTGCCTGTAATAAAATGAAAGTGCATTACATTGGTCATTCTCAACTAACCAATCTATTATTTCATCAGGGGATAAACCATTATTCATTTGATCTATTCCATTTTGTAAGTTTATATTTGGAACACAAACATATGCTTGTGATAAAATCCCACCTTTACCGGGAATAATGCTTGAAATGATATCAATAATTCCATCATTTTGATTGAATAAACATGTTGCTCCAGCCGCACCTACTTCACCGGTGTTTGGGTCAACAGCGATTATGGAAAATGTATCCTGTGAAAATGATTGAAAAGATAATAATAACAGTAAAGTAACAACTAAAACTCTCATATGGCATATTTTATGATTATGTATCAAACTTTGTTCCAATAATAAAAAAGTATGCTCAAAATAGCTCATCATGCTCTATACAATCATCCTTTAAAGGAAAATCATAGATTTCCAATGATTAAGTATGAGTTGATCCCAGAACAGCTAATTATGGAAAATACTTGTGTTGAAAATAACTTTTTCAAACCTAAAATTATTAGTGAAGAAAATGTTTTGTTTACACATGATAAGATTTATTTTGATAAATTACAAAATCAGCAGCTTGATAGAAAAGAAATTCGAGCAATTGGATTCCCCATGTCAGAGAAATTAATTGAACGTGAAAAAACCATCGTTCAAGGAACTGTTGAATGCTCTCTTAATTCGCTAAAATATGGTATTTCAATGAATATAGCCGGGGGTACACATCATGCCTTTACAAATAGAGCTGAAGCCTTTTGCCTTTTAAATGATCAGGCTATTGCTGCCAATTTTCTTTTAAAAAATAATTATTGTAAAAAAATACTAATACTAGATTTAGATGTACACCAAGGTAATGGAACTGCTGAAATATTTAGAAATAATAAAAGTGTATTTACCATTTCCTTCCACGGGGAAAAGAATTATCCATTTCGAAAAGAAAAAAGTGACTTTGACCATGGCTTTTTTGATGGTACATCGGATAATGAATATTTAAAGAAAATAAAGTACGAAATACCCAGGCTAATAGAGAATTTCGAGCCAGATTTTATTTTTTATTTATCTGGAGTTGACATAATTGAAAATGATAAACTTGGAAGATTGTCAGTGTCAATAAATGGATGTAAGGAGAGAGATAAATATATTCTAAGCTATTGTAAGTCTAATAATATTCCTATACAGGTTAGTATGGGCGGTGGATACTCACCAGTTCTAAGAGACATAATTGAAGCTCATGCTAATACTTTTAGATTAGCTCAAGAGATATACTTTTAAATAATTATTTTTTGTTTATTAAATAGTAACCAATACAAATAGAAAGGATTGATAGCCCAAAATATAGAATGTCCGTAGGAGTTGTGAAATTCTCAGAGAACTTAAGTACTTTTTCAAAGAATTTAACGATGAGAACAATTATTACAACCTTTATAATTTTATTTTTTAGTTGATCTAAATCTCTGATTTTTAGCGTTGATTCAGTAAACTTTGCATTAGCAAAGTCGATTTCACTTACAAATAATTCATAAATACCAAAACCAAAGATCAATAATACTATTCCAATTAAGAATAAATCAATAGCTGAAATAATTTTAAATAGAAGGTCATTATTATTGGAAATCGATTCATCAAAAAGGGGATTATAAAAAATAACTGCCTCGATTATATCCCAACTCCCAAGAATAATTAATGTAAAAGCGGCGATAATTGATAAAATAACCGCTAGTATGGTAATGTACCTAACGCTCCATAATATTTTTTCAAATTTTCCACTCATATCCCAAAATTAATGAAAAATTATTTTAGGGGGTTCATGAGAAAGTATATAACTGGCTTACTGTTGATTATCAATAACTTACTTACCGATACAGAATCTCATTTATTTTATCTTTTCTGTAGAATTGAATAATCTTTAAAATTGCTCACTTTCTGTTTACTTTTATAATCACATTAAATAAAGTAAAATTTTAATTTTAAATTATAATTCTATTGCGGTGTCAATTAGTGCTAAATGAGAATATGCTTGAGGAAAATTTCCGAGTAATCTTTTTGATTTAAAATCTATATCTTCACTAAATAAACCTAAATGGTTACTAAATCTTAATAAATTTTCAAATAGTCTTTTCGCTTTTTCTTTTTCCCCAATTTTGTTTAAAGAATTAATAAACCAAAATGTACAAACTGTAAATGATGAGCTTGGTAAACCAAAATCATCATCATTTTTATATCTGTACATCAAATCGTTTTCTAACAATTCTTTTTCAATTGATTTTACAGTTTGTACATATTTTTTATCATTTGCATTAATAAAACCGTATTGTTCCATTAATAGAACTGAGGCATCCAAATAATCAGAACCATAAGACTGAGTAAATGCTTTCTTTTTTTTATTCCAAGCATTATTATGTATATCATTAAAAATTTCATTTCTTAGTGTATACCATTTTTTAGCAGATTTTCCATTTTGAATCAGATTTGAAATTTTAATTGCTCTGTCTACTGCAACCCAACATAAAAGCTTTGAAAAAGTAAAATGCTGATCATCTTTTCTAAATTCCCAAATTCCCTTGTCAGGTTTTTTCCAATTATTTTTAACAACCCAAACAATTGATTTAACAATTGACCACAATTCCTCCAAATTATCCGTATCATTTAAATTTTTTTTTATTTGAAAATAAATCGCATCAACCAAAATCCCATAAATATCATTTTGCTTTTGAATATATGCTGCGTTTCCAATTCTAACAGGCTTAGAATTTAAATAGCCCGATAAATGCATCAATTTCTTTTCTTCTAATTTCTTTTCACCATTAATACCATACATAATTTGAAGTTTCTCATTTTTATCAGGAATTAGATTAATTATATAATCGATAAAGTTTTTAACAATTTTTTTGTGTCCAAGTTTAGCAATTACCTTTATTACCATGGAAGCATCCCTTATCCAACAAAATCTATAGTCCCAGTTTCTTACTTCTCCAATTGTTTCAGGAATTGAAGTTGTTGCAGCAGCTAATACAGCTCCTGTTTTTTCAAAAGTCAATAACTTTAATGTTATAGCACTTCTTAGAATTTCCTTGTTATAATTATTAAATTTAGGAGTTTTTGATGACCAATCTAGCCAGTAAAATTTAGTTTTTTCAAATTCAATAAAGACATTCTCTTTAGAAATAGGAGATATTTTTTCATTATAAGAGATTAATGAAAATTCATCTTTGGTCAATTCAATGATATTTTTGTTTAAAAAATTATTCATATCAATGCTAGTATATAAAAACAACGTATTGTAAATATCCTCATCAAGAATACTCACAATAAATTTATCTTTAATATAGTTGGTTGTTATTGCTGAAGAATACTCTAACTTTGGATCATATATAATTTTAAATTTTGGCTTACCTCGTTTGTAAATAAAAATTCTGATTATTTCAGGTGGTGAATAAAATGATCCATTTTCTTTTTGGTATCTAGGCATAAAGTCAATTAAATCAAACTCATCATTACCATTTGAAAAATTTGTCTTTAAAATTGCTGACTTATCTATATAAGTTTGTTTAATAGAGTATGTAGGTTCACAAACTATTTGAAAAGAGCCTCCAATTTTTTCATCTAATATCTTTCCAAAAACAGATGATGAATCAAATTTTGGTAAGCAACACCAATCAATTGAGGAATTCTCATTAATTATAGCAGAAGACTTGCAATTTCCTATAATTCCGTAATTTAAGTTATCAAGCATTATAATAAATAATAAATTTTCATAAATTGTTGTAGATGTCTAAATATATTATAGTTTCAAACAGATTACCAATAAAAATATCTAAGGTAAATAATTCTTTTAAATTTATACCAACTTCTGGCGGATTAGCAACTGGAATGAACTCAATTCATAAAAACAAAAATTCCTTGTGGATCGGATGGCCTGGAATTGCGTATGATGAACTTGATTCCCCATCACTTAAAAGCATCAATAAAAAGTTGAATGAATCTGGGTATTTTCCAGTTCATTTGTCAATTAATGATATAAAAGATTTCTATTATGGATTACCTAACAATTGCTTATGGCCTTTGTTTCATTATTTTATTGAATATTCCATATTTGACAATTTACAATGGGAAAAGTACAAAGAAATTAATAATAAATTCAGTGATTGTGTTTTATCTAATTTAAATGAAAATGACACAGTATGGATACATGATTACCAACTTATGTTGTGTCCAAAAATGATCAAAGATAAAAGACCAGATGTTAAAATTGGCTTTTTTCTTCACATTCCTTTCCCCTCTTTTGAAATTTTTAGAACTTTTCCTAGAAGAAAAGAATTACTTGAGGGAATTTTAGGTTCTGATGTTATTGGGTTTCATACTTATGATTACCAAAGACATTTTTTAAGTTCCGTTAAAAGAATACTAAAGCTAGATGTAAATTTTAACAATGTTATTTATAACTACAGAAAAATTTTAGTCAACACATTTCCAATGGGGATTGACTTTAAAAAATTCAATAATGCTGCTTTAAATCATAAGAAACAAAAAAAATATGAAAAATCTGAGTTAAGAAGGCAATTAGAACTGCATAAAAAAGGATCTAATGAAAGTAAACTTATATTATCAATTGATAGATTAGACTATACAAAAGGAGTGATAAATAGAATTAAAGCATTTGAAATTTTTCTTAACAAATACCCATCGTATTACGAAAAAATTAGGTTAATTATGTTAATGGTCCCAAGCAGATCCAATGTTTCAGAGTATAAGAAGCTTAAAAAACAAACCGATGAGCTTGTTGGAAGAATAAATGGAAAATTTGCTACTGTTAACTGGACTCCAATTTGGTACTATTACAGGGCAATGGATTTTCATGATTTGATTGATTTATATATGCTGTCTGACATTGCAATGATTTCTCCACTTAGAGATGGTATGAATTTAGTAGCCAAAGAGTATGTTTCAACTAGAATTGATAATGATGGTGTATTGATTCTTAGTGAAATGGCAGGTGCCTCAAAAGAATTATATGAGGCAATTTTAGTAAATCCATTTGATTTAGATTCTATGGCTGACTCAATATATAAGGCTTTGAATATGACTTTAAAAGAACAAGAAAAGAGGAATCTAAGTATGCAAAAGCGAATAAAAACATACAATGTGAAGTTTTGGGCTCAAGAATTTATTAATTCGTTAGAAAATAAACCAAATCCTGAGGATAAATTTAGTGCTATCAAGATTGATACACAAATTTCAGATAGTATTTTAAAACAAGTCGAAACCTCTAAGAAAAAGCTAGTTTTATTAGACTATGATGGAACACTTGTAGAGTTTAATGAAAATCCTGAATTAGCTATTATTGATGATGAATTAAGAAAAATAATAAACAAAATTGTTAATTACAAAAATACTCAGCTAGCAATTATTAGTGGTAGAGATCAGGATTTCTTAACAAAAAACTTTGTTCAAAAAAAAATAATTTTAGCTGCTGAACATGGGCAGTATATGAAATTTAAAAAAAAGAAGTGGGTTAAAATTTCTCCACTTAATAGAAAATGGATTAATAATTTAAAGCCAATTTTTGAATCTTTTACAAATAGAACACCTGGAACTTTCATTGAAATTAAAAAAAGTAGTATTGCTTGGCATTACAGAATTACAGATCCAGAGCTAGCTGCGGGAAGAGTAGTTGAACTTAATACTGTACTGTCAAGTATGATTTCGGATGACCTTAGTATAATTAATGCTAATAATGTAATTGAAGTAACTTCATCTGCTATCAACAAAGGAACAACTGTGTCTGAAATACTTAGTAAAGGAAAATATGATTTAATTATTTCTATTGGAGACGACGTTACAGATGAAAATATGTTTAAATATTTACCAAAAAACTCTATCACTATTAAAGTTGGTAAAAAAATAACAAAAGCTAAATATTACTTAGATAATGTTAAAAATGTTAGAAATTTACTAAATAAAATCTTTTAACTTATGAATTGATTATCAATAACTTACTTACCGATACAGAATTTTGAGAAAATATTTCCAAGGACTTCGTTATTAGAAATTTCACCTGTTAATTCACCTAAAAAATAAATTGCCTGCTTAATGTCTATTGCTAATAAATCTGATGAAATATCTTTAGAAATTGAAATTTTTACCTTTTGAATTTCATCATAAGTCTTGTTTAATAAGTCATAATGTCTAGAATTTGAAATAGTATAATTATCAATTTGGCTTGTTAAATTATTTACGTAGGAGGTTATTTCTTTTATTAAATATTCAATATTTTCCTTATTTTTTGCACTGATTCTAATGGGATTAAATTTATTTAAATCAGAAACCGAAATATCAGATTTAATATCATTTTTATTAAGGATTGTAATAAGTTTAGTATTTGGAAATTTTTCTTCGATTTTATTTAGATAATCAAAATAGTAATTTAACTTAATGTCATCCAGACTTGAATAATCAATCAAGAAAACTATTATTTCAGATTCACTCATTTTTTTAAATGTTCTCTCAATTCCAATACTTTCTATTTCATCATCTGTTGACCTGATACCTGCGGTGTCAATAAATCTGCAATTAACTCCATTTAAATTTATTTGATCTTCGATTGTGTCCCTAGTTGTCCCCGCAATGGAGCTAACTATTGCACGATCTTCATTTAATAATGTATTTAACAGTGTAGATTTTCCAGTATTTGGCTCTCCAACAATAGCTATTGGAATTCCATTTTTAATAACATTTCCAACTTTAAAAGAATCTATCAATTTCTTTAAACTTGAACTTATTTTATCTAATAGCTTATTTAATTCTTTTTTATTTACAAATTCAACATCTTCTTGAGAAAAATCTAGTTCTAATTCAATTAATGAAGCAAAGTTTACCAACTGAGTTCTTAAATCATTGATATCATTTTTAAAACCACCTCTCATTTGATTCATAGCTAACTTATGAGAAGCTTTAGAATTACTTGATATTAAATCTGCAACTGACTCAGCTTGACTCAAATCCATTTTTCCATTTAAAAATGAGCGCATTGTAAACTCCCCGGGCTTAGCTACTCTACAATCAAAATTTAACAAAAGTTGAATTATTGATTCCTGAATAAAAATGCTTCCATGACATGAAATCTCAACTAAATCTTCGCCGGTATATGATTTTGGATTTCTAAAGACAGTAACTAAAACCTTGTCAATTGTCCTTTTGTTGTCCATGATATAACCCAGCTGAACCTTATTTTCTTCGAGGTCAGTAAGTTTAATTTTTTCAATCCCATCGAATATATTATCAACAATAAAAATGCTTTCAGGACCTGATATTCTAATAAGAGAAATTGCTCCAATACCCGGTGGTGATGCTAATGCCAATATGTTATCATTCTTTACCAACTTGATTTTGATTTTATGTAAAAATATACAATGGGAATTAATAATATAAATACCGTGAATAAATTGGTAATAACCACCAATGGAGCTATTAAAATTGTACTAAAGAATCCAGCTATGGCTCCACCCAGATGAGCTTCATGACCGATATTATCATTTAGCTTTTTCATGGAGTAAATAGAATAAAACAAATAACCTAAACCGAAAAGGTAGCCAGGCATAGGAATTATGAAAAAGAACAATGTCATATCAGGATTTAGAAGAATTGCCGAATAAACTATACCTATAACTGCTCCACTGGCACCAACCGCGCTATAATTTAACTTGTTCATATTAAACCTGTATGTGAGCCAATTACCAAATATTAAACTAATTATATAAATAATCAAAAAATTGATCTCGCCAATTCTAAAAATAACTGCATCAGTGAAGAAGAAAAGAGTAAACATATTGACAAATAAATGAGTAGAATCAACATGTAAAAAACCAGATGAGACATACCTTATTTTTTCACCTCTTTTAATTTCATTAGGACTAAATTTATATTTATTAAAAAAAGTACGATTTGAAAAACCTTTGTATGAAAGGTATATGTTTAAACCTATTATTAAAATTGTTACAGAGTTCACAGAAAATTATATAATTGATGTCAAATATAATATATATTTGCCTCAAAGGAATTAAATGAATTTACTCGTATACATTATAGCATACCCTTTTATATGGCTAATTTCAAGATTAAATTTTTCTACAATTTATTTTATTTCGGATTTTCTTTATTATTTGCTTTATTATGTTGTTTCATACAGAAAAAGTGTTGTACGAGAGAACTTAAAATTGGCTTTTCCAAAAATGTCAGAAAAAGAAAGGCTTGAGATTGAAAAAAATAATTTTAGAAATCTTACAGATATTTTCTTGGAAACATTTAAATCAATTAATATTAAAGAGGAAGAACTAAAGAAGAGATTCACTTTTAAAAATATAGAGGTTCTCGAAAAAATTTATAATAATAATCAAAATGTGATAGTTATGTGTAGCCACTATTGTAGTTGGGAATGGGTGTTTGTAGTGGAAAAAATAACCAAGTTTAAAGTTAATGCGATTTACAAAGAGTTGTCCAATAAATATTTTGATAAGTGGACAAAAAAAAGAAGAAGTCAATATGGAGCTAACATGATAAAAACAAAAGATACATTTAGAGAAATTAGCAAACTTTCCAAATTAGATGAGTTAAACTTTTACGGATTTGCATCTGATCAATCTCCAAAAAAGAGCAAAGCTGCATATTGGGGTAACTTTTTAAATAATTATGTGCCAATTCACACTGGTGCAGAATTTATCGCAAAAAAATACAACATGGCTACTGTTTTTATGGATGTACAAAAAATTAAAAGAGGATACTATGAAGCCTCATTTTCTTTAATTTCTGAGTATCCTAATAATTTTAAAAACTTTGAACTAACAGAAAAATATATCAAAATAGTAGAAAATCAAATCCGAAATAAACCAGAATACTATACTTGGACTCACAAAAGATTTAAACACAGGAAAAGCCCACCTAACTAAGTTTATTTATTTCATTTATGAACTTTGATGCTAATTCTTCAGCACTATTTTGAGTTTTAGCCTCAGAATAAACCCTTACAATAGGCTCAGTATTACTTTTTCTTAGCTGAACCCATGAGTCTTTAAAATCAATTTTTAATCCGTCCTGCGTGTTTATTTTTTCTTTTGAATACTTTCTTTTTAAATTTTCGAATATTAAATCAATGTTTAAGCTTTTGTTTAATTCAACCTTTTGTTTGGACATAAAATAATTAGGATAGCTACTTCTTAGTTGAGAACTGGATATTTTAAGCTTTGATAGACATGTTAGAAATAAAGCAATTCCTACTAATGCATCACGACCATAATGAAGTTCTGGTAATATAATACCGCCATTCCCCTCTCCTCCAATAACTGCATTTTTTTCTTTCATCATTTCAACAACATTTACTTCACCAACAGCACTAAAAAAGTGTTCACATTCATTTAGCTCAGTAATATCTTTAAGGGCTCTTGAAGAACTTAGATTACTTACAGTATTGCCTGGATTATTTTTTAGGAAATAATCAGCACATGCAACTAATGTATATTCTTCTCCAAATACTTCTCCATTTTCAGAAACTAATGCTAATCTATCTACATCCGGATCAACAACAATTCCTAAATCAGCTTTTTCTTTTATTACTAATTTTGATAAGTCCGTCAGATTTTCTTTTAGTGGTTCTGGGTTATGAGGAAACTCTCCGTTAGGATTACAATATAATTCAATAATGTTAACCCCAAGTTTTTTTAATAAGTTAGGGACTGCTAATCCACCTGTTGAGTTAACCCCGTCAACCACAACAGTAAAATTCCTACTTTTAACCAATTCGACATCTACACTAGGGAGGTTAATTATCAAGTCAGTATGAATATCAATATACATATTGTTAAACTCAACAAGACCAATATCATTATTAATGTCAACAGTAGGATTTGAATTAGCTATCTCCAAAAGCTTCTCGCCATCCTTAGCATTAATAAATTCACCTTTGCTGTTTAATAGCTTAAGTGCATTCCAGTTTTTTGGGTTGTGACTGGCTGTAATAATAATTCCAGCGTCAGCATTTTCCAATGGAACAGCAATTTCTACTGTCGGAGTTGTTGATAAACCTAAACAAACTACATTCAGACCCATTTTTGTAAGAGTGTCAAGAACTAAATCCTCAACCATTTTACCTGAAATTCTAGCATCTCTACCAACAACAATTTTATTATTAATAATTCTATTTTCAGATTGCAGCCACAAAACAAATGATTTAGTGTAAAGAACGATATCATCTTTAGTTAAATCCTCGCCTTTTCTGTTCCCAATGGTTCCTCTTATTCCTGAAATAGATTTTATAAGTGGCATTATAATTGTTTTTTGCAAATATACTTTTAATTATACTAGAGTAAAAAATTGAATTTGTAAATTCGGACAAAATATCAACATTGAAATATTTATTCAAATACTGTTTCCTTTTTATATTCATTTTTTCTTGTAATAAACCTAATGAGGGCCTTCTGACCAAAAATGCAATGGTGGTTTCCGCTAGAGAGGAAGCTAGTAGAATTGGGGTGGATATTCTTAAAAAGGGTGGCAATGCTTTTGATGCTATGATGGCAACTGAATTAGCCTTGGCCGTTTCATACCCATCAGCTGGAAATATAGGCGGTGGCGGTTTCATGGTTTACAGAAAAGATGATGGTAAAACTGGAGTATTAGATTACAGGGAAAGAGCACCAATTAATTCTAGTATAGACATGTACCTAGATCAAAATAGCAATATAATTGAAGGATTAAGTGTGATTGGAGGACTTTCAATTGGGGTGCCAGGTACAATTGCTGGAATTTTTGAAGCTCACGAAAAATTTGGTTCTCTCAGCATTGAAGAGATAATCTCTCCTGTGATAGATTTAGCAAAAAACGGAGTAATTGTTACAGAAAATCAACTTAACAGAATCAATGAAAATCGAAAATATTTTCAGTTTATAAACAAGTCAGAAATATTATTTGACAATGATTTTAAAATCAATGATACAATTAAAAATCTAAAACTTGCTGCAACTCTTGAAAAGATAATGATTAAGGGAAAAGATGAATTTTATAAAGGGGAAACAGCGAAAAAATTGGTAAAATTCATAAACGAAAATGGAGGAATAATTACAATGGAAGATCTTGAGGTTTATGAAGCTGTTTGGAGAGAACCTGTTGTTTTTAACTATGATGATTTGAAAATCATATCTATGTCTCCTCCCTCCAGCGGTGGAGTTTGTATTAATCAAATCTTGAAAATGATTGAACCTTTTAATTTAAAATCTTATGGTCACAATTCAACGGATTACATTAAGTTACTAGTTGAAGCCGAAAGAAGATCTTTCGCTGATAGAAGTCATTTTTTAGGTGATCCAGACTTTATTTCAATTCCAACTGAAAGACTTACCAGTACTGATTATTTAAATAACCGTATGAAAGATTTTTCCCTCGAAAAACCAACAGATTCTAATGATATTGGTCATGGTAATATTGATATACATGAAAGTAATGAAACTACTCATTATTCAATTGTAGATCAGTTTGGAAATGCTATCGCAGTAACCACAACATTGAATGGAACATTTGGCTCAAAATTATTTTCAAATGAGTTAGGCTTCTTTTTAAATAATGAAATGGATGATTTTTCAAGCAAACCTGGTTATCCCAATATGTATGGTTTAATCGGCGGGGAGGCTAATAAAATTGAACCAAAGAAAAGAATGTTAAGCTCAATGACCCCTACCATTGTTGAAAAAGAAGGTGATTTATATATGACATTAGGAACACCTGGTGGATCAACAATTATAACTTCAGTTGTACAAACAATTTTAAATGTTCATGAATTTGAAATGACAATGAACGAAGCCGTGAATTCACCCAGATTTCACCATCAATGGAAGCCTGACTCAATTAGGATTGAAATAGACTACTTTGATAAAAAAGTGAAAAAACAACTAATTAATTCAGGTTATAAGTTAAGTGATAAGGGTGCTATTGGTAGAGTTGATGGAATTTTAGTTAGAGAAGATAAAATGTTAGAAGGAGGTGCCGACAAGAGAGGAGATGACACTGCAATAGGATTTTAGGTCGTTATGAGTGATGTAAATGAAATATTAATTTTTGGTGCTAAGTCCAATAACTTAAAAAATTTAGATCTTTCTATTCCTAGAGATAAACTTGTGGTGATAACAGGTCTTTCAGGTAGTGGAAAATCATCATTAGCATTTGATACCATATACGCAGAAGGTCAAAGGAGGTATGTCGAAACCTTTTCCGCATATGCTAGACAATTTTTATCCAAATTAGAAAGACCAGATGTTGATAAAATTGAAGGCTTATCACCTGTTATATCAATTGAACAGAAAACTGTAAATAAATCTCCTCGCTCAACTGTAGGCACAACGACTGAAATATATGATTTTTTGAGACTGCTTTATTCTCGCTGTTCTGAAGCGTATAGTTATGTCACAAATAAAAAAATGGTAAGCTACACTTCAGAGCAGATATTAGAACTAATCCAATACATATATATTGATAAAAAAATTATACTATTATCCCCCGTAGTCAAGTCAAGAAAAGGTAATTATCAGGAACTATTTCAGCAGACTATTAAAAAGGGATTTACTCAATGCCGAATTGACGGTAAAATTAAAGATATTTCAAATAGCACAAGTCTTGAAAGATACAAGAATCATGATATTGAGATAGTGATTGATAAACTTTTTCTTGAAAAAAATAAATTTTCTAAAAAAAGACTTAGAGAAAGTATTGAGACCTGTTTTTTTCACGGAAATAATTCAATACTCATTATTGATAATGAAACCAATGAAGCAAGATACTTTAGTTTAAATTTAATGTGTGAAGATTCGGGCATTTCATATCAGATTCCAGACCCCAATAACTTTTCTTTTAATTCACCTAGAGGTGCTTGTGAAAAATGCAAAGGATTAGGGGTAACCAAAGAAATTGACTTACAAAAAATTATTCCAGATGATAAAATTTCAATTAATGATGGGGGTATTGATTTGATTAAATCAAAAAAATCATGGATATATAAGCAAATTGAGCTTATTTCAAAAAAGTTTAAATTCTCATTAGATGATCCGATAAAAAAAATCCCAAAAAAGGGGATGAATGCTATTTTATATGGTTTAAAGGACGAAATTATTGTTGAAAATAAATCAATAGGGGTTAATATTGATTATTTGATATCATTCGAAGGCATTAGCAACTTTATAGTTGAACAATACCAAAATAACGATTCCATTAGATTAAAAAGATGGGCAAATAATTATTTTAAGGAAGTTTTATGTGATAGTTGTGAGGGTTCCAGATTAAAAAGAGAGGCACTATATTTTAAAATTGATGATAAAAATATCAATGAAATTGTAAACCTAGAAATTAAAGATTTAGGAATTTGGTTTAAAAACCTTCCTTCCAAGCTAAATGACAAACAAAAAATTATTTCTGAGGAAATTATAAAAGAAATATCCGAAAGGATAAAGTTTCTTAATGATGTTGGTCTTGGTTACCTAACCCTTAATAGATCTTCTAAATCACTTTCTGGTGGAGAAAGCCAAAGAATTAGATTAGCATCTCAAATAGGCTCTCAATTAACAGGGGTGTTATATATTTTAGATGAGCCTAGTATTGGTCTGCATCAAAGTGATAATCAAAAACTCATCAACTCACTCTTAAATCTTCGTGATATTGGAAATTCAATCATAGTTGTAGAACATGATAGAGATATGATACTAAACTCAGATCATATAATAGATATTGGGCCTTTTGCCGGCAAATACGGAGGTGAAATAATTTTTTCTGGCAACAAAAAGGATTTGCTTAAGTGTGACTCCTTAACCGCACAATATATTAACAATAAAAGAAAAATATCTGTTCCTAAAAATCATAGACTAGGAAACGGTAAGTATATTGAATTGAAAGGCTGTAGGGGTAATAATTTAAAAAATATTGACCTAAAAATCCCTCTTAATACATTAACTGTAGTAACTGGCGTTTCCGGAAGTGGAAAATCTACATTAATTAACGAGACTTTATATCCGATTATTCATAATAAGATTTATAATGCTGAGAAAAATACACATGTGTACAAACAAATTAAGGGTTTGGAAGAAATTGATAAAATCGTTAATATCAATCAATCCCCAATAGGGAGGACTCCTAGAAGTAATCCTGCAACTTATTGTGGTGTATTTAGTGAGATCCGAAATATATACTCTAAGCTTAGCGAATCAGTTATAAGGGGTTATAAACCCGGTAGATTTAGCTTTAATGTTCCAGGTGGAAGATGTGAGGAATGTAAAGGGGGTGGATTGAAGCAAATTGAAATGAATTTTTTACCAGATGTATACGTTGAATGTGAATCCTGTATGGGAAAGAGATTTAATCGTGAAACATTAGAAATTAAATATAAGGGTAAGTCAATTAATGATGTGCTTAATATGAGTATAAATGATGCAACAAGTTTTTTTGAACATATTCCAAAAATTTATAGAAAACTTAAAACTATTAAGGATGTTGGATTGGGTTATTTAACATTAGGTCAGCAAAGCACTACCCTTTCTGGAGGAGAAGCTCAAAGAATAAAATTATCCACTGAATTAAGCAAACGTGATACAGGTAGTACTTTATACGTTCTAGATGAACCAACTACCGGATTACACTTTGAAGATATAAGAGTTTTATTGGAAGTTATTGAAACACTGATAAATAAAGGAAATTCAGTAATTATAATCGAACACAATATGGATGTCATAAAAAAAGCTGATTATATAATTGATCTAGGTCCTGAGGGTGGTAAAAATGGTGGAGAAATGATTTTCCAAGGATTTATTGACCGATTCTTAGATTGTAAATCCAGTGTTACCGCTGATTTTCTTAAAAAAGAACTAACTTAGATAATAGACATGAAGGAAAGAAGAAATAAAAAATGGAATGAAACTAAAACAAATGACTCATGGTCAATTTTTAAAATCATGGGTGAATTTGTTGAAGGATATGAAAAATTAAGTGCCATAGGGCCTTGCATTTCAATTTTTGGGTCGGCAAGAACAAAATCAGAGCATAAATACTACAAATTAGCCGAAGATATTTCTGAAGCTATTGTTGAAAGGGGCTATGGTGTTATCACAGGAGGTGGCCCTGGAATTATGGAAGCTGCCAATAAAGGTGCAAATCGTGTAAAGGGTAAATCTGTTGGGTTATGCATTAACTTACCTTTTGAGGATACTAATAATAAATATATCGATAAAGATAAACAGTTAAACTTTGATTATTTCTTTGTCAGAAAGGTAATGTTTGTTAAATATGCTCAAGGCTTTGTAGTTATGCCAGGAGGTTTTGGAACTCTTGATGAACTCTTTGAAGCAATCACCCTAATCCAAACTCACAAAGCAGAAAAATTTCCAATTATATTAGTAGGTACAGAATTTTGGAATGGTATGATTGATTGGATAAAAAAAATATTACTTAAAAACAATAAAAACATTAGTGAATCAGATCTAGATTTGTTTCTTACAGTTGACACAAAAGAGGAAGTAATTGAAATCCTTGAGAAGTTTCATAAAGATTATGTTTTTACTCCAAATTTTTAGTTTTCAGGTTACATACTAACAATTATACTTAAATAGTTAAAGAAAATTGCATATGCATTGATGATTAAGTAAATTTGCATTCTGCTATTTTATCATTTCATGCAATCTAAAAACAATAAAAACTCAATCTCATTTGACCAATTTAAAGAAGAGATTCTCGAGGATTACAGAGTTGCATTCACTAGCAGAGAATGTAGTATAATCGGAAGAAGAGAAGTTCTCACCGGAAAGGCAAGCTTTGGGATTTTTGGTGATGGAAAAGAGCTTCCACAGATTGCAATGGCAAAGTTTTTTAAAAAAGGTGATTTCCGTTCTGGATATTACAGAGACCAAACTTTTATGCTATCTCTGAATGAAGTGACTCCCAAACAATTTTTTGCAGGACTGTATGCTCATACTGACATTAACTATGACCCGATGAGTGCTGGAAGACAAATGGGCAGCTCGTTCTCAACTCACAGTCTTGATGTGGATTATAACTGGGTCAATCTAAATAATCAATATAACTCAAGTGCAGACTTATCTCCCACTGGAAGTCAAATGCCTAGGCTACTTGGATTGGCACAAGCCTCTAAAATCTATAAAGAAATTAATATTTCTGATTCTGAAAAATTTACAAAAAACGGAAATGAAATTGCTTGGGGTACAATTGGTGATGCAGCTACAAGTGAAGGACATTTCTTTGAAAGCATAAATGCTGCAGGAGTAATGCAAATACCAATGATTATAAGCATTTGGGATGACAACTATGGTATTTCCGTTCCAGCGGAATATCAAACAACAAAAGGTGATATTTCTGAGGTTTTAAAAGGTTTTAAAAGAGATAAAAATTCAAACGGGTTTGAAATATTTAAAGTTAAGGGATGGGATTATGTTGAACTAATAAAAACCTATGAAAAAGCAGAAGAGATTTGCAGAAATGATCATATTCCTGTGATAATTCATGTAAATGAACTTACACAACCTCTTGGGCATTCAACATCAGGTTCTCATGAAAGATACAAATCAGAGGAGAGATTGAATTGGGAAAGGGATTATGATTGCATTAAAAAAATGAGAGAATGGATTTTGGAAAACAAAATTGTCAACTCCAAAGATTTAGATAAAATCGAAAGTGATAGTAAAAAAAGTGTTAGTGAGTCCAAAATTGAAGCAAAAAGAAATTCAGTAAATCAAACAATCAATAATATAAGTGAACTAAACACAATTATAAAAGAAAATATCAACTCAAGCAATCCTGATATTTCTGCTATTCTAGACAAATTAAATAAAATTAAAGAGCCTTACAAAAGAGATTTGTTTGCCTCTGTAAGTAAAATTATAAGACTATTAATGCTGGAAATAAACCCCAAAAGAAATTTGTTAAAAGAATGGTTAGGAAAACTTCATCTGAAGACACAATATGATTACAGCTCTCATTTGTATAGTGAATCAAAATATAACCCATCAAATATCCCTGTTGTTAATCCTATTTTCGATGAAAATTCAGAAATGGTAGATGGTAGAATTGTTTTGAGGGAAAATTTTAGAAAAATTTTAGAAAATCACGATAACGTTGTAATATTCGGACAAGATTCAGGAAAGATTGGTGGAGTTAATCAAGGACTAGAAGGCCTTCAAGATACTTTTGGAGAATCAAGGGTTTTTGACACCGGAATTCGTGAAGCCACTATCATTGGCCAAGGTATTGGGTTATCCCTTAGAGGACTAAGGCCTATTGCAGAAATACAATACTTAGATTACCTACTCTATTCAATTCAAATTTTAAGTGATGACTTAGCTACACTTCATTACAGGACAAGAGGAAAGCAAAAAGCCCCCCTAATTGTAAGAACAAGAGGACACAGACTAGAAGGAATATGGCATTCAGGGTCTCCTATGGGTGGTATGATAAATCTTTTACGTGGAATATATTTATTAGTCCCAAGAAATATGACAATTGCTGCGGGATTTTACAATGCTTTACTTAAAGGCGATCAACCTGCGATTGTTGTTGAATGCTTAAACGGCTACAGATCAAAAGAGAAAATTCCAAATAATTTAGGGGAATTTACCGTTCAAATTGGTAGGGTTGAAAAAATAAAAACAGGTAGTGATATTACAGTGGTATCATATGGTTCAACTTTAAAGATAGTTGAAAAAGCTGCTACAGAATTAGAAAAATTTAATATTAGTTGTGAAATTATTGATTGTCAGTCATTAATTCCATTTGATTTAGATAATAATATATGTGAAAGCATTAAAAAGACTAATAGAGTCATAGTTATTGACGAAGATTTTTCTGGCGGAGCTAGTGCCTATATATTAGACAATCTTTTCAATAAACAAAACATATACGATTATTTGGACAGCAAACCACATACTTTATCAGCTCAAGATCACAGACCAGCTTATGGAGCTGATGGAGACTATTTTTCAAAACCTTCTGTCGATGAGGTTTTTAATAAAATTTATTCAATTATGAATGAACTTAATCCTGAAAAATACCCTATTTAACTTATATTAATAATTTTTACTACCAGCTCTTTTAAAAGAGATGGGGCAGCTTTTTTAACTCCTACTCCCTTAGAAAACATATCATAATCTCTTAAGATTGAAATAATACTCACAACCTGTTTCAAATTATAATTGATTGATGCGGTTTTATATTCATTTATAAAAAATGGATTTACTCCCAAAATCGAAGCAATTTTAGTATCATTTAGTGTATTATTGGAATGAAAAAGAAGGAGTTTATTAAAAAAATCAAAAATTATTGATATAGTGATAACAACAGGGTTGGAATTTGGGTTTTCGGAAAAATACTGAGCTATCTGAAATGCTTTATTATAATTTTTTTCACCCAATGCTTTTCTTAATTCAAAATTGTTAAACTCTTTTGAAATTCCTATATATTTCTCAATATCACTGGATTCAATTACTTTTTCTTTTCTCTTTATTTCAATTAATTTATTAATCTCATTCGAAATCTTACTCAAGCTATTTCCCAAATGTTCGTTTATAAGACTAACTGATTTTCTGTCAATTGAAAAACCAGCTAAATTGATAGTATCGGATATCCAGTTTTGTACCTGATTATCATATAATTTCTTTGATTCAAAAACTTTGGCATTTTTTTTAAGCTCTTTAAAAGATGTTTTTCGTTTATCAATCGACTTGTGCTTGTAATTAATTATTAAGATTGTGGATTTAAGTGGGTTTCTGAAATATTTAACTAAACCATCAAAAGTTCTGGATAAATCTTGAGCTTCTTTTATCAAGACAATTTGATATTTTGACATCAATGGATATTTTTTACAAACAGAAATTATTTGATCTACAGATGTTTCCTTGCCATACAAGATATTTAAGTTGAATTGTTTCTCCTCCTCAGTAAGTACATTTTCAAGAAATAAATTAGTTATATTGTCTATGTAAAACTCCTCCTCACCCATCAAAAGGTAAATGGGGGAAAAGTTTTTATTTTTTATATCATTTTTTATTTCAGAAATACTATTCAATAATCTAAAAATTTATGTTAAAATTATCATTTCCAAATTATGAATTTAGATTAAAAAAAATTAATCAAAAGAGATTTATTTTTGATGAAGTCAGAAAAAAATTTGTCGAATTGACACCTGAGGAATGGGTGAGACAAAATTGTATTAGATTTCTAGAAAAAGAAAAAAAATTTAATAAAAGTTTAATTGCTGTAGAAAAAAAGATTAACCTAAACAATACAACTAAGAGATTTGATATTTTAGTTTATGATAATGATGGATCATGTAAATTACTTGTTGAATGTAAAGCGCCAAACATAAAAATTAAACAAAATAGCTTTGATCAAATTATTAGATATAATCAGGCTTTAAATGCAAAATTTTTAATGGTTACAAATGGAATAATTCATTATTATTGTAAAATCGATAATATTCATAGCAAAATTGAATTCTTAAAAGAAATCCCTTATAATAAATGAATCTTGGAATTGTTATATTAAATTGGAATGGTGAAAATTTGGTTAAAAAGTTTTTACCCTCTGTAATAAAGTACACACCTCTAATTCATAATATTTATTTAATTGATAATGGGTCCACTGATGATTCAGTTGAATTTATAAAATCTAATTTCAAAAGAGTAAAGATTATAAAATTAGATAAAAATCATGGGTTTGCAAGTGGTTATAATATTGGGTTGAAAAATATTGAGGATGATATTCTGTGTCTTTTGAATAATGATATTGAAGTTACTGAAAATTGGACTGTGGAAATCTTAAATCAATTTGCAGCTGAACCTGATACTGCGGTAATACAACCTAAATTAAGGGATTATAATAATAAATCAAATTTTGACTATGCAGGCGCAGCAGGAGGATTTTTGGATAAATATGGATACCCATACTGTAATGGTAGGATTTACAATAAAGTTGAAATAGATGATAACCAATATGACAATACAGAGGAAATATTCTGGGCTTGTGGAGCCTGTATTTTTGTGCGTAATGTCGTTTTTAAAAGATTTGGTGGATTTGATGATTTATACTGGGCTCATTTTGAAGAAATTGATCTTTGCTGGCGATTACAAAACCATGGATTTAAAATAAAATTAAATTCTAAATCATTTGTTTACCATGCTAATGGAGGTACATTGGATCATAATAATCCACATAAAACATATTTAAACTATAGAAACATGTTATTTACAATTACAAAAAATTCAAAAAATAATTTATTCTTTCTACTTATTGAGAAATTTTTTATTGATGCGATAACTGCCTTTTACATTCTATTTGACAAGGGTATATTGCATTTTATAGCAATAATAAAAGCATATCGTTCGTTTTATAAACATATTAACCTGTTAATTAAATTTAGGAAAAACAACAAAAGGAATGTAAAACACTATAAAATAGGATCAATAATTTGTGAATATCTATTTTACAAAAGATAACGATTTGACTTAAAAAAGTTTTCTTTTTTGCTAATTTTACTAAATACAACTAACATTAAATATTATAAAATGAAAAAAACATTTTTTTTAAGCTTAATTACTTTATTTGTTGTGTCTTCATGTGTAAGTAAAAAGGAATATACATCTCTTGAAAATAGACACAAGAAAACACAAGATCTTTTAAATACTGCTACCATTAAATTAAATGCTTGTTTGGAAGAAAAAACTACTTCTGAAACCTTAGCAGAAGCTTACAAAGAACAGCTTTCTGATTTAAAAAGAAGAAATGATCAATTATTCATCCAAAGTCAAGATTATCTAGAATTAACTGCAAAAGGAGCTGAGAATTTAGAAAAAACACTTGAAAGTATAAAAGAAAAAGATTTAAAAATAACCAGAATTCAAGACGCACTAAATAGAAAAGATAGTGTAACATTTGCTCTTGTAACTAGCCTTAAAAAGGAAATTGGAATTAACGACCCTGATATTGAAGTCAATGTTGATAAAGCTGTTGTTTTCATTTCATTATCTGATAAGTTACTCTTTAAAACAGGAAGCTATGAGGTATCTGACAGAGCCAAGGAAATTTTAGGGAAGGTTGCAACAGTTGTTAATGGAAAACCTGATTTTGAGTGTATGGTTGAAGGTCATACTGACAGTAGATCTTATGAAAGAGGCGTACTTATTGATAATTGGGACTTGAGTGTTAAAAGGGCCACTTCGATTGTAAGAGTTCTTGAAGATCTTGACGTGAATCCAGGCAGATTAATTGCTGCTGGAAGAAGTTTTTATGATCCTCTTGTAGATAATGATACTGCTGAAAATAGAGCTACCAATAGAAGAACAAGAATTATTATCATGCCTAAAATTGACCAGTTTTATGATATGATTGAAAAAGAAATGCAAAACCTATCTAACTAGATTTTATGAAACTTTTAAAAAACCCACTTTATGTGGGTTTTTTTATGAAATAATTTCAAGTTTTGAAAAACGAAGTAGCAGTTTTTTTATTCCGTTTTTTTCAAATTTGATTTCAGCCTTCTTATCACCTCCACTTCCTTCAATTGAAATTACCCTTCCTTTTCCAAATCTTTCATGCATTACAATATTTCCCACTACCAATTTAGAATCAAAAAGATTAGATTTAATTGAGGATGATTTAATTTTAATAAAATTTGACGGAGGTCTTTTTTCCGGTTTTTTATACCTTAAACCAATCTTATTATATTGAACATCATTTGAAAAATCCCTGTTGGTTGAATTTTGAATTATATTATTTTCTATAAACTCATCATTTATTTCATCAATAAATCTACTTTTTTCTGAATCTACAGGCTTTCCCCAGCGATACCTTGATAATACATATGAAAGATATATCTTTTTTTCAGCTCTGGTTAAAGCGACGTAAAACAACCTTCTTTCCTCTTCCAAATCAGTTCTTGAATTCAGATTCATAGCACTTGGAAATAAATTTTCTTCCAAACCAACAATATAAACAAATGGGAACTCAAGACCTTTTGCAAGATGAATTGTCATAAGGGCTACTTTATTATTGTCATTACTTTCATTATCCTGATCTGTTGCTAATGCAACATCTTGTAAAAATGTGGAAACCGAAACCTGATTCTTATCATTGTTTTCAACGAAATCTTTAATTCCATTTAAAAGTTCTTCAATGTTTTGAATTCTGTTAACCCCTTCCATAGACTCATCATTTTTATAAAGATTGTATAATCCTGATTGTTTTAAAACTTCCTTGGTAATTTCAAATACATCTAAAGATTTTAATTTAGCCTTAATTGACTCAATCATAACAACAAATTCTAATAACTTATTTTTTGTGGAGTTATTTAAAATAGAAGAAGATTTTGAATAATTTTTTAGAAACGTGTAGTCAGAGACAGATTTATTTTTAGCTTCTATTGCTATCTTGTTTAGGGTTGTCAAACCTATTCCTCTAGCTGGAAAGTTTATAATCCTTTTAAAAGCTTGTTCATCGTCATTATTAATTAATAATCTTAAATATGCCAGAACATCTTTTATTTCTTTTCTCTGGTAAAAAGAGAGACCTCCATAAACCCGATAAGGTATATTTTTTTTTCTCAAGGCATCTTCAAATGAACGTGATTGCGCATTTGTTCTGTATAGAATAGCAAAATCAGAATTTTTCATCTGAGATTGCATCTTATTTTCAAAAATAGAACTTGCAACAAACCTTCCCTCCTCACCATCAGTTAATAATTTATTTACGCTAATTTTTTCCCCTGACTCATTGTTAGTCCATACATTTTTCTTTAACCTTTTTTGATTGTATTTAATTATACTGTTTGCAGCATTTACGATATTTTTTGTTGATCTGTAATTTTGTTCTAATCTAAAAATTTTTGAATCAGGAAAATCTTTTTGAAAATTCAAGATGTTATTTATGTTAGCTCCTCTGAAGCTATATATGCTTTGAGCATCATCTCCTACAACACATATGTTTTGAAACTTATCCGATAGTGACCTAACAATTAAGTACTGAGAATGATTTGTGTCTTGGTACTCATCGACAAGTATGTACCTGAAAATATTTTGATATTTTGATAAAGTATCAGGATAACTATTTAAAAGTTCATTAGTTTTTAACAGAAGATCGTCAAAATCCATAGCACCAGCCTTGAAACATCTATCTACATATTGTTTATAAATTTGATGAAATTTTGGTCTATTTGAAATTTTATCAGACAACAACATTTCCTCATCGTTAATATACTGGTCGGCAGAAATAAAATTATTTTTCATGGATGAAATCCTCGAAAAAATAATTTTATACTTGTACTGTTCTTTATCTAAGTTCAGTTCTTTGATTATTCTGGCAACTAATTTTTGAGAATCATCAGAGTCATAAATAGTAAAATTTGATGTGTAACCAATCTTGTGTGCTTCAATTCTCAATATCCTAGCAAAAACCGAATGAAAAGTACCCATCCAAAGATTTTTAGCTTCATCCCCTACTATATTTGCGATTCTTTCTTTCATTTCCCTCGCAGCTTTATTTGTAAAGGTTAATGCAAGAATGTTGAAAGGATCTACTCCTTGAGTCATTAAATAAGCAATTTTATAAGTTAAAACTCTAGTTTTACCAGATCCTGCTCCTGCAATAACAATCATAGGTCCACTCATTTGAAGGGTAGACTCTAGTTGCGAAGTGTTCAGATTATTTAAAAAATCGCTCAAAGGAAAATTTTAGTATTAAATTAAATATAGTTTGAAAGAAAAACCGTTATAAATTTAGTTAGTTATAAACAAAATCAATAAGTAAAAAATCTTAAATTTAAGATAATGAACAATGATGTCTTAAATAATTCAATTGAGTTTTTAAAAGGTGTTGGACCTAACAGAGCTAGACTCATTAAAGATGAACTTAAGATATCAAAGTTTAAAGATTTATTATTTCAATTTCCCTATAGATATATAGATAAAACTAAATATCACAAGATTTCAGATATTCAATCATATAATTCTGAAATACAACTAATTGGGACGATAAAGGAACTAAAAGAAGTTGGAATAGGTTCAAAAAAAAGACTTGTCGCTAATTTTTACGATAATACTGGACAAATACAATTAGTGTGGTTTAAAACCAACAAATGGCTTTTAGATTCGATTAAGTTAAACACAAAATATATACTTTTCGGAAAAATTAATGATTTCAAAGGAATTAAATCAATACCTCATCCTGAGCTTGAGATTTACAATGAGAATAATCTAAAAAAAAGAACAAATTTATTTGGGGTATATCCTTCAACTGAGAACTTAAACAAAAAAGGGGTAACCAATAAGGTCTTTTCAAAATTAATTGAAGAACTTCTAATCTATATAAATAAAGATATAAAAGAAAATCTTCCTGAATATATTTTAAAAAAGTACAAGTTAATAGGGCGACGCCAAGCCATTATAGGTATTCATAAGCCAAGAACATTGTCTGAATTAAAACGATCGGTAAATCGTTTAAAGTTTGAAGAAATTTTTTATCTGCAAATGAGGCTAATCAAAAAGAATATTTTGAGGAAGCAAAAAATCAAAGGCTATGCTTTTGATAAAATCGGAGATAACTTTGATCATTTTTATAAAAATCATTTAAAGTTCAAACTTACAAATGCTCAAAAAAGGGTAATTAAGGAAATTAGAAATGATCTGGGTAGTGGTGCACAAATGAATAGACTTCTTCAAGGTGATGTTGGTTCTGGTAAAACAATTGTAGCATTTATGGCTACATTAATAGCTATTGGAAACGGGTTTCAAGCGTGTATGATGACTCCTACTGAAATTTTGTCATATCAACATTATAATAAATTTAAAGATATATGTAAAGTATTGAATATCAATATAAAAGTACTAACTGGATCAAGTAAAACTTCATATAAAAAGCAATTAAAAGAAAGCCTTAAACAAGGCGAAATTAACTTCCTTATTGGAACCCATGCGCTAATTTATGATAGTGTAGAGTTTAAAAATTTGGGTTTAGCAATAATTGATGAGCAGCACAAATTTGGAGTAGCTCAAAGAAGTAAGCTATGGCACAAAAATAAATTCCCCCCTCACATACTAATTATGACTGCGACTCCAATTCCTAGAACACTAGCAATGTCAGTTTATGGAGATCTTGACATGTCTGTTATTGATGAACTGCCTCCCGGAAGAAAATATATTAAGACTTTTCACCAAACCCAAAGAGATAGACTTAAACTAATAGATTTTTTAAAAAAAGAAATTGATAAAGGCAGACAAGCGTATGTCGTATATCCACTTATCAAGGAAAGTGAAAAACTTGATTTTAAAGACCTTTTAGACGGCTATGAAACATTTTCTCGTGATTTTCCAATGCCAGAATATCAAATCTCAATTGTTCATGGAAAAATGAATAATGAAGATAAAGAATATGAAATGCAAAGATTCATTGAAAATAAAGCTCAAATATTAGTATCTACTACTGTTATCGAAGTTGGCGTTGATATTCCAAATGCAACTGTTATGATTATTGAAAGTGCTGAAAGATTTGGATTATCTCAACTTCATCAACTTAGAGGACGGGTTGGAAGAGGAAAACATGAAAGCTATTGTTTTTTAATAACCGGATATAAGAAGACAAAGGAAAGTAAAATCAGGATGGAAACTATGGAAAAAACTAATGATGGTTTTATCATCGCTGAAAAGGACTTAGAATTAAGGGGTCCTGGAAACATTATGGGCACTCAACAAAGTGGTGAAATGCCACTAAAAATTACTAATCTAGTTTCGGATAGTGCACTAATTATTAAAATTAGGAAATTAGTTGAAAAAATCATGTCCAAAGATCCGAAACTTGAAAATGCAAATAATTTGCTTATTCTTAAAAATGTAAAAATGATTATTGAAAAAAAAGATATCTGGGAATATATAAGTTGAGTTTAATTTAATTTACATTATTGTTTAAAAAAGATTATAATAAAAGTTTTGATTTTATTAGATTGCCAGTATTGTTATATTTGCTACTAATTGATTTAATCTTAGATGAAAATTTCCTACAACTGGCTAAAAGAATATTTAGATTTTAATGAAGATCACGAATCAATTGGTGAAAAATTAACTTCACTAGGGCTTGAGGTTGAGGGAATAAAAAAATTTCAATCTATACCTGGCGGATTAGAAGGTGTAGTGATAGGGAAAACAAAATCCATCAAAAAACATCCGAACGCTGACAGATTAAAAATAACTACAGTAGATATCGGTCAGAATGAATTAATTCAAATTATTTGTGGCGCACCTAATGTTGATAAAAACCAAACAGTAGCAGTTGCTACCGCAGGAACAACACTATATCCCAATAACGAAAAGCTGAAAATTAAAAAAAGTAAGATTAGAGGAGAAGTAAGCAATGGAATGATTTGCGGTCAGGACGAATTAAATCTTGGAGAATTTGATCAAGGCATAATGATTTTTGATGATAAGCATGAAGCAGGAACACCACTCTCTAAAATTTATAACATCCATAGTGATTGGATTTATGAGATAGGACTAACTCCTAATCGAGCCGACGCAATGAGTCATTATGGAACCGCGAGAGATTTAAGAGCTAGACTATTACATGAAGGAAATAACATTGAACTTAAAACAAAATCTGTTAGTAATTTTATAGTTGACAATAGAACAAAAAAAATTAAAATTAACATTGATGATAATAGTTTAGCTGCGAGATATTGTGGAATTGTAATGGATAATATTACGGTTCAAGAGTCTCCAAAATGGCTTCAAAATAAAATCATTTCAATAGGACTTGCTCCTATTAATAACATAGTAGATGTTACCAACTATATTCTACATGATATTGGGCAACCACTACACGCATTTGACTATGAAAAAGTTGAAGATCAAACAATTAATGTAAAAAAGTATAAAAAAGAAATAAAATTTAAGACCCTAGATGACATTGAAAGAACCCTTAGTATTAATGATTTAACCATTTCTGATTCAAAAAAGCCACTGTGTCTAGCTGGGATTTTTGGAGGAATTGATTCAGGAATTTCTAATAAAACCACTTCAATATTTTTAGAAAGTGCATACTTCAATCCAATTTCGGTAAGAAAAAGTGCTAAACATCATAATTTAAGCACAGATTCATCCTACAGGTTTGAAAGAGGTGTTGATCCAAATATTTCAAAGTATGCTCTTAAAAGAGCTGTATTAATGATTAAAGAAGTGTGTAAAGATTCAATTGTTTCTAGTGATTTAATTGATTTATACCCAAAACCTATCGAAGATGTTCAGATTATTTTAGGTTTTGATAAAATCAAAAAAATTATCGGTCAAAAAATTGATAAAGAAATCATCAAAAATATTATCAGTTCTTTAGACATTAAAATCAACAGCATAACTGAATCAAATCTTGGCATATCAATACCTAGCTACAGAAATGATGTAACCAGGGAAGCTGACGTAATTGAGGAAATATTAAGGGTGTTTGGCTATAATAATATTGAATCTTCAAAAAAAATCAATCAATCCGCAAAACTGGACGAGGTAAGCTATAAAAATAAAATTATTGATACAATATCAAATCACTTAGTTTCTCTGGGTTTTCATGAGATTATTACCAACTCCTTAATTTCAGCTAAAAATAACTCTCTTAATAATGACTCAGAAAATCACTTAAATGTTGACATACTCAATTTTTCAAGTGTTGATCAAGCACAGTTAAGAAATTCAATGATTTTTTCAGGACTAAATGTTATCAAGCATAATATAAATAGAAAAAGAAGTAATCTAAAGTTATTTGAAGTAGGAAAAGAATATCATAAGAAAAATGATAATAAATATTTGGAATTAGAAAAACTTGCAATATTCATCTGTGGAAATAGAAATAATATAAATTGGAATAGTAACGAAAAAAAATCTGATTTTTTCTACCTTAAAGGAGTGGTTAAGTCATTAACGGAAAAAATCGGTTTTAAAAACGTAAAATCAAAACCAATAACCAAAAATAATATCCGTGTAGGGGAAACAATTTCTTTCAATAAGTCTGAAATCGCAAATTTTGGTTTAATAGAAAAAAATCTTTGTCAAAATTTCGATATAGAAATTGATATTCTATATGCTGAATTTGATCTGAAAACAATTTTAAATCAATATTCAAACAAACCAGTTCAATTTAAAAGTATTTCTAAATTTCCTGAAGTTAATAGAGATTTATCGATTTTGATTGATGATAAATTAAAATTCGAAAAAATACATAAGTCTATAAAGCAAATAAATCAAAAGCTAATAAAAGAAATCACACTTTTCGATGTTTATGACGGAAAAAACTTACCTAAAAACAAAAAGAGTTATGGAATTTCTTTCAAGATTCAAAATGACGAAAAAACTCTCTCGGACAATGAGATTGAGGAAATCATGAATAATGTTATTGATAAACTAAAAAAAGAATTTAATATCGAATTAAGATAATTCATACATATCAAGCCTTAATTGCTTAATTTTATCATCATTCATATACTCATCAAATTTCATATATCTGTCTATAACTCCTTTTGGTGTTAATTCTATGATTCTATTTGCGATAGTTTGAGCAAATTGATGATCATGTGTTGAGAGTAAAACCGTCCCCTTGAACTTATTTAAAGAGTTATTAAATGCGGTTATACTTTCCAAATCCAAATGATTTGTAGGCTCGTCTAGTATTAAAACATTTCCTCTTTTCATCATCATTTTAGAAAGCATACATCTTACTTTCTCACCACCAGAAAGAACAGTGCACTTTTTTAAAGCTTCCTCACCTGAAAAAATCATTTTTCCTAGAAAACCTCTAAGGAATACCTCCTCTCTTTCCTCTTCGGTTTTTGCCCAATTTCTAAGCCAGTCAACTAATGATATGTTCTTACTAAAAAACTCACTATTATCCAAAGGCAAGTATGAATGGTTGGTTGTTATACCCCACTTATAATTCCCCAAGTCAGCGCTGACATTATCATTTATGATTTGATAAAAGCTTGTCGTAGCCCTTGAATCCTTGGAGTACAGCAAAACTTTATCACCCTTTACTAAATTCAAATCAATTTGACTAAATAAAAGTTCACCATCTATAGATTTAGAAAGGTTTTCAACATTTAGTATCTGATCTCCTGCTTCTCTTTCCCTTTCAAAAATTATTGCCGGATACCTTCTGCTGGAAGGTTTAATATCATGAATATTTAATTTTTCAATCATTTTTTTTCTACTTGTCGCTTGCTTGCTCTTGGCAACATTCGCACTAAAACGAGCAATAAACTCTTCTAATTCTTTCTTCTTTTCTTCTGCTTTTTTATTCTGTTGAGCTCTTTGCCTCGCAGCTAGCTGGGATGATTCATACCAAAAAGTGTAATTCCCAGAATAGTGATTTATTTTACCAAAATCTATATCTGAAATATGTGTGCAAACTGAATCAAGAAAATGCCTGTCATGAGAAACAACAATTATACAGTTATCAAAATTTGCAAGGTAATCCTCTAGCCATGTGATTGTCTCATAATCTAAATCATTTGTTGGTTCATCCATTACCAAAACGTCAGGATTTCCAAATAAAGATTTTGCTAGTAAAATACGTACTTTTAGTTTTGGATCAATGTCATTCATTTTTGTCTGATGCAATGATTCTCTAATCCCTAAGTTTGATAACAATGAAGCTGCATTACTTTCGGCATTCCACCCATCCATTTCTTCAAATTTAACCTGAAGTGAACCGATTTTATCAGCATTTTCATCTGAGTAATTTTCATACAAAGAATCAATTTCTTTTTTAATCTGATACAAAGAAATATCACCCATAATAACGGTTTCTAACACTGAGTTAGAATCAAAAAGGCTACGGTCTTGTTCCAAAACTGACATTCTTTTACCGGATTCAAGATGAACATTACCTGAAGTTGGGTCAATTTTACCACTTAATATCTTTAAAAATGTTGATTTACCCGCTCCATTGGCTCCAATGATACCATAACAGTTACCATTATTGAACGAAGTATTTACATTGTCAAAAAGGACTCTTTTACCAAACTGAATAGATAAATTGGATACTGAAAGCATTTCAAATTTTTATTTGCCGCAAAAATAGAAATTAATTCCCTTTTTTATGATCTTTTAAAAACTTATCTAATCCAATATCAGTTAGGGGATGTTTTAACAAGCCTGTTATGGATGAAAGCGGAGATGTAATAACATCGGCACCAATTTTTGCACAATCAATTATATGCATAGTATGTCTAATTGAAGCTGCTAGAATTTTAGTTTCAAAATTGTAATTATCATAAATATCCCTTATCTCTGAGATTAAATTTAATCCGTCAGTTGAAATATCATCTAACCTTCCAAGAAAAGGAGAAACATATGTTGCACCAGCCTTGGCAGCCAATAAAGCCTGACCTGCTGAAAAAACCAAGGTTACATTTGTTTTAATCCCTTTATTTGAAAAGAATTTAGCTGCTTTCACCCCCTCTTTAATCATAGGAAGTTTTACAACTATTTGACCGTCAAGAGAGGCTAACTCCTCACCTTCAATTACCATATTTTCAAAATCAGTTGCAATTACTTCAGCAGAAACATCTCCATCAACAATTTCACATATATTTTTATAATGTTTAAGAATATTACTTTTTCCTGTAATGCCTTCTTTAGCCATCAATGATGGATTGGTGGTAACTCCGTCTAGAATCCCTAAATCTTGTGCTTCTTTTATTTGGTCAAGATTAGCTGTGTCAATAAAGAATTTCATAATATCAGTTTGATATAAATTTACAATAAATAAAAGGCTATTTGCTAGTAAAAAATTAAAAAAGTTTTAATACCAGATATTCAAAAAATCTTTGAGGCAAAACAAACTTTAATACTATTCCAAATCTTTCTAGAAACGAACCAGAAACATATTTTTTTCTAGGGTTTTTAAGATGGATTATCTTATTTACCAATTTTGCTATCTTGATGGGATTTGCTCCTTTACTAATATTTTCATTCATTTTCTTAAGGGATGATTCATATTTGTGCTGATAAGCAGACCCTTCTAAAACTGGTGAGTGAAATCTGCCTTTAGAAATATTGGTCAAATAATCTCCTGGGGCTACACAAACAACTTTAACATTGAAATCTTTTGTTTCCATATTCAGGGTTTCTGAAATTATATCTAGAGAAGATTTTCCAGCGCTATAAATCGACCTGTATGGAGTACCTATATGTCCAGCTATTGAAGTTATATTAATAATTAATCCGTTATTATTTTTTCTCATATGAGGTAAAATCTTTTTAATAAGATTAATTGGGCCATATAAATTTGTTTTGAAATGTTTTTCTATTTCAGAATTAGGTATCTCCTCTAACGGGCCAGTTATACCAACTCCAGCATTATTAATTAAAACATCGATTTTACCTTGTTCGTTAATTATTTTTTCTACACAACCATTTATTGATTTTTCAGATGTTACATCCAATTCTATGGGAACAAAAGAAACAACATCAAGTTTTCTTATGTCTCTGCTAGATCCATATACAACATAGTTATTTTTTTCATGAATATATGATGCTATTGACCTTCCAATTCCAGATGACCCACCGGTTACGAGTATTACTTTTGACATAATGATACAAAAATGGCAAGCTATCTACATCACACTGCTACAACCGAATACCTTTGCTGTGTTCCCACCCTGGAGGATTAATCAGGAGCTAGTTGTGTAGGACTTGCCAATATAAATATACAATTAATTAGAATTAGAGAATAATAATTTTTGACTATGTTGAAAAATATAGCTTAAATTTGGAAAAGCTATGAAAAACTCAAATAAGCTATTAATTTTTCTTTTTCTTCTAAATGTATTTTTGTTAGAATCTTGTGGCGAGAACTCTCAACTGGATACTATTTCCATTTCGAGTAATCTTACAGATAAAAAAATAAAAATAAATGACACCCTTAAAATTAATTTGAGTAAAAGCTCCGAAAATTTGACATTTGAAATAAAATCAAATAACCAAATTCAGAAAATTACCCCCATGTACTCAAATGTTGAAAATAACAATCAATATTATTTTCTACTTAATGATCTTACACTTGGGAAAAAAGAACTCATTATTAAAATAAGTAACAGTGAGAAGAAAGTAAACTTTACATTACTTAATAATGAGGCACCAAAAATATATAACTACGAAATAATAAATGAATTTAGTAGATCTAACGATTCGTATACGCAGGGACTTGAATTTTACAACGATACCCTTTATGAGAGCTTAGGAAAATATGGTCAATCAAAGCTTGTTAAAGTTGAATTTAATACAGGAAAGAAACTAAGAGAAATAAAGCTTCCTTCAGAATATTTCGCTGAAGGAATTACCATATTAAATGATAAAATTTTTCAATTAACATGGAAGGAAAAGGTTGGTTTTGTTTATGATATAGATAATTTTAATAAAATTAATTCGTTCAAATACAGAAATAGCTTAGAGGGTTGGGGTATTTGTAATGATGGGGCTAAATTATACAAAAGTGACGGAACAGAAAAAATATGGAAATTAAACCCAGAAAATCAAGAAGAAGAAGGATATATAGAAATTTATACAAACAAAAATAAAGTTGTGGGGTTAAATGAACTAGAGTGGGTTGATGGAAAAATTTATGCAAATAGATATTTATTTGATGGTATCGCCATTATAAATCCAAAAAATGGTGCAATTGATGGAGTAATTAATCTATCCACCCTAAAAAGTAGAGTAACTCAACATGAAAAACTTGATGTTATAAATGGTATTGCCTTTAATAAAAAAAGAAACTCAATATTCGTTACTGGAAAAATGTGGGATAAGCTATTTGAAATAAGAATTAAAGATTGATAATGAATAATATCATTAAGTTTTTGTTAGCTGTAATTGTTTTGTTTTTCTGGAATTCATGTAATGATGATATTGTATTCGAAATTAACGATACTCCCCTATTATTTTCAAAGGATACTGTATATTTAGACACTGTTTTTACCAATATAGGTTCCAGTACTTATAACCTTAAAGTATATAATAATTCAAATAAAAATGTATTAATTCCTGAGATTAAACTATCAAACGGAAATAATTCTTTTTTTAGACTAAATGTTGATGGTATTTATAACCAAAACGAAAATAACGGAAAAAGATTTGAAAATATTGAACTTTTGGCTAATGACAGCCTTTATATATTTATAGAAACAACAATTGACATCAATGAAATTAGTACAGTCCAAAATTCCTTCTTATATGAAGATAAGATTGAATTTTTAAATTTAAATAGCTCACAAAACGTAAATCTTATTTCTTTGGTTAAAGATGCGGTATTTATATATCCGGCCAGATATGAAAATGAACAAGAATATATTTATGAAACACTTGAAATTGATTTTGACGGAAATGGAATAAGTGAACAAACAGAAATTAGAGGTAGATTTTTGGATGAAAACGAGCTAATATTTACAAATGAAAAACCCTATGTTATATACGGATATGCAGCGGTGGGTAACGGAGATGAATTAATCATAGAAGAAGGATCAAGAATTCATTTTCATGATAATTCCGGGTTAATTATTTCAAATGGTGGTAGCATTAAAGCAAACGGCGAATTTAGTCAAAATCAGGGCCTAGAAAATGAAATTATTTTTGAAGGAGACAGACTAGAGCCATTTTTTGAAAATATCCCAGGACAATGGGGGACAATCTGGTTATTAGACGGCAGTATTGATAATGAATTTAGTTATTGCACTATTAAAAATGCCTCAGTTGGGATTTATACTACTGGGGGGGCAAACTATGATGACTTTAAGCTTGATTTGCTTAATGTTCAGATTTATAATAGTAGTAATTTTGGAATCCTTTCTTTGTCATCATCAATCAATGCAGAGAACTTGATTATTAATAAATCTGGACAATCTTCATTTGCTGGTACTTATGGTGGAAAATACAAGTTAAATCATTGTACAATATCAAATTTTTGGAATTCTGGTATCAGACAATTTCCTTCAGTTCTGTTTAATGATTTTTTTATTGATTCAGAAAACAATGAATATGTTAATGAATTATTTGATGTAGACATTTCAAATTCAATAATCTATGGAAATCAGAACATTGAATTTCTGGTTGAAAATTTAAGTGATACGTTTCTTGATTTCAAGCTTGTTAATACGCTTGTGAAGTTTGAAGATGTCAATAATTATTTTGAAAATGATTCTAGATATGATTTTTCAAATGATCAATATTATGAAAATCTATATGATAATTTACTTCCAGGATTTATTAATCCAATTGAAAATGATCTTAGAATAAATCAGGATTCACAAGCAATAGGACTTGGCTCATCAGAATTTGCAATTCAAACTCCCTATGACATATTGAACGTTGATAGAACTTCAAATAGTGATTTAGGTGCTTATCAACATGTAATCATCGATGACTAGTTTACAAACAGAGGTCTGTGACTAATAAAATCTTTAACATCAGCGGCAATTTGTCTTAAAGATTGTTCATCATCATTATTGATTATGGCTTTATCAATAAAATCAACGATTTTAATCATATCATCTTCTTTCAAGCCTCTTGAGGTAACCGCTGCTGTCCCAATTCTAATACCAGAGGTAACAAAAGGAGACTTATCGTCAAATGGGACCATATTTTTATTTACCGTAATCTCAGCTTTACCCAATACAGACTCAGCATCTTTACCAGTGATATTTTTATTTCTTAGATCAATAAGCATCATATGATTATCGGTTCCACCAGAGATAATTTTATAATCTCTTTTTAAAAACTCATCTGCCATAACCTGAGCATTTTTCTTTACTTGAAGTATATAATAAAGAAAATCTTCTGAAAGTGCCTCAGCAAAAGCCACAGCTTTTGCAGCAACAACATGCTCAAGAGGACCACCCTGATTTCCGGGAAAAATGGCAGAATCTAATAGTGAGGACATTTTTTTTAGTGAACCATTTTTTAGTCTAATATTAAAAGGATTATCAAAATCTTCTCCCATTAAAATCAAACCTCCTCTTGGTCCTCTAAGGGTCTTATGTGTCGTTGTGGTTACAATGTGACAATGAGGTATTGGATCATTTAAAATTCCTTTGGCGATTAGTCCAGATGGGTGCGAAATGTCAGCGAGTAATAAAGCATTAACAGAATCTGCAATCTCTCTGAATCTTTTAAAATCAATATCTCTTGAGTAAGCGGAGGCACCAGCAATAATCATCTTAGGCTGTTCTTTTTTTGCAATTCTCTCAATTTCATCATAATTAAGCATACCAGATTCTTTGTCTACTCCATAAAAAACTGGATTGTACAATCTTCCTGAAAAATTTACACTTGACCCATGTGTCAAGTGACCTCCATGTGCAAGATCAAAACCTAAAATGGTATCACCAGGAGTCAGACACGCAAAAAATACTGCAGAATTAGCCTGGCTACCAGAATGAGGCTGAACGTTTGCCCAACAAGCACCAAAAAGTTCTTTAGCCCTTGCAATTGCCAAGCTTTCAATTTCATCCACAATGTGACAGCCTCCATAATACCTTTTACCAGGATATCCTTCAGCGTATTTATTTGTAAGGATCGAGCCAGTTGCAGACATGACCTGATCACTTGTGAAATTTTCAGATGCAATAAGCTCTATACCATCAATTTGACGATTCTTTTCAGCATCAATTAAATTAAATATCTCCTTATCTTTTTGCATATTTGTATTATGTTTAATTAATTACAAAATTAATCAATTGATAAAATAAAATATCAGATTTATTTGTATTAATATATTATTTATTAATATTTAATTAACAGTTATGAAAAGTGCAGTTAGAATAATTAATAAGAAAGCTAAATTTGAGTTTATTTTACATGATTCATATGTTGCTGGTATAGTATTAAGTGGATCTGAAATAAAATCAATAAGAAACAGTAAGGCTTCCATAAGGGAAAGTTTTTGCAAATTCACAAATAAAGAACTTTTCATTATAAATATGAGTATTGAAAAATACGATTATTCAAATGATGACAATTATAATCCAAAAAGATCACGCAAACTACTACTTAACAAAATTGAGTTAAATAAACTTAAAAAATCTGTTAAACAAAAAGGTTCATCAATAGTTCCTTACAAGTTATTTATTAGTGAAAAAGGCTATGCAAAATTGGAAATTTTTACTGCTACAGGTAAAAAATTATATGATAAAAGAAGTACATTGAAAGACAAGGATAATAAGAGAAACCTTGACAGAATAAATAAAAATAAAAGCTAGATTTTATCTTTTAACATCGGCACAAATTGGAAATCTCCAAAATCTTTGACGTCATAATCTTCATCTGATATTCTTGTATAAAGCAACATTTTTTGAACTTCATCCCCAAGAGGTATTACCATTTTTCCATTTAGCTTTAATTGTGAGAGCAAATTTTTTGGCACCTCAGTAGCACCCGCAGTCACAATAATACCATCATATGGGGATTCATCTAAACAACCCTGATATCCATCACCATAAATCATTTTCTTTGGATAATAGTTGATAGAGGGTAAAAACACAGATGTTTTTCTGTAAAGTTCTCTAATTCTTTCAATAGTATATAACTTCACCCCCATTTCACACAGTACAGCAGCTTGGTATCCGCTTCCGGTTCCAACTTCAAGAATTTTGTCACCTTTTTCTATTTGTAATAATTGACTTTGAAAGGCAACTGTGTAAGGTTGCGATATGGTTTGGCCAGATGAAATTGGGAAAGCCTTGTCCTGATATGCATGATCAATAAAGCTTGAGTCCATAAACATATGCCTTGGTACTTTAGAAATAGCATCCAAAACTGATAAATCTTTAATCCCTTTCTTAATTAATTCAGCAACAAGCTTGTTCCTTAACCCTTTATGTTTAAACGTATCAATAACTAAAATTATTTAGATTTAAATTTAAAACATATTGGTATCAAAATATTAAATTTGTAAAAAAAAATATGTTAAAAGTAGGTGTTGTTGGATGTGGTCATTTAGGAAAAATTCATATTAAACTATTAAATCAATCAGAGAGTTTTGATTTACTAGGAGTTTATGATAATGATTTTAACATTTCTAAAAAAGCCGCCCATGAGTCTGGGTGCAAATCATATGAAAGTTTTGAGAAAATGATAGGAGAGATTGATGTACTTGATATTGTCACACCAACCCCCTCCCACTATGGCTATGCGTTGAAAGCTATTGAAAAAGAAGTTCATATTTTTATCGAAAAGCCAGTTTGCTCAAACATAGAAGAATCTTTTAATTTAATCGAAAAATCAAAATTAAACAATGTAAAAATACAGGTTGGTCACGTAGAAAGATTTAACGCTGCATTTACAGCAGTTGAAAATCATATAAGTCAACCCATGTTCATCGAATCCCATAGATTAGCTCAGTTCAATCCAAGAGGAACTGATGTTTCTGTTGTTCTTGATCTTATGATTCATGATATTGATATTATTTTAAATTCAATTAATTCATCAATAAAACATATTTCATCTAGCGGAGTTTCGGTTATAAGTGAAACACCTGATATTGCCAATGCAAGAATAGAGTTTGAAAATGGATGTGTCGCCAACCTTACTGCTAGTAGAGTTTCTTTAAAGAATATGAGAAAAACAAGGTTTTTTCAATCTGGTAAATACATCTCTGTTGATTTTTTAAATCGTGAGTCACAAATAGTAGAAATAGACGAAAAAAATTCTGAAATACCGATTATGACTCTGGAAACTTCAAAAGGAAATAAAAAGAAAGTATATTATAGTAAACCCGATATTTCTGAGAATAATGCCATACTTGACGAATTGAATAGCTTTGCATTTTCAATAAAAAATGATGTAAAACCCAAGGTTGATATATATGATGGTCACAATGCTTTAGATGTTGCTATTAGAATAATTAAAAACTTTAAATAAAATGAAAATTATTTCTGTAATTGGTTGTGGAACGATGGGTAATGGAATTGCCCAAACATTTGCATTATTTGATTTCAATGTTAAATTGTATGATATAAGCTTAAATAATTTAGATAATGCCAAAAAAACTATCCTAAAGAACTTAGAGAGAATGGTGAATAAAGAATTTATCAACCATTCTGATTTGCAAAAAACATGCAATAATATTACATACACCAATGATGTTAATTCAGTTTTAAATTCTGATTTAGTTATTGAGGCTGTTACTGAAAATCTTGAAATTAAAGAATCTATTTTTAAAGAATTGGATGCTAAATGTCCTGAAAAAACAATAATAGCATCTAATACATCTTCAATATCTATTACAAAACTAGCGAATGTAACCAAGAGAAAAGACAAGGTGATTGGGATGCATTTTATGAATCCTGTTCCAATTATGAAGTTAGTTGAGGTTATAAACTCAAAGCACACAAGTTTAGAAACAACCAACACTATTTTAGATCTTTCAAAAAAGCTTAATAAAATACCATTAAGTGTAAATGACTATCCCGGCTTCATTTCAAACAGAATACTAATGCCTATGATTAACGAGGCTATTGAAGCATTAGATCAAGGTGTTGCTAATGTTAAAAATATTGACGGAATAATGAAATTAGGCATGGGACACCCAATGGGTCCTCTACAACTTGCCGATCTGATAGGTTTAGATGTATGTAAATCAATTTTAGAAGTGATGCAAAATGGACTAAAAAAAGAAAAGTATAGACCAAATAAATTACTCGTTGATCTTGTAAACAAAGGAAAACTAGGTGTCAAGTCTGGTGAAGGATTTTATGATTATAAAAACTCAAAAAAAGCTGAATTTATTTCAAAAAGATTTTCCAAATGATTTATGAAAATATAAATAAAATTCGATCAGATATTCCTGATTATGTTGAGTTAATTGCAATCTCAAAAACAAAACCAAATGAAGATATAATGAAGGCTTATGAGAACGGACATAGATCATTTGGTGAAAATAAGATTCAAGAAATGTCCAGAAAATTCGAAGAATTGCCAAAGGATATTATTTGGCATATGGTTGGCCATGTGCAGAGCAATAAAATAAAATATATGGCACCATACGTGAATTTAATTCACGGGGTAGACTCATTCAAGGCAATTAAAATAATAAACAAAGAAGGTCAAAAAAATAATCGAATTTTAGACTGCTTGTTACAATTGAAAGTTTCTAAAGAAGAATCAAAATTTGGTTTAGAAGCGGATACATTAAAAAAAATTATTTTTTCAGATGAATATTGTGAGATGGAAAACATCAAAATTAGTGGTTTAATGGCAATGGCTACAAATACCACGAATAAAGATAAAGTTCGAAATGAATTCATATATGCTAAAAATATTTTTGATGAAATTAGTGCTACAGATAAAAATTTTGAAATATTATCCATGGGTATGAGTAATGACTATCACCTGGCAATAGAGTGCGGTAGTAATATGATAAGGATAGGAAGTTTAATTTTTGGTGACAGAAACTACTGATATTATTTATTCGATTGTAGACATAGAGACAACCGGAGGCAAATTCAATCAAGAAAAAATAACTGAAATTGCAATATTCAAGATTAAAAATGATGGAAATATTTCTGTATATCATCAATTAATTAATCCTAAGAAAAAAATACAATTATTCGTTGAGAAACTAACGGGCTTAAATAATGATATGCTAAAAAATAAGCCAGTCTTTGAAGAAATTGCCGGAGATATTCACGATTTTACAAAAAATAGTGTTTTTGTTGCCCATAATGTAAACTTTGATTTCAGAGTCCTTAGAAATGAATTTTCACAAATTGGTAAGAAATTTGACAGAGATTTAATATGTACAATTGAACTTTCTAAGAAGGTTTTTCCTGAAATGAAATCTTATAGCTTAGGGAAATTGGTATCAAATCTAGGAATAAAAATTAAAAACAGACATCGAGCTGACGGAGATGCAAAAGCTACACTTGATTTATTTATTTTATTAAAGTCAAAGATCAGTCAAAAAGAATTAGATAAGTATATCAAAAAAATAGAATGAGTAAATTTTTAATTACAATCGTTGGTCCAACTGCAATAGGGAAAACATCCCTTGCAATAAAATTGGCAAAAAAATATAAGACAGAAGTTATTTCTGCAGACTCTAGACAGTTTTACAGAGAGTTAAATATCGGAACTGCAAAGCCCTCAAAAGATGAGCTATCGTCTGTTAAACATCATTTAATTAATAATATTTCAGTAACCGATAAATACGATATTTCACACTTTGAGGCTGATGCCAGAAAAATTATAGATAACCTTTTTAAAACAAAGGATTATATAATTTTAGTAGGGGGGTCAGGATTATATATTGATACTATCTTATATGGAATTGACAAAATACCTAATGTAGAGGACTCTGTGAGAAAAAAATTAAACAAGGAGTTTGAAAATAACGGCTTAAAAAACCTGTTAGCTCAACTTAAAAAAATTGATCCAGTTACATATAAAAATATAGATTTAAGTAACCATAGAAGAGTAATTAGAGCCCTAGAGGTAAGTATTTCCTCAGAAAAACCCTACTCCTCTTTTCTAACAAACTCCGCAAAAAAATCAAATTATAATGAAATAATAATTGGATTAAATTGTGACAGGGATAAATTACACTCACTAATAAATAAAAGAGTGGAAAAAATGATTCAATTTGGTCTAATAGAAGAAGTTAAAACACTCAAAAAATTTAAAGATTTAAATGCATTAAACACGATTGGTTACAAAGAAATATTTGATTATTTGAATAATCAAACAAGTTTGAAGGAGTCAATAGAAAAAATAAAAACAAATTCAAGGAGATATGCAAAAAGACAATTGACCTATTTTAATTTGAATAAAAGGATAAACTGGTTTCAAAATCAATATGAAATTAAAAATATTATCAAATTAATAGAGTCAAAAAAAATTACCCAACAATTAACCTGAAGCCCTCTCCATGTATATTATTAATACTGACTTTAGGATCTTTTTGAAGCTGTTTTCTAAGCTTGGCTATGTATACGTCCATACTCCTTGATGTAAAATAATTATCATCATGCCAAATTCTTGTTAATGCTAATTCTCTTGGCATCAAATCATTAATATGAATTAATAATAACTTTAATAACATATTTTCTTTAGGTGATAATTTTACCGGTAATTCATTTTTAAATTTTAAGTGTCTCAGCTTTGAGTTAAAATGAAACGAACTAAAATTAAATTCAGTCTCCTCTGTGTCAATAACAGACGAAAGTTTATTTCTCTTTAAAATTGCTTTAATTTTGAATAATAAAACATCACTATCAAAAGGTTTTTTTAAGTAATCATCAGCTCCTACCTTGTATCCCTTGAGAACATCCTCTTTCATCGACTTTGCGGTTAAGAAAATAATTGGCATATCTGTAGAAATAGCTTTTATCTCGGTAGCTAATGTAAAACCATCCTTATATGGCATCATTACGTCTAATATACATAGATTGAATTCAAATTTTTTAAACTTTTCAAAACCTTCCATTCCATTTTTAGCCAAAATAACATCGTATTCGTTCATTTTCAAAAAATCTCTCAAAATTATCCCAAAATTTGGATCATCTTCAACCAGTAAAATTCTCTTTTTGTTACTCATAATTAATTATTTGTTATTGTGTTTAATTGAATAGTGAAGGTAGTCCCTTGATTTATAACACTGTCAACTGAAATATTCCCATTGTGAAAATTTATAATTTTCTTAACATAAGCCAGCCCTAAACCATGTCCTTTTACGTCATGTAGATCACCAGTTTGCTTTCTGTAAAATTTATCAAATATTTTGGACTGAACAGCCTTACTCATTCCAATACCATTATCAATAATTTCAACTAAAATCTTATTATTAATATTTTTGGTTTTTACAGTGATCTCAGGGGGAAGTTCATTATATTTTATGGCGTTATCTAAAATATTAACAAAAACATTTATTAAATGTGTTTCATTTCCGATTACTGTTGAATTCAGTGCATCCTTTTCAGTGATTATCTTTCCATTTTTATTTTCAATTATTAAACTTAAATGAGAAATGGCAAGGTCAATTATTTCATTAATATCCTGCTTAGATTTTTCAATATTTAGTTCATTTCTTTCCAAATGACTTATCATTAATACATTTTCGACCTGATCATGCATTCTATTATTTTCATCGTTAATCATTTGAAGATATTTTTTAACTAGTTGTTTATTGACTATTGTTTTTGGGTTTTTTATGGCTGATAATGCAAGATTAATTGTAGCTATAGGAGTTTTAAATTCATGAGTCATATTATTAATGAAATCTGTTTTTATTTGTGAGATTTGCCTTTGTCTCAATAAAAGTAGAATTGTTGTAATATAAGCGATAATTATAATTGAAGTAAAAATCACTGATGTAACAATAACTGATATTAATGACGACAAGAGAAAGGGGGTTCTATCTGGAAAGTTTACCTTCAATGAATAGTTACTTAAATCATTTTCATCCTTAAAAATAAATGATGAATAATTTGGAGCATCAATTTCATAACCTTCAGAGGCAATTTTGGTTAAATTATCTTCATTAAAAATTGCATATTCAAAATCTAACTCAATATCCATTTTACTGAAATTCCCTTCTAAAACTTCCTCAAATTTATTTAAATCTCCTATTCTGTACTCAATTGGATTTCTTTTTGAAAGATCATTGTAAGCAGTTTCAAATAACACCTCCTTACTTTTTGAAATTTTACCAACCTTTAATAAAAATTCTTCAGGACTTAAATTATCTTCTACTCTCTGATTAGAAAAGACTTTTTCTTCCCGCTGATTTGATACTCTTTTTATAGCAAGGATGTTTTCAGATATTTTTGCTTGATCTGATATAATATCTGCAATATTATCATAGTAACTCTTAGTTTTTGGGATAATTATGCTTTCCTCAATAACACCATTTTTGTATACTATTGTTTCTCTTTTTTCTGGATTTTGATCAATAATAATTAGATTTTGAATACTTAGAGTATCAGCTTGTGATTCATTAACAATTAGATCCCTAAACTTTTTAACATATTTTCTAAATTCATTTCTTTCAATAATGGAAGTTGTTTCTTCTAAGACATAATTTACATTTATAGAAAATTGTTTATCATTTTCTTCATAATTTTTATATATAAAAAATGATTGAATTAAAATTATTCCAATTAATGACACACTCATTAATACTATCAGTAATATGAATATCCTTTTACTCATACCTCAAATTTATTATTTAATCAAAAACAAATTTTGTTATTTAATAAAACATTAACAATAATGAATTATAATAATGAAGAATGTATCTTATTAATTTCACTTAATAATTTTTCCTTAGAATTGTTTTCAATACAAAAGTCTGACATAGAGCACTTTACATCTTGACTTAGTTGAGAAGCTAAAATCTTTTCAACCCTTTTTTTAGAATAATTTTCTCTATTACTTATTCTCCTATGAATTATATCTACTGGAGTTTTAACACAAATAATTTTGTCAAAAATATTCTCTGAATTATTTTCAAATATCAAAGCAGCCTCATATATTACATATTTTGAATTTTGATTTTTTAACCATAAATCAAAAGCTTTTTGTACTCTTGGATGTATTAGAGAATTTACAGAATCAAGAAGACTTTTATTATTAAATATCTGCTCTGAAATGAATTCTTTATTTAATTCATCATTTAAATATGCATATTCTCCCAATAAATTAATTATTAGGGATTTTAAGTTAGAATCACTAACCATTAAATCCTTAGCACAATCATCTGCGATAAAGACAGGAATTCCTAAATCTTTGAAAAAACTAGCAGCTGTTGTTTTTCCACTTCCTATAACACCTGTTAATGCAATTTTTTTCATTCTAATATAATTACTTGAATTTGATTTGAACTCAGCCTAGCATTCTTTATGAAATTAGGTTTTTTGGTTAAGAGTGGAATTAATGTACTCTGATTTTCATCTAATTTACATTCAATTCTAAAATCAATTGGTGTTGTTTTTTTATAATCATCAATACTAATAAAATATTTAACCGAAAGCTCTTTTGGATAGTAGTTGTATTTAATATTTTCATTACTTAAAATATTAACAGGAACTGTGACCATTTCCTCAGTATACTGATCAACCTCTAATTTATATTCTATCATACTTAAATCAATTGAAAGATCATCAAAAGCTGGTTTTAAAAGTCTTAAATTTATTTGAATGTCTGAGCTAACATTATTTAATTTCACAAATTCAGTGTCAACATAATCAATTTTTCTAACAATATCCTTTGGTCCTAATATTGTAACTGAGTCATTTGTGATTAATGGGGTTTTAAAGGAATCAAATCCAGACTCATAATTTATTGATATGTTTGTCTTTATAAATTTCTTTTCAGAGATATACTGATCAAAATATAAAATTATAGAATCTTCAAAAATTGTTAATAGCTCTATCGACGAGTCAAAATTAAGCTTTGTGTCAGTGAAATTTTGGTTCTGTTGCCACAAAAATGAATTATTATACTCTTTTAATTTTTTAGTAGAAATTTTGAGTTTAGGTGTTTTGAAATAATATTTAGCCAAGCTAAATCCAAAACCTCTAACTTTTAATTCTACCGAATCATGAGATTTTTTGTATATAACTTTACCCTCAGGAACATCTGTGACAATTAACTCAAATACAATATTTTTATCATATGTAGATGTTAATTTACTAACTAATGATGTGGATATAGCTAATACCAGAAATATTAAGAATACATTAAACTTACCTTGACTTGAATAAACTTTCATTAATTATAATTAAAAAAACATTTTGGGAAATATAGTCTCAATTTTTTTATTTGGGAAGATATTAATCAATATAAATGACTTAAAAAAACCATAACCATAACCCACAAATTGAATTAAGGTTGTTATAATCGATAATAAACCCACTAATGGGTTGTTTTTTAATGAAGACTGAAAAAAAATCAATAAAAAGTAAAGTAGATATATTATCAAAATCAAGTTGCTAATTTTAAATAAAAATAAAATTATTGAAGCCAAAAATACACATGAAAAAAGAAGAGGAAGCCAATAAATGATTTTTTTTGTTTTGGGGTAACGATTATTCAAAATTGATCGAGCAACACCAAACTTATAAATCTGATTAAAAAAACTTATAACTGAAATTCTTCTTTTATGAAAAACTTTTAAATCTTTGTAAAGTTTTGTATGAAATCCTAGTTGATTTAATCTTATTGATAAATCTGGATCTTCACCAGGATGAATCTTACCAAAACCACCACTCCTTAAATATGCTTGCTGTGAAATACCCATATTAAAACTTCTTGGTTGAAAACCTTTTGATTTATTACCTCCTCTAAGGTGACCGGTCGTAATAAATGAAGTCATTGAATAACTAACCGCTTTTTGAAAATTATTGAAAGAACTATGTGAATCGTCTACTCCACCAAAACATTCAGAAAAATTTTTCGATAAATTATTTATCAAAATTGTACAATAATTTACAGGAAGAATAACATCTGAATCTAATATAATATAATATTTTCCTTTGGCTACATTCATACCAAAATTTCTGCTATCACCGGGTCCTGAGTTTTCTTTGTAGTGGTATGAAATATTTAGATTTTTGTAATTATTTATAATTTTATCACATTTATTTGTTGATCCATCTTCGATAATTACTATTTCAAAATCTTTAGATTCTTTTAAATTAGAAAAACTATGGAGAAGTTCATCAATCTCATAAGGTCTATTAAAAACAGGAATTATAAATGATATATCCTTTAAAAGCATAATCAAAATTACGTAATTATATACAAAAAAAGGGTTTAGAAAATCTAAACCCTCTTCTTAATTTTATAATTGAAATATTTATTTGACAATTAGTTTTGCAACGCTTGTCTTTCCTGCGATTGTTACTCTTGTTGTATAAAAACCACTAACAAGATTAGAAACATCTAAATCATCGTTAAATATTATTGTTGAAATAACTTTTCTACCATTGATATCAAAAACTTCAATAAATTTATCTCCAGACATAGGCGAAAGAATTGTTACATTATTTGCATCAACTGGATTAGGATAAATCCTAAGGCTCAAAGGATCGACATCAGAAATACCAAGTGACTCAACTATGTTAACCGTGTACTCCTCTGTTTCACCCCATGAAGTTGCTTCACAAGGATTTTCAGGAAGTGCGGACTGCCAAGAAGATGCAAATCGAATATAATGTGTTCCTAAATTAGCATCGGATGGAATGGTAAATTGAGTAGTTCCAGTATGTGTTCCAGATCCTAGTCCTTCAGCAATTATATAATTATCTAATACTATCTCATCTGCAGTGTATGAGTAATCATCATTAAAATCAATCCATACTCTTACATATTGATCTCCATAACCAGTTTCCATAGTTACATCATAGGTTTCTCCTTGTGCTAAATCAGTAGTTAAATTTGTAAAGTTCCCAAACCCACCGGTTGAACAACCAGAGCTTGAATTATCAATATCACCAAAAACTATACTGTTAAAGCCATCCCCAACCGAACAATTTAAAGCGGGCTCACAGGTAAGCCCCATTGTTGTCCATTCGTCAGGTCCATCATTTCCACCATCTGCCCAATCAGAATAAAACCCTTCACTACAAATAGTTCTGTTCGTAAAATAGTAGGTTGTTGACATTTCAAGACCTGTAAGTTCATTAGGGAATTCATAAAATTCAAAAACATTAGCTGTTCCATCACCCGGCTCGAACATTTCAGTGCTGTATTCAATTTGATAGCCAATCACACCCTCTATATTGACACCATTAAAAATGGCACCATTTTGAGTCATTTCCCAATAATTAAAAACTGGTTGTGGACATACGTTTGAGAATGTGTACGAAACCCAAGCACTGGTAATGTCTCCACAAACAGCTCTTACCCATACTGTGTGCTCAGTTGTATCACTATCAAGATTATCAATATTAACTGAAGAAGTTGAGATTGATTCGCCAGCTCCATCTGGTTCAGTATCAGAATAAACATACTCAAATGCTTCAGAACTTCCACCATTCCATGATATTTCTGCCGATGTTGCACTAAAGCTTTCTAGTGAAAATCCAGTTGGATTTGGACAATCTTGAGTAATTCCCTCCAAAACAATATTTGGATAGTTCTGTGTTATATTTCCTGTTGGCGGATTTGTTGGATCAGGATTTGTCACATCACTGTAATAATACATTGAAACAATTTGGCCAGACTGCGAGCAGTAAAAATCGTCGCCTGCAGAATCATAACCGGCTTGATTTTCTTCAACAGCAATAACTAAATTTGAAGACCCATCATATTCAAAAGGAACATCAAAAATTATCGTAACCATACCTTCTTCAGAAATCGTTGTAGGGGCTTCAGCAGTAGCTGAGTAGACCTGAGTTAATTCTGAAACGGGAATCCAGTCTGTCGTACTTTCAAAAATTTCTTTATCGGTTAAACCCACATAAACAACCCATTGACCACTTGTGGACAAAGTTGTACTAGCAGTTGCTGTATATGAAACTCCGGTAATAGACCCAGACGCATTTATTTGATTGGAGCCATATATGGACTGGGAATAACTATAGCCATAGTATGGCTCAATTGGCACATTTGCATTTACTATAGTTCCCTCGCCTACAACAACCTGAGAGTTTATGGACAAAGAAAAAAGGAATAAAAATGTGTAAAATATGTAATTTTTTTTCATATTTAATTTATAAATAATTAATAATTATCAATTTATTAAAAACTATTGACTTGAAGCAAGAAAAATTTAAAGATATTGATGATTTAATAATAAATTATTAACAATTTATCAGTTATTATCGATAATATTCATTATTTCATCGCTGACGCCCATATTACTAAATCCACCGTCATTGTAAAGATTTTGAAGAGTAACTCTTTTTGTTAAATCACTAAATAGTGTTATGGTATAGTTGGCACAATCCATCGCTGTCGCATTGCCAAGAGGAGACATCTTATGAGCATATTTTATAAAACCATCAAAGCCTTTTACCCCTTTTCCAGCCGTAGTTGGAGTTGGTGATTGGGAAATTGTATTTACTCTGACCTTTTTATCTTTTCCAAAGAAGTATCCAAAACTTCTGGCTACGCTTTCAAGGAAAGCTTTATTATCAGCCATATCGTTATAATCTGGGAAAACTCTCTGAGCAGCCATGTAGGAAAGAGCAACAATACTACCCCACTCATTCATTGCATCATTTTTATATAGAGTTTGCATAACCTTATGAAAGGACATCGCAGAAACATCGAGGCCTTTGTGGGTCCAATCATAATTTTGATCAGTATATAATTTTCCTTTCCTAACATTAACCGACATTCCTATGGAATGAAGAACAAAATCTAATTTTCCACCAAGAACTTCAATTGACTTGGTTATTAAATTTTCTAAATCTTCCAGTGATGTGGCATCAGCAGGAATCACGGTTGAATTTGTTTTCTCAGCTAGTTCGTTAATTTGACCCATCCTCATGGCAACTGGGGCATTTGTTAAAACAAATGTCCCTCCTTCCTCAAAAACACGTTCTGCAGTAATCCATGCGATTGAATTAGAGTCTAAAGCACCAAAAATAATTCCTCTCTTTCCTTTTAGTAAATTATTAGACATAATTAATTTTTTTGTTAAACAAATATAGTGTTTTAATTAAGCAACTGCTTTGCATGAGTATATGCAGATTCAGATGCATTGTTCCCTTCTAACATTTTAGCGATTTCAACTATTCTCTCATTATCATTTAGCCTTGAAATCTTAGTTTTTGTATAGCCATCAGTATCATTTTTGTAAATCATAAAATGTGACTCACCCATAGCAGCTATTTGAGGCAAATGAGTTATCGAAAATGTTTGTATTTTGGTACCAAGTTCCTTCATTATAAGCCCCATTTTTTTGGAAATTTCCCCAGAAACTCCGGTATCAATTTCATCAAAAATAATGGATGGCAACTGTTTATACTTAGCCATAATTGATTTTATTGATAGCATTATTCTTGACATCTCTCCCCCAGAAGCTGAATCTTGAATTTTTTTAAATTCATATCCTTTATTTGCAAGAAACTCAAAATCAATTAGTTCCATTCCATTCGAATAAAAGTTTGTAGTTTTTGACAGATTTATTTTGAATTTACTATTAACCATTCCTAATTCACTTAATACATTTTCAATTTGACTGGTTAAATCAAAGATTACAGATTTTCTTTTTTCATGGATATTAATTGCACTACTTTTCAATTTAATTTTTAAATTTTCACATTCCTTTTGGAGATGTTCAATTTCACCATCAATATTCTCAGTTGTATTAACTTTTTCGGCTAGTTTATTTCTAAATATCGACAACTCATTAACTGAGTTTAAAGAATGTTTTCTAAGCAGGTTATTAATTTTATCAATCTTATTAATAATGGTATTAAGTTTATCTGGATTTTGTTCTAAGGAATTTAAAGAATCATCAATTTCATTTGAAATGTCCTCTAAATCAATTTTTATTGATAATATTCTATTAGAAACGGAATTGAATTTTTGTGAATTATTTGAAATTTTGTCGATTGAATTTTTCAATCTAGATAAGGATGAAATTAATCCAATGTCATCATCAGAAATTATTTGTGAACTTTGATTTAACTCTTTCGAAAATTCCTCAAAATTTGATAATGAGTTTTGCAAGTTTTCCAATTCATTCAAGTCCTCCTCTAGTATATTAGCATTATCAATTTCTTCTAAAATATATCTATTGTAATCCATTGACTGAATCAAACTTTGCTTTCTCTCAATTAACTCCTCTAAAACTTTAGACTTAAGTTTGTAATCCTCATATAATCTTTTGTAAAAACGAATGTTTTCTTCATTATTTGAGATTAAATCAAGTAGTTCAAATTGAAATTCGCTATTTAAAACTTCAATATTTTGATGTTGTGAATGTATATCAATAATTTTAGATCCTATGATAGATAATTGATTCAGATTGACTGGGCTATCATTAATAAATGCTCTGGATTTCCCAGAAACTAAAATTTCACGTCTAAGTATAGTTTCTGTCTCGTAATCCAATTCATTTTCGTCAAATACGGATTTCAGATTAAATGAGCCTATATCAAAAATACCTTCGATGATACATTTCTTAGACTTGTCTCTATTGACCGAAAGGTCAGCTCTTTTTCCTAGAATTAAAGAAATTCCACCGACTAATATCGATTTACCTGCTCCAGTCTCACCTGTAATTACCGTGAAACCATTATTGAAAGAAACCGAAAGGTCATCAATCAGTAAATAATTTTTTATGGATAAATTTTTAAGCAATTTTTTATCTAATTATCTTAAAAATAAAATTGTTTTTGATTAAAAACTAATATTTCTCCATTTATCAGAATGATTAGGGGCAATTTTTGTGAGAGTTGAAATTAGGTTAGTAACAGGAACATTAGGTCCCCCACTAAATATATCTAATATTTCATCGGATTTTGTATCAAAAAACACCCTCAATATATATGAATTTGGTCTTCGCCGGTTCATTTGATCAAGCATCATTATAGATTTTGCAATTGATTCTTTTGCAGCCCTTGGCTCATTTACCATTAAATCCAATCCTTTTATATGATAATCATACATTACATTTCTGTACTCCTTGAAGGTGGTTGATAACACATTATCTATTAGGTAATATCTGGATTGTAATCCATCACCTGCCCCCCAACCTCTGTATCCTTGTTGTTGAGAAAAATCAAGGATTTTTTGAGCTTGTTCAAAAAAAACTGTTCCAGAGTTTAGCTGAAATGAATCAGCATCAATCCCAATAATCATATAAATATGAAATGCAATCACAGAAATTAAATTATTTTCAAATTGATTTTCATTAAAAGTCAAATTCTGAAATTCTTGGTACCTAAATGAAAAATTTCTATCATTAAAATTATAGGTTGGAGAACTGTATGTGGAATTAAATATTGGTCTTGAAGATTGAATTTGAATAGTTCCCTGGAAAACATCGTTCTCATATGAACTAATATTAATAAACATTGTACAGTTAATTTTTTCATTTTGCCGTACTGGCCTTTTCGTCCAACTTGTATTATTTACAAATTCTATTAGCTGAGATTGCAGAGTTTTAAAAACCTGTAAATTTTCATTACCCGTTTGACGTGCTTCTACAACTACCTCACAACTCAATTCTTGTGAAAAAATAAAATTGGTGAGCAAAAAAAATAATATTAAAAATTTACCCTTCAAACCAATTCGATTATATGTTTAAAAATATCATTAGCAACATCAGTTTTTTCTTTGAGTTTGTATGGGGTTTTTATCCCTGATTTACAAATCACCGTAACCTTGTTTGTATCATATCCGAAACCAGCTCCATAGTCATTTAATGAATTTAGCACAATCAAATCTAAATTTTTCTTTTTCAGTTTATTTTTTGCATTTGAAAGCTCGTCTTCATTTTCAAGGGCAAAACCAACTAAAAATTGATTTTTCTTTGTTTTTCCTAACTCCATTAGAATATCAGTAGTCTTTTCTAACTTGATATTAATCTCTTTATTGTCTTTTTTGATCTTTTTTTTGGAAAATTCTTTTGGTTTGTAGTCACAAACAGCTGCTGCCATAATTACAATATCTGATTCATGATAATCATCCATAATTGCTTTTTGCATTTGTGCACCTGTTTTAATTTTTACCAAATTTATTTTATTTGAACTTGTTAATTGATCAGTTGGACCACTGATTAGTTTTACTTCAGCACCTAAACTTAATGCAGTCTCTGCTAATGCAAAACCCATTTTACCAGATGAATGATTTGAAATAAATCTTACTGGATCTAACTCTTCAATTGTGGGTCCTGCAGATATCAGAACTTTCTTACCAATTAAAGAAAGACTTTTGGAATAAAAATTTTCAATAAAATCTACAATTTCCAACGGTTCTGGTAATCTGCCCTCACCTGAGAGCCCACTAGCCAATTCACCATAAGCAGGTGGTATAAGTATATTTCCATATGAAATTAGCTTATTTATTGATTGTTTTGTGGATTGGTGTTTATACATATCCAAATCCATGGCGGGGGCAAAAAATACCTGTGACTTACATGACAAGTATACTCCCAACAAAAGATTATCACAGTTACCATTTGCCATTTTAAATAACGTATTTGCAGTGGCTGGACATATTAGCATGAAATCTGCCCACAATCCTAGCTCAACATGATTATTCCAAACCCCATCTTCATCATCTGATTTAAATGAAGAATATACTGGATTTTTTGAAACCGTTGAAAGTGAAAGTGGTGTAACAAAATCTTTAGCGGATTCCGTCATAACTACTTTTACTTCAGCTCCACTTTTGATAAGACATCTAACTAGATTTGGGGTTTTGTAAGCAGCAATTCCACCTGAGATTCCTACAAGTACATTTTTACCGCTTAGAATAGACATTGTTATTCTTCTATTTCTTCATTACTATCTCTGTGATAAACTTTATCCTCGAGCCACTCCTGGATAGCAATAGCGTGAGGTTTTGGAAGTCTTTCATAAAATTTTGAAACTTCGATTTGTTCTTTATTTTCAAAAATTTCTTCAAGACTGTCGTTATAAGTAGCAAATTCTTCTAATTTTTCGATTAGCTCCTTCTTAACATCACCCTTTATTTGCTCTGCTCTTTTTGAGATTATAGAAATAGCTTCATATATATTTTCGGTTTGATTTTCAATAGAATTTCTGTTATAAGTCTTAGTTGTTTGAGCAGCATTTGTGTTTTTGATATCCATTTTGTTAAAAGTTAAATATTATTAATTTCTGATAATTCGGAAAGTTTAGACTCCATTTCATCCATAAGTTCAGAATCATTGTAACTATTTTTAAATGAGTTAAAATAACTAACCGCATTTTCAATTCTTTCCTTTTGCCTCCAGACTACACTGTTAATTGCTAATTTATATGCAGAATCAAATCTATAGTACATAGCTTTTTCTCTTAAATCAGAACCAGGAAAATCAATTAAAAAATTTTCAAAAGATTTTATTGCAGCTTGGTAATCTGTAAGTGTATTGTATTGCAATGCAATATTAAACTCCTTTAATTCAAGCCTGTAATCTAATTCAAATATTAACTCATTGGCATCATCATTAAATTCAGATTCGGGAAAAGAATTAATAAACTGCTGTAATTTGTCAATTGCTATTTTGGTGTCTTCAGAATCTTTTGAAAAGATTGGCGCCATTAAATAATAGCTTTTGGCCCCTAGAAAAGCCATTTCCTCAACCTTTTCACTATCTGGATATGAATTAACAAACCTTTCCATTTGATAAGAAGAGCTATTGTAATCCTTGGTCTTATAAAAGCACATTGCCTGCATGTAAGTCAACTTTTGAGCTTGAGGCTTGCCTCTATACTGTGGAAGTATTTGGGCAAATAATCTTGATGCTTTAGAATATTTTTCTGAATCGTATAGTTCAGTACCAAGGTTAAATTTAACGGAAACTTCGTCAGAATTTAAAGCTTTCTGGTATTCGCTGCAACTACTAATTAAAATTAAGATTGATATTGAATATAAAAGTTTCTTCATGTGTAATTTGGTGGTCAAAATTATGAATTTATTATGGATAATAAAACATACTTAACCAATCTTATTTAAACCGGTTAAATATTTTTCTAATTCTTTTCCAAAAATATCTATGAAATTTGGATTAATATCTATTATAATATCATTTAAATTTTGATTATGATTTGATAATCCAATCTTAAAATTTGCTTTAGAACAAGCTGTCGCATAATTAAGCTGAATATTATCTTTTTTATAATAGCTAATTAAAGCATCGAATTCCATTTCAATGAATTCCTGAAGATCTAAATTATTTATCAAACCATTCCAACCAAAATCTTTGGATTCAAAATAAGAATCCCAATGATTTAATTTTGTGTCATTTTCGGAAAGAAAGGCTATAAATTTGATTTTATTTTCGTTAATGCCATAATTCTTGAATATGTCTCTAAGCTTATCATAATCTTTAAATTCACCAATATTTAAAATTATACCTACAGTTAGGATTTTGTTGCTGTTAACTGATGATGATCTATTCTCAATTGCTTTATTTATAAACTTTTTATTAGATCTGTCTTTAAAGAATTTTACAAACATAGTTGGGTGTAGTTAAAACAAAAATAACTAATTTAACTTTGTTTTTCAATATGAGATCTTTATTCGTTAACCTTTTATTATTACTAATCTTTTTTGGTTGTTTAGAAAATACTAATCTAAAGACGGATATTGATAATATTGAAATTAATCAGGATATCTTGAGTGATTCTTCTATTGTTAAATTTTATCTACCATTTAAAAAAAATCTTGAAGAATCATTAATGAATAAGCCAATTTCATATTCTTTTGAAACTTACAAAAAAAATGATGGTGAATTAAATAGCACCTTAAGCAATATGTTTGCTGATGCAACATTTGAAATGTCAAATGACCGATTCAAAGAAATTTCAGGAAAGAATATTGATATTGTTTTGCTAAATAATGGAGGTATACGTTCTATGATTTCTAAAGGAGATATAAGTGAAAAAACCGCTTTTGAACTAATGCCTTTTGAAAACAGTATAGTAGTGCTAGAATTGAGCGGAAAGTCAATAAACAAAATGATTGATTATTTAAGGGTGGTCAAATTACAACACCCAATTAGAGGCTTGCAAATCAAATTAAACAATGATTATAGCTTAAATGACGCAAAAATTAACGGACAGAAAATTATTATAAATAAAAAGTATTATGTAGCAACAACTGACTATCTTCTAGACGGTGGAGATAAAATGTATTTTTTAGCGGAAACAACAAAAACAATCGATATTAATTACAAGATGAGAGATGTTTTAATCGATTATTTCAAAAAAAATGATACAATAAGATTGAAAGCGGATAATAGATTTATTAGAATAAAATGAATAGAAAAACCTTCATAAAAAACTCAATATACGGGTCTGCTGCTGTTGGACTAGCTCTAAATAATTTTAGTTGTAGTTCTCATAAAAATATAACTATTCTTCATACTAATGATGTTCATAGCCATGTTGAACCTTTTTCAAAAGATCACTCAGAGTTTCCAAATAAAGGGGGGTTTGAAAGAAGAGCTACATTGATTTCAGAAATCAGAAGGCAAAATCCTGATACTTTACTTTTCGATGCTGGAGACATATTTCAAGGAACACCATACTTTAACTTCTATGGCGGTGAAATTGAATTTAAACTAATGAGCATGCTTGGATATGATGCTATAACCATAGGAAATCATGATTTTGATAATGGTATGGATGGTTTAGACAAGCAGTTACCTAATGCAAAATTTGACATAATTTCATCAAACTATGACTTTAAAAACACGATTTTAGAATCAAAAGTCAGTGATTATAAAATTTACAATAAATTAGGTATCAAAATTGGAGTTTTTGGATTAGGTATTGAACTTGAAGGGCTTGTTTCCAAAGACTTATACAAAGAGACAAAATATTTAGATCCTATAGATATAGCTAATGATACTGCCAAGAAATTAAAAGAGACTGAAAATTGTGATATAGTCATTTGTCTTTCCCATCTTGGTTATAAATATGAAAAGTTCCCAAATAAAATATCTGATTTGAATCTAGCCAAATCAACAAAAAATATTGACCTAATAATTGGTGGACATACTCATACCTTTATGAATAAACCAGTAGTCGTAAAAAATAATGTAGGGAACGATGTATTGATTAATCAAGTTGGTTGTTTTGGACTATATCTTGGAAGAATTGACTTTTCATTTGACAGCGATAACAACAAGATTTTTAATTCAAATCTTTTGATGATTTAAATTATTTTCTAAAACAACAAATTCTGTCCAGAAATCAAGTTACTTAATTCAGTTTCAGAAATTATTTTAATATTTAATTTTTCTGCTTTTTCTTTTTTACTTGGACCCATATTAGAACCAGCTACAAGATATGTGGTTTTTGAGGAAATAGATGATGATATTTTACCGCCATTAGACTCTATTAATTTCTTTAATTCATCTCTTGAAAAGTTTGCGAAAACCCCAGATATTACAAAAGATTTTCTAACTAAAATAGATGAAACGTTTTTGTTTGAATCATCAATTTCAAATTGAATATTATGACTTTTAAGTGAATTAATAATTTCTACATTTTCAGAGTTTTGTGAAAATTCAATTATACTATTAGCGATTTTTTCCCCTATCTCATCCACTGAGATAAGCTCATCGAAATCAGAATTCAAAATATTATCTATGTTTTCAAAATGCTTTGCAAGCTTTTTTGCTACTGTTTCGCCAACATATCTGATACCTAAGCCATATAACACTCTTTCAAATGGAATATTCTTAGAATCTAGTATTCCAGTTATAAGGTTATTAGCGCTTTTTTCAGCCATTCTTTCTAACCCTACAATCTGATCAAATTTTAACTCGTATAAATCAGAATAATTCTTGATTAAATTAGCATTAACTAACAATGCAACCGTTTCTTGTCCCAAACCTTCAATATCTAAAGCTTTTCTTGAAATATAATGTTGAATTCTTCCAATAATCTGTGGCTTACATCCATTATAATTTAAACAATAGTGATTTGCCTCACCTTCAAATCTATGTAGTTTAGAACCGCATTCAGGACAATATTCAGGAAACTCAAATTTTTCAGAATCTAAACTTCTCTTTGAAATATCAACATTTGTAATTTTTGGTATTATATCACCACCCTTTTCAACATAAACGTAATCTCCAATTCTAATATCCATTGTTTCAATAAAATCAGCATTGTGTAAAGAAGCTCTTTTAACAATTGTTCCAGCTAAATTCACAGGCTCTAAATTGGCTACAGGTGTAATTGAGCCAGTCCTACCCACCTGAAATGATATACTATTCAATCTTGTTCCAGTATTTTCTGGCTTAAACTTGTAGGCCATTGCCCATCTTGGGAATTTTGAAGTGAATCCAAGAGCTTCCCTTTGATAAAAATCATTTACTTTTAAAACAACACCATCAATCTCAAACGGAAGGTTTAATCTGTTTTTTTCCCAATACTCAATGAATTCAAATATTTCATCCAATGAGCTACTACATTTATAATTGTCATAAATATTAAAACCAAATGATTTTGCATTCTCTAAAAACTGAATATGATTATTAAATAATTTTGGATCTTCAACAGAGTATAAAAGACATTCTAGCGGTCTTTCCGACACCTCTTTACTGTCCTGAAGCTTTAAACTACCCGATGCAGTATTTCTAGGGTTTTTAAAAGGCTCCTCACCATTTTCCAACCTTTTCTTATTTAGCTGATTGAAACCATCTAAAGGCATTACAATCTCACCCCTAGCTTCAAATTCTCCCGTAATATTCTCTCTTAATTTTAATGGTACAGTTGGAATTGTTTTAACATTACTTGTAACATCATCACCTTTTACTCCATCACCTCTAGTTACTGCTCTAAGAAGTTCTCCATCCTTATATGTTAAGTTAATCGATACACCATCAAACTTAAGCTCACAAGTGTATTCAACAGGTGAATCAATGATTTTTTTTATTCTTTTCTCCCACTCCTTTAAATCCTCTAGTGAATACGAGTTGTCAAGAGAATACATTGGGGTACCATGAACTGAAGTATTAAATGATTTAGTAATATCACCTCCAACACGTTGAGTTGGGGAATTAATATCAAAATGTTCAGGATTTTCTTTTTCTAGCTTCTCTAATTCTTTTAACATCATATCAAAATCATAGTCTGATATTAAAGGATCGTCAAGGACATAATATCTATAGTTATGATCATGAAGTTTTTTTCTAAGACTAAAAATTTTCTCTGATATATTCATTACATTTATCTAATTACAATACAGTAAAAAAACTACTCTAAGATACTAAATTGAAGCTCATGAATTGGTCTAAAATAATTGTTTTTTTTATATTTTTTTCCCATATAAATACACTTTTTTCTCAAAAAAATAATATAATTCCAACACCTAACGAGCAAACCATAAATAATGGCTTTATGGAAATAGAAAATAGTCCTGAAATAATTACCGAATCTAGTTTTAATTCAGCAGCTAGACTTTTTAAGAACGCCATTAAAAAACTAGATTTAACCTCAAAAAAAACAACAAAAAATAGAATAAATTTTTCCCTTAATGAAAAATTAAATGAAGAAGAGTACATTCTAAAGATTAACACAGATCAGATAAATATAGAAGCCTCAACAGAAACTGGAGCTATCTTCGGTTTTCAATCTCTTTATCAATTAATGAATCTAAATTTGAAAAACGGAGTTGTAAAACTCCAAAATCAAGTAATCAAAGACTCCCCCAGGTTTAAATATAGAGGCATGCACTTAGATGTTGGGAGACATATGTATCCTGTAGCTTTTATTAAGAAATATGTAGATGGTTTGGCTATGTTAAAATTCAATAATTTTCACTGGCATTTAACTGAAGATCAAGGGTGGAGAATTGAAATAGTAAAATATCCTGAACTAAATAATATCGGTTCCTATCGTGATTCGACATTAATAGGTCATTATACTGATAAACCATGGCAGTTTGATAATACAAGATACGGAGGTTATTACACTAAAAAAGAAATTAAAGAAGTTGTTAGATATGCTCAGGAAAGAGGAATAAATGTGATTCCAGAGATTGAAATGCCTGGTCATTCACAAGCTGCAGTCTCATCCTATCCAGAATTTGGTTGTACAGGCGAACAAGTTGGAGTTGCTCCACTTTGGGGAGTCTTTAAAGAAATATACTGCAGTAAAAATGAAACTTTTGATTTTTTAGAAGAAATAATTGACGAGGTAGTTGAACTTTTCCCCGGAAAATATATACATATTGGTGGTGATGAAGCCCCTAAAACAAATTGGAAAGCGTGTGGAAATTGTCAAAATGTAATTAATCGTGAAGAGCTAAAAGATGAACATGAATTGCAGAGTTATTTTATCACTAGAATGGAGAAATACATCAACTCTAAAGGCAAACAAATAATTGGTTGGGATGAAATTTTAGAAGGTGGTTTAGCGCCTAATGCAACGGTTATGTCATGGCGAGGTGTTTCTGGAGGTGTAGAAGCTGCAAAAATGAATCATGAAGTCATTATGACACCTAATGCAACATGCTATTTTGACCATTATCAAACTAAAGACACTGCAAAGGAACCATTAGCTATTGGAGGATACACCCCTATTGAAGAGATATATAATTATGAACCTATTCCAAATGAATTAGATGAGTCTCTTCATAAATATATTATAGGTGCTCAAGGAAATGTTTGGACAGAATATATGAAGACAAGCGAGCATGTTGAGTACATGGTTTTTCCTAGAATATTTGCATTATCTGAAGTAGTTTGGGCTAAAGATAAACCATCATTTAATCACTTTGAAAACAAGGTCATAGACATGTATCCAATCTTAGACAAAATGGATATTAATTATTCGAAACATCTTGAAAGATTAGAAGAATGATAATTGAGGTTTGTGCAGAATCATATGAATATGCAGTAAAAGCTGAGAAAGCCGGAGCAGATCGAATAGAGTTATGTAAAGATTTACAATTAGACGGTCTCACACCTGACTATGAATCCGCTAAAAGAACAATTGACACATTAGAAATTCCTGTATTTATCTTAATTAGACCCAGAGGAGGTGATTTTATTTATTCTCATGAGGAATTTGAATTAATGAAGCGAGACATACTCAGATTCAGAAAAATGGGCTGTAAAGGAATTGTTTCAGGTGTTTTAAATATTGATAATTCGATAGATATTAAAAAAACAAAAGAGTTAGTTGAATTATCTAGACCTCTTGAGTTTACATTTCATAGAGCATTTGATAAGGTTAATAATCCGCTATATGAAATTGAAAATCTTATTGGATTAGGAATTGATAGAGTTTTAACATCAGGTCAAAAAGAGAAAGCAATAGATGGTTTAGTTTTACTTAAACAATTAAATAGTATTTCAAATAATAGAATTAAAATAATGCCAGGAAGTGGAATTAATAAATCTAATATTGAAAATTTTGTAAATTTTGAAGAAATTCATGGATCATTCAAAAATGGATTTTAGATTTTAGTTATTAACTAAATTTTTGACTTTAAAGCAAAAATAAATCTCGACAAACCTCTATAATCATCAAATTTTTGAAACTTAAAGTCGTTTTCAAATAAATATTGATTCAAATTATCATAATATTTGTTATTGATTTCAAAAAATAACAAGCCCTTATTTTTTAAACTAAATTTTGAAAAATTAATAATTTCTGTATAATATTTTAAAGGTTCATTATCCTCCACAAATAAAGCTAACTCTGGTTCAAAATCTAAGACATTTTTTTTCATCAAAGTCTTTTCAAGCTCTGTTACATATGGGGGATTTGAAATAATAACATCATATTTTTTATTCGAATTGTATTCAAAAATATCTTCATTAATAAATTCAATACTAACACTGTTCAGTTTAGCATTTTCTTTAGCAACTTCAATTGCATCATTACTTATATCCAAAGCACTAACTTTGGAATTTGGTAGATTTTTAGCAATACTTATTGCAATGCAACCACTCCCCGTCCCTATATCCAGAATTTCTTTTCCGTCTAAATTTTCTTTAAGGATTAATCTCACTAATTCTTCAGTCTCAGGCCTTGGAATCAATACTGAACTATTAACCTTAAATTCCAAGTCCATAAAACTTGTCTTTCCTAAAACATATTGAATTGGCTCATGGGTTTTTAACCTTTCCAATGCACTTATAAAAAGGAGATGATTTGATTCATTCAGATCAATCTCGTTAGCTAAAAGAATTTTTGATCTTGGAATTTTTAAGTAATCCTCTGCCAATAAATTAAATATAGAATTCAACTCATCCATTTCATAAATAGAGGAAAGCTCTGAAATCATTTTTAATTTAAAATCTTTTAATTTCATTGTAGCTTCTTAGTCATATGTACATCACAATTATGATGACTAGTATTACCCATTGGTCCTTCTATATTTTCAAAACCAAAGATCTTATATAAATGGTGTGATGTTTTAAGAGCTGAAGTTGACTCTAAATAACACACATTATACTTAACCTCTTCTGCAAAATCTAAACATAATTTTAAAAGATACTTTCCTAATCCTTTTCCCCTAAGTGATTTATGGAAATAAAACTTTTGTAGTTCGCATATATTTTCATTTGTACCACTAAGCTGTTTTATTCCACATCCTCCAAAAATACTCCCCTCATTTTCAACAACATAATATATAGATCTTGATTCTCGGTATGCCTCATACATACTTAAGGTGTCTTTATCGGCATATGCTGTTCCTACTAATGGTAATCCCAATTCATAAAACACCCCCTTAATAACGGCGCATACTTGCTCATTATCTTTCTTCTTGATAACCCTAATATTATATCCATTATATTGAAGCATTTTATACTATTTTTGTATTGTGAATATACACGAAAAATATATTAGTAGATGCATTGAACTTGGCAAATTAGGAATAGGAAATACTTATCCAAATCCAAGCGTTGGTTCTTGTCTTGTAGTTGATGATAAAATAATTGGAGAGGGTTATACTTCAATAGCTGGCGGAAACCATGCAGAGGTTAATGCAATCAATTCAGTTGAAAATAAATCACTAATTAAAAATTCAACAATGTATGTAACATTAGAACCATGTTGTCACCATGGCAAGACACCTCCATGTGTAGATAAAATTGTTGCTAATGGTATTAAAAAAGTGGTAATTGGAATTAAAGATCCTAACCCACTGGTTTGCGGAAAAGGAATTGAAAAACTAAAGGAAAATGGAATTGAAGTAATTTCTGGTGTTTTAAAAAATGAGTGTATTGAACATCACAAAAGATTCCTAAGCTACATTATAAATAAAAGACCATATATAATTCTTAAGTGGGCAGAAACTGCTGATGGATTTATTGCACCAAAAGAAAAAAATATTAATGAGCCGTATTGGATATCAAATACAAAATCTAGACAGTTAGTTCACAAATGGCGAAGTGAAGAACAAGCTATTTTAGTTGGATCTAAAACTATTCGTGAGGATAATCCAAGATTAACAACTAGAGATTGGAAAGGAAAAAATTGCGACATATATGTATTGTCAAAAAATGGTGTTAAAAAGGATTATAAAATTTTCAACCAAGACTCAAAAGTGACCGTGCTAAATGGTGATAAAATAGATTTTGAAAAAGATATTGTTAAACAAATGTGTGACAAATTCTATGACGATAAGATTTTATCAATTATAGTTGAAGGAGGGACAAAAACTTTATTGAATTTTATAGATTCTGGTGTATGGGATGAGATGAGAGTTTTTAAAACAAAAGAGAAATTAGGCAATGGAATAAAAGGTCCTAAAATAAAAGACAAGACATCTAAGAAATTTAATATTGGAGACAATAAACTTGAGTACTATTTAAATATAGGAGTAACTTTTTCTAACATATAATCTGGACACCTAACAGGTTTCTTAGTTTTTTTATTTAAAAATGCCAAAACAGTAATTCCTGTTACAATAACTTCGTCTTTATTTTTTATTGTGTAATTAAAAATTAATCTAGATGTGGGCAGCTCAGAAAGTTCTACATTAACCACTAGATCATCGTCAAAGTATGCAGGCCTTAAATAACTTACATTAAGTTTTGAAACCGGAAGTATAATCCCAGACTTTTCCATTTCACTATATGAAAAACCTAAGTTTGAAATCCAAGCAATTCGAGCCTCTTCAAAATAATTAATATAACTTCCATGATGAACCAAACCCATTTGATCGGTTTCACAATAACGTACTTTAATTTTAATAGAAAAATTTTTCATAATTCACAAAAAAGTTGATTAAAGACTAATAATTTTTTAATGAATAAAACCTCGAAAAAAAAAAATTAAAAAACAACCCCTTTTAATTTTTTTTTTAAAAAATTTGTTTACATATTTGTTACTCACGTTTTGGATTTAATATTATTCAATGTTAAACCGGAATAGGACTAATTTCGAAAATTTAATTTTTATATAAATGAATGTAAATGCTAATTCTGTGTGGTCTGACTGTCTTAAGTTCATCAAAGACAACATCCAACCCCAGGCTTACAAAACATGGTTTGAACCAATCAAAGCAGTAAAGTTAGCAGACAAGGTTATTAGTATTGAGGTCCCAAGTAAATTCTTTTATGAGTGGCTTGAGGAACATTATGTAAAAATTTTAAAAGTTGCTCTTCAAAAAACTTTAGGTGATGACGCCAAGCTTGTTTATGTGATAAAAATGGAGAATACATTTGGTAATTCTCATGCATTCACAGAAAAAATCCCAAGCTCAAATTCGTCGTCAATCCTAACACAAAATGCAACAACGTCTATTAATAGATCTGTACCTGAATTAAAAAATCCTTTTGTAATTCCCGGTATTAAAAATGTCAAAGTTGAATCTCAGCTAAATCCGAATTATACATTTGAAAATTTCCTTGAAGGTGATTCAAACAGGTTAGCAAGAAATGCTGGAATTGCTGTAGCTAATAAGCCAGGTGGTACTTCTTTCAATCCATTTTTAATTTTTGGTGGTGTTGGATTAGGTAAAACACATTTAGCTAATGCAATTGGAATCGATATCAAGAAAAGCTATCCTGAAAAAACAGTCCTTTACACAACTGCTGAAAAGTTCACACAACAGTATATTGAAGCTGTAAAGAAGAACAATAGAAATGATTTTATTTATTTTTATCAAATAATAGATGTCCTAATTATTGACGATATTCAGTTTTTCTCAGGTAAGCCTGGAACACAAGATGTCTTCTTCCATATATTCAATCATTTACATCAAAATGGTAAACAAGTAATATTAACCAGTGACAAACCGCCGGTAGATATGCAGGACATTGAACTAAGACTTCTTTCAAGATTTAAATGGGGATTGTCGGCAGAGCTACAAAAACCTGATTTTGAAACTCGTGTTTCCATACTTAAAAATAAATTATACCGTGATGGAATTGAAATGAATGAAGAAGTCATTCATTATGTTGCAAAAAATATCAAAAGTAATGTTCGTGAATTAGAAGGAGCAATTATATCTCTTATAGCCCAGGCTTCATTTAATAGAAAGGAAATTAATCTTTCATTGGCTAAAGAAATCATTGAAAAGTTTGTAAAGAATACCAAACGTGAAGTATCAATTGATTATATCCAAAAAATAGTTTCGGATTATTTCCAAATGGATATACCTACACTACAATCCAAAACAAGAAAAAGACATATTGTTCAAGCAAGACAATTAGCAATGTTCTTTGCAAAAAAATATACTAAAGCATCATTAGCCAGTATTGGATCTCAAATTGGGAAAAGAGACCATGCAACTGTATTACACGCTTGTAAGACAGTTGATAACCTTTCTTCGACTGATAAACAATTCAGAAAGTTTGTAGAAGACTTAGGTAAAAAACTCTCCGTATAATCCCATTAAAATCAAAGGAAATCTTTACATAATCCCTAGCTCAATTAGTGAAGGAAATCTTTTTCCTGAGAATAATAAAGTCATCATAAAATCAATCAATCATTTTATTGTTGAAAATATCAAAGTTTCATTAAGTTTTATTAAACGTATTTGTCCAGAAAAAAAAATCAGTTATGAAAATTTTGAATTATTGAATGAAGAAGATCCAATTGCTACGTCTATGCAGATTAAACCATGTATTGTTGGTGAAAATATTGGTCTATTAACCGATGTAGGATGTCCAAATATTGCTGATCCGGGAGCTAAACTTATTTTACACGCCCATGAAAATAATATTAATGTGATTCCGCTAGTTGGCCCCTCCTCTATTTTGTTGGCAATGATGAGCTCTGGATTAAATGGAAATAATTTTAGCTTTAATGGCTATTTACCTATTGATAAAAATGAAAGATCCAAAAAAATTAAAAAATTAGAAATACATTCTAAAAAAAATAACCAGTCACAAATCTTTATCGAAACTCCTTACAGAAATCAATCACTGTTTGATGAATTAATAAAAATTTTGAACAATAATACATTTCTATGTATTGCTAAAAATATAGGATCTAAAAATCAAAATATAAAAACCATGAGGATTAAAGATTGGAAGTCTAACAAAGGAGTTATTGAAAAAATACCAACAATATTTATTTTCCAATCAGGATTGATTATTTTTTAATACCCTTACTATTTAAATAATTGTGAAACTTTCTTGCGTTTCTTTTGTGTTCTGAAAGCGATCTTGCAAAACTATGATAGCCTGGATTTGTTGGATCAGCAGCAAAGAAGTAATAGTTATGCTTTTCATAATTTACCACCGCATCAATAGCCTGGATTGAAGGCATGGAAATAATACCTGGAGGTAAACCATAATATTTATATGTATTATATGGGGAGTTTATTTTTAGATGTTTATTCAATACCCTGCGGATGATCGTATTTTTATATTTATCTAGTTGATATGCGGCAAATTTAACCGTGGGATCAGCTTGTAATTTCCAATTTTCATTTAGCCTGTTCATGTAAACTCCTGCAATTTTATGAAGATCGATATTTTCTTTGGACTCCTCATATATAATGGATGCAAGAATCATTACCTCTTTTTTGGAAAGACCAATTTTATTAGCTTTTTCAACCCTGTTGTTCTTTTGCCAAAATTTGGTGTATTCTTCAAACATTCTTTCATTAAACTTTTCTGCACTGGTATTCCAGAAAAAATTATAGCTATTTGGAATATACATTGATAAAATATTTTCCTCATCATAACCTTTTTCAATGAAAAAATCTGACTTGAATGAGTTTAAAAATGAAATACTGTCAGCTTCAATTTGACTTGAGATTTTTCCGGCCAAATCATTTAAGTTATTAATGTTATTAAAGGTGACATTAACAGTAATATTATTTGACCTCAAAGAATTTATGATATCATTATTACTCATGCCTTTATTGATTATGTACTTTCCAGGTTTTACATTGTATTTTTTTCTTTTAGCCAATACGTGAAAATCATCAACATTTAACAAATAAGAATCCACTTGATTTAAAAATTGATCAATTGTAGTACCAGTTTTAATATATATTTGTACGTAATCATTTTGAAAAGAAGTGTTTGACATAAACATTACTTTGTAAACATAAAAAGCAAATGAACCCATAAAAATAAGGCCAATTCCTACTGTTAGTATTAATATTCTTTTTATATACATTGTAATTGAATTATGGATTCATAATTAATGTTAGTTGAAGACACATATAGATTGCTGTTTTTGGAAATTTCTTTGAAACCAACTGATTTGAAAAAATTTATACTTAAAGTGTTGTCGTTAGAAATATTACAATATAAATTTTTGATATTCAAATCTTCACTAGCATATTTGATTATTTTTTTTAGAGATAATTTCCCATATCCTTTCGATCTATTTTGAGTATCTGAAATTAATATTGAAATTCCAGCTTGCGATTTAGTAAAATCTATTTCAAATAAATCAACAAAACCTAATTGTTCATCAGTTTCAGTTTTACAAATTACGAATCGGATTTGTTTAGTTTGTTCGATGGGAAGTTGAGAGTCATAAATAAATTGAATCAACTCACTATTAGAATAGTGTTGATTTTGAAATGAGTATTTCCAAAAAGACTTATTATTTTCAACGGAGTTTAAATAATCAAAATCATCAATTGTTAATTTTCTTAAATAAATCATGATTCAAGTTTATTGTAACCCCCCTTAAAGACCATATTTACTTCTCCTGAAAGCCAAATATCTGAAAATAAATTTTTTTTCTTATTTAATTCAACACAAAGCAAACCACCTTTCATTAATATTTCTATTTTATCGTGACTTACTAAACCAGAATCTTTTAAAAAAACTGCGGAAGCCACAGCACCTGTCCCACAAGATAGAGTTTCATCTTCCACACCTCTTTCATACGTCCTTAATTTAATTTTTGAATCTGAAATCTGACAAAAATTTATATTTAACCCATTAGTATATTCTGAATATTTTGATTTTAATTCACTGGCTTCTTTAACTATATCAATTGAATCGATATTTTCATATATTCTAATTAAATGAGGAGAACCAGTGTCGACAAATGTGGTGTTATATTTATCATTATAATTAAATATCTCAGATTTCAAAACATCATTCATTTTGACGCTAATCCTACCATTTGTAATTTTTGACTCATGCACACCATCAATCGCATTGAAAATTGCCTTTTCTTCAATGATATTTAATTTATTTGCTAAATGTGTTATACATCTTGAACCATTTCCACAAAATCCTGATTCTGAACCATCAGCATTAAAGTATATCATTCTAAAATTAAATATATCATGATTTTCAAATAAAATAAGCCCATCTGCTCCGACACCCTTCTTTCTATCACAAATATTCTGAATTAATTCATTATCATCTTTTTGAAATTTTAAATCTCTATTGTCAATAATTACGAAATCATTACCTGTGCCCTCATATTTGAAAAAATCAATTTTCATATGCGCAAATATAGGAATAAATGGACCATATTAAATTGTTAAATATGAGTTAAAAAAATTAGCATGAAAATTGATATTGTTTATTTTTAAATATTGATTTTTACTTATGAAAAAATTTATTGTATCCTTTTTTGGATTGGTCATTTTAATTCTCTCTATAATTCTTATCTCAAATATTATCAATGATAATATACAAGAAGAAATAAGCAAAATAAACGAGGCAAAAAGCAAAGATTTAGTTTTAAAAAGCTTTAAAGCACAAACTCAAAACACCAATTATAATTATCTAAATATTCAAAGACCTGACTTTGTTGAAATTGCTAAAAAATCAATTAATACAGTTGTACATGTAAAAAGCTCGTCATCTAAAAGTGATTATAGTATTGAAGATTTTATTTTTGGCAGATCACAAAGAAGGCCTCAGGTTGGTTCGGGCTCCGGAGTAATAATTTCGTCTGATGGATATATTATAACTAATCATCATGTAATAGAAACAGCTGAGGATATACAAATAACAACTAACAACAACCAGTCTTTTGATGCAACAATTATTGGAAGTGATGAGCAAAATGATATTGCACTTCTTAAAATAGAAACTCAAGATGAATTACCTTATGCTGTTTTTGGTGATAGTGATACAACACAAATTGGAGAATGGGTTTTAGCGGTTGGCAACCCATTCAATCTAACCTCTACTGTAACAGCTGGAATTATTTCTGCAAAATCTAGAAGTCTTGATCCAACTGGAAGAACAACCCAATCATACATACAAACTGATGCTGCGGTCAACCCTGGAAATTCAGGTGGAGCATTAATCAATGATCAAGGGGAGTTAATTGGAATAAATACTGCCATTCAAACTCAAACCGGTTCTTATGTAGGTTATTCATTTGCTGTTCCTAGTAATATCGCAAAAAAAGTAATTGAAGATATTTTAGAATACGGAAATGTACAATATGGATTTCTTGGAGTCACTGGCACTTCATTAAACAGCTTCAGAGCAAAAGAATTAAAAGTTGAAGATACAGAAGGATTTTTTATAAATGGAATTGATAAAGAATCTGGAGCCAATACAGCAGGAATAAAAATTGGAGATATAATAAAAGATATTGATGGTATTAAAATTTCTAAATTCTCAGATTTAAAAGGATATCTAAATACTAAAAGACCCAACGATATTGTAGAAGTAAATCTTAAAAGAGATGATCAATCCAAAAAAGTAAAAGTTCAATTGAATAGAAATGAAAGAATAAATTTTTATTTAATCGGAATACTCAAAAATATGAGTCCTGATGAGTTATCGGAAAGAAACTTAGATGATGGTGTAAAAATTTCAGAGTTTAACTCTGATTACAAATCATATTGGGAAGATTACGGTGTCAAAGAAAATGATGTGATAAGAAAAATAAACGGAGAAGATATTAATTCTATTTCAGACATTGATAAAATTGTAACATCAAGAAAATATTATGATCCTATAAGTATTGAAATATTAACTCAGGAGAATAAATTAGAAAGATTTAACTTTAGATAAATTTTTCAATGCGAATAGATATAATTTCAGCTGTACCCGAGCTTCTGTCTGGGCCTTTCAACTCATCAATTATAAGAAAGAGCATTGAAAAAAATATTACTGAAATACACATACATAACCTAAGAGAATACTCAAAAAATAAATACAAGTCAATTGATGACTATCAATACGGTGGTGGAGCAGGTATGGTAATGCTTATTGAGCCAATTGATAAATGTATCTCAAAACTAAAAAGTGAGAGAGATTATGATGAAATCATATATATGACCCCGGACGGATCAAAATTAAATCAATCCCTAAGTAATAAATTGTCATGTGTGACCAACATAATAATATTATGTGGACACTATAAGGGTATTGACCAAAGAATTAGAGAAAATTTAATTACAATGGAGATTTCAATTGGTGATTATGTTCTTACAGGCGGTGAACTACCTGCCGCAATACTTACTGACAGCATAGTTAGGCTAATACCAGGAGCTATTGGCGATGAAACATCAGCACTTACAGACTCCTTTCAAGACAATCTCCTTTCTTACCCTGTTTATTCAAGACCTAAGGAGTATAAATCATGGCAAGTTCCAGAAATCTTATTTTCAGGAGATCAAAAAAAAATTGAAAAATGGCGTATGGAAAAATCTGTTGAAATAACCAAGAAAAAAAGACCTGATTTACTATAAATTAAAGTTTCCCTTAATTATATATAATTTATTTTTTTAATTATATTTGCACGCGTTTCTGTCCAACCTCTTAGTTAAAGTAATTAACGTTGCATAGAACTAAAATAAAATAGCACACATGAGTTCACTAGTTAAATTTGTAGAAGAAAAATTCGTAGAAAGCAAAGATCTACCCTCCTTTAGTTCCGGTGACACAATAACCGTTTATTATGAGATTAGAGAAGGTGATAAAACAAGAACTCAGTTTTTTAAAGGAGTTGTTTTACAGAGAAGAGGTTCAGGTTCGACCGAGACATTTACCATAAGAAAAATGTCTGGTTCAATTGGTGTCGAAAGAATATTCCCAATAAATTCCCCATCAATTCAAAAAATTGAGGTAAACAAAAAGGGTAAAGTAAGACGTGCACGCATTTTCTATTTCAGAAATCTCACAGGTAAAAAAGCAAAAATAAAAGAAAGCAGAGGTTAATTTAATACTTTTTCAACAATTGTTAATATCGTTGGTTTACAACAGGTTAACATCTTTTTTTTAAAATTTATTGAAATACTCAACTAATATTATAATTTAGTGTCAGGATTTGTTTGTAGTGGATCCCACAAGGATAAACTAATCACTTTTAAGTGTAATCAAATTCAAGGACGTTCTTTAACAAATTACTTACATGGCAGCAAGGAAACTTAAAGCCTAAAGCAGAGAGAAACTAAATTTTAAAATGTGTGCCTGCACAATTTTAAAATAAAAGACTTTCTCTCAGTGTAGCTTAGCTTCACTGAGTCCTGAAGGCCTAGCCTTAAGGAGAAACCTAAGAACAACTAAAGTAACCCAGTGTGAAATTAGTAACCTGGAGTGAAATAAATGACTCAAAGGGACAATCACTTCGTACGAAATGATTAAAAGTAAGTAATTAGGAATCAAAATGTGAAAAGTTCTTAGGAGCTGAGTATCAAAACGGTTCCGAAAATAGCGAAGATGTTTGCAAGCTTATTTCCTCGGAAAAGAGCTATCCCGAAACGGAAGTAAACATACTCGATATTTAGAAAGCCGCACATAAGTAGCAATACTTTAGTGCGGCTTTCATTTTTTGATAACTATTCTTCATTTATTCTTTTATTTTATAGTCATTTTTTATATTTGAGACACTAACTATTCAGAAGAAAATTGATGTCGAAAATAATATATACAATGACTGATGAAGCACCTGCTTTAGCTACTGTCTCACTGTTACCAATATTACAAGCTTTTTCTAAATCATCAGGTGTCAAATTTGAAAGTAGAGATATTTCCTTATCATCAAGAATCCTGGCCACTTTTAATGATTTTTTAGGAAGTAAGATTAAATATGAGAATGATTTAGAATTTTTGGGTAAACTTGTAAAAGACCCTAATGCTAATATTATAAAATTACCAAATATTAGTGCATCAATTCCTCAGCTTAAAAAGGCTATAATCGAACTTCAAAGTCAAGGCTATAATATTCCGAATTATCCAGAGAAAGTGGAAAACGATAATGACTTGATTATCAAATCAATTTACGATAAGATCAAGGGTAGCGCAGTTAATCCAGTGTTGAGAGAGGGTAATTCTGACAGAAGAGTTCCAATGGCTATAAAAAATTACATAAAGTCCAATCCACACAAACTTGGAAAGTGGTATAAAGATTCGAGAACTCATGTTTCATCTATGAGTCTAGGTGATTTTAGAAATAACGAAACTTCCTTGACCAGTGATAAGCATGAACTTTTAAACATATATCATTATAACAAAAATGAAAAGAAAAGTATACTCAAAGAAAATATAACTGTTCACAAGAAAGCTATTATAGATTGTAGTTATATGAGTATTTCCGCATTGGAAGAATTTATTGATAATCAGATTAGAGAGTGTAAAGAAAAAAATATGCTTTTATCATTACATCTAAAGGCATCAATGATGAAAGTAAGTGATCCGATAATTTTTGGTCATGTCTTGAAGGTGTTTTTCAAAAATTTTATAAAAAATAACAAAAAAGTTCTCGATGAAATTAATGTGAATTTTAATAGTGGTTTATCTAATATATTTGAAAAGTTAAATCAATTAGACAATGTAAGAAGGGAAAAATTAACTAGTGAAATAGAATTAGACATTGAAAATGGACCTGATATAGCTATGGTTAACTCTGAGAAAAATATAACAAATTTTCATATCCCTAGTGATGTTATAATAGACGCCTCGATGCCAGCTATGATAAAAAGTTCTGGCAAAATGTGGGATAAAAACGGTGAACTAAAAGATACTAAAGCTATAATTCCCGATAGTAGCTACTCTTCAATATATCAAGCAACAATAGATTTCTGCAAAGAAAATGGACAATTTGATCCTGCTCTGATGGGAACAGTTCAAAATGTTGGGCTTATGGCCAAAAAGGCTGAGGAGTATGGTTCTCATGATAAAACATTTGAAATTAAAGAAGATGGTAAAATATGTGTAGAAACTAAAGATGGTAAAATTTTATTTACTCACAATGTTATGAAGGGGGATATTTGGAGAATGTGCCTTGTAAGAAATGAAGCAACTAAAGATTGGGTAAAATTAGCAGTCGAAAGAGCAAGATCTACAAACTATCCTGCTGTTTTCTGGTTGGATGACAATCGATCTCACGATAAGCAACTTATAAAAGTTGTAAAAGAAGAAATTGAAAAAATTGACACTGCTGGGTTAAATATCCAAATACTTTCTCCCTACAAAGCAACATTGTACACACTTGATGAAATTAAGAAGGGAAATAATGTAATTTCAGTTTCTGGTAATGTTCTTAGAGATTATTTAACTGATCTATTTCCAATTTTAGAATTAGGCACTAGTGCTAAAATGTTATCAATTGTTCCCTTGATGAACGGAGGTAAGCTTTTTGAAACCGGTGCTGGTGGTTCTGCCCCGAAACATGTACAACAATTAGTTGAAGAAAACCATTTGAGATGGGATTCATTGGGCGAGTTTTTGGCAATTTCTGTTGCATTGGAAAATATTGGTAAAACAAATGTTAAAAGTAAAATCCTTTCGAAATGCCTTTCAAAAGCAATTGAAAAATTATTGATGAAAGAAAAATCTCCATCTAGAGATGTGGGTGAAATTGATAATAGAGGCAGTCATTTTTACCTTGCATTATATTGGGCTGAACATTTATCGAAACAAAATGAAAATATTGAATTAAAAAATGAGTTTGAAAAGGTTTATAATCTACTTCAAAAAAATGAGAATCAAATAATTAATGAGATTGATTCTACTCAGGGTTGCAAGGTTGATTTAGGAGGATATTATAATACTAATGATGAAATAACTAAGAAAATAATGAGGCCATCCGACTTATTTAATGAGATCATTTATAATATATAAACTTGCAGATTATAAAAACTACAGAAAAAGATTCAAAGTATTCAAATCTTGAAAAAAAATCAGTTCAAGAAATTTTATTAGAAATAAATCTAGAGGATTCAACTATCGCCGATTCTGTAGAAAGTTGTATACCTCAAATTAATGATTTAATATCCAAGGCTGTTGATTTAGTTATTTCAAAGGGAAGAATTTTTTATATAGGTTCTGGAACAAGTGGAAGATTAGGAATTGTTGATGCATCTGAATGTCTACCAACTTTTGGTGTTGGAGATAAAATCATCGGCATAATTGCTGGAGGAGATAAAGCTATTAGAATTTCTCAAGAATTCGCTGAAGATTCTACCACAACAGCATGGCTAGATTTAACAAAACATAATGTTAGTAAAAATGATATGGTTATTGGTATTTCTGCTTCGGGATCAACTCCATATGTAATCGGGGGGTTGGAAATGAGTAAAAAAAACAAAATTACGACTGGTTGCATAACCTGTAACTTGCAAACAAAAATTGCTGAAAATTCAGATTTTCCAATTGAAGTAATTGTTGGACCTGAATATGTTACAGGAAGCTCAAGAATGAAAGCAGGTACGGCTCAAAAAATGATTCTTAATATGATATCAACAACCGTAATGATTAAGTTAGGTAGGATTCATGACAACAAGATGATTGATATGAAATTATCAAACAATAAGCTTTATGAAAGGGCTATTAGAATCCTAAAAACAATTCTTGATATAGATACCGAAACCGCAAAAAAACTGATTGATGAATATAAAAATATCAGAACTGCTGTAGAAAAATTCCAAAAAAAATAAATGAATAAAAAAATTGCCAATCATATAAAACTTTTAATTTCATCTCTTATTCCAATATTTATTGGGCCAATATTAATTCATTTTGGAGGATTAAGAGGATCATATATTTTGACAATTTTAGGGGTAATAGTTTGTATTTCAGCCGTGTTAATGATATTTATGTCATTATTTGGAATAATAACTGAGCTATTTAAAAAATGATTCATAATTTTATCTATTAATTTTCATCAATGATAAATATTATATTAAAGGATGGTTCTGTTAAAAAATACAGCGAAGAAATGTCTGTAATATCTATCGCTAAAGACATTAGTGAAGGACTAGCAAGAAATGTAATATCTGCAAAGTTCAATGAAAACGTTATTGAAACAAGCAGCATTATTAAAGAAGATGGAAAATTAGAATTTTACACATGGGATAATGATGATGGGAAAAAAGCCTTTTGGCACTCTTCTTCTCATGTTATGGCCCAATCAATAAAAGAACTCTTTCCAAAAGCTAAGCTAACAATAGGGCCTGCGATCAATAATGGCTTTTATTATGATGTCGATTTAGGTGATCAAAAGATATCTGAAAAAGATTTTGAAAAAATTGAAATAAGAATGCTTGAAATATGCAGAGAAAAACATGATTTTAAATTAAGGCTTGTTTCAAAAAAAGATGCTTTAGAATTTTACAAAGAACGGAATAATGATTATAAAGTTCAATTAATAAATAATTTAAATGACGGAGAAATAACTTTCTGCGATCATTCAAATTTCACTGATTTATGTAAAGGTGGACACATACCAAATACATCAATAATTAAAGCAGTTAAAATTTTAAATATTTCAGGTGCATTTTGGAGAGCTGACCAAAACAATAAGCAACTTACAAGAATTTACGGTATATCTTTTCCAAAACAAAAGCTTTTAACAGAGTACTTGGATAATATTGAGCGAGCAAAACTCAGAGATCATAGAAAGATTGGAAAAAATCTCAAACTTTTTTCATTTTCCAATAAGGTTGGCTTGGGATTACCCTTGTGGCTTCCGAAAGGAGTTGAATTAAGAGATAGACTAGAGAGTTTTTTAAAAAAAGCACAAAAAAAAGCTGGGTATGAAATGGTAATTACGCCGCATATAGGAAATAAGGAACTTTATGTTACTTCAGGTCATTATGAAAAATATGGAGACGATAGTTTTCAACCAATCAAAACCCCAAAAGAAAATGAAGAGTTTTACCTAAAACCTATGAATTGTCCCCATCATTGTGAAATTTATAACTCCCAAAAATTTAGCTACAAAGACTTACCTGTGAGATATGCAGAATTTGGCACTGTATACAGATATGAGCAAAGTGGTGAGTTACATGGATTGACCAGAGTAAGGGGTTTTACTCAAGATGATGCACATATATTTTGTACCGAAGACCAGCTTGATAGTGAATTTAAAAATGTTATTGACTTAACACTTTATGTATTCAAATCTTTAGAATTAAACGATTTCAGTGCTCAAATCTCTGTAAGAGATGCAAAAAATATGAAAAAATATATTGGAGATGTAAAAGCCTGGGAAAAATCTGAAAAAGCTATTATTAAGGCTGTAAAAGATAAAAATCTTGAATACAAAATTCAAGAAGGTGAAGCAGCATTTTACGGTCCAAAGCTTGATTTTATGGTAAAAGATGCATTAGGAAGAAAATGGCAGCTTGGTACAATTCAGGTTGACTACAATTTACCTGAAAGATTTGATTTGACTTATATTGATAAAAATGATGAGTCCAAAAGACCTGTAATGATTCATCGAGCCCCTTTTGGGAGTCTTGAAAGATTCATTGCTATTTTACTTGAAAATACTGCTGGAAATTTACCGCTTTGGTTAACACCAAACCAATTTATTATTCTCCCTATCAGTGAAAAGCATGAAAAATACTGTGAAAATGTTTTAAATTTGTTAGAAAATGACGAAATTCGCGGCCTGATTGATAACAGAAGTGAGACTATAGGAAGAAAAATCAGAGATGCTGAAGTTGAAAAAATTCCTTACATGTTAATAATTGGGGAACAAGAATCAGAACAAAAATTAATCTCTGTAAGGAGTCATGGCGGAAATGATTATGGTAAGATGAAGGTTGAAGATTTTGTTAAAATCATAAATGAAAAAATAAAAATTTAAGTTTAATTAAAACAATTAATTATAGCGATAAGAAGAACAGGTAGAGGAAGAAGACCATGGAGAGTCCAAAAAACTAATCCACATAAAATTAACGGTGAAATTACTGCATCTGAAGTCAGATTAGTTGGAGATAATGTAGAAATTGGTATTTATCCAATTCAAAAGGCATTAGAAAAATCAAATGATCTTGAGCTAGACCTTGTTCAAATATCTCCAAATGCTGTGCCGCCTGTTTGTAAGATAATGGATTATAAGAAATTCCTTTATGAACAGAAAAAAAGAGAAAAACAATTAAAATCTAAAGCAACTAAGGTTGTTGTCAAAGAAATTAGATTTGGACCTCAAACAGATGAACATGATTATGCGTTTAAAAAGAAACATGCTGAAAAATTTTTAAAAGATGGTGCAAAACTAAAAGCCTTTGTTTTTTTTAAAGGAAGATCAATTATATATAAAGACCAGGGCGAGATATTATTATTGAAACTAGCCCAAGAGCTAGAGGAATTTGGAAAGGTAGAACAGCTTCCTAAGCTTGAAAGCAAAAAAAATGATAATGCTAATGTCACCAAAAAAAAAGTAAATAATTATGCCAAAAATGAAAACTAAATCCAGTGCGAAGAAAAGATTCAAAGTTACTGGTACCGGAAAAATTAAAAGAAAACATGCTTTTAAAAATCATATTTTAACAAAAAAATCAAAGAAGAGAAAATTAGCATTAACTCATTCAGGTTTGGTCCATGATAGTGATATGAATAGTGTTAAACAACAATTAAGATTAAAATAATACGGGAATTTATCCCATAAATCTAGGTAAAAAAAGAGTAATTATTTTACCACCTAATTTAAAATTATAAATTATGCCAAGATCAGTAAATTCGGTTGCCAAAAGAGCAAGGAGAAAAAAAGTCTTAAAACAAGCCAAAGGTTACTTTGGAAGAAGAAAAAATGTATGGACAATTGCAAAAAATGCAGTTGAAAAAGGCTTACAATATGCCTACAGAGACAGAAGAACCAAAAAAAGAAACTTTAGAGCTTTATGGATAATGAGAATCAACGCTGCAGCAAGACATTATGGAATGACTTATTCTCAGCTAATTAATAAATTAAAATCAAACAATATTGAAATAAATAGAAAGGTTTTAGCAGACTTAGCTGTAAATAATCCTGATGGGTTTAAGGCTATTATTGAAAAAGTAAAATAAAATTTTTAAAAAGGCAAATCACTCTCATTATTGTAATCATCTTTATTCCCAAAATCAGACTTGAAGGTATCATCATTTGCAGCAGCATTCATTTTAGAATGAAATTCGTATGGTGAGTCATATTGCTCAATATCCTCAAACTTACCAAGAGTTGGGATAAATCTAAGCCTAATATTGTCCAACCCACCGTTACGGTGTTTTGACACGATAAATTCAGCTTCACCTTCGGTGGATGATTTTTCATTGTCGTCCCATGTATCAATTTTATAATACTCAGGTCTGTAGATAAATGATACTATATCAGCATCTTGCTCAATTGCACCAGACTCTCTCAAATCTGATAATAATGGACGTTTAGATGTTCTTCCCTCAACCATTCTTGAAAGTTGTGAAAGTGCAATTACAGGGATATTTAATTCTTTTGCTAAAGCCTTAAGATTTCTTGAAATTGTTGAAATTTCTTGTTCTCTATTTCCAGTTTTTATATTTCCACCGGTAGTCATTAACTGTAAGTAATCAACAATAATCATTTTTACATCCTTTTGTGATACTAATCTTCTCGCTTTCGCTCTCAAATCAAATATTGAAAGGGAAGCAGTGTCATCAATATATAAGGGTGCTTTTTCTAGGTTCTTAACTCTAACATTAAGCTGTTCCCATTCGTGCTTTTCAAGTTTACCGGTTCTTAATTTATCAGAATTTAGACCTGTTTCTGATGAAATCAACCTGGTTATTAATTGAATTGAAGACATTTCCAAGGAGAAAAAAGCAAGAGGTATTTGATTATCTATAGCAATATTACTAGTCATTGATAAAGCTAAAGCGGTTTTACCCATACCTGGTCTAGCTGCTATTATAACCAGATCACTTTCTTGCCATCCAGCTGTTAGTTTATCAATTTTACCAAATCCTGACGGAATTCCACTTAATCCTTTTTTATTTGATATCGCCTCAATTTTTGTTTTAGCTTGAATAACTAAACTTTGAGCTGTTTCTGATGATTTTTTAATATTTCCTTGAGTAACATCGTATAATTTTGACTCTGCATTATCTAACAAATCAAAAACATCTTTGGATTCGTCATATGAATCAGTGATGATTTCATTTGAAATTTTAATCAAACTTCTTTGAATAAATTTTTGAAGAATAATTCTTGCATGAAATTCGATATGTGCTGATGATGAAACTTTTTGAGTCAGGGAAATTAAATAAAAATCACCACCAATTCTTTCATGATTATTATTTTTTTTTAATTGGTTTGATACAGTAAGAAGATCAATTGGTTCACTTTTTTGAAATAAGGCAAAAATTGCCTGAAAAATGAATTGATGAGTTTCTTTATAGAATGCCTCTGGGGTTAACAAATCAATAACTTCATCAACTCCTTTTTTGTCAATCATCATTGCCCCTAAAACTACTTCCTCTAAATCAATAGCCTGGGGTGGTAACTTACCTTTTTCTAAATTTATTATTGAATTTTTATCAATATTTAGACCTTGAAATGATGCAGATTGTTTCATTAAATCTAAAGTAAATAAATAAGATTGATTATTAACAATTAATTTTTTTTAATAATCAACACAATGGATGTTAATAAGACCACATAAAATGTTAATAGAGATAAATTATGATGAATAAACACCCATGTTAGAGTACTTTTCCATTCTTCTACTAACTAAACTTGCTTTAGAAAGTTCTTTGAGCTCATTGTATGAAGATACTATATTAGATTTCACTAATTCAAATGTCTTTTCTTTGTTTCTGTGAGCACCACCCGCAGGCTCCTTGATTACTTTATCAACTAGATTCATTTTTTTCATGTCCTTAGCGGTTAACTTAAGAGCTGAAGCAGCTGTTTCCTTATACTCCCAACTTCTCCACAAAATTGATGAACAAGATTCGGGTGAGATAACAGAGTACCATGTATTTTCTAACATTAAAACTTTATCCCCAACACCAATTCCTAAAGCACCACCAGAAGCGCCTTCACCTATAATGACAGTAATTATAGGGACAGATAGTCTGGTCATTTCTAAAATGTTCCTTGCAATTGCTTCTCCTTGACCTCTTTCCTCTGCTTCCAATCCAGGGTATGCACCAGGAGTATCAATAAGTGTAACCACAGGAACATTAAACTTCTCAGCCATTTTCATAAGTCTGAGAGCTTTTCTATATCCTTCGGGGTTAGCCATACCAAAATTCCTGTATTGTCTTTCCTTTGTATTATGGCCTTTTTGCTGTCCAATAAACATAAAGGTTTGATCGTCAATTTTTCCCAAACCACCAACCATAGCTTTATCATCTCTGAAGGTTCTATCGCCATGTAATTCTAAAAAGGATTCACCAAGTATATTATTAATATAATCTAATGTGTAGGGCCTATCAGGATGTCTAGAAATTTGAACTTTTTGCCAAGGGGTTAAATTGTTATAAATATCCTTAATAGTTTGGTCCAATTTGGAACGTATCTTACTGCTGGTTTCGGTAACATCAATTTCAGATTTTTCACCAAGCTCAAGACACTCTTTTAACTGTATATCAAGGGCTTTAACTGGTTCTTCAAAATCTAGGTAGTTCATCTGATTTATGTATCTAATATAAATATAAAAAAGTTACTACTTATAATCTTTATTATTTCTTTTTTTTATGTAGATGTTGAATATTACGGACGATAAAATTAAAAAAAGACCAATGTAAAATGAAAAGCTCATTTTTTCATTATTACCAAAAAAAATTACAGCCATAATTATTCCATATATGGGCTCTAAGTTATAAGTTAAAACAACTGAATAAGGGGAAATAAATCTAAGCAAATATACTGATGCCATAAAAGCATATGCAGTACAAATACTTCCGAGCATAAAAATATAAAAATAATTAAGGGAAAATATATCATAAATGATTACAGAGTTTAAATCATTATTAAAAATGAGAAAAATTGTAATAAAAAACATTCCAGTGATAAATTCGTAAAATGAAATTGAAATAGCACTATTTTTTTTAATCATTAAACCATTCAGTACTGAAAAAAGAGATGCAAAAAATGCCGATAATAATCCAAGAATTATACCTGATAGGTAGTGAAATTCGGCACTAAATATTAGATAAACCCCGCCAACAACTACAAAACCTAAGATTACTTCATAAAAAATCACCTTTCTTTTAAATAGAAAAGGCTCAATAAATGATGTAAAAAAAGCTGCAGTAGAAAACATTGCTAAGGTGACCGAAATATTAGATTTTTCAATAGCCTCAAAGAATGTAATCCAATGCAAAGCTATTATAAGTCCTAAAAAGGAGTATTGAAGAAAAAGCTTTAAGTCGATTTTAAAGCTTCTTTTGCTAAAAAGCATGAAAATTGCTAATAGTATTGAGCCAATCAACATTCTATGCCAAACAATAACCTCTGAAGAATTTACTATTAGTTCTCCAAGTATTGCTGTAAAACCAGCGATAAATACCAAAAAGTGTAAGTGTATGAAATGCTTTAAATTATTTTTTTGCATTGTAAACTAGATATATTGCTAAAATTCCAAATAGAATATTAGGAAGCCACACTGCAATAAAAGGAGGTAAATCAGATTGTTGAGCCAATACACCAAAAATCTTATCAAAAAATACATAAACCATTGCAACACATATTCCAAAAGCTAAATTGACACCTGTACCTCCTCTTCTTTTTTCTGCAGCGACTGAAAATCCAATTAGAGTCAAAATAAAAATTGAAAAGGGTATACTCCATTTTTTATATTTTACAACTAAATATCTTTCTATATTAGTTGAACCCCTACTCCTCTCTACTTCTATGAAATTAACTAGCTCATTATAGTTTAGAGATTCAGCCACATAATTTAAGGGAGTCAAATCATCAACACTAAAAGAAAAAACTGTATCAAAAGTTCTTCGATTTTCTAGGATATCAATAGAATCTGTAATAATTCTTTTACTGTAGTTGTTTAATCTAAATTTATTAATATCTGGGATAAATCTAATACTTGTTGAACTAATTTTAAAATTCAACTTTTCGCCTCTAAAGTTTTCTAAGGTGAAATTAGTTCCAACATTATTATTTTGATTAAACTGAGTTAAAAAAATATATTCATTTTCATTGATCTTTCTAAATATATTTTTATTGTCAACTGCTTTCCTATTACCCTTTAAATATTTGTAGGAAAAATCATTATATTTTTTTGTTGATTCAGGAACAACAAACATTCCTGTTAATAATGAAAAAAAAGCTATAACTAGTGATCCTAGCATGTAGGGTTGAAGAATTCTTCTCACTGAAACACCTGATGAATATAAAGCAATAATCTCGGAGTTTGAAGATAATTTTGATGTAAACCAGGTTATGGCTAGAAATAAAAAAAGAGGTAGTAAACTTGAAGAAAAATAAATACTGAAATTATAATAGTGATCTAGAATTTCGTTAAACGGAACCTGCTTAGCTAATAACTTGTCAATATTATCAGCTAAGTTTACAACAATTGCAATTGGAACGAATAATGCTTGAATTAACACATAGGTTAATAAAAATTTTTTTAATATGTAACTATCAATTTTATTCAATTATAATCTGTTGTTTAATTTTTTAACCATTTTATCTTTCCAATTTAAAAAATCTCCTTCAATTATTTTTTTTCTTGCTTCACTCATTAAAAAACAATAGAAACCTAAATTATGGATTGATGCTATTTGTCTTCCCAGCATTTCGTTTACTGAAAATAAATGTCTTAAATAGGATTTGGAATATGTTTTATCAACCCATGTTGTCCCATTTTTATCTAATAATGAAAAATCAAACTCCCATTTTTTATTTTTAATATTTATAATACCCTCAGATGTGAATAACATACCATTTCTTCCATTTCTTGTTGGCATTACACAGTCAAACATATCTATTCCTAAAGCAATATTTTCAAGCAAATTAACTGGTGTTCCAACTCCCATTAAATATCTAGGTTTATCTTCAGGAAGAATATCACAAACAATTGAGGACATCTCATACATTTCATCATGCGGTTCTCCGACAGAAAGACCCCCAATAGCATTTCCAAAGCAATTTTTTGATGAAATATAATCAGCAGATATTTTTCTTAAATCCTTATATGTACTTCCTTGAACAATTGGGAAAAACATTTGCTTATAATTATATTTTTCAGGGGTGCTTTCAAATCTGCTTATACACCTATCAAGCCACCTATGAGTAAGATTCATGGAGTTTTTTGCATAACTGTAATCACATGGGTATGGAGGACATTCATCAAAAGCCATCACAATATCAGCTCCAATAGACTTTTGGATATCAATTGCTTCTTCAGGGGAAAAAAAATGTTTACTTCCATCTATATGACTTTTAAACTGAACTCCTTCTTCCGTTATCTTCCTGTTTGAAGCCAAAGAATAAACCTGATAACCTCCAGAATCTGTTAAAATATTTTTTTCCCAATTTATGAATTTATGGATACCACCTGCTTTTTCAATAATTTCTATTCCAGGCCTCAAATATAGATGATATGTATTTCCTAGAATGATGTCAGTCTTTATCTCCTCTTCAAGCTCTTTTTGATGCACTCCTTTTACTGTTCCTTGAGTGCCAACGGGCATAAAAATAGGTGTATTAATTTCGCCGTGACTTGTTTTGATTTTACAAGCCCTTGCTTTTGTTAAATTATCTATATGTTCTAATTTAAAAGACGGATTCATATATTGACAAATATAATTAAGATAGTCTCACAAAAGATTCATGTTACTAAAAAAGTCTAATTGTTAATAAATGCATATTAAATAATTTTATTAATGAACTACATTAAATTAAATTGCCAACACAAATTAAATTCCTGTTGTGGATTTAAAATCACTAGAGAAAATAGTAACTCAAACCAGAAGAGATATACTCAGAATGGTTCATAAAGTAAACTCAGGTCATCCTGGTGGGTCCCTTGGTTGTGCAGAGTTTATGGTTACACTGTTTAATTCTGAAATGAAAAGAAATAAAAACTTTTCAATGGATGGGGTTGATGAAGATTTATTTTTTTTAAGTAATGGTCATATTTCTCCGGTATTTTACAGTGTTTTGGCTAGGAGTGGATACTTTGATGTTAATGAACTTAATACATTTAGACTAATCAATTCAAGACTCCAAGGACACCCAACAACACACGAAGGTCTTCCCGGAGTGAGAATCGCATCTGGTTCATTAGGTCAAGGCCTATCGGTAGCAATAGGTGCTGCATTATCAAAAAAATTAAATAATGATAACAACTTAGTTTATTGCCTTATGGGTGATGGTGAGTTGCAAGAGGGACAAAATTGGGAAGCTATAATGTATGCTTCATCCAATAAGGTTGATAATATTATAGCAACTATTGATTTAAATGGTCAACAAATTGATGGGTCTACTAAAGAAGTATTAAACTTAGGAAACATAAAAGATAAGTTTACTGCTTTTGGCTGGGATGTAATCGAATGTGCTTATGGTAATAACATTATTGAAATTAAAAACAAATTAAAATCAGCCAAAATGAATTGCTATAATGGAAAGCCAATATGCATATTGTTAAAAACAGTTATGGGTAACGGAGTTGATTTTATGATGCATACGCATGAATGGCATGGAAAAGCTCCAAATGATGAACAATTAGAAATAGGTTTAAGTCAAAATGAGGAAACACTAGGTGACTACTAAAATGAAAGAGTATACATACACAGAAAAAAAAGATACAAGAAGTGGTTTCGGAGATGGTCTTACTGAATTGGGACTAAAAAATAAAGATGTGGTGGCTTTATGTGCAGACCTGACAGGTTCCCTTAAAATGAATGAGTTTAAAAATAATCATCCAAGTAGGTTTTTTCAAGTAGGAATTGCCGAAGCTAACATGATGGGTATAGCTGCAGGTCTAACAATTGGTGGAAAAATTCCCTTTACAGGAACTTTTGCTAATTTTTCTACTGGAAGAGTTTATGATCAAATACGGCAATCAATAGCATATTCTGGAAAAAATGTAAAAATTTGTGCTTCACACGCTGGAATAACTCTAGGTGAAGATGGTGCAACACATCAAATCCTTGAAGATATTGGTATGATGAAGATGCTACCAGGCATGACTGTTATAAATACATGTGATTACAATCAAACAAAAGCTGCCACAATTGCTATCGCTGATCATAAAGGACCTGTTTATTTAAGGTTCGGTAGACCAAAAGTTCCCGTTTTCACCGATCCAACCCAAAAATTTGAAATAGGAAAAGGAATTAAATTGATTGATGGAACTGATGTAACTATTGTCGCAACTGGTCATCTTGTATGGGAATCCTTAGAAGCTGCTAAAATTTTAAATAAATCGGGAATTAGTGCTGAAGTGATTAATATTCATACAATTAAACCTTTAGATAAAAAAATAATACTAGAATCTGTTGAAAAAACTAAATGTGTTGTTTCAGCTGAGGAACACAATTTTCTTGGTGGTCTAGGCGAAAGTATTTCCAGGGTTTTATCAAAAAATTTACCTCTGCCTCAAGAATTTATTGCGACAAAAGATACTTTTGGTGAATCTGGAACACCAGCACAATTAATGGAAAAATATGGTTTGAACGCTAGTTCAATTGTAGACAAGGCTAAAAAAGTTATTTCCAGGAAATAGTCTTAGTCGTCATCTCTTGACGCTGTATCATCTGGATCTAGGTAGTTGGGAATACCATCTCCATCTGTATCATCATTTGTTGGATCTCCATCCCCAATATCATTTGTTGGGTCACCATCTCCATCCCGGTCAACTGTTAAATCAGAGTCGGGTTCTAAATCCTCATCAATTGTCAAAGTTCCATCATTATCATCATCAGAATCAATAAAATCAGCGAAGGTGTCATCATCAGAGTTATCGTTAGTAAGATCATAATCTCCGTTAATATCCTCTAAATGAGATGGTACATTATCAAAATCATGATCATTTAATTCAGATTGAAATACTTTGAATTTAAAAATTAAATTAGAGTAAACAGGAACAGATCCAGCAGCAGCTGAATAGTATCCCAACCCTGAGGGCAAAAACATTATACCAATTCCAGGATTATTATACGTTACTGTTCCGTCGGAATTGATTACAAAATCCTCGGCAATATTAAACTCAGGTAACACCCTTCCCCAACCGGAAATTGTTGATGTTAGATCAAAATCCACAGGTGTGGATGAACTATCAAATACGGTGTCGTCCATTAAAGTGCCCTCGTATGAAACCCTAACTTTATCGGAAAAATTAGGTGAATTTTCTGAACCACCTTGATTAATTTTTAAAATATAATATTCATATTCTACATCAAAATATGTTGTTGTCAAGGTCTCAACAATATCAATAAGTAAAGAGTTTTGATCTGGATTTGGTAACTCACCATCCTCAGGTAATTGATTAATATTAATTTCAGTAAAAGAAATTGTGGGGTTGTTTGATAAAAGAGACGCATCAACATAATGAGACTGTAAATAGCTCACTAATGAATCATTATCTATGACTTGTTGTTCCGTTCTATCAGCTTCAGGAATCTCAATAATACCATCGTCATCATCATCGCCGCATGAAAGACCTAAAAGCAAAATTGAGATTATAAGAATATATAGTTTAAATTTCATAGATTAATTTAACTTTGTCAGCAAAAATACAATTATAAAGAATATATTTTATTTATTTAACAATCTTTTATGGACAAGAAAAAAATTTTAGATTTTCAATTAATTAAAAAAAAGATTAGAAGGATTTCTCTTCAAATACTTGAATCAAATAATGATCAAGATGAAATAATTATTGCTGGTGTTGATGTAAATGGATTTATTATTGCAAAAAAAATATCTCAGGAAATAAGCGAAATTTCGAATACCAACATCAAACTATGTAAAATAAAAATTGATAAAAAAAACCCACTAAATGATATCTCAACATCAATAAGTTTTGATGAGTACCAAAACAAATATGTAGTTGTAGTTGACGATGTTTTAAATTCTGGAGCTACATTAATGTATTCGGTAAAATATTTTTTAAATACCAAAATTAAAGCTTTAAAAACAGCTGTTTTGGTTGATAGGAATCATAAAAAATATCCTATCAAAGTAGATTTTAAAGGACTATCACTTTCAACTTCAATTCAAAATAAAGTTAAGGTAGCCATAGATGAAAAAAAAATTGAAGCGTTCTTAGTTTAGATTTGAAATTATCAAATCACAAATATCATAAATATCCTTTTTATAACAATTAATGGTGATACTAGCCTTATTATAAAACACCTCTCGTTCAAAAAGATGTTTTGATACAAATTCAATCATTTTTTTTTCAGATTTTATTGTTGAAATAAGAGGTCTGTTATCATTATTTTTAAAGAGTCTTTTAGAAAGCTCGACATTATTATTTTTTAGATATATAGATGAGTTATTGGTTGAGTTAATATACTTTAAATTATCATTATAACATGGTGTACCACCTCCTAATGAAAGAACAATATTATTGTTTTCTGATAGACATTTAATTAAATACTTAGTTTCTATCTTTCTGAAATATATGTCACCTGAATAATCAAATATTTTTGAAATAGAACAACCCTCGTTTATTTCTATATATTTATCTAAATCGATAAATTTATAGTTCATTTTTTTAGCTAGATAAGACCCTATTAAAGATTTTCCCGACCCCATATATCCGATTAAAACTATATTCATTAATTCTTTCTTAAAAGCATTGTAATATAAATTAAACATTTTATATTTGCAGCCTCAAAGTAATTAAATTTGACCTGGTAGCTCAGTTGGTAGAGCATCTCCCTTTTAAGGAGAGGGTCCTGGGTTCGAGCCCCAGCCAGGTCACTTTTTTTATCCAACTTTTATCGATACTTTATCGCCTCCCTCCACTATATAACAGATTGAACTTTATACTATATAAAAGAACTTTAATCGTTATTATTAATTAAATTATGGTAATTATATTTATTTAAAATTTAGATTTTGATTATGAAATCGTCTATTTATTTTATTTTAATTCTTTTCTCAAAATTTGTCTTGTGTCAACCAACTAACTTTAAAATTGACTCTACAAATAATAATCTTGACGAAGTTATCATAACTGCGACAAAAACAGAAAGAGTTCTTTCATCACTCCCTTTAAATGTATCTATCATAAAAAAAAGTGAAATAGAAAAAACAAATGCAACTAGATTATCTGACGTTATTAACGAAGAACTAGGTTTAATAACTGTTTCTGATTTTGGTGGCGGTGAAGGAATCCAAATGCAAGGGCTTGATTCAGAATATACTTTAATTCTTATTGATAATCAACCTCTGATTGGCAGAACAGCTGGTACTTTAGACTTAAATAGAATTTCAGTTGGAAATATAAAGCAAATAGAAATTGTTCGTGGGCCATCATCTAGTCTCTATGGAAATAATGCATTTGCTGGAGTTATAAATATAATTACTGAAGAACCTAAAACAGGGTTAAAAGGTAATTTTTCATCATCTTACGAAACATACAATACTTCTGATAACAATGTACTGTTTAGCTACAAAAAGAATAATTTTTACAGCTTAATTTTTTTTAATAATTATTCTAGTGATGGTTATGATTTAATTGAAGGTGATGGGTTAAACACGGTAAATAAATTCAAAACAAATACTATTCAAATTAAGTTAGGACAAAATTTAAGTGAAAGTTTAAAAATTAAAATTAATGCGAGATACTACACTCAACTAATTGATAATATAGCCCCCAACTCATTAAGTGGAGAAACGTTTACCTCTGAGGATAATATAAATTTTATAATAAGTCACCATGCAGAGAAAATTAGAACTGATTTTGAAGTATATTTTTCATCTTATTTTGGAGATGAATTTTTAGATGATGAACAAGGTAATAGATTCAGTGAAAGTTTTTATGATCAGATATTTTTAAAACCCGAAATTAAGACAGTATATAAGATAAGTAAACAAAAAGAATTTATATTTGGTTTAGGTAATGAATATGAAGTTTTAAACAGAACATATTTTGAAATAGAACCAAAACAAAACTCACCATTTATTTATTTTCAATACGATTATAATCCGAACGAAAAGATTAACCTAATATTGGGAGGAAGGTTTGATAAATACAAAGAATATAAATCTCAAATTAGCCCAAAATTTTCCGGTATCTACAGATTTAAAAACAACCAATCGATAAAGATTTCCACGGGATATGGTTATAAAAAACCTGACTTCAGACAATTGTATTTCAATTTTTCCAATTCAACAATCGGCTACTCTGTAATTGGCTATAACGTAGTTGAGGATGTTTTAAATCAGCTAATTGATGAGGGTCAAATTGCAAATATTATTATTCCTATTGATGAATTTGAAGACCCACTAAGTCCGGAAAGTTCTTTTGGATTAAATATTGGATATGAAATAGATATAGATGAAAATATTAATTTGTCCGCCAATCTATTTAGTAATTCAGCCAAAAACCTGATTGATTATCGTGTAATTGCAAATAAAACAAACGGTCAAAATGTTTTTTCATACTATAACGTAAATAATGTTTCGACTTTTGGTTTTGATATTAATACAAAATATAAAGCTGATAATTATTTTAGCTTTTCTATTGGCTATCAGCTATTATATGCATTTGACCTAGACGCGAGAAAAGCATTTGAAAATGGTGAAGTATTTACAAGATTAACACCTACATCTCCTGCTTTTAGACTTAATAAAAAAGACTATTTTGGTTTGTATAACAGATCAAGACATATGGGTGTAATTAAGATTAATTACAATAATATTGACAAAAATTTCAGTGCAAACCTAAGATTTAAATACAGAAGCAAATATGGTTTATACGATAGCAACTCGAACAACTATTTAGATAAGTATGATCAATTTGTAAATGGACATCTTACCGGAAATGTAAATATAAACAAGATTTTAAATTCGAAATTAACTTTGTCGGCTGGAATAGAAAATGTTTTTAATTATTTAGATTCAGAAAATATTTCAAATTTAAGTGGTAGAATTTACTTTTGCCGAGTGGGTTATAATATAAATTAACTATTATGAAAAAAATAAAACTTTTTACTATCTGTATTATATTATTATTCTCTTTTAGCTGTGAAGATGATAATAATATTGGAATAGATACTGTAAGTATCACTGTTGAAGACCTTTATGCACCCCAAGAAGGAAGTCAAGGCCAATCAATTTCTGGACCATTTACAAAATTTAATTTTGAAGATGGAGTTCAAACGGAAAGTGAAACTAATTGGGATATCGGATTCAGAGGAACATCAATTATTGTTAATGGTGGTGTTTCGTTAGGAACAGATGATGAGCCAGAAAGAAATGGTAATGCAGCTGCCTATATTTTTGAAGGAACAATGGCTGAAATGCAAATTGTTGACACCTCCTTATTAACACAAGATTCGGAGAGTGGATATGCTATTCCAACTGGCAGTGGAAATGGATGGTATACTTATTCAGGTTCTCCAACTTTTCTGATTAATCCAACCCCAGGAAAAATCTTGGTATTTAGAACCCATGACAATAAGTATGCGAAAGTTGAAATTTTAAGTTATTATTTAGGTGCTCCTGAAAATCCAGATGCATTTACCGATCCAAGCAGGTATTATACATTTAATTATGTTTATCAGCCTTACCTAGGAGCTACAACATTTGATTAAAACAAGATGTTTTCTTGATTTATATCATCAGGAATGGAACAAACTTCTAGTTTACCAAATAAAAAATATCTATTCTTCGCTATAAGTCGGTAAAATATATCTAATAAAAAGTTTGGTGATAATTTAATTATAGTTTTCAAAAAATAGTTAAGCTTGACATATTTTAAACAATACTTGATTGCCTGAGACCGTTCCAAAATTTGATTACCTTCTGTTATGATAAATACGGTATCACCTAAATTTAGTTCTGAGTAATTATTTTTTATGTATTCACTATCAAAATTGGTAAAATAAATGTTTTTGTTAGGATTTCTTTTTGACACCCACCTTACATAATTGTTACACAATACACAAAAACCATCAAAAACAATTATTATTTTTTCCATTCTACAATTTATATTGCAAAGTTAAATAATAGTTTCTAGGTGGGGAGGGTATTATTCCAGGTCCTGGGTATCCTGTAGCCCTTCTCGTGAAATAAGATGTGTTTAAAATATTATTTACACCCGTTTCAAACTTAATTTTACCCAATTTATAATTCATAGATAAGTCCAATATATCATAAGCCGGTATCTGGCCTATTACACCACTTAAATTAGATTCTACTGAATTTGAAGAATCAGAAAACTGGCTTGCTAAATATGAATATTGAAGGTAAGTTGTGAAGTTTTTATATCCAAATTTGATTCCATACTTGATATTATATTTTGGTACAAATTCAACTTCCTTTCCCTGTACTCCTGGTTCATTTGATTTTATATACTTAGATTCGATAATTGAAAGGTTCAAAAATGTATTAAATATGTATGCAGAATTAAGCTGTAAAACTTTTTTTAGATTAATATCCAGTAAACTTTCCAAACCATAAATATTGGCATCACCAGTATTTGTTCTATATGCCTTAACATTGCCATCATCAAATAGTCTTTGAACAAAGCCTATTCTGTTATTGTAAGCTAGGTGAAATATATTAGCATCAAAACTGAAAAAATTATCATAATTACCCCTTAAACCCAAGTCTATAGTATATCCTTCTTCATCTGATATTTCTGGATCTATAGCGTATGCTGGGTTAACAGTACTAATATCAGCAAAAGTGACAGAACGATAATTCTGAGAGTAATTAGCATACAATTCTATATCATTATCCAGTTTTTGAGAAATACCAACTCCAGTCAACAAAAACAATCTTTCATTCTTTCTATTTTCCAAAATAGTATCATGCTGAATAACATTTTGTGCTGCATCAAGTATAATTCTTTCAAATTGACCCCTAGCTTGAGTATTTATATATTCTAATCTGAATCCTGGAGTTATTGTAAGCCCATCATTGATATTAATTATATTTTCGCCGAAAACGGAAATATTCTTATTTGGATACTTGTATTTTGATTGGTTTGAATATGCAGGAAAAGTATCATTATAAAAATCAAAATCTGCATCTGATAAGTCAGATCCGGGTCCTTGCCTACTGTAATTAGTAGCATAGTATAGTTTTGAACCTAATACAAAAATTGATTCTTTATTAAATAGATTATATTGATTTAAAAACTTAGCCTCCAAGCCAAAATTATTAAAATCTCCACTTATCAAGTCACGTGGGCCATTACTATCAACTTGATCAACTCTGTTTACTCTAAATCCCAGTGCATTTCTTACTGCGTTCAGTCCAAATAAACTGATAGATAATGATTTTTTTGAATCAAATTCATGATCATATCTCATATTATATAATAGCCAGTCAACATTGAACCAATTCCTCGCTCTATTACTTTGAAAAGGATTGTTTGAAAACATTTGATCGTTTAATCCTCCTGCTTGTTGTGTAAGGTATGTAAAGTAGGTTAGGTCAAATGATAATTTTGATTCCTTATTGATATCATAAATAGTTTTTAGAAAAAAATTTTTCGAATTAAAATAAGAGTTATCTCTGAAACCATCTCCTTGCTTAAAATTAAAATAGGTATAATATCTAAATTTATTTTTAGAGCCTTTATAGCTTGTAAAATTTGTGTATAAATTATTACTTCCGATAGAGTTTCTTGTTATAATTTCTTGTCTTTGATTTTTTTTTGGCTCTTTCATCACAAAATTAACTAATCCACCAAACTGTGTACCATATTGTAAAGAAGCAGCACCCCTTACGATTTGTATATTACTCAGACCCTCTGAAGGTGGAGTGTAGTAACTTTCAGGATACCCCAAAACATCAGCACTTATATCATATCCATTTTGTCTAGTATTGAAATTTGATGTTCTATTTGGGTCTAGGCCTCTACCCCCAATGTTTAGTTGTAAACCTGCATCATCATTTTGAAATATATTTAAACCAGCCACCTGTGAGTAAATCTGTCTCGAATTATTACTCGCTAAGTTTGCCATACTTTGATCAACCAGTACAACTTCACTTTTCTTTCCTTCGAATATACTAGTACCTTCAACTGGATTTAATCTCTGTAGTGAAAAAATCTTTTCATTTCTAACAATAATTTCAATTTCATCTAAATTTTTCACAAGTGGTTTGAGATATATGGTTTCATTCTGGTCTAATTTTTTTTCATTTAACTCATAGTTTTCCAAATAAAAACTGATTAAATCATTATTGTAAGCTTCAAATGAATAAAACCCTTTTTCATCAGAAATTTCCAAAAGACCTTCAGATTTAGAGTATATTTTAACTCCACTGATGGCTTGATTGGTCTCTTCATCAATTATATACCCTGAGAAAATTTGCTGAGATATAATTGTCTCTGAAAAAAACAGAAAAATAATTAATATTTTACAGGAGACTTTTGATTTCATCTTTTATTGGAATAATCCATGTTTTATGTTTTAAATCATTTTTTTGTTTATATAAGTCAGCTTTAGGATCGATAAATCTTTTACTAGGTCTACCATTAAGAGTTACATAACTATCTGCATATACAGAAACATCATTAAAACCTCTTTTTTTAAATGTATCTCCAAGATAATGTGCATACTCCAGAATCATATCAGGCTGAAAACTCATCTGCTTTTCTTGAAAAGGAGTAAGAAATTCTATATTATCAATAAGCTGAAATTTATTTGAACTATTATCTACAACTTTAAAGGTCGTATAACCTGTTTTTTCTATAAGCATAACCCTCCATGAAAATCTGTATCCCTGTTCATTCCATAATAACTCACCAGGATATAAAATACTTCTTAAAGGAAATAAGATCTGAATGATAAAAAATGCTGATAATATTGGAATAACGAGCTTATTTCTCATATGGTTTTTAGGGTCAGAAATGAATTTTTCATTATTTATAATTTTTAATCTAAAAATGTACCTTATTAAGTCAAGAATTTTTTTATGTAAACCATTATCAAAAAATATTATACAACTGAATATCATTATGTAAGGGAACATTCCAATCGGTGGAAATAAAATTCTTGTCATTATATGAAAAACTATGACCATAAAAAATGCAAAATATCGAGTTCTCTTATACAATAATAAGAAAGGAATTATACAGTCATAAATCATACCGCCCCAGCTAAATAAATAGTATGAAAAGTTTTTTTGCAGCAAAGTTTCACCAATTATGGGGATTGTATATTTTGCTCTTAACCAAATTTTTAACGGTTGAGCATGAATCAACCAATCAGAGTTAATTTTTGCAAGACCAGCATAGATATAAACTATTATTATTAAAAATTTTAATGAGTCAACAGTCCATTGAGGAATTTTAAAATTCTTTCGACTGTTTACAGCAAAATAGGCTGAACACGGTAAGAAGATCATTAAAAAAGAAATACAACTTATTAAATAATAATGATTTAGATAAGTTGTCTTATCCATCAATTCGATATAAGTAAAACTTAAAAAAAGTATTATTATGGCAGACCTATATTTATATCCAATTGTAACAAATAATGCTGAACAAAAGCATATCAAAAAAATAAGATAAGTATAAATACCAATTGGTTTTATCCAAGAAAAACCGTAATAAGAAAAATGAAAGTCTGGTTCTAAATACAAAGACTCTATCCATCCATTTAGTGCAAATCTAGCCAGGCTAAACATTACAAGAATACCGAAACCTATTCTGTATAATGCAAGGGAGTATGGGTGAGATTCTTGTTTAAAATACCTCGATAAATTATTTATCATATTATCTTTCTCTAGTCTCCGTCCGCATCATAATAATCGACAGCAATCCCAAGAATGGATAACATATTTGTTTTAAGCCTTACTACACCTTGTTGAATTGCATCATATGCTTCAAGCATTTTCATATTGTCAGTTTCAATTTGTAAAGCAAAGTTATCGTTTAACAAATTGATTTTAATCATTGAGCTGTCAAAAGAATCAATTATGTCGTCTTCAAGTCCGATAAACATAGAAGAATCAGAGTAATTGGTGTCATCCAGGTAGGCCAAATAGTCATAAAGACCTTCTCCATTTGTTTGAGAGTCTCCAAAGTGAATTCCCTTAAAAAAATCTGTACTGGCCTGTAATGCTTCAATTGCTAATATCTTAGAAATATCTGATTTGTAATATGCCTCAACATTTTGTGGTAATTGTCCTGACCAAACACCAGCAGGTATTCCGATTTTATTAGCTCGAAGACCCTTTTCATAAAAGTATACAAAATCATTAGCTAGTTTATTTAAACTAGAGGTAGAAGTATTCCCGGTTGAATTTATAAAAGACTGTCTGTTTATTTCCCAGTAATTGATAACAGAATTTGTATTATTTACCATCTTTGAAACCAAAAGGTTTAAATATCCAAATGTTAAGTTATTATCAGTAATATAAATATTTAGAATCTGATCATTAGTATCACCTAGTCCAAACAATAAATAATCAACCGCAGGAAAACCTTGGGCTGAAAACTGGTTTGAATTACCATCCAAATCAACATTTTCAGAGTAAATATTTTGCGTTATTCTTGTAATATTAGCTGGATAAATATTCATTTTTGATGCGTAAAATATTTCTTCTGCATAACCAATATTAAACATTTCAATATGTTGCCATGCTTTGTAGGCATCAATAAATTGATCTTGCATCAGTTCTAGATTTGATATAGATCTATCTTGACCAAAAGAATTAACAGCTGATTCGAATAGCTCTAATTGGCTGTCAAAATTCTGATGTGCAGGAATCATTATGTTATCAACCACATTACTAAGTAGTGATGATCTGTCATAGCCATCAGTTGATGAATTATTGTCATTTTCAGTACATGAAATTGATAGAAGCGTGATAAAAAATAAAATAATTAAATAATTAAATCTCATAACTTTATATAATGCAGAGAGGAAACAGCAATAAATGCTGTTTCCATCTCAAAATTTAGAAAACAAAAAAAATAAATTGGCAAAACTTGTACCAATTCATCAAGTTTTTAGTCAATGTTTAAAGTAACACCATTAGCCTCGAATGCTTGTTTTACTAAAGCAATCATTCCAGGATACTGTGAAGATGCAGGTGCAGTCAACACAGCTGGGTTCATGTTATGGAAATCACCCATATAGTTGGCTAAAAAGTACTCCACAGTAGCTTTGTCCAAAAATGGCTCATCATTTCCATTATTAGTAAACTGTAAACTCAAAAGGAATCCCCATCCCTCTGAAAGAGAATGGTGTGCCTTAGCTATATTGCCAACTTCTAACTTGGCTACGTAGTCATTCATGTAGTGAATTGCATAATAACCAATAACTTTCGATAATTCAACCTTTATAATGGCAGCTTGCTGATCTCTAAGATCGTAATCTTTATTGACAATAGCTGTTCTACCCATGATGAATGCATCATATACAACTTGACCGATTCCGGGTTCGTATCCACCTTCATCATTTATTTTCTTGAAATATTTCATCAATAAACTTCCAGAACCAGATGGGCTCGCTCCAGCATTAGCTAAATTATCGCCTTCAAGGCCATATAAGTATCCAAAACCTTCGTCCCATTTATGTTCCATGTCAGTGTAATTATTGTCACCTGAAAGAACATCATTGTCGTTGTCTTCAATTCTAGTTCCAGAATCTAACTGATTTGGGTGAATGTAATTGTTCACTATTTGATCTAAAGTAAAGGCACCAATTAACCCTTTAAAAAATAGCTGATCAATTTCCTGACCTGCACCGTTCAAATGATAAGTTGAAGCACCATCAGGAGTTGAAATTGCACCTGGCTGTCCTGGACCAGCATCACTTGTCCAATTAGGAACTACATTATTAGCATAATCTACAATCATATCATCAAACATTTGTTTGGTAGTAGCGCTACCTGCAAGAGTTGATGCAGCTGTTTTACTACCAATAATTTTTGATGTACCATTTAGAGATGCATCCGCAAAACCAGCTGAACCATTAGCATCTCCATTGAACATTAAGTCTAAACCACTTTCAGTAGCTTCACTTGAATTTAATGCAGCATATAATTCTTCAGCTTGAGTTAATCTTGTTGTTTGACCTGAGAAACTTACAGATGACTCTCCATTTCTAGAAAAATCGTAAGACGTTGGAGCGACTATATTGGTGCCTCCGTTATCATTATCGTTATCATCGTTATCACAAGAATAAACAAAAATTGCCAATGATAAAATCAATGACTTGTATATTAGGTTTTTCATAATTTGATTAAATTTTTAAATTTCAAATACAAATATATGTATTAGTTTAGATTCAATCTAAATAAAAATAAGAAAAAAAATAAAAAATTTAGTGTGTGTTACAAATATATCTGTAAACGATATATTATTTAGAATCAAAATCAATTAACAGATTGAACTCATAACAAAACAAAAGAACTTCTAGCGTTACTTTAAATATAAAATTTGCATTTATCTTTGCAAATTGATAAAGATAATATGTTAGGATTAATAAGCTTAAATTATAAAATAGCACCGGTAAAAATCCGCGAACTCTTTTACATATACCCTGAGGAACATCAAATAATATTTAATGAAATTAATAATAGAGTAACGCTGAAAGGCCTCTTCATCATCTCAACATGTAACAGAACAGAGCTTTATTTTGAAACAGCTGAAAATCAAGCTAGCCATAACAAAATATTCCACTCGGTTATTATGACTCTTGGCAGGCTGAAAAAGTTTAATGACGGATTGAGACCATATATTAAGAAAAAAGAGGGATCTTTTGAAATTTCAGAACACCTATTCAGGCTTTCTAGTGGACTTGAATCGATGATAATTGGTGAATTTCAAATTGTTGAGCAAATAAAAACTGCTTATAATATTTGTAAAGACAACAAAATGCTGAGCCCGGCCATTGAAAGAATGATACAAAAGTCATTAGAGGCCAGTAAATTTATAAGAACGAACACCGAAATTGACAAAGGCGGAATTTCTGTGAGCTCAGCTGCCATTGACCAAATTGGAAATATTGATAACTCTGAAAAATTATCGATATTATGTGTGGGGGCAGGCAGAACATCAAAGCTTTCTATAAAACAACTTTTCTCAAAAAATTTTGGAAAAATATTTATAACAAATAGAACTGAAGCTAACACCACTCACCTAGTTGAAAAGTTTGACCTAAATCTGGTAAAATTTTCCGAATGGAAAAGCAAATTAGAATTTGTTGATATTATTATTTTTAGCACTTCATCCAAAAAACCCTTGTTAACAGACAAAGACCTTTTGAATATTGATTCAAAAAGAAATAAAAAAATAATATTAGTTGATTTATCTGTTCCAAGAAATATTATCATAAACAACAATTATAATAAGGTAGAACTGGTTGATCTTGATAAACTAAAGGATAAGGTAAACGAAAATTACAACAGGAGAATATCAGAAGTTAAAAAAGCTGAAAAGCTTATCGAAAAGTATGTCATTGAATATAACCAATGGTTAGATTCTAGAGAATTAAGACCCAGTATAATTTCTATAAAAAAGGAAATTAAAAACCTAATGTCTGATACTGAGAGCATAGAAAATAATAATAGAGAAATACAGGAAATATATGATAAATTTTCAGACAGATTAGTAAAAAAGATCATAAGTGTTAGTGAAAATGGAAAGAACACTGATGCTTTAAAAATTATAAATAAAATTTTCACTGATGATTAACAAGTTAATTGTTGGTACTAGGTCGAGTAATCTTGCGATTACACAAACAAATTATGTTATAAAAAAATTAAAAGAAAAAAACCCTTCAACGGAATTTATAATAAAAAAAATTAAAACTAAAGGCGATATTTTATTGAATAAAGACCTGACTAAAATTTTAGATAAAGGTTTTTTTGTTTCTGAAATTCAAAACGAATTAGAAAAAAAAACTATCGATTTTGCTGTTCACAGTTTAAAAGATTTGCCTTCCGAAGAAAATAATAATCTCAGCTCTTTCACTGTAACTAAAAGAGAAAATCCTGTGGATGTGCTTGTCTTAAAAAAAGGACTTAAGTATAAAAAAACACATGATATAAAATTAATCGGAACCTCATCAATACGAAGAAAGGAGCAAATTCAAAAAATTTACAATGGGGTTAAGGTAAAAAGTATAAGAGGAAATGTGGAGACCAGAATTAAAAAACTAGATGATGGTATGCTTGAAGGAATTATACTCGCTGCCGCTGGTTTGAAAAGATTAGGACTAGAACATAGGATTTCCAGATATTTCAAATCAGATGAAATTATTCCTGCTGCAGGCCAGGGAGCATTAGCTGTTGAATTCAGAAAGAAGGATAAAAAAACATTTTCAATTCTTAAAAAAATACAAGATGAATCAACTCAAATTTGTATCAATGAAGAAAGAAAATTTTTAAAAACCGTAGGTGGGGGCTGCTCATCACCTGATGCTGCATTATGCATACTAAATGGTGACAAGATTGTTATTGAAGGCAAAGTATTTGATGCAAAAGAAAAAAAATATATTTCTGGAAAAATTACTAAGGAAATCGGCAATCACATTGATATTGGGGTGAAACTAGCTAAAACATTAATGTCTAAAATTTCTGACAAAATATCAATTAAAATAATTTTAACTAATGAGGGTGATATTAGCGGTTTTAATGAACTATCGAAGAGAGACATAGTTACTCATCATTTCCCATTAATCGAGATTAGTCCACTTGATTTTACTGTTAACAATATTAATAACTATGATTATGTAATTTTCACCTCTAAAAATGGAATAAAAAATTTTTTCAATAGGGTTAAAGTTTCTTCAGGAATAAAATTTATTTGCATTGGAAATAAAACAAACCAAACTTTAAATGAATATGGATATGAGTCAGCCTACATTTCAAAAAGAAACTATTCTAATATTATGGCTGAAGAACTCAAAAATAATAAGTTGATTAACGGAAAAAAAATCCTTCTAATTCAAGGTAAAATTGCTAAGGATGATTTTAAACTAAAACTTCAAGACTTTTGCAAAGTAGATAGAGTGGATGTTTATGAGACAAGTTTAAAGAATAAAGTAAACAAAGAATTATTAAAACTTATTGAAACCAAAGAAACATATACTGTTTTTACCAGTCCATCAGCATTTGACTCATTTGTTCAATTTTATAATCCTAAGTACACCAAAATAATAAGTATTGGTAAGACTACAACAGACTATGTGAATAGTAAAGGTTTTGATTGTATGCTAACCTCAAAGATGCAATCCTATGAAGGAATTTCAGAATCATTAATTAAATATTTCCATCAAAAATGAAATTTCCAACAAATAGATTGAGAAGACTCAGATATAATAAAATTCTGAGGAACATGATTGAAGACGTAAGCATTAATGCTGCAGACCTAATATGTCCAGTATTTATAACTGAAGGCCAAAATATAAAAGAACCTATTGAATCCATGCCTGGACAATTCAGATATTCAATTGATCGCACAATAGAATTTTGTAATGAACTAATTCATAACAAAATAAATTCTATCATAGTATTTGGAATTCCCAATGAAAAAGATGAAACTGGTGAAATTTCTTGTAGTTCTAACAGTGTTGTACCCAAGGCAATTTCTGAATTAAAAAAAATATTTAAAGATAAACTTTTTGTAATTGCGGATGTTTGTAATTGTGAATACACAACACACGGACACTGTGGAACTATAATTGACAATGATGTCGACAACGACTTGACCCTTAAGACACTTTCAAGTCAATCTTTAGTTTTAGCTAAAAGTGGTGCTGATGCACTTGCTCCATCTGATATGATGGATGGACGAGTTAAAGCAATAAGAGAGATACTAGATAATAATAAGTATGAAAAGATTCCTATTTTTCCTTACTCTGTGAAATATAACTCGGCATTTTACGGTCCTTTCAGAGAAGCTGCAAAAAGTAGCCCAAATTTTGGTGACAGAAAAACCTACCAAATGAATTTTAAAAATTCTGAAGAAGCTATTAATGAAGTTAAACTAGATATAAATGAGGGTGCCGATGTGATAATAATTAAACCTGCTATCTCATACCTAGATATCATATATAGAATCAAACAAAAATTTAATGTTCCGATAATTGCATACAATGTAAGTGGTGAATATACAATGGTAAAAAGTGCTTCAGAAAAGAACTTTATAAATGACATTGAGACAATTTTAGAAATATTACATTCAATTAAAAGATCTGGTGCAAATGCAATAATAAGTTACCATGCATTAGAAGTTGCAAAATATTTAAAAGAAAATGATTTATAATAAAAGTATTAAAGCATTTAAGGACTCAAAAGGATTGATTCCTGGAGGAGTAAATTCACCTGTAAGAGCATTTAAAAGTGTTAATTGTGACCCTGTTTTTTTTGATCATGGTTACGGAAGTAAACTCTATGATCTCGACGGAAACGAATACATTGATTGCATCTCATCTTGGGGGCCACTTATCTTTGGACATGCTGATAAAACTACCCAATCCAAAATAAGCGAATATTTAGCTAAAGGAACAACTTATGGTGCACCCACGATTATCGAGTCAGAAATGGCAAAAAAAATTATTGAATTAGTACCGTCAATAGAAAAAGTGAGAATGGTAAATTCTGGTACTGAAGCAACGATGAGTGCAATAAGATTAGCAAGAGGATACACCTCTAAAAATTTAATCTTAAAATTTTCTGGAAATTACCATGGTCACGGAGATAGTTTTTTAATAAAAGCTGGGTCTGGTGCGATGACCCTTGGTCTTCCTGATAGCCCAGGTGTCACAAAAAATATAGCTAAAGATACAATTATTGCAGATTTTAATTCACTTGAATCTGTTTCAGAGCAATTTAAAAAGAATCCAGAGAAAATTGCCGCAGTGATAATCGAACCTGTCGCTGGTAATATGGGTCTAGTTGAGTCTAGAAAAGATTTTTTATTGGGCTTAAGAAAATTATGTGATAAAAATAAATCACTTTTAATATTTGATGAGGTAATGAGTGGATTTAGATTATCAAAAGGTGGAGCACAAGAGCTATATGAGGTGACTCCTGATATCACAACTCTTGGCAAAATAATTGGCGGTGGTCTTCCAGTTGGTGCATATGGCGGAAAGTCTGAAATTATGGATTACCTTGCCCCTAATGGACCGGTTTATCAAGCTGGTACCCTTTCAGGAAATCCTCTTGCAATGAGTGCAGGACTTTCTGTATTAAATAGGCTTAATGACAAATTATATGAAAAACTAGAATCAATATCAAAGAAAATCCATGAAGGGTTCTTACAAAATATTCATGAAACTGGGACTGATGCTATAATTAATAGATCAGGCTCAATGATGACCCTTTTCTTTACAGAAAATGACAAAATTGAAAATTATAATGACGCGATTACGTGTGACTTGAAAAAATATGCAAAATACTTTAAATCAATGTTAGATGAAGGTGTATACCTACCTCCATCACAATTTGAATGTATGTTTATTTCATCCGTATACAGTGAAAAAGATATTGATAAATTAATTTCCTCAAACAAAAAATCTCTTCAATTGATCTAATGAAAAAAAATATATTCATTGAAAATATTAACGGAAATATAACATCTCGTCCACCAGTATGGTTCATGAGACAGGCAGGTAGAATATTACCCTCTTATCTAAAACTAAAGCAGAAGTACAGTTTTGACGAGATGATGCAAAACAAGGAACTAGCCGCTAAGGTAACTCTACTCCCACTAGATGATTTACGGGTAGATGCTGGGATTCTATTTTCTGACATACTAGTGATTCCTAAAGCCCTAGGGTTAGAACTTGAATTTACTGCAAAAGGTCCCAAATTCCACAATGCTTTAGATGAAAATATTAATATTGAAAATTTAAAATTTAATCCCCAAAAACTTGATTATATATACAATAACATTAAAGAAATAAAATTTCAAAGACCCGAAACTCCTCTAATTGGTTTTTGTGGAGGACCGCTTACAACATTTCTGTTTATGTTTAGAAGAAATGAATTGAACAAAGATTTTAATTATGTGATAAAACTCTTTTATAAGGAAAGAAAAAAGTGCATTAAAATATTGGAAATGATAACTGAAGCATCGACTGAGTACGTAAATAAGCAAGTCGACTGTGGAATTGACTGCTTCCAATTATTTGAAACTTATTGCGGTATTATCCCTGAGCAACTATACACTGAACTTGTTTTACCATATTCTAAGAAAATATTAAATGTGGCAATGAATAAAAATTGCAAAACAATATTTTTTCCAAAAAATTACAATTTAGGGTTAAAAGAACTGAATAAGGACATATGCGACATAGCTAGTATAGATTGGCAAATTTCAATTGAAACGGCACGAACATTGCTAAATAGTGATATTGGGATACAAGGAAATATGGATCCTCGATTATTTTTCTCTGACAAAAAGGAAATTGAAAAATATCTGATGGGCTTAAGTAATTTTGGTAAAAAAAATACCGACTGGATTTTTAATTTAGGCCATGGATTTATACCAGGCATAGATGTCAAAAATGTAAATTTTGTGGTCGAGTGGGTAAAAAACCATAATTGGAATAGATAAAATGAATATAAATCAAGAATTACTTGAAAAATACAACAAGAAAGGACCAAGATACACATCTTATCCTCCAGCCACTCATTTTTCTGAAAATTATGATGATAAAGATTTTATTAACTCAGTAATAAATTCAAACAATGAAAATCCACAAAATGTTTCTGTTTATATACACATACCATTTTGCCCACAGATTTGTCACTTTTGTGGATGCACCACTGAATCCGGGTTTACCAAACCTTTTTTGGAAAGATATGTAGATGCCCTGATAAAAGAAATTGAATTTGTTTCGCAGTACGTCAATGATGATAGAAAATTAACCCAAATTCACTGGGGAGGTGGTACTCCAAATGCAATATCACTTAAGTATATTGAAAGGGTTACAGATAAAATAAAAGAGTGTTTTGACTTAAGTGATGAGTATGAAATGGCTATCGAATGTAGCCCAGCACACTTGGACTTTAAGCATGTTGAACTTCTTAAAAATTTTGGTTTTAATAGAATATCTCTTGGTATTCAAGATTTTGATAATAAAGTTTTAGATGCAATAAATAGAAGAAGACCAAAACACTCAATTGATAAGATTATAAAAAAAATCCGTGATGAAGGTTTTACAGGGACTAATATAGATCTTGTTTATGGGTTGCCTTTGCAAACAGTTGATAATTTCAACAAAACTATTGATAAAGCAATTGAACTAAATACAGACAGAATAGTGACATTTTCATATGCTCACGTACCTTCAATACTACCTAGACAAAAAATATTAGAAAATATTGGTTTCCCTTCTGCCGAGGAAAAAGCAAAAATGTATGAGAATGCTTACAAAAAATTTACTGAAGCCGGTTATGTAGCGATTGGTATGGACCATTTTTGTAGACCAAATGATGAATTTTATTTGGCACTTAAAAACAATCAATTACACAGAAACTTTCAGGGTTACTGTACCACTAAAACAACCGGTCAAGTATATGGTTTTGGCGCATCCTCAATTTCACAACTATTCTCAGCATATAGCCAAAATGTCAAAAACGCAGCTCAGTATATAAAAAAAATTAATGAAAAAAATACCGCTATTTTTCGTGGTTATAAGCTGAATAAAAAAGAAAAAATAATCAGAGATGTAATAAATTCAATCATGTGCAATTATTATGTTGATTTTAAAGAAATCTCAGAAAGATTCGATACAGATTCAAAAAACATAAAAGAAATTTTAAACTTTGATCATGAAAAGTTTAAAGATTTTTTAGATCTAAATCTTATGAGGATTAAAAATGATACTGTTTCAATTTCACATGATGCAAGATTATTTATTAGAAATATTGCTATGGAATTTGACCCTCTGTTAAATAATAAAATTGGAACTTACTCTAAAACAATATAATGAAGGGATTATTACTTATTAACCTAGGATCACCAGATAGCACTTCGATTAGTGACGTGAAAAAATACTTAGATGAATTTCTAATGGATAAAAGGGTTATTGGTAAAAGTTATATTTTTAGATGGATTCTTGTTAAACTAATTATTTTAAATTTTAGACCAAAAAAATCTGCAAAAGCCTACAAAAAGATATGGTGGAAAGAAGGTTCTCCATTGATTGTTTTATCTAGGAGATTATTTAAAAAGGTCTCTAACCTGATGCAGATTCCTGTAGCACTAGCCATGCGCTATGGCTCAATAAGTATATATAATGGATTAAAGGAATTAAATGACAAAGGAGTTGATGAGTTTATAATTTTACCTCTTTATCCCCACTATGCAATGTCATCATACGAAACAGTTGTTGAAAAGGTAAAAGAAGAAGTAAAGATCAATTTCCCAGAAAAAAAAATAAAAGTTATTGAACCTTTTTATAATGAACCAAAATATATTGAATTACTCAGTCAAAAAATTAATGACACAATAAAAGACAAAGAATATGATCACATCCTGTTTTCATACCATGGGATTCCAGTGAGTCATCTTAAAATCTCAGATCCTACAAAAATTCATTGTTATAAGGTAAAAAACTGTTGTTATGTAGATTCAAAGGCACATAAAACATGTTATAAACATCAAGTAACTATAACAACAGAACTTGTTGCTAAATACTTAGGCTTGGAGAGAGAAAAATATAGCATTTCATTCCAATCAAGATTAGCTAATGAACCCTGGTTGAAGCCCTACACAGATAGTGAATTAGAAAGATTAGCTAAGGAAGGGAAAAAAAATATGGTGGTGGTAACACCTGCCTTTGTAACTGATTGTCTAGAGACACTTGAAGAAATTGTTATGGAAGCTGAAGAAGAGTTTTTAGAGGCAGGAGGTGAAAATTACTATTATGTTCCCTGCCTAAACGATGATGATAGTTGGGCAAAACTAATTTCAAAATGGGCCAAAATAGAATTATCTACATAGGCTATGAACAACAGGTCTTTAAATGAGGTTGATACAATAATTTTAGGCGCTGGAATTTCTGGATTAACATTGGGTTATTTTCTAAATAAGAGAGAAAAAGATTTTTTGATTTTTGAGTCCAGTAAATATATTGGAGGAAATATATCAACAAGAAATAAAAAGGGTTTTATTTGTGAAAATGGTCCTAACACTGTTCTAATTAACAACGAGAGCGTACAGGATTTAATCTCGGATCTTAAAATAAAAAATGATATTATTTACCCAAATAATAACAATAATAAAAGATTTCTAATCAAGAAAGGGAAACTCATCAAAATACCTCAGTCATTTGGACAATTTATAATGTCAAATATTTTAAGTTTAGGAGCTAAGATTCGCATTTTTTTTGAAATTTTCATTAAAAAGAGTGACAATAGTTTGTCTGTTTATGATTTTTTTAAAAAAAGATTTGGTAAAGAGTTTCATGATGTATTAATAGAGCCTTTTCTAACGGGTGTTTATGCAGGAAATACTCGAAAAATGAGTATAAAATATGTTCTCAAGAAAATTTGGGAGGTTGAACAAAATTATGGCAGTGTAATTTTAGGTTTTATTAAAAAAAAATCAAGAAATATATCACCAAAGTCGTTCAACTTTAAAAACGGCCTCAGCGACTTGACTAATACAATACAACAAAAGATTAAAGATAAAATTAGAGTTAACAGCAAAATAACATCAATTTCTAAAATTGGAAATTTATATGAAATAACCGTAAATAATGATATTAAGTATAGATGTTGTAAGCTAATCAGTACAATTCCTGCCTATGCCCTGTCTGAGATCATTTTTGATAAAAAACTATCTCAAACTCTAAAAAAAATTAACTATTGTCCAATTTATGTATTGCATTTAGGTATTGAAAAACAAAAAATTAAGAATGATATAAGTGGATTTGGTGTACTGACAAAACCGTCAGATAATAAAAGTTTTTTAGGAATAATATTTAATAGTAGGATATTTCCTCATGTAGCGCCATCAGACAAGGATTTAATGACAGTAATGGTTGGTGGCACGAGACAGGAACAGTTGCTAAAAACAGATAAAGATTTACTATTTGATAAAATTGTAAGAGATGTTAGAAAATTGATTTCCTATGATGGCCAAATAATTATGAAGAATGATTTTTTATGGGATAAAGGCATACCACAATATGGACTAAATCACGATTACATAAATAAAGTGATTAAAAATTTTGAAAATAAAAATAAAGACCTTCATATATTGGGTAATTATGTTAACGGCATTTCTGTTAGTGATTGTATCGAAAAGTCTTCAATACTATCGAAAAAATTATGAAGTAAAAAAAGTTGAGCAATTTTTATTAAAAAATATTAAATCTTGCTTTGAATAATCAAAGAAAACCTCTGAATTAACTTTTACAGGTTTTTGAGAAATAATAGACCAAATATTTTCTTTAAATCTTCCAACTAATTTGTATTCCTTTCCTTGGAAAAAACATTTTTCAACATACATTGAATTGGCTGAATTTTTAACTATTTTAATATTTTCAGGTCTTATATAGTATATTTTACCGTCAACTGGAAATTTATTTATATCACCCAAAATCTCAGCACAATAACAATTAGCGGGTTCACAATACATAGTTTCAGGGCTTGAAAACTGCTGAACAATACCCGCCTTAAATATTAATATCTTATCTGAAATATTAAGGGCATCTTTTATATCATGTGTAACTAATATTGTAGTAATATTACTTTCTCTAATTATTCTGCATATTTCATCCCTGATTGAAAATTTAATATTAGCATCAAGGTTACTAAAGGGTTCATCCAATAACAACAAATCAGGTTCCCTGATTATAGATCTAGCAATACATGCTCTTTGTTGTTCTCCACCTGAAATTTCATGAGGATATCTTTCAAGTAAGTTATTGAGATTGGTTAGTTCTATTATTTTAGAAAAATTTTTTTTGTGTTCATTATCAAGATTAAAACAGATATTTTCGCTGATATTTAAGTGTGGAAATAGAGGGTAGTCCTGAAACACATATCCTATTTTTCTTGTTTGAGGTCTAACAAAAACATCTTTTCCATCTATCAATTTTCCGTTTAAAGAAATTATCCCTGAATTAATTTTTTCAAGACCAGCTAGACATTTTAAAAATGTAGATTTACCTGAACCACTTTCACCTACAAAAGAAATAAGTTGGCCTTTCTCTACTGAAAAGCTGAGATTGTTAATAACTGTTTGCGAGCTATTATAACTCTTAACTAAATTTTTAATTTCTAAATACATTTGATTTGTCCAAGAACATTTTTAAAAATATCAGCAATATACAGCAAATAATAATAATTACAGATGAATATATAGTGGAGAGAGGAATCATCTCTTCTATGGCAAATTCATAGGTTTGTGTTGCTAAAGTATCAAAATTGAAAGGCCTTAGTATCAATGTTATGGGTAGTTCTTTCATTATGTCAACAAAAACCAATGTCAGGGCTGTGAAAAAAGCATATTTATTGATTGGAAAATATACCTTTTGAAAAATTTTAAAATTTGATAATCCTAAATTTTTTGCAGAGTTATTATATGAGTCAGGATACTTTTCCATGCTAGATTTTATCGGAGATTTACCAACAGCCATAAACCTAATGATATATGCATATATAAGAATTAAAAAGTAGACAGAAAAACTACCTAAAAGTCTAATATTATTATCTAAGTTGTCGAGACTATTTACAGAAATTATAACCGCTAATGCAACGACTGCACCAGGGATTGAATATCCCAATGAAATAAACTGATTAATATAATAATAGACTTTTGATTTTGATATTTTCTCATTGTAAAGAAAAAAAGTTGAAATAATAAGTATTAAAAAGGATGCTATCATTGAAACGGTAAAAGAATTAAATGTAATATTTAATAATCTTTCAAAATTAATATCGTCATAAATGGAAAATATATTAATTAAGTTAAAAAGAACTGGTATGATAAAAGCTAAAATAATTGGGACAAGACAGATTACGTATATCAAAAATTTAATAGAACTATTTGGCTTAATTAAAGAAGCCAATTGAGTGTTTTTAGAAAAGCTAAATCTTTTGTTTTGATTAAAATATTTTTCAATGAAAAATAAAAAGGCAACTACAAACAAGAGAATTGATGATAATTGAATAGCAGCGCCACTATCATTCATTGAATTCCATGATCTAAATATTCCTATAGTGTATGTATTAACTCCAAAATATTTTACAGCACCATACTCATTTAAAACTTCCATAACAACCAAAAATAAACCTGATAAAATTGCCGGTCGTGAAAGTGGTAAAACTACTTTTAAAATTGTTTGATATCCATTAAGACCTAGGTTCTTTGCCATGTCATAATATCTTGAACCAAATAGACTAAAAGAAATTCTCGAAACACTGTATATGTACGGATATAGAGAGAAAGCTAAAAGAATTCCTAAAATCTCAATCTGCAAAAAATCATAGGTTATCTTAAAGGGACCAGTAAAACTTAGAAGTTCACTGTAAGTGAATGCCATTATATAAGTTGGTATGGCCAGCGGTAGATAAAGAATCAAATCAACTATTCTTCGTCCAGCAAATTGAAAATTACTCACATACCAAGCTGGAATAATACCAATAACTAGTGAAAAAAAAGAGGTTATTAAGACAAGATATATAGTATTAACCGAGTACTCTAATAATAAATTTTTGAATAAATACAGCAGTGATTCAGTATCTTGATTAAATGATTTAACCAATAGAAATAATATTGGTGAAAAAATTAAAAGAAATAGGATTACGGCTACTTTATCTTGAAACTTTACTTTTTTCAAATTTAAATTTATTTCCAACCTGTATTATCAAACACCTTTATGGCTTTTTCCCTAAATATTCCAAGTGCATTTAAATCCAATTTATCTCTTTTGAAATCACCCCAAGACTGAACAATTTCAGATGGCTTAACCTTAGGATTTGCAGGATACTCATAACTATTATTCACATATGTGTTTTGAGCTTCCTCACCTGTAAGATACTCTAATAACTTTATTGCATTTTCCTTATTTGGTGCATTTTTAGCCATAGCAAAACCAGAAATATTTACATGAGCACCCCTTTCATTATTTCCTTGATTGGGAAAGAATACAGATACTGAATTTCCTGCATCAACCTCAGCCTGTTTTTCAGATGATAATAATAATCCAATATAATATGAATTAACAATTGCTATATCCCCTTGACCAGCAGCTATTGCCTTGACTTGATCACGATCATTACCTTTTGGATCACGAGCAAAATTATTTACAACTTTAGTAGACCAATCGGTAACCATTTCTTCTCCTAAATTTGCATAAAGAGAGGACATTAAAGCTTGATTATATGCATTTGAAGATGATCTAACAAGTAATCTTCCTTTCCATTTTTCATTGGCTAAATCTTCATAAGTACTCAGTTCCGATTGTTTAACCCTCTCATTGCTATAAACAAGCAAACGAGCCCTGTATGTTATAGGTATCCAATAACCATTCACATCTTTTAGATCATCGCTCACATTCGAGTCAATTATTTCATTTTGAATTTTTTGAAAAAGACCCATCTCTACCCCCTTTTGTAATTTTCCTGCATCGACAGTTACAAAAAGATCAGCTGGACTATTTTGCCCCTCATTTTTTAACCTTTCTAACAATTCATCATCACCAGCTTTAATTACATTTACTTTAATCCCGGTAAGCGTTTCAAAGTTTTCATATTGTTTAATATCAACCTGATAATGCCTTTTACTATATATATTTATTTCATTTGACTTATTTTCTTCACAAGAGGATAATAGCAAAAAAGAAAAAAATAATATTAAATAATCTTTCATTTTGATGTTATTTAGAGTTATTCTAAATTGCAATATAAATATATAATTAAAAATAACTGTAATAAAACTTGCAATTATTTCAAGGATGCAAATATCTAAATAAAATAATATATAAATGAGAAAACTTAATATAAATGACTTAATAATAATCTTATTGCTGGTTTCACCAATCATTATAAATGCTCAAAAAAAACAAGACATTGAAGCTATAAAAGAAATGTGTGGATGTTTTGAAATAGACTTTAAATTTTCTGAAACTTTTCAATATAGTAATGATTCGAATTATTCAAAATCTAAAAATTATAATGCAAAAGCATTAGAGTATGCTATGCTAATTAAAGATGAAAAAGGCCATATTTCTATTCAGCACTTATTAGTAATGGGTGACTATATCATAAAGCACTGGAGACAAGATTGGATATTTCAAAATAAAGATCTTTTAAAATATGATGGAAATAATAATTGGAAATATATATCAAAAACTAAAAAAGATGTAAAAGGACAATGGACACAGAAAGTATTTCAAGTAGATGATAGCCCTAGATATGAGGGATCAGCTACATGGGTACATGCGGATGGAAAAAGTTATTGGGAAAATTCTTCCTATGCCCCTCTACCCAGAAGGGAATACACAAAGAGAAATGATTACAACATAATGATAAGAGGAAACCGTCAAGAAATAACTGAAGATGGATGGGTCCACGACCAAGATAATTTTAAAGTGGTAAAAGACTCAGAATCCGATTCTGAAGTAATTATAGCTTCCGAGAAAGGGATTAATTCCTATACAAGGGTAGATGAATCTAATTGTAAGGAAGCGATAAACTGGTGGGATGAAAACAATGAAAAGTGGTTATTAGTTTTAGAAAAGTGGAACTCCATTTACTCAAAAAAAGGCGATATATCGTTAAGACAATCTGTCGAAAATAAACCGTTATTTTCTTTCCTTTTTGACGAAAACCTAGTTAAAAGAGATGAAATTGGTTTAATTATTGATAGGTTTGTTATTGATTAATTAATATCAATTCATGCAGTTTACCAAGCCATCATTTTTAGAAACTAAGATTGAAGATAAGTTCTTTGTTTTAAAATCAAAAAATGAGAAGGATAAAAATAAATTTTTAAAGAAAGAGATTGACTTAAATTTTATTCAATTCCATTTTGTTATCGAAGGAAATGCAACATTTTCTTTTAACAATGGAGCTTATAAAATGGATGTGTCAAACGGAAAATATATTGTACTATATAACCCTAAGAAAAACCTTCCGGTTGATGCATTAATACATCCTAAGTCCTACGTTTTATCAGTTTTAATCTCTTTAAAAAAATTTCATAAACTATTCTCGGAGGACAGTAATAATATTCAATTCCTTAAGGATGAAAACATTAACCAAAAATATTATTATGAAAATAAAATTTCCAATAAAATATTTCTGGTGTTGAACGAATTAAAAAGATTTGACCTAGGAAGTTCAACAAAAAACTTGTTTATTAAAGCGAAAATATATGAACTATTTAGTCATTTATATAACAGAAATTTAGACCAAAATATTGAACAGTGTCCATTCTTGAATAACGAAGAAAACTTTAAAAAAATTCAAAAAGCCAAAAACTTGGTTATTTCTAATATGACCAGTCCCCCATCCTTAGCTGAACTTTCTAATGATATAGACCTAAGTTTAAAAAAATTAAAAGAAGGATTCAAAAAGATATATGGAAAACCAGTATATCAATACCTACTTGAGTATAAAATGGAATTAGCTAAAAAACTTCTTTCCGAAAATAGTTATAATGTAAATGAGGTTAGTATAAAACTTGGATACAGCACATCAAGTCATTTTATTACCGCATTCAAAAATAAATATGGGTTGACCCCTAAAAATTTTAAAAAAAATTACTAAATATGCGCACGTGGCGGAATTGGTAGACGCGTTAGGTTGAGGGCCTAATAATCCTTAAGATTGTGGAAGTTCGAGTCTTCTCGTGCGCACTGAAAATATGAAAAAAAATATAGCAATTATTGGTTCTGGATTCTCGTCATTATCGGCTGCATGTTATTTAGCTAAAAATGGCCACAAGGTCACTGTATTTGAGAAAAATGGAGAACTCGGCGGTCGTGCAAGACAGTTCAAGGCTAAAGGGTTTACCTTTGACATGGGGCCAAGTTGGTATTGGATGCCAGACGTTTTTGAAAAGTTTTTTAATGATTTTAATAAGTCTACCAAGGATTTTTATGAAATTGAAAAGCTTAATCCTGCTTACAGAGTTTATTTTGGATTAGATGACTACATTGACATTGAAGATAGCATCGAAAAAATATCGAAGAAATTTGAAAAAATAGAAACTGGAAGTGGAAAAAAATTAAAAAAATTCCTCGAAAGAGCCAAAGAGAATTATGGAATTGGGGTTACAGACATGCTATACAAAATGCCAGGGTTAAGTCCTTTGGAACTGGTTTCAATTAAAACTTTAAAAAAAATAAGATATTTCTTGTCTACGATAAGAAAAGATGTGCATAGAGATTTCAAAAATCCCAAACTGAGATCAGTCTTGGAATTTCCGGTATTATTTTTAGGTGCTAAGGCATCTAATACTCCTGCTTTTTATAATTTTATGAATTATGCTGATTTTGGACTTGGTACTTTCCAACCAAAAAATGGATTTTATGATTTAGTTAATGCAATGGTTCTTCTTGGAAAGTCACTTGGAGTCAATTACCAAATTAATCACTGTCTCGAAAAAATTGAAATGAACGGCAATAAGGCTAATAAATTAATTTTTAATAACAAAGAATATGATTGTGACATCGTAGTCTCTGGGGCAGACTATCACCATACTGAAACATTACTCCCTAATAAGTTTAGGCAATATTCTGAAAAATATTGGGCAAAAAGGGTTTTTGCGCCATCATCACTACTTTTCTATGTTGGTTTTAACAAAAAAATTAAAAACGTAAATCATCATAACTTATTTTTTGATACCGATTTTGATCAACATGCTGCAGAAATATACGATAATCCAAATTGGCCTTCTGATCCGCTTTTTTATGCAAATTTCACATCTAAAACCAATCCCGAAACCGCACCCTTAAATTGTGAAAATGGCTTTTTTTTAATTCCAATAGCTACAAATCTAAAAGACACTAAAGAAATTAGAGATAAGTATTTCAATATGATTATTGAAAAAATTGAAGGTTTTACAAAACAAGATTTAAAGGATTCTATTATTTATAAAAGAAGTTTTTGTGTAAGTGATTTCAAGAATGAATATAACTCATATGGCGGGAATGCTTATGGTTTAGCAAACACACTATTTCAAACCGCTTTTTTAAGACCTAACATCAAGAGTAAGTTGGTACAGAATTTGTACTTCTGTGGTCAGCTTACAGTCCCAGGCCCAGGTGTACCACCTGCAATAGTTTCTGGAGAACTTGTTGCTAATTTGATAAACAAATAAATATATTTCTAATTTATTATTAAATTGTAAAAAATTTATTTTATGAAAAATATTTTTGATGAAGTTTCCTACAGTTGCAGTGAAAAGGTTACAAAAACCTACAGCACTTCTTTTACTCTTGCTACACAACTTCTTTCTAAAGATATTAGAAGAGATATTTATAATATATATGGGTTTGTAAGATTTGCGGATGAAATTGTTGATTCATTTCATGATTACAATAAAGCAGAATTATTTAATGATTTTGCAATTGATTTAGAAAAAGCAATTAGAAATAAGATACATTTAAACCCAATTCTTAACTCATTTCAGTATACTTTTCATAAATATGAAATTGATAGAGATTTGGTAGATGCATTTATGAAAAGCATGAGAATGGACTTAACAAAAAAAAAATATAGTACAGTTGAAGAATATAAAGAATATATTTATGGATCTGCTGATGTTGTTGGCCTTATGTGTCTAAAAGTTTTTGTTCAAGGAAATAATATGCTCTACATGAAGCTCAAAAAAAACGCAATGAAACTTGGGTCAGCTTTTCAAAAAGTAAATTTCCTTCGTGACTTAAAAGCTGACAAAGAAGACCTTAATAGAACTTATTTTCCCAATACAAAATTTGAAAAACTAAGTGAATCAGAAAAAAATGAAATCATAAATGATATCGAAAATGATTTTAAAATGGGACTAGAGGGAATTAAAGAATTACCCCTTGATGCAAAATTCGGTGTTTTTATGGCATATAGATACTACAATCAGCTACTAAAAAAACTAAAAAAGACACCTGCAAAAGAGATTATAACCAGAAGAATTAGGGTACCTAACTTAAAGAAAATTGAACTTTTAACCAGAAGTTACGTAAAATATCAATTAAATCTACTTTAAATGGAAATAGTCAAAATAGCTGTTGTTTTTATATCAACATTCATTTTTATGGAATTCATGGCATGGTTCTCTCATAAATATATAATGCATGGTTTTTTATGGTCACTGCATAAGGATCATCATAATCAGAATTTAAAAACATCCTGGTGGGAAAGAAACGATCTGTTTTTTGTTTTTTATGCAGTAGTTAGTATGCTCTTCTTTTATTCTCAAGTTGAATTTGGCTTTAGATTTGGATTTGCAATTGGCTTTGGAATTATGGCTTATGGATTCACTTATTTCATGGTTCACGATATTTTTATACACCAACGTTTTAAATTTTTAAGAAAAACGAATAATTGGTATGCTAAAGGTGTTAGAAAAGCACACAAAATGCATCATGCTAACCTAAAAAAAGGCGGAGGCGAAAGTTTCGGAATGCTATTTCCACCCATAAAGTATTTCAAAGAAAAATAGTATTAATAATATTTAACCTGAATGAAAGCCAACTCAAAATTCGATTATATAATTGTTGGAGGGGGGCTATCAGGGCTTCACCTATCTTATTGTTTTCATAACGATAAATATTTTAAAAATTATTCAATTTTGATTATTGACAAAGAGAAAACAAAAAAATCTGATAATTATTATTCTTATTGGGAAGCAGGTACTGGAAATTGGGATAAAATATTAAAAAACAAATGGGATAAAGGAAATTTTTTTTCAGTTAAGGGAAAAGTTAAAATGGATTTTTCAGATTATAATTATAAAACTTTAAGCTCATTAAAATTCAAAGAACATGTAAAGAAGAGAATAAAGAAGAATAAAAAGTTTAAGTTTATTTGTGATACAGTATTAAAAATTAGGCAGGAAAATAACAACGTTGTTGTGGTCGGAAATAAAAGAAACTACTATGCTAAACATATTTTTGACTCAAGATTAAACAGCAGTACAATTAAAACAATAAAAAACCATACATATTTAAAGCAACATTTTGTTGGATGGGTTGTAAAAACAAATAAAAAAAAATTTAATAAAAAATCATTTGTTTTTATGGACTATAGAATCAGAGATAAAAACAGCACAGCATTTACATATGTTCTTCCTTTCAAAAAAGATGAGGCTCTAATCGAACATACTTATTTTTCAAAAGATGAGTGTAATCAGGATATATATGAGATTTACATTAAAAAATATTTACAAAAATATTACAATATCTCGGATTTTAAAATACTAAAATCAGAAGCGGGTGTAATTCCAATGACAACTTACCCTTTTCACAAAGACTCAACGAAAAATATTACTAAAATTGGAACAGCCGGCGGATGGGTTAAGCCGTCAACTGGCTATTCATTTAAGAATTGTGAAAAATACTCTTTACAAATATTAGAAAATATAAAAAGCGGTAAAGATTTTAGAATAGTACCAAAAAAAAGGTATTACTTTTTAGATAATATACTTTTAGGAGTTCTTTCTAAATATAATAATAGAGGAGAAACTATTTTCTACAGAATGATAAAAAGAAATTCTACAAAAAAAATACTACGTTTTTTAAACGAAGAGAGCTCTCCTTTGGATATTATAAAAATCATTATTTCAATGAGATCAATTTATTTTGTGGAAGTATTTATCAAAAGTTTATTCAAAAGGGCTTTATAGGTTTCCTTTTTTAATTAAATTTAAGGCAGAACCTTCATCATACCAATCAATTTGAGAATGATTATATGAGTGGTTTAAATTTATTAAGTTTCTTGTTCCATCTGAATGCGTTACCTCCATAATTATTGGTTTACCAGGACAAAATTCGTCTAAATTGATAAAGCTTATCAAATCATCCTCCTGGATTATGTCATAATCAAACTCGTTTTGAAAAGTCAAAGCTAGCATTCCTTGTTTTTTCAAATTGGTTTCATGAATTCTAGCAAAAGATTTTACTACAACTGCACATACACCTAAATGTCTAGGTTCCATCGCAGCATGTTCTCTGGATGAACCTTCACCATAATTATGGTCACCTACTACAATCGTTTTTATATTATTTTCTTTGTATTGCCTCTGAGTATCAGGAACACCACCATATTCTCCTGTTAATTGATTTTTTACAAAGTTAGTTTTCATATTAAAGCTATTTACCGCACCAATTAAACAATTATTAGAAATATTATCTAAGTGGCCACGATACCTTAACCATGGACCGGCCATTGAAATATGATCTGTTGTACATTTACCATGTGCCTTAATTAGTAATCTGGCATTATTAATTTCCCTTCCGATAGGCGTAAATGGCTCTAGCAATTGTAGTCTGTCAGATTTAGGATTAACTGAAACTATAACATCAGATCCGTCTTTTTTAGGTTCAATATAACCTGAATCCTCACAATCAAAACCATCTAATGGAAGCTCAATACCAAAAGGTGGATCAAGCATTACTTCCTGACCATTTTCATTTATTAGAGTGTCTTTTACAGGGTCAAAATCTAATCTACCTGCTATTGCTATTGCAGCAACCATTTCTGGAGAACCAACAAAGGCATGAGTATTGGGATTTCCGTCAGCTCTTTTGGAAAAATTTCTGTTAAAAGAATGAACTATTGTATTTTTTTCTTCACCTTTTAAATCACTTCTATCCCATTGACCAATACATGGTCCACAAGCATTGGTGAAAATAGTAGCATTAAGATCTTCAAATATTTTAAGTATTCCATCTCTTTCAGCGGTATATCTAACCTGCTCAGATCCAGGATTTATTCCGAAATCAGATTTTGTAGTTAAGTTCTTTTCAACAGCCTGTTTTGCAATTGAAGCTGCCCTGGTTAAATCCTCATATGATGAATTTGTACATGACCCGATAAGACCCCAATCTACTTTTAAAGGCCAATCATTTTCTTTTGCCTTATCTGCTATTTCTGAAACTGGAGTCGCCAAATCAGGCGTGAAAGGGCCATTTAGGTGTGGTTTTAGTTCTGAAAGATTAATTTCAATTAATTGATCAAAATACTTTTCAGGCGAAATGTAAACCTCGGGGTCAGCGGTCAAATAATCTTTTATTTTATTCGCTTCCAGAGCAACAACCTCACGGCCTGTTGCCTTTAAATATCTTTCCATTGATTCATCGTAACCAAAAGTCGATGTTGTTGCACCAACCTCAGCGCCCATATTACATATAGTTCCTTTTCCCGTACAAGAGAGAGCTTTTGCTCCAGGACCAAAATACTCTATTACAGAACCTGTACCCCCTTTTACAGTAAGAATTCCAGCAACTTTTAAAATAACATCTTTGGCGGAGGTCCAACCGTTTAGATTACCGATTAACTTTACTCCTATAATCTTTGGAAATTTTAATTCCCAAGGCATCCCAGCCATGACATCTACTGCATCAGCACCTCCTACCCCAATTGCTATCATCCCAAGCCCGCCTGCATTTACGGTGTGTGAATCTGTACCAATCATCATGCCTCCAGGAAAAGCATAATTTTCCAGTACCACTTGATGAATAATTCCTGCACCTGGTTTCCAAAAACCAATTCCATATTTATTTGAAACATCTCTTAAAAAATCAAAAACTTCATTACTGACTTTATTAGCACGCATAAGGTCTTTTTTTGCTCCCATTTTTGCTTGAATCAAATGATCGCAATGCACTGTAGTTGGTACAGCAACTTTAGTTTTTCCTGCTTGCATGAATTGTAGTAGTGCCATTTGGGCAGTTGCATCTTGACATGCAATTCTATCAGGTTTGAAGTCTACGTAATCTTTTCCTCTTGTATAGTTTTTACTAATACTTCCCCAGAGATGTGAATAAAGAATCTTTTCTGTTAAAGTTAATGGCTTATCAATTACCTTTTTGGCTTCATCAACATTTTTAACAATGTTTGAATAGATTTTCTTGATCATGTCAAAATCAAAGGCCATTTTTAATTTAATTGATAGTCAAGACAAAAATAATCATTAGAAGTAACTAAAAAAATTAATCAGCGATTATTAATAAAATGAATTATTTAATATGAAAATTATATAAAATAGTTAATTTTTCAACCAATTACTGAAAAAGTCGCAATCACGAAAATCATTATTAATATTAATATAGGTATCAAATATTTTGTCATTTTGCCATTTTTCAATCTCTTTTAACTGCTTATTTTGAAGTGCTAATTTTTGGATTTTTAGGTAATCTTTTGAAAAATCTGCTATATGTTCATCGTATCTATCAGAAACAGATAAAATCTTGAATTTAATTGGATTAAACCTATCCTCGTCTTGAAAAACTATACTAACCTCACCCTCTTTTAAATTTGCAATTTGGGAATAAAGCTCAGGATCCATTTTGGTTAATTCGAATTTATAATCTTGTGTTTCAGGATTAATCAAAAGCCCCCCATCATTTCTTGTTTCTATTTCATCACTCGCTTCAATAGCTGCATCCACAAAAGAAATTTCTTCATTAACTATTCTTTCTCTTATTTTAACCAGTTTTTTTCTAGTATCTTCAATTTCTTTATTATTGATCTTAGGTCTCAATAAAATTGTTCTGATATCATATTCTTGTCCTCTGATTTTTTCAAGGTAAATTATGAAGAACCCATACTCAGTTTCAAATGGATCAGAAATCTCACCTTCTGTTAAAGAAAAAGCAACTTCATTAAATTTTTTAATCATCGGAGAATTTTTTCTATTAATCGAATATTTACCTCCTCTTGTTCTTGAACCTGGGTCTTCACTATATAAAACCGCTTTTGAAACAAAGCTTGCACCGTTATCTATCACATCTGCTTTAAACTCCTTCAGTCTATTAATTACCTTTTGTTTTTCCTCTTGGGTTGTTTTTGGATATAGAACAATTTGGGATACTCTTAACTCTGTTCCGAAGACTGGCCTATCATCTTTAGGAATAGAATTAAAAAATTGCCTTACCTCCTCTGGTGTAACCTCAATATCTTCAATTATAACCTGTTGCATCTTTTTAGCTAACTCAGCATTCTTGTTAAGTTCGAACATTTCTGACCTTAAGTCTTGCTCAGAGTCTTTCTTGTAATATTCTAAAAGCTTATCCATTGATCCTATTTGCTCAGCAAATGCATTGACTTGCTGATCAACGTATGATTGAATCTCGGCATTATTGACTTCGACACTGTCTTGAATCGCATGATGCTGATATAATTTATCCTCAAGTAATTTTCCAAAAACCTGACATTTAGAAATATTCTCCATTGAAACACCTGAAACTTTAAGTTGAGTAAATTGTTTATCTATATCTGATTCCAGTACAATGAAATCTCCAATTACTGCTGCAACTCCGTCAATCTTTTGTCTTTCTTGTGAAAAAATAATTGATACATAAAAAAATATTAATAATATTAAGTAATTTTTCATTCTAATATATTTCTAATTTATTCTTTTCAAGAGCATCTTTCAAAATATCAGTTTTAATACTAAGCATCAGCTCCTTTTTTCTCTTATTCAATGACATGTACTCCAGAGTTGGCAAAACATAATCAATTGGTGAAATATCACCTTTTTTTACAGATTCCCTAATCTTAATCAAATATAAACTTAAAGAATCTTTGAATTGAAAAAAATTATAATTTTTTAAGCTTCGGTATGAATAATTCGTTAAAAACGGAAATTTTTGCATGAGTGTATTTTTTGAAATCCAATAATCAGTTGTCAATGAAAAACTTTTAAATCTAAAAGAGATTGAATCTAAAAAAATTTGATCATCTCTTTTGAATCTTTTTATTTTTGACCTTACTTCATAAGTATCAGAAAAATCTAAAGGAAGCTCAATATATACCAGTTTAAAAATATCTTCGTTCAAATTAAATAAACTTTTATTGTTATTGTAAAGATTTAGTATTTCAAGTGAGTCAACTTCTAAATTAATTGTCGAGTTGACCAGAGCTTCAAGATATGTCTCAGAAAGCAAACTAGATTTATAATTATCAGCTAATGACTGAATTTTTTGAAGTTTTATTTCGCTTAAATTTAATTCTGCTCTTTCAATTAATATTCTTTCTATTGCCCAATTGTTAATAATCGAAATTACCATTGAAATCGAATCATTTGTTTGTACTCCTTCAGCAAGGGATAATAACTCTTCTTTTGACAAAAATGATTCTCCGTATCTAGCAATATTTTTAGTGTTGTAATCCGAAACAAAACTACAACTGGAAAAAAATAAAAAAACCGACAGAAAAAATAATTTATAAAACATTAATTATACTCTTTTTTTAAACGCTTTATGGTTCTTTTATTCAAAGTCAAATTATGTTTAGATTTTAAAGATTTTACCCATAATTCCTCTTGAAATTGCTGAAAATCCCCAATAACTTTTCCTCTGTCATCTTCGAAGGATGAATACTTATTTTTATTATCATCAAAAAACATTTTCAGTTTAGTCGAGTCTGATTCTCTAACTGTCCAAATTTTATCTTGCATCAGATTAAATAGAAGTAAGCCTTCTCTGTATTCCTTAATAACATATCTATAATCTGAGTTCTCACTTTCAAGATTACTCTTGTATACTTCTAATGCGTTATATTGTACAAAGCTCTTATACTTATCAGATATCAATTTTTGGTAAGGAACAGCAGTACTTTTTCTTTGATTATCTTCCAAAAATGCAGCAAAATCTATGTATTTTAATTCCCTGTCTGAAATATTAATTAATATTTCTTCTTCATTTATTAATTCGGGAATACTCCATTCACCTTTAAAATAACTTGGATTTAATATTGAAATAAAATAATCAAGTTTTTTATTTTGATAGCTTATTCCATATCTATTAATCAAAAAATCATAAAACGAATCAGAAATTATACTGAATCTTGAACTTCTTTTCAACTTATTTAATAATTCATATTTTATCTCATCAAACTTTTTTACATTTTTTTTAGAATAAAATTTTATGATATGCCAACCATACTTTGTTTCGATTGGTTTAGAAGTATTATTTTTTTTATCTAACTCAAATGCAGCATTTTCAAATGGTATTGAATTAATTTGTCCACTAGAAAATGGATTTAACCTACCCCCTTTGAAAGATGAATTTTTATCATCAGAATATTTTTTTGCTAAGTACTCAAAACTTACTCCATTATTTAAAGAATCTAAAATATTTGTTATTCTCTTGAAAGCATTTGGTTTGTTTTTATAAGTCATTATATGCCCAACCGTTACTTCACCTAATGAAGGCCTTTTATCATTAACTTTTAATATATGAAAACCAAATCTTGTCCGAAATGGCATTGAAACCTCCCCAACTGAGGTATTATAAGCCATATTTTCAAACTTGTATATCATTTTAAAAGCTGAGAAATATCCCAAATTCTCAATAATTAGTTCTTGATCATTTTGGTATTTATTTTTAAAATGGTTGACAGGTAAATTTGAGAATGCACCCCTTAAAGCATTTAATTTATTGTATATTTTGAGTGTATCATTTTCATTTTCATCAATTCTTATCAAAATATGAGACACATTAACTTCAGATTTTGTTCTTTCATATGCCTCATTTAGAAACTTATCCTCAGTTTCCCTGTTCGTTAAGTATGTGTTTTGTAATTGTTTTACGTATTTATTTAGTTCACTTTTATATTTTGGATCATTTTGCAAACCTAAATCATAAGCTTCAGCCAATTTCAGTTTATAATTTATAAATAATTCAAGATAAGATTCAAAGTCTTTTTGATTATTTTCATCAATTAAATCAATATTTTTATTGTAAACTCGATTGAATTCATCTACATAGACCAAACTGTCATTTACCTTGAATAGTACATTATTTTCAAGCTGTGCAAATAAATAATTACTAATGAGAAAAAAAATTATAAAAAATCTATTCATTTTACAATCGTTTTGGATGAGCAAAAATAAAAATATCTAATTAATAATCTTTAATTATCTAGAGTAATTTGGTGCTTCTTTGGTAATATTCACCCCGTGAGGATGACTTTCAACAATTCCTGATGTTGTAATTTTTACAAACTTTGATATTTTTTGTAGTGTATCTATATCCATAGCTCCACAATACCCCATACTTGCTCTCAAGCCTCCAACAAATTGATGTATACTTTCAACTAGATCACCTTTGTATGGAACTCTACCAACTATGCCTTCGGGAACTAATTTTTTAATATCATTTTCTACATCTTGAAAGTATCGATCTTTACTACCCTTATTCATAGCCTCTAATGAGCCCATCCCTCTGTAGGACTTAAATTTTCTTCCCTCAAAAATAATTGTTTCACCTGGAGATTCTTTAGTTCCTGCTAACATTGATCCTAACATCACACATGATGCACCTGCAGCAATTGCTTTAGCAATATCTCCAGTGTATTTTACTCCTCCGTCTGCTATAATAGGGACTTTATTTTTTACACTTTTACAAACCTCAAGAATTGCTGAAAATTGTGGCACTCCAACTCCAGCAACAATCCTTGTTGTGCAAATGGAACCAGGGCCTATTCCAACTTTAATTCCGTCTGCTCCAGCTTTTAATAAAAACATTGCTGCCTCAGCAGTAGCTATGTTACCAACAACTACATCGACTTCTTTATTTAACCTCTTTAATTCCTTTAATAATGAAACCACCCTTTCTGTGTGACCATGGGCAGTATCAATTACAATTGCATCAACACCAGAGTTAATTAATGCCTTTGATCTTTCTATTGAGTCTTCAGTTACGCCTATTGCAGCTGCAACCCTTAATCTACCATACTTATCTTTGTTAGCAATCGGCTTAAGCTTTAGTTTAGTAATATCACTGAAGGTTATTAATCCAACTAGCTTATTTTTGTTAGTTACAACCGGAAGTTTTTCAATTTTATTTTGCTGTAAAATAATCTCTGCTTCCTCTAAAGAAGTGCCTTCCCCAACAGTTATAAGATTTTCTTTAGTCATAATTTCAGTTATCAATCTGTCGTTTTTCTTTTCAAATCTCAAATCTCGGTTAGTCACGATTCCTTTTAGAAATCCGGAGTCGTCAACAATCGGAATACCTCCAATTTTATTTTCCTTCATACTTTTTTTTGCGTCAGAAACAACCGAGTCAAGAGGCAGTGTAATTGGATCGATAATCATTCCACTTTCGGCACGCTTTACCCTTCTAATTTTTTCAGCTTGGAGTTTTATCGACATATTCTTATGCACAACTCCCAGACCACCCTCTTGAGCAATTGCTATAGCCATTCTACTTTCTGTAACTGTATCCATGGCAGCAGAAACGATAGGAATATTTAATGTAATATTTTTTGAAAATCTAGAGCTAATTTTGACATCCCTAGGTAAAATGTTGGAATATCCCGGAACTAACAAGACATCATCGTAAGTAAGCGCTTCAGAAATAATTTTTTTAGGAGAGTTTTCCATGCAATTAATAACTAATTGCATGCAAATATACAAATTGCAGACTAATCACAGTATAGAATTTAAATTAAAGATGAACTTTATTTATTTATAGTTTAGAAAAATATCACTAGCATAATTATATGCTACCTCAAATTTTAAAGGATTAATGCCTGATTCAATTCCATTTTCCTCACAAAAAGTAATTATTTTTTCTGTTGGCATATTTCCAATCATATTATCAGAGGCCATAGGACAACCCCCGAAACCCTGTATAGCACTATCGATTCTAAGGCAACCAGAATCAATTGAAGTTTCAACTTTTTCCCTCCAAAATTGAGGGTGGGAATGTAAATGTAATCCAAACTCAACATTTGGATACTTCATTGAAAAGTATTCATATACAACGTTTATCGTCTTAGGTGTGGCAGAACCAATAGTGTCACTTAAAGAAATTAATTCTATTCCTAAGTCAATAAGATTAGAAATCCAATAATCTAAAATATTTAAACTCCAAACTTCTCCATACGGATTTCCAAAGCACATTGATAAATAAACAACTAACTTTTTTTTACATGCTAAAACAATATCATTAATGTGAATAAGATTTGTAAATGATTCTTCAATAGTTTTGTTTGTGTTTCGCATTTGAAAATTTTCAGAAATTGAAAAAGGAAAACCAACATATGAAATATGTTTAAAATTTGTAGCTATCTCTGCTCCTTTAATATTAGCTACTATTACCAACAGTTTTGTGTTTTTATCCTCAAAATCCAATGAATTAATTAATTCCCCTGTATCAGCTAACTGAGGTATTACTTTTTTTGAAACAAAACTACCAACATCAATTGTGTTAAACCCTACATCTAATAAACTTTGAATGTACTTTATTTTTTTTTCTGTTGGAATAAATTTCTTAATACTCTGCATAGCATCTCTTGGACATTCTATGATTTTAAGTTTTGGCATTAAAAAATTTTATTAAAATAAAGTTATATTATTTTCGGTAAATAAGATTAGTAAAGCAATTAGCATTAGGACAGAAATATTAAAATATTTAGCAAAAATTTTAAAATTATCATTCTGTGAAAACTTTCTAAAAATCAAATCTGAGAATAAAATAATCACTGCAAAAACAAGAAATGTAACCAGAGTAAAGATGGTGCCTAAAATAAAAATTTGAGTTTTGAATGAAAATTCATCTGAAAATAAAAAATTTGGAAAAAATAATGCAAAAAATAAGAATACCTTTGGATTTAATAAATTCATAAATATTCCCTTTTTAAGATTTTTAAAAATTTTATTTGATCTACCAATGTTTACAAATTTATCTTGATAATAATCAGATTTATAAACTTCATATGAAAGAAAAATCAAATAAATTATGCCTAAATATTTTATTAATTCAAAAATAATTTCGTATTGAAGAATTAATGCATTCAAACCAAATGCAAGTAGTGTTGTGTGTATTAAGCATCCTATTAGCAAACCTGTTAAAAAAGATATTCCTGAAAGTTTACCCGATTTGGTTGTTAAAGCTGTTAAATATAAATTGTCTGGGCCTGGGCTCAATGCAAGAAGAAAACTAGACAAAATGAAAGACAACAACATATAAACCTAAATAGTAATTTGGAACAAGATAAATTTAATTATTTTTGTATTGTAGTATTTACATATAATTCGTTCCAAATATGATTGCTAAAAATCACTACATACTAATTTTTGTTTCTATTTTATTTTTGGGCTTAACTGCTTATTCACAGAATCATTATTCTGAAAGCTGTTTAACTCAGGTGCCGGAAAATTTTTCAGAAATAGAAAATCAAAATAGAACGACCTTTCAATACTATCTAGATCAATACTATAATAAATTCGTATCAAAAACTTCTACAGCAATAACAAATGTTCCTGCTAAAATTCATATTGTAACTGATTCTAACGGAGTGACTCAAATAACAGAAGATGAAATAATGGATGAAATTGATGAAGCAAATTTATTTTTAGCAAATTCATTTTTGGAGATAACCGTTTGTGAAGATGTAAATTACATTGCAAATAATCAACTATATTTTTTTGATATTGATGATCAAGGGTTATTATACGCAAATAATCAACCTGATATTATGAATATTTATTTTGTTGAATCAATAGCTTTTGGAAATGGAAATGCTTGCGGCTATACATATCTACCGGGGAATTCAGACCAATATTATGATGTTATAGTAATGGATAATCAATGTACGAATAATCCTGTAAGTACAACATTAATTCACGAATTTGGTCACCATTTTAACCTCATGCATACACATGGCGATTCCAATGAACCAGAATCCACTGACGAACTTGTTAACGGAAGCAACTGTAGTACAGCTGGAGATAGAGTATGTGATACTCCTGCTGATCCAATGATAAATGGTTCAAACGTAAGCTCTGTAAATTGCATGTATACCGGTAATGCTACAGACGCTATGGGTCTGTTTTATGATCCGGATACATCTAATATAATGTCATATTCACCAAATACATGTACTGATTCAATTAGTATCGAGCAATATGCAAGGATGTATGCTGGGTTTCATACATTTAAATCCTACTACAAATGTCCCTCATTTCATATTGATTTTTTTGCAGACAAAAATGAAAACTGCGATGACTATATGAATGTTGAATTTACTGATATGAGTATTGGAGCAACAGCATGGGAATGGGATGTCGATGGTGATGATATTGTTGACTATACTGAACAAAATCCATCTCACGTTTACACTCCCGGCATATATGACGTTGCACTTAAAATCTTTAGTAGTAGTGAAAGTATTACAAAGGTTTTTCCACAATTCATAAATTTTCCTTCAAATCTACACGAAACTTCAAAGGTTAACTTGGAACTATTTATAATCGATTTGAACGAAAATACTTGGGAATTTAAAGACGGAAGTGGTACAATATTGTATTCAGGTGGCCCATATGAAGATGCCGGTGTCTTCAATCATGAATTTGATGTTATTCAATCTGAGTGCTATACGTTTACTATATACGATTCTGCAGGAAATGGACTTGGAACATCTGATTACTTTTTCAGTGATGGAACCTGGAATGAGGGAAGTGAATATTATGAGCTTACAACTGAAGAAGGCAACCTTATATACTCAAATACAAATTTTGGTTCTGAAGAATCAAAATTAATCAGTACAAATTATCTTAGTCTTGATCAAAATAATCCAAATTCAATTTCAATTTACCCCAATCCTGCTGATAATTATATCAAAATAAGATATCAGAATATAATTCCAAATTCATATAAAATACATGATATTAACGGAAGGTTAATTAAATCTAGTTTCATTGAAAACGATGACAGTTTTTCTGTAGATGTAAGTAATTTTGAAAGAGGATTGTATTTTATTTCAATAAAATCTGAAGAAAAAGTAGATAACTTAAAATTCTTGGTTAAGTAACTCATTATTTATTTTATTTGCTATTCCTGGTCCTTCATAAATTATTCCGGTGTATAATTGGATTAAATGTGCTCCAGCTTCTATTTTTTTTATTGCCTGTTTTGGAGTCATAATACCTCCAACTCCGATTATTGGAAGTTTACCATTTGTTTTTCTGGAAATAAATGAGATCACATCATTACTTTTCTCATAAAGAGGCTCACCACTTAAACCTCCTTTTTCTTTTTTATTATCGGATTGTAATTCGGGAAAATTAATGGTGGTATTTGCTGCAATAATACCATCAATTTTGTTTTGCTTAATAACCTCTAAAAGTTCCACTATTTTATCCTCACTCAAATCAGGTGAAATCTTAAGTAAAATCGGTTTTATATTTTTTTTATTAAACCTAAATTTATTTAAGTCTGCAAAGAGATCACTTAAAAATTCCTTTGATTGAAGTTCTCTTAATCCCGGTGTGTTGGGTGAGCTCACGTTAACCACAAAATAATCAACATACTCATATAATTCTTCAAAACAAATCAAGTAATCTTTTTTTGCTTCTGAATTTGGAGTAATTTTATTTTTACCAATATTTCCACCAATAATTACCTTGTAATCCCCACGGAGTCTATTTTTAATACTGTCAACACCATCATTATTAAAACCCATCCTATTAATTATAGCATTGTCTTTTTTTAATCTAAAAAGTCTTTTTTTTGGATTACCTGTTTGTGGTTTTGGAGTAACGGTGCCAATTTCGATAAAACCAAAGCCAAACTTTTCAAATTCACAGATATGAGTAGCATTTTTATCAAATCCAGCAGCAATACCAACCGGATTAGGAAAAGTTAGACCAAAGAGATTCCTTTTAAGTTTATCATTTTCTAATTTAAAATATGACTTAGTCAAAAATCCAAGGAAGGGAATTTTAAAAATCGTTTTTATGCAAAAGAATGTGAAATCGTGAATTTTTTCAGGGTCAAATAAGAATAGAAAAGGTAAAATTAACTTCTTATACATATTTAAATTAAGCTAAGTCTATTTGTTTAATTCATTTGACGCATCCATTGAAATCATTGTTTTATTGAATTTTAATTTACCAGCCGTTGTCTCAATTATGCAAGTGCCCTCCTTTTGATTTATATGATTAATCCTTCCATGCATACCACTTTTCATTACAACTCGATCACCTGTTTTTAAATCAGTCAAAAATTTTCTTTCGTTCTTAGCTTTTGTCATTTGGGGTCTTATCATAAATAAGTATATGACCAAAAACATTAATAAAAAAGGTGTCATCTGGTAAAAACTTTCCATAACTACTGAATAATTGGTCCTGCAGGTTTACCACCATTAGGATTATTAATAAAAGCTGAAATTCTAACAGACTCTGTTCCTTTTTGCGTATTTGCTTTAATTGTAACAGTTTTTGAAGTTTTATTCATCCCTTTACCATTAAATTTGACAGAAAATTGAGATGATTCACCTGGAAGTAAAGGAGCCCTGCTCCAGTCCTGAGGGACCGTACATCCACATGTTGATTTAATTTCCGTAATAACTAGTGGCGCCTCACCTGTATTGGTATATGAGAAAACTGTTTCTTGAGCCTGTCCGTCCATAATTGTACCAAAATCATGTACTGTCTTATCGAAAGTCATTACCGGAAACTTTGATGGTGCATTGTCTCTAACAAAGGCCAATTCAACATTTTCAGACTTTACTTTGCTAAATGGATCATCACCACAAGATGTAAATACAAAACTAAATGCTAATAAATAAAGTAATTTTTTCATAGATAATTAATTAATTGTTCAAAAGTAAAAAAAAATGTTATTCTCTCAAACCTCTACCTTCCTTAATTAACGAATTGTTATTGACTAAATCTTTAACAATTTTATCAAGTATTCCGTTTATAAACAAAGAGCTTTTTTCTGTTGAGTAATCTTTAGAAATTTCAATATATTCATTAAGACTAACTTTTATTGGAATTTCTTTAAAGTTGACAAGTTCGCTTAATGCAAGATTAATTATGACCAAATCAATTTTAGCTAAACGATCTAAATCCCAATTTGCAATATATTTATTGATTAATTGATTATTAGATTCAAAGTTTTTAAGGGATATATTCGCTAGATCATCAAAATATTTCTTGTCCTTACTGTTTGAAAATAATTTAAAATAAAACAACTTCTCCAAACTGTTTTCTCTTGAGTTTTTTAATAACTTAATTAATAATGTATTCACTAAAGGATAATCATCCATCCAATATATATTTTTCTCTTCAACAAATGATTGAAATTTTTCATCTGTTACA
>CACLAD010000002.1 GCA_902604715.1 uncultured Bacteroidota bacterium
GTTGCGCATATATTAAAAAAATCATCACCTTCAAATCCAATTGACTCTGTTTCATATATTGATGAAAGAGTAAGAATTGATGCAATTCTGGAATGAATTAAATCAATGGATGACTGAATATTTTTCAACCTATCTCCGATATTGGAACCTATTGAAATATGATATTTTTTATTAAAATCCATAAGAAATAACAAATTAGTCAAAAGAAATTGATTTACTATATTTGATTAAAGACAAAATAATGAATCCTGAAAAAAAAATTTTAGCTCAAAAACTTTATTTAATTCTAGCATCTCTTTTCATTACGTCTTTGGTAGTTTCAAATTTAATTTTTCAAAAGTTTTTTTATTGGCATCCCATTGATATAGAAATATTTGGTGAAAAACTATTTTATTTGTCAGTTGGTATTCTTCCATATCCTATTACTTTTCTTATAACCGATATTATTAGTGAAATTTATGGTAAAAAGAAAGCTAACCAAGTTGTTACAGTCGGGATTTTTGCTGCAGTTTTTTCAACTCTTATAATATATGTAGCTGATTCAGTACCTGCAATGGAAAATTCACCAGTTGATGACTACTTATTTACAAAAGTATTTGGAAGCACAATAATTGCTGTATTATCAAGTATGCTTAGTTATTTGTTTGCTCAGTATATTGATATTCATATATATCATTTTTGGAAAAATCTTACAAAGGGAAAAATGTTATGGCTAAGAAATAACTTTTCAACTTTTTTCTCACAATTTGTTGACACATTCACCATTTTATTTTTATTGTGTTTAACAAATATTTTGAGTTGGGATCAATTCGCTGGATTGTTAATTTCAGGGTTTCTATTTAAAGTTTTAGTGGCGCTTGTTGACACTCCATTTTTATATTTAGGTGTTTATTTTTTTAGAAAAAAATTTAATTTAAAAATTAACGAAGAAATTAATATAGATTAAAATTTATTTACTAGGACCCAATAGTAATTTGAAATATGTGCCCCTCATGACCTCTGTAATTAATAACTTTATCTTCGTCAAAAATTAAATACTGTCCTTTTACTCCTAATAGTTTTCCTGAAAACTTTGAGTTTTTTTTGAGCTTAATTGAATTTGGCTTTGAAGGAAATTTTTTAACAGGGAAATCTATATTGAGTACTTTACTATTTTCATTAAAATAGTGAATAAGATTACTTGGTATGTAAGTTTTTGCCTGTTCTTTGAAACTTAATAAATTAATATTATCTCTGTCATTTTTTAACATTTTTCGCCAGTTAGTCTTGTCACTCATATACTTTTTCAAGGCAACTTCGGCAGTACCGGCTAAAAATCTGTTCGGAGTTTCAATAATCTCAATTGCCTCATGTGCACCTTGATCAATCCAACGTTGAGGTATTTGTGATTTTCTCGTTATACCAACCTTTACAGACCCAGTATTTGATAAATATACAATATGAGGTTGGAGTTGAATTTTCTTTTCATATTCTAGATCTCGGTCTGCGATATTTAAATGTGCCTTACTTAATTCAGGTCTTATAATCCAATCACCTGCAAGAGGGCTTTCAAAAAAACATTTCTTACAAAAGCCTTGTCTAAATATTTCATCATTAGATGAACATGAAAGACAACTATAGCCAGTACATTGAATGGTAAATGATTTTTCTAAAAACTGGTTTAGATGGATGTAACTATTTTTAAACTCAATAAAATAATTGACTACTGAAGAATATTCAGTAGTCATTTTTCTTACCACTCCTTCAAAATGCATAAAATTTCATAATTTTAAGATTCATTAAATTACAAAAAAAAGATGCCAATTCCATTAATTAATTCAATTGCTTCATGGCTTCTTAAAAAAAGAATGCATCAAATTGAGCTGTTTGTAAAATATCCCAATGAGGTGCAAAATGATATACTTTTAAATCTTATAAACTCAGCAAAAGATACATTTATTGGTAAAAAATATAATTTCAATTCAATTAAAAATTATCAAAACTTTTCAGAAAGGGTTCCAGTGTTTAGTTATGAGGAATTTTCGGATAAAATAGAGCTAGCTAGAAAGGGTGAAAATAATATTTTTTGGTCTTCGAAAATTAAGTGGTTTGCAAAATCTAGTGGTACAACAAATGCAAAGAGTAAATTTATTCCCGTTAGCAATGAATCGCTGGAAGATTGTCATTATGCTGCGGGCAAAGATTTGTTATGTATGTATTTAAGTAATAATCCTAATTCACAACTCTTCACAGGAAAAAGTCTAAGACTTGGAGGTAGTAAAACTCCTTATGAAAAGAATGGAACATTTTATGGTGACCTATCTGCTATTCTCATTGATAATATGCCTTTTTGGGCAGAATTTAGTAGCACGCCAAGTAATAAGACTTCCTTGATGGAAGATTGGGATTACAAGATGGTAGCAATAATTAATGAAACTCTGAATGAGAATGTTACCAGTCTTGCCGGAGTACCATCATGGATGTTAGTTCTATTAAATAAAATCCTAAAAGAAAGTAAAAAAGAATATATTTCTGAAATTTGGCCAAACCTAGAGGTATATTTTCATGGAGGAGTAAGTTTCAAACCTTATTTGAATCAGTATGATGCTATAATTAACAAGGATTCAATGCAATATTATGAAATATATAATGCTTCTGAAGGTTTTTTTGCTATACAATATGAGAATAATACAAACGAACTTTTACTAATGTTAGATTACGGTATTTTCTATGAGTTTATCCCCATGAAAACATACGGTACAAAGAATGAAAAGATTATCCCTTTAAGCCAAGTTGAAAAAGGTGTAAATTACGCAATATTAATAACAACAAATGCCGGATTGTGGAGATATAAAATCGGAGATACGGTGAAATTTACAAGCTTGAGCCCCTATAAAATACTTGTCTCTGGTAGAACAAAACATTTTATCAATGTTTTTGGTGAGGAGGTAATAATTGAAAATACAGATAATGTAATTAATAAATTATCATCTAAGTATAATTTGGAAATTATAGATTATACAGTGGCACCTGTTTTTATGGAAAAAAATAAAAAAGGTGCCCATCAATGGTTCATAGAATTCAAAAATATCCCATCTGAAAAAATTAATATTGCCCAAATAATTGATGAAGAATTAAAATTAGAAAACTCTGACTATGATGCAAAAAGGTATAATGATTTTACATTAAAAAAACCTGAAATTATAATCTCAAAGAGGGGGGTTTTTTTAAAGTGGTTAGAATTAAATAATAAAATGGGGGGGCAAAATAAAATTCCTAGGCTGTCTAATGAAAGAAAATTTATTGAAAGCTTAATAGAACTAAATAATTAAGAAGCTGCTTTTAATTTTTCCAAACTTATCCTAGACATTTGCTGCTCAGCATATTTCTTATTCACAACCAATTTCTTAATCTCACTGCCAGGAAGATTAAACATAGCATCATTGAGAATTTCCTCACAAAGAGATCTTAGTCCTCGGGCTCCTAAGCTATAGTCAATTGCTTTATCAACAATATAATTAAGAGCATCTTGTTTAAATTCCAAAACAATATCATCCATTTGAAATAGTTTAACATATTGTTTGATTAATGCGTTTTTCGGGTCTGTAAGTATACTTAGAAGAGCATCTTTATTAAGTGGATTCATATAAGTAACAACCGGAAGTCTTCCAATAATTTCTGGAATCAAACCAAATTCTTTAAGATCTTTTGGATTGATATGCTTTAAAATATTATTCTTAGAAACGGGGTCTTTACCTGTGCTCTTGTAGCCAATTACATTTAAATTTAGTCGCCTTGAAATATGTCTTTCAATTCCGTCAAATGCACCTCCAGCTACAAAGAGAATCTTTTCGGTATTAATCTCGATAAAATTTTGATCAGGGTGCTTTCTACCACCCTTGGGAGGAACATTTACTACAGTTCCCTCTAATAACTTTAATAAGGCTTGCTGAACACCTTCACCTGAAACATCCCTTGTTATTGAAGGATTATCACTCTTTCGAGCAATTTTATCAATCTCGTCAATAAATACAATTCCTTTCTCAGCCTTCTCAACATTATAGTCAGCGGATTGTAAAAGTTTGGTTAAAATACCCTCTACATCTTCACCAACATAACCAGCTTCGGTTAAAACAGTAGCATCAACAATAGCTAATGGTACATCTAACATTTTAGCAATTGTCTTTGCTATTAATGTTTTACCTGTGCCAGTTTGACCAACCATTATTATATTACTTTTCTCTATCTCTACTTCATTCTCAGTCTCTTGACTAATTCTTTTGTAATGATTATAAACGGAGACAGAAATTACTTTTTTTGTATAATCTTGGCCTACTATATAATCGTCTAAAAATAATTTGATTTGTTGTGGTTTTAGAAGCTCAAAATCTGATTTTTCCTTTGAGTTATTTTCCTTTGAGTTATTTTCCTGAATTATAATCCCATTAGCTTGTTCTATGCACAAATCACAAATATGGGCATCAATTCCGGCAATTAGGAGCCTTGTTTGATCTTTTTTCTTACCGCAAAATGAACATTGTAAATCAGATTTACTCATTTTATCTAGCTCTTGGTTAGAATTTCATCAATCATTCCATATTCTAGGGCTTTATCAGCCTTCATCCAATAATCTCTATCACTATCTGCATATACTTTATCGTATTTCTGCCCTGTGTGTTTACTTATAATTTTATAAAGTTCTTCTTTAAGAGATAGGATTTCTTTAGTTGTTATTTCAATGTCACTTGCTTGACCTTGAGCACCACCCAAGGGTTGATGAATCATAACTCTAGAATGAGTCAATCCGCTTCTTTTACCCTTTTGCCCAGCACATAAAAGTACGGCTCCCATTGAAGCTGCCATACCAGTACAAATTGTGGCGACATCAGGCTTAATAAGCTGCATAGTATCATAAATACCTAAACCTGCATAAACACTTCCTCCAGGTGAATTGATATATATTTGAATGTCTTTGGTTGAGTCTGTACTCTCTAAAAATAATAACTGAGCTTGAATAATATTTGCTACCTGATCATTTATCGCAGTACCCATAAAAATAATTCTATCCATCATTAATCTAGAGAAAACATCAAAAATTGCGATATTCATTTGTCTTTCCTCAATAATATTTGGAGTTAATCCCCTTGGAAACATACTGCTAACAATATCGTTATAATAAGTGCTGCTAATGCCTTGATCCTTAGTTGCGAATTTTTTAAACTCTTTTCCGAAGTCCATGATTTAAATTTTATTATTTATAAATATAAGAATTACGATGGATATGCATCCTTTATATATTCGTCATAGCTAACTTTTTTAGTTTTGTAATTAAAATTATCTTTAAAAAAGTTTAGGATTCTTGTACTGGTTAATTGTTCAGTTAATCTTTTAATTTCATCTTTATTACTCATCACTCTCGCAACTATTCCATCAACTTCTTTTTCATCAGGAATGGCTTGACCATATTGTAGCATCTGATTTTTTATTAAATCGGTGGTGAAAGACTTAAGGTCTTCAAAATTTACCTGTAAATCATTATCAATGATAATTTTACTTTCAATTAATTGATATTTCATACCCTTTTCAGACTTTTCATATTCAGATTTTGCTTCATCAATTGAAATTTTATTTTCAGAGCTTAATTTCATCCATTTGATTAAAAATTCAGAGGGTAAATTAATTTTTGTTGATTCAATTAAATATTCAACAGTATCATTCATTAATTTTTGATCAACTTGATTTTGAAATTGTTTGACAAAATCCTCAGATAGCTTACTCTTCATCTCTGTTACACTTTTAACAGAATTCTTACCAAAAACTTTATCAAATAAATCCTGATCAAGATCAGCCATTTCTCTTTCATTAATTTCTTCAATCTTAATTGATACTTCGCTTTTAAATTTTTTTGCTTTTTCTAATTCAATCTTCAAATTTCTTGAAAGCTCATAATTTTCTTTGAAAATCTTTGAACCGATTTCGGTCAATTCATTACCCACTTTTAATCCTATAATTCTTTTTAAAAATGATGGTTTTAAACTCTCCGTCTTAAACATACTAGAATTATTGATTTCATCCGTTGCACAATTAAAGTTCGCCGTTATCTCTGAATTGTTTTCAACTTTAGGTTTTGAAATTAATTTTCCGTATTGAGATTGGATATTTTTTATCTGACCATCAACCATCTTTTTATCAGCTTTAACTTCATATTTAAGTATGGGTTTTTTTGGTTTTAGATTAATCTTGAATTCTGGAGTATAGCCTATTTCAAAATCAAAATTAATTATTTCAGAATCCCAATTTATGTCATTATCCATATGAGGTATTGGGCCGCCTAAAATATCTAATTTTTCGTCCTGAATATATTTTTTTAAACTAGAGTCAAGTAGTTTATTAATTTCATCAACCTTTACAGCATTTCCATACTGCTTTTTTACTAAGCCAATTGGAACAAATCCTTTTCTAAAACCCGGTATCTTTGCTGTTTTTGAATACCTTTTCAATACATCATTTACATTTTGCTCGTAATCATCCTTGTTTATTTCTATAGTGATAATCCCAGTGAGCTTATTTTTTTTGTTTAAGCTAATTTTCATTTATTACAAATTGGTCTGCGAAAGTACTGTTTTTTTTACTTGTCTGAAAGCAAAAATATTAATTATCAGATTAAACTCAACAAGACAGATATAAAATCAGTTGGATTATCAACATGTAACCAATGGCCTGCATTAGGGATCTTATAAAACTTAGCATTTGGAAATAGATTATTGATCATAATTTTATCAGATTCATTAATATAATCAGAGGTCTCACCCTTGATAAAAATAACCTCTCTATTGAAATTAGTGTCTGATTCGATTTTTTGACCGATTCTACCAATATTTTCAGACAGAGATTTTAAATTGAATCTAAAATTTAATTTTCCGTCATTCATTCTGTAAATATTTTTCATTAGAAAATTTCTTAAACCTTCTTGATTAATTGATTTTCTTAACTCAATATCTATTTCTTTTCTAGTCACGAAAACACTAAAGTCAATTTCTTTAAGTGAATCAATAATATTTTGATGTAGGACTGGATATCCCCTTGGTGATGTGTCTAAGACGATGAGTTTAGAGACCAATTTTGGATGAATTAAAGAAAAATTCATAGCTGTTTTTCCACCCATTGAATGACCGATTAAAATTGAATTGTCAATGTTATGATGTTTAATATAATTGAATAGATCTTCACACATTAGATTGTAGTCAAATTTTTCAGAATGAAAGCTTCTTCCATGATTTCGTTGATCAATAAGATGAACTGTATGTCCAAGTAGGTTTAATTTTCTTGCAATAGAGATCCAATTATCTCCAGAGCCTAAAAATCCATGAAGAATTAATATATTCTTATTTGAACCACTGAGTATTTTTGAGTGAAGAATCACAAGCTAAGATAAAAATTCAAGATATTTTTTGATCGTACTTTCCAGGCCAAAATACAAACTCTCCGTTATTAATGCATGGCCTATGGAAACTTCAAGTAGATTTTCAATATTTTCCTTGAAATATTTAATGTTTTTTAAATTAAGATCATGACCAGCATTAATACCAATTCCAGCTTTAGCTATTTCTCTGGCACATTCTCTGTAATTATCTATAACACTAAAGTTGTTTTTGGAGAATTCTCTAGCAAAATCCTCTGTATATAATTCAATTCTATCAGGGTTTATCTCGCATAAAGAATCTATAAACTGGATATCGGGATCCAAAAAAATTGACACCCTTATTCCGTATGATTTAAATTCACCAACAACCTCCTTCAACATACTTTTATTGATATTAGTATCCCATCCAGAATTTGATGTTATAGCATCGATAGCATCTGGCACCAGTGTTACTTGAGTTGGTTTTATATCAGTAACCATACTGATGAATTTTTCAATCGGATTTCCTTCAATATTAAATTCAGTTGTTACGACATTTTTCAAATCATAGGCATCTTTGTATCTGATATGTCGCTCATCAGGCCTAGGGTGGATAGTTATTCCATCCGCACCATATTCTTGAATATCAGCTGCAAAGTCACAAACATTTGGGTAATTTCCTCCACGTGAATTTCTAAGTGTTGCTATTTTATTTACATTAACGCTAAGCTTTGTCTTTCTCAAGTTATAAGTATGATATTTTCTGCAAAACTAATTTATTTTTACTTAATTTTGACCCTTTAATAAGCCTAAATTTTATACCAAATTTTGAGATTTGCTGTTTACACAAAATTAGACCTGAAAGAAAATAACGATCATATATTTTCAGTACTAAAAAGCCTTCAGAAATACAAAATAGACTTTGATATTGACGGTGATTCTTTTGTTCAATTATCAGAAAGTTTTACACTAAAAGCTAACCTAAGTCGAATAAAGAAACTAACTAAGGAATATGATTACGTTGTTTCAATTGGTGGAGATGGAACTATTTTAAGATCTGCAGATGAGATTGGTAAATTATCAATTCCAATTATTGGCTTAAATAAGGGAAGGCTTGGATTTCTTGCAAATTCACCCGTTGAAGTTTTTGATTCTATATTGGAAAAAATACAAACATCAAAATTTAAAATTTCAGAAAGATCAATTATCCAAGTAGAATTTGAAGGAAATATAAAAAATGCCCTGAATGAAATTTCAGTTTCAAGAAAAAATACAACATCACTGATTACAATTGATACAAAACTTGATAATCAATATCTAAATACTTACTGGGCAGATGGTCTAATAATATCAACTCCAACTGGATCAACTGGATACTCTTTAAGTTGTGGTGGACCAATAATAATGCCCGATAGCAAAAATTTTGTTTTAACCCCAATAGCTCCACATAATCTAAACGCTAGACCATTAGTTATCTCTGATGAAAAAAAAATTGAAATTTCAATTAATGGAAGAGAAAACGAATATTTTGTTTCAGCTGACTCAAAAATATTTTCTGTGAGTATAGATTCAAAACTTAATATTTCAAAAGCCCCATATGTTTTAAAAATGGTAGAATTTGAAGAGGATAGCTATATAAATACGTTAAGAGAGAAATTGATGTGGGGTAAAGACAAAAGAACCGAACAATAAATTAATAAGATTATAGTTTATGTTTAAAACGGAAATATTTTGAACAATTGGTGTGTTAAAATAATAGTTATATTTCTTATTACTCAGTTTTCTTTTTCTCAGATTTATGAAGTAGGAGTTTCTTACGGGAAGTCAAATTTTATCGGAGATGTAGGCAATACTAATTTCATTGATCCTAAAGATGATACATTTGGTGCGATTATAAAATGGAATCGAAGCCCAAGACACTCATACAGAATAACTTATTTTAGATCTGCACTTTCAGCTGATGATTTAGAATCTAAAGACCCCAGGAGAATTGAAAGGGGATATAATTTTGAGTCTCCAATTAATGAATTATCATTAGGAATGGAATTTAATTTTTTAGATTTTGATCTTCACGATTTTGATATTTTATTTTCTCCCTATATTTTCTCTGGAATTTCTTACGTGACCTTTAATGAGCAGTTACTTTTAAATGGGGCACTAAATAATACAGGTAAACAACAGTCTACATTTGCAATCCCAATGGTTGTAGGATTAAAACATAGATTTTATGATAATCTGATTTTATCGATGGAAATTGGAGCTAGATACACCTTCTCTGATAAAATTGACGGAAATATTATGATAAGCGATGATTTAAATTATAACTTTGGTAATATAAATAACAAAGATTGGTATATGTTTTCAAACTTTAGTTTAACATATACTTTTGGAAGAAATCCATGTTATTGTAATATTGGACAATGAGTTTTGAAAAAATAGATAAAAACAATATTCCTCATCACATAGCGGTAATTATGGATGGTAATGGCAGATGGGCAAAAAAAAGAGGTATGAGTAGGGAATATGGACATCGTGCTGGAAGAAAATCTGTTAAAAAAATTATTGAATCATGTATTGAATTAGGTATTAAAAACTTAACACTCTACGCTTTTTCAACCGAAAATTGGAATAGACCTAAAATAGAAATTGATTTCCTTATGCAACTATTACTTTTATCACTCAAGGGGGAATTAAAAAATTTGAATAAAAATAATATTAAGTTCGATACTATTGGAAATCTAAAAAGACTACCAAAGAAAATCAGTAATTACCTAGAAAAGGTAAAATTAGAGACAAAAGAAAATTCAAAATTGACTTTAACCTTAGCTTTAAGTTACGGAAGCAGAAATGAAATAATAAATGTCGTTAGAGAGATATCGGATAAAGTTAAAAATAATATAATTTCTCCAAAAAATATTGATGAAACCGTAATAAATGACCATCTTTACACCTGTAATTTGCCAGATGTTGATTTATTGATTAGAACGAGTGGTGAAAAAAGAATTAGTAACTTTCTACTTTGGCAAATTGCATACTCTGAGCTGTATTTTACAAAAAAATTATGGCCAGACTTTAGAAAAAAAGATTTATATAAGGCTATAGTTAGCTATCAAAATAGGGAAAGAAGATTTGGAAAAACCAGTGAACAGATTAAATAATACTGATATACTGAATAAAAAGTTCTCACTTGCAGCTTACTTTGTACTGCTTCCGCTAATCTTCTTTTTATCAATATCATCATATTCTCAAAATAATGTTGAAAGGTATAATATAGGTAAAATTGAAGTTACAGGAAATACATCATTTAGCCCTATTACTATAGTTACTTTTTCCGGATTAAGGGAGGGTGATGCCATAAGTATTCCAGGTGAGAAATTGAGTAATGCTATAAAAAAACTGTGGGGCTCTAACCTATTTAGTTCTGTGGATATTTATAAGACCAAGGTTGAAGATGGTATAATTGACCTTGAAATAGAATTATATGATCTTCCAGAATTGACAGAATTGACAGTTACAGGGGTTAAAAAAAGAAAAATTGAAGAAATAATAAAAGAAAATAAACTTCAAACTGGAGTAAAGGTTACCGAAAACTTAATTACCACTACAAAAAATTATTTAGAAAATAAATACAAAAAGAAGGGATTTCTTAATGCAAAAGTTATCATAAAAACTGCAGAAGTAGTGGACTCTTCAAAAAAATCTAAAGTTAAAATGACATTAGATATTGTAAAGGGTAATAAAATCAAGATAAACGAAATTAACTTTGACGGAATTAGCATGCTCAAGGCAAAAACTCTTGAAAAAGCTATGAAAAATACTAAAAGAAGAAAATTTTACAGAATTTTTAAGAGGTCAAAATATGTTCCAGATGATTTTAAAGAAGATCTTTCTAGCCTAGTAGATAAGTACAAAGAAAACGGGTATAGAGATGCAAGAATAATTTCAGACACAATTTTAAAAAATGATGATAAGCAAATTGACGTATCCATCTCACTAATTGAGGGTTCAAAGTATACTTTTGGAAAAATACAATATCTAGGTAATAGTGTATATACAAATCAACAACTAAATCAAATTTTAAAAATTAAACAAGGAGACACATATAATGGCGTAGAATTAGAAAAAAGAATTGCAGATAGATCTGATCCTGATGCTGATGATTTAAGTAATCTTTATCAAAATAATGGGTATTTATTTTCATCAATCACGCCTGTTGAAGTAAACGCAGACGGAAATATAATTGATTTAGAAATTAGAATTAACGAGGGAAAGCCTGCATACTTTAACAAGATTTCTGTTGTTGGAAATAATAAGACTAATGATCATGTGATTTATAGAGAAATAAGAACAAGGCCAGGTCAGTTATATAGTAAAGCCAACGTATTTAGATCATTAAGAGAGCTTGGTCAATTAGGATTTTTTGATCCTCAATTAATTTCACCTGATTTTAAAAATATTAACCCCAATGATGGGACAGTTGATCTTGAATACACTCTTGTAGAAACCGGTTCAAGTCAAATTGAACTGCAAGGTGGTTATGGCGGTGGTGGATTTATAGGTACTATTGGACTTTCATTTAATAATTTCTCGATTAAAGACATTTTCAAAAAAGAAGCATATACCCCAATCCCTATGGGTGATGGTCAAAGATTAGCCTTGAGATTACAAGCAAGTAGATTTTATACTGTAAACAGCTTCAATTTTACAGAACCCTGGCTAGGTGGTAAAAGACCTGTTCAATTTTCTGTTCAATTATCTCAAACAAAGCAGTTCATGTTTAATCCTTACAATTATACTGCTGATAAATCCAGATACTTCAACATTTCAGGAATATCTGTAGGTTTAGCAAAAAGACTTACAGTTCCAGATGATTATTTTACCCTATCTCAATTCATTGGATTTCAGTATTATGATTTGAATGATTATAATACAGGACTTTTTACTTTTGGTAATGGCTCATCTAACAATTTATCTTATACTGTTGCTTTAAGCAGAAATAACACATACACTGATCCAATTTATCCGACTGGAGGTTCAAACTTTACTCTATCTGCTAAACTTACTTTTCCCTACTCAGCATTTAATGATGTTGATTATAAAGCTTTAAAAGATGAAAGAGATGATCTTGTAGATCAACTAGGGGTAGATCCTACTAATACATCCGCTGGGGATAGGATAGCTGAGATTGATCAAGAAAGATACAAATGGCTTGAATTTTATAAAATTAAATTCAAGGGTGAGTGGTTTACAGCTCTTACCAAGAAACTAGTTTTAAGGCCTGCCTTTGAATTTGGTTTCCTTGGAGCTTATAACAATGATAGGGGTGTAATTCCTTTTGAAAGATTTTTTCTAGGCGGAGATGGAATGGGAATGTATAATCTTGATGGTAGAGAAAATATTCCCTTGAGAGGTTATCCAAATCAGTCATTATCAGCACAAGACGGAGGATCAATTTATAATAAATATTCACTAGAATTAAGATATCCAATAAGTCTTGGTGAACAAGCAAAAATATTTGCATTAACATTTTTAGAAGGTGGATCATCATACAATAGTTTTAGAGATTTCGACCCATTCTTATTAAAAAGGTCTGCTGGAATTGGTGTTCGTTTATTTATGCCTCAGTTCGGACTTTTAGGAATAGATTTTGGACACGGTTTTGATCCTGTTCCAGGACAGTCATCAAAACATGGCTGGGAAACACACTTTATATTTGGTCAAAACTTTTAATAAAATATTTGAACTATTTTTACGTTCTAATTTATCATGAAAAAGAACTATTTTTTTATTTTGCTGTTTTTAGTCACATTCATTGTAAGTGCGCAAAGGAGTGTTAAAATAGGCTATATTGATACGGAATACATACTAGAAAATCTACCAGAATATAATCAAGTTTCAGAAAGATTAGAAGAAAAAGCAGCTGGTTGGAAAAAGGAAATCGAAGATAGAGCAAGAAAAATTGACCAAAAAAAAGAAGCATTAAATTCAGAAAGAATTCTGTTGACAAATGAAATGATTGATGAAATTGAAGAAGAGATTACCCTTGACGAAGAAGAGTTATCTGAATACCAGCAAAAAAGATTTGGTCCAAGGGGTGACCTGATAATACAAAAACAACAACTGATTCAACCTATTCAAGATCAAATATTTAATGCAATAAGGGAATTAGCAGAATCTAAAAATTACGACTTTATTTTTGATAAATCAGCTGATATTGTAATGCTTTATTCCGACAAAAGATTTGATGTTAGTGAACAGATACTGAGAACAATTTCTAGAGCGAATAACAGAAAAAAACTTGACTCAAGAAAAGATAAAAGAGAAATTGAAAATCAAAGTCTAATTGATGATGAATCAGATTTAATTTCAGATTTAGAAAATAAAGAAAAAGAAAATAATAAAGAGGAAAGTAATGAGAAGCAAACAAAAAAATTAACTGTCAAAGAATTACTTGAACAAAGAAAACAAAAAAATAGTAATACAAGAAAAGTAAAAGATTAGTACCTTTACTTTCATTAAAAATAAAAATACAAAATATTGATTATGAAAAAGATTAAAATATCACTGTTAATTTTACTTTTTGCAATTAGTTTTTCTGCAAATGCACAATCAAAAGTTGCTCACATTAATACAACTGAGCTGGTAGCTTCAATGCCGGAAATGAATGATGCAAAAGCTGAATTAGAAAAACTTGCAAAAACATATGAGACTGATATTCAAACAATGGCTGCAGAACTACAAAGTAAAGTAAAACAATATGATACAGAAGCTGCAACACAAACTGATGAAGAAAACGCCAAAAGACTTCAAGAAGTTCAAGGAATGGAGCAAAGTATTAGACAATATCAAGCTCAGGCACAACAAGAATTGCAAAAAAAGGAGTTCGATCTTTTAAAGCCAATCACTGAAAAAGCTCAAGCTGCAATTAATAAGGTTGCTGAAGCTCTTGGGTTTGATTATGTTTTAGACTCCACTCAAGGACAAGGAGTTATTGTTGCAAAAGGTACCGATTTAACGGAAGAAGTTAAAAAAGAACTTGGATTCTAAATATTAGGTTATCAAGAATTTAAAGCTGTCTAAATTAGACAGCTTTTTTTTTAAAGGCTATGAAAAATCCTATTGGTATATTTGATTCGGGTATTGGCGGTATTTCAATTTTAGAAAAATTAAAACAGTTATTACCAAATGAAAATTTTATCTATCTCGCTGATAATCGAAATTGTCCATATGGGAGTAAATCTAAAAAAGAGATAATTTCACTTAGCAATAAGAATTGTCAAAAATTAATTGAACTTAATAGTAAAATTATAATTATTGCCTGTAATACATCCACAACGAATTCAATTAAGAAACTCAGAGAGATAATTGATATTCCAATAATAGGTATTGAGCCAGGATTAAAGCCTGCGATTCAATATACAAAAACAAAAAATATTGGAATTTTGGCTACCGAAAAAACACTTGGAAGTAAGCTTTTTTTTAAAACTTTAAATCAGAATAGAATTGATGATATTCATATTCATGAACAAATTGGTTATGAATTAGTTAATTTGATAGAAGAAGGTTCATATTCAAAGCAAAATCTTTACAAAATATTGGAAAAATATTTAGTACCAATGATTAATAAAAAGATTGATTGCCTTCTTTTGGGGTGTACTCATTATAATCATATAAGAGATATAATTGAAGAAATAATCCCTGTAGATATAAAAATCGTTGATACTGTAGCCCCGGTAAATAAACGTGTTTTGAACATACTTAAATCCAATAACATACTAAATAAATCCACTAATAAAAGAACTATTAAAATATACTATAATGGAAAGAAATTATCTGGTAATTATCTAGATCAAGAATATTATTTAAAATATTTAGAATTTTAAATTATTTAAGCCAAGGACACTCACAATCATATCTCTGTTTACGACAACCAAAATTAAAACCTAAGGTAATTTGATGGTATCCTCCATTATCAAAAACAACAGAATTGGATTGATAAGAATAAGTGTATGCAAACACAAAATTATCAAATTGTAATCCTACAAGTGGAGTAATATATTGAAGCTTTTGAGTTTTTATTTGATCCTGAGAATTTATATACTCTGCACCATCAAAACTATTTCTGTAAGATAAACCCGCCCATAACCTTCCGAAATCAGTTTCTCTGTAAACTTTAAGATTTACATCAGCAAAAGTTTCTTTGGTGGCGTCTTTATGAGCAAACATTAAAGAGGGCTCAAAATTCCAATTATTTGAAGAATCAGAAAACAAATAACCGGTTGAAAAAAGATAAGTTCTCAGATTATTATAGCTTAGACCCTGCTCATTAAAGTTGATTCCGTCATTATTTAATAAATTTTTAACAGAAGCATGTGCATAAAAATCTAAGTATTGATAGGAAAATCCAAAATCGATATTAAAGTCTGTTGCACTTTGTTCAAAACCGGAAATCAGAGGATCAAAGCCTCCAGCTAAAAAGGCTGATTCATCAAGCTTATATTGAATCATACCTGCACTAAGTCCAAAAGACAACATGTCTAAATCCAACTCACTTCTAGAAAACATAATATGATGTGCATAAGTAATATATGCTCCAGATTGTGAGTGATATCCGTTTTGATCTTTAAATGCAATGGTTCCAAGAGCAGATTTTGAATCTCCTAGCCTTCCGTTAATACTTACGGTTTGTAAATTTGGGGCTTCATCCTGGTCCATCCATTGCTTTCTTCCTGTAAATCTAACTTTGGTGCAATTTGCAGCTCCTGCCATAGACGGAAATAAAAGGTAATAATTATCTGTAAGGTAATCAGAGTAGATTGGTAATCCTTCCTGAGAATAAGATTTTGTATTAAAAATTAAAAATACAATAAATGATAAGATTAATAAGTTAGCCCTCATTTGTTTCATATTACAAGCATCAATTACTATACCGTTAGGATACAAGACGGTCAAATATATAAATTTTAATAGACATATCTCATCAATTATTTTAGTAAAGGCTCTTATTTACTATTTTTGCAGAAATACTTTATAACCATGAAATACATTGTTAGAGTCGAGAGAACCCAGAATAAGTTTATAAATAAATTTGAAGTTAATGAGTTTATTACAAATCATTTAAGTTTTGAATATAATAATATTGATGATGCAAAAAATTCTAAACTAGCTCAAGAATTATTTTATTTACCTTTTGTCAAAAAAGTGTATATCACCTCTTCATTCATCTCTGTAGAAAGATTCAACATAGTTGAATGGGATGACGTAGAAGAAGAAGTGAAAAAATTAATAGAAAACTATCTGAATAGCGGCAGAAAGGTTATCAGTGAAGCTGAAAAAAATAAAAGTAACCCCATTTCAATATATACTGAAAGTACTCCAAATCCTGCAGTCTTAAAATTTGTTTCAAATAAATTGATTGTAGAGGATAGTTTCGAATTCAATAATATTGAGGAAGCTCAGGAAATGGAATTTGCAAAAAAACTATTTGAATTCTCTTATATTAAAAGTATTTATATTTCGAAAAATTTTATTTCAATTACCAAATATGATATTAAAAATTGGGATGAAGTTTCGTTAGAATTGAGAAATTTTATTAAAAATTATTTAGAGAATAATATTATTATATCATCAAGTAATAAAATCGAGGTTGATAAAAATGACCTGGATGAAATATCAAAAAAAATAGTATCTATTCTTGATGAATATATTAAACCGGCAGTAGCATCTGACGGTGGAAATATTTTGTTTGATTCTTACGATCCTGAAAAAAAAATAGTAAAGGTAATACTACAAGGCGCATGTAGTGGATGTCCTTCATCAACTGTAACTTTAAAAAATGGTATTGAAAATATGTTAAAAGAAATGCTATCAGAAAAAGTTAATTCCGTTGAAGCAATAAACGGATAAAATCTGAGCATTTTGTACTTTTGATCTGATGGTAAATAATTTATCTAAAATTTTCGCTGTAGTTTTTATTTTAATTTCATGCAATAATGATATGAAAAAACAAAATAATTTAAAAAATGAAACTAGTCCATACCTACTCCAACATATAGAGAATCCTGTAAATTGGAATCCATGGAATAAAAAATATTTAAATAAAGCAAAAAAGGAAAATAAATTAGTTATTGTAAGTATAGGTTATGCTTCTTGTCATTGGTGTCATGTAATGGAAAGGGAAAGCTTCCAAGATTCAACGGTTGCTAAACTAATGAATGATAAATTCATTTCAATAAAAGTTGACAGAGAAGAAAGACCAGATATTGATCAGGTATATATGAATGCTATTCAACTGATTACTGGTAGTGGTGGTTGGCCATTAAATGTAATAACACTTCCTGATGGTAGGCCAATCTGGGGTGGTACGTATTTTTCAAAAGATCAATGGACCTCGGCTTTAAAGCAAATATCAGAAATATATGAAGCTGAGCCAGAGAAATTTATGTCCTATGCTGACAGAGTTCAGGAAGGAATTAATGCAATCAATATAGTTGAATCTAAGAGAGATAGCTTTGAAAATATTGATCTTGAAAAGTATTCAGAATTATTGCTAAAAAATATTGACAATGAGTTTGGAGGGTTTAAAGGTGCTCCAAAATTTATGATGCCAAATAATCTAAAGTATTTATTAAGATATAGTTTTCAAGAAAGTAATGAAAATTCTAAAAATAAAATTTTAAGCACTCTTGATAAGATGGCATATGGTGGAATATATGATCATATCGAAGGTGGTTTTTCAAGGTACTCTACAGATGAAAGGTGGCATATCCCACATTTTGAAAAAATGTTATATGATAACGGTCAACTAATGAGTCTTTATTCTATTGCATATCAAATCTCAGGTAAGAATTTATATAAAGAGACAGTTTATAAAGTTCATGAATATATTAGCTCAGAGATGAAAGATATTTCAGGTGGATATTATTCATCTTTAGATGCAGATAGTAAGCTAGAAGATGGGAGTTATGCAGAAGGAGAATATTATTTATGGGAAAAAGACGAGCTTGAAGAGTTAATAGGAAATGATTTTGATTTATTTTCAAAATACTATAATGTAAACGAATATGGATTTTGGGAAGCAGAAAATAAATACGTTTTGATAAGAAGTATCTCTGACATCGAATTTATAAATAACAATAATCTTGAAAAACAATTATTTTATAAAAAGAAATCTGAATGGATAAATAAACTTAAAAAGGCTAGGAAAAATAAGAAGAAACCTAGTCTTGATTATAAAATAATTACATCATGGAATGGCCTAATGATAAGTGGTTATGTTGATGCATACAAATCTTTTAATGACGATATTTTTAAAAATGAAGCCATTGAGGCTGCAGAATTCATATACTCAAGTTTGATAAAAAGAGATGGTGGATTATTTCATAATCATGTTAATGGAAAAAGTAAAATAAACGGCTATTTAGAAGACTATGCGACCATAATTCAGGCAAGTCTTGACCTATATGAAATTACATTAAATCAAATATGGATTGAAAGGGCCTTAGAATTATCTGAATATGTTTTAGATAATTTTTCAGGGATTAATTCTAAATTATTTTACTTCACTTCAAAAGATGATGAAAATTTGATTTCAAGATCTGTTGAATTTAGAGATAATGTAATCCCTTCAAGTAATTCCATAATGGCAAAAAATTTATTTAGACTATACCACTACTTTGATAGGCAGGAATACTACGATATAGCTAAAAAAATGTGCCTTTCGGTATCAGAGGAGTTCGAGACATATCCAAGTGGATATACTAATTGGTTTGATTTGATTTATAATTTAAAATCAAATTATTACGAATTAGCAATTATAGGGGAGAATTCGATTGATCAGATCAAAAAAATTAATTTAAAATATATACCTAACAAATTAATTATAGGTTCAAAATCTGAAAACAACCTTCCTCTTTTAAAAAACAGATATGTTGAAGGGAAAACTTTAATTTATGTATGTGTAAATAAGGCTTGTAAAATGCCTACTGAAAGCCTTGAGGAAGCAATATCACTAATTAAATATTAATCTTTTTACCTCCAAACTCTTTTAAATACTTTGGTTGAAAATCTGAGACATCTTCATATTCACTTTTTTTAAACCTCGAAAAGGAAATTATTCCCATTTCATTAGCAGAAGGTAAAATAAAATTTGAATAAATGATGTTTTCGTGATTTAAAAATTTCTTTATTTTTTCATTACAATTTCCTACAAAATTTACGGTAGACTTTTTGTAATAATCAGAAAATGAATTTGAATTCATAATCATGCAACCGGTTTTACCAACCTTTTCAGGAGTCATACATTTGTTAGATTTAAATATTGAATAGTAGATTTCGTCTCTTCTTGCATCCATAGCAGAAATTATATAACCTTCAGCACACTTTATTTTTCTAGCTAAAATTTGCATTGTATCAATTGCAATTAATGGTAAATTTAATGCCACACAAATCCCTTTTGCAGCAGAAACTCCAATTCTTAATCCGGTATATGACCCTGGCCCCTCAGAGACAGCAACAGCAGAAAGTTTTTGAGTAGATAAGTTAGTTTCTTTAAATATTTCATTAATAAACACATGGAGAGATTTTGAGTGTGAGTATTCATCATAATTTTGCTCCCTCAATCCAATTGTTTTACCATTTTCAGAAATGGAAACTGAACAGTTTTTACTAGATGTTTCAATATTTAAAATTACACACACAAAATTATCTTTTACCTATATAGTAATCTAAGACTTTTGTTTTGAAAATAAAATCATATTTAGCATTAATCAATGACGACCTGGCATTTAACAGTCTAATTCTCGATTGCTCCAAATCAAATGAGTTTAAAGAACCCAAACTGAAACGTTGTTGAGAATTTTCAAAAGCTAATTCTTGAGATTCTAAAGATAATTTAGCGGCCTCAAAAGCCTTAAGCGCAGCCTTAGCATCAGTAAAAGCTCTTTGAATTGTAGATTCAAGATTTACCTTTACCTGATCGAGTGCAAGACTACTAGTTTCTTCTTGAATTTTAGATTTTTTAACCTGTGCTTTTGTTTGATTTCTGTTAAAAATTGGTATCGAAACATTCATATTTATAGAGTGACCTTTGTTATCATTTAACTGATCTAAAAATTGATCATCTTCAGTTAGGTTAGAAAAGTTAGCTGATGCACTGAAACCATAACCCATAGACACGTTTGGCAGGTAGGCACTCTTAGAAATTTTTGTACCCAATTTAGCTAATTCAATATCACTCTCAGCAACTTTAATCTCATTTCTATTTTGCATTGCATAATTAAGGATTGGAGCAATATCATTATACATTAAATTAGCAGATGGCGTGTCAATTTGAATAACTTCGACATCAAAATTATCATATGATAATTGTAATAATTGTGCCAATGTCAATAGTGCTAAATCGTGATTATTTTCTGCAATCGTTAAATTTTGAATATCTCTAGCGTAAGTTGCTTGAGTTTCAATTAAAGTTGACATTGGCTCTGAACCAGCATCAACTAATGTTTTTATCTGTTCAACCTGAAATTTTGAGAAATCAACTTGAGATTTAGCAAGTTCAAGGTTTTCCTTATTGAAAAGAACATTTAAATATGTGTTGGCAACATTTAAAGAAATATCATCCTTTAATCTGTCCAACTCAAACTGATTTCTTTCTAAACTAAGTTTACTTTGATTTAGCAGATTAATATTTCTAAAGCCATTAAAAATATTCTGAGAAAACCCAACGCCTAATGATGTTGAATAAAATTCTCTGTCTCTAAATTCGCCTGGAAATACCTCAATATTTCCAAGACTAGCACCTCCGCTTATACTTGAACTAACAGCAGGTAAAAAATTCCCTTTTGCACTTACAATGTCTTGCTCTGAAGACAATAAGCTATTCTTTGCCTGTAAAATAGTTATATTATTTTTCAGGGCATGATTAACACATTCTTCAAGTGTCCATAAACTATTCTGAGCAAAGGACATGCATGTGACCAAAATAAAAAAGTTAAAAATTTTAATTTTTTTCATAATTATTGAATAATATTAGTCTTCTAATTCTCTTGAATTCTCATCCATTCTTCTTCTAGCCTCATCCTCATCTTCATCCTCAACAGAATTCCAAACTTTAATTTTATCTCCTTCTTTTACACCTTTTAAAATCTCAACATTGATTCCATCCGAAATACCTACTTCCACCTCTTTTTTAACGAATGATCCATTTTCCTTTAAAATTTCTACAAAAGGCTTATCAGTGATTCTATTAAACTGTAATAGAGACTCGTTAATACATAAAATATTTTCTTTTTGTCCTATTGACATAATTGCATTAGCACTGTATCCAGCTCTAACATTAACACTTTCAGGAATTTTAACATCAGCCTTTATTTTAAACTGTACTGCTCCTCCAAGTTCAATTCCTTTTGGAGCAACAAATGTCAACTTTGCTTCAAATTCATCCTTTTCGAGTGCACCTAGAATTACTTTAATTGCAGATCCTTCAGTAAGTTTAGAAACTTCAGTTTCATCAACTTGTCCCTCAAATATCATTTTAGTCATATCAGCAACGGTAGCAATTGTCGTCCCTGGGCTAAATGTGTTAGTTTCAGTAATTGGACTACCTTCCCTGATTGGAATCTCCAGTATAGTACCTGAAATTTGAGATAAAACATTGGTATTAGCTGTGCTCCCGCCTGTTAAAGTTCCTTTTTTTATAATCTTAAAATCATTTTCGGCTTGTCTCAAGGATTCTGTGCTTTGTTCCATTGACAATTGACTATTTTCAAAATCTTGCTTAGAAATAACTCCCTTATCATATAATTTTACACTTCTTTCAAATAGTTTTTTTGCATTATCAAAAGATAATTTTGATGAATTTATCCGGCTGGTTGCACTTAATAATGCTTGTTCATTAGGTACCACTCTGATATTTGCAATCAAGTCTCCTCTAACAACAATATCGCCCTCCTCTACAAAAATTTTATCTATGATACCACTTACCTGTGGTTTCAATTCAATTTCATCCTCCGGATTTAGTTTACCTGTTGCTACAACTTCTTTTACTATAGAAGTATAAAAAGGCTGCTCGGTTTCATAATCAATAATTGAAGCCAAATTTGCTTCCTTGAAATAGTTTAACACGTATAATAATGATCCTAAAATTAGGAAAATTACGATATACTTAATTTGATTTTTCATTTATCTAATATTTAATTTATTATTCCTCTCTAAGGGCATCTATTGGTTTTATACTGGTTGCTCGATTTGCGGGAATTAGACCTATTAGTGTTCCAAAAACCACTAAAATAATCACAGAAATAAAAACAACGATAATGGGTACTGATGCATTGATTAAAACTGAATCAGGTCCACTTCCATAAGCCGAATCCATGGCAATTAAAATCCAACCACCACTAATGATTCCAAAAATTCCTGCTATAATAGTTAAGAAAATTGATTCTATAACAATTTGTCTCTTTATTTCAAAAGGAGTTGCGCCAATCGCTCTTCTGATGCCTATTTCCTTTGTTCTTTCTTTCACGGTGATTAACAGAATATTTCCAATAGCAAATACACCTGCTATTAACGTTGCTATACCGACAAACCAAGTCAAAAACTGCATACCCATTAAAAAACCTTCGAATCTTTCAAATAATTCACCCAAATTAAAACTACCAAAAGCACGGTTATCATCTGGATGAACATAGTTTAAATTCTTTAATACAAGTTTTACATCTTTCTCTAATTGCCTGATGTTAAAACCGTCCTCACCTGTAACTGTTATCCACCCAATATTATCACCTTGGTTATAAACTTTTTGAAAAGTTGTAAAGGGAATGTGAAGCTGACCTCCAAAATCAAAATCCCCCTGTTCAAAAACACCAACAACTTTATAACTTATTTCATTAATTTTTATAAAATCTCCAATTGCCTCTTCATCAGCATCAAATAATTGCTTAACGACATCATCTGAAATAACAGCTATTTTTTTACTTTCATTTATATCTGACCGGTTTATAAACCTTCCCGCAATCAAATTCTTTTTTTGAATTTGATCAAGAAGAGGAAAGTCTCCAGACATTGTAAAACTAGCATATTGAACTCCTCTTACAACCTGAGCATCTCTGGCATTTCTAGGTAATAAAAACTTGATTCCTCTAACCTGATTTTTAATTTTTTCAAGATGAGAAAATTTGAGTCTTGGGAAACGACCCTCTTGGTATCCTTTGAAAGCCATACTTGTAGATTGACCCCAAATAAAAACACTATTTGTTGCATAATCTCCAAATTGAACACTAAACTTATTTTCAATTCCTTTTGCTGAACCTAAAAGGCCTATTAAAAGAAGAATTCCCCACCAAACACCGATCATGGTAATTACTGTTCTTAGCTTATTTTTTGTTAAACTTTCCTTCAATTCTTGCCAAGTATCTATATCAAATAAAAATCTAAACATATTATTCGTCTCTTAATGCTACAATTGGTTTAATACTTGCTGCTCTATTTGCAGGGACATAAGCAGCAATTAACCCAGCTAAAATTAAGGTTAATGTTGCTCCAATTACTAAAGATGTACTTACTCCTGGGTCTGTAATCCAATAGTCTTTCAAATCAAAACTATTTAAAGCCAATCCCCCTAAAACAAGACCAAAATATCCGGAGATAGCAGTTACAAAAACAGATTCTAAAACAATAATTAATTTAATAGAGGAAGGCGGCGCACCTAAAGCTTTTCTGATACCTATTTCTTTTGTTCTCTCTTTAACAATAAATATCATAATATTACTAATTCCAACAACTCCTGCAACTAATGTCCCCATTCCAATTATTAAAACTAATATTGCTAAAACTCCATTGAATTGAGTAATTTCTTGATTTTCTCTGGCTCTATTTCTGGCTCTGACGGCAGACTGATCATTTTCAGCAACTGAGAATTCATCTTTTATTTTATCTACTATTTTATTTCCAAATGCAACTGCTTCCTCCTCTGAAAGATTTGTATTATATGTTAAGTTAATTTGATCGATATAATCATTGTTACCATATATTTTTTGTGCTGTAGAAATAGGCATATAAATAACTCTCGCTTCATTACTGTCTGAACCTTCTGTTCTTTCAACAAATACACCAATGATCTTAAATTTTATCTTATTTAAATCAAGATATTTTCCAATTGGGTCAATACCTCCAAATAAATCTTCAACTACAAGGTTTCCGATTACAATATTCTTTGTGTAATTTTTGATATCAAGAGGATTGATAAATCTCCCTTCTTTAATTTCAGACTTCTCAATAAACTGATGGTCGGGGTTAACAGCTCTGACTGAATAACTACTTTTTTCATTTCCAAAACTCGCGGTTACATTTTTATAAACTCTACCGGTTATAAATTCAATATCATCACTAAACTCTTTTTTTATTGTACTATACAATGGATTGTCAAATTGAATTCTTCTTCCGGTTTGATATCCTTTAACAGCTTTTGAAGTACGCCCAGAAAAAATAAAAATTGAATTGTTCGCATCGCCAGCAAATTCATTATTAAATGTATTTTGAAATCCGTTAGCTATGCCAAATAAAATTGTAAATAGCATTATAGCAAACGCAACAGTGAATCCGGAAAGAAGTGTTCTGAGTTTATTTTTATTTAAACTTTGAAAAATTTCACTAAACAGACCAATATCTATCATTATACTAACCTGTTTTGTTTAATTTTTTTGTCTTCCATAATAACTCCATCTTTTAATCTTACAATTCTTTTACACATCAGTGATATATCTTCTTCATGAGTAACGATTAAAATAGTTTTTCCTTCATCATTTAATTGTTGTAAAAATTGCATGATTTCTTGTGATGTAGCCGAATCTAATGCACCTGTTGGCTCATCAGCAAGAAGTAATTTGGGTTCTGCTGCTAGGGCTCTTGCTATTGCTACTCTCTGCTTTTGACCTCCGGAGAGTTCATTTGGTAAATGGGTTGACCAATCGGCTAAACCTACTTTTTGAAGATGAAACATGGCTTTCTCTTGTCTTTCCTTTCTCTTTAGACCTTGATAATAGAGTGGTAATGCAACATTTTCTAGAGCATTCTTAAAATTTATTAAGTTAAATGACTGAAAAACAAATCCTAAAAATTTATTTCTGTATTGAGCAGCTTTCTTTTCTGTTAAATCCTTTATCTCAATACCATCTAAAGTATATTCTCCAGAATCAAGCTCATCTAAAATACCAATGATATTAAGTAATGTTGACTTCCCAGAGCCGGAAGATCCCATAATAGCAACCATCTCACCTTTCTCGACATAAAGGTTAATTCCTTTTAAAACATGGAGACTTGAGTCTCCCATTTTATAGGACTTATGGAGCTTGTTTATCTTTAACATTTTATCTCTAAATTGTGTAGACACAAAGGTTAATAAAAAGAAGTGTAAATCTTGTTAATTAGTTGTTAAAAGGAAGAAAACTAATGTTAACGTTAGATTTTTGAAAAATGGCTTACTTTTTAAACTTTTTATAAACAAAAAAAATCATAAAAAATACAATCAAGTACGGCAGAAAAGCCAAATACATAATACCATTATTAATACCTTCAGCCATCCCCTCATTTTCACTACTTTCTAAAACTGCTCTACACATAGCACACTGAGAATAGCTAAGGCTATATGTAAAAAAACAAAAAATTAGTAATAAAAATCTATTCATATACTTAGACATAATAAGGAGATATCATTATATAAACGATTACTCCTGTTACTGCTACATAGAGCCATATAGGAAATGTAATTTTAGCAATTTTTCTATGTCTTCGAAAATCACCAGTAATTGCCCTGATATATGAAAAAAGCACAAAAGGGATAACGGTAATAGAAAGTAAAATATGAGAAATTAAAATAAAGTAATATATATATTTTAAAAGTCCCTCTCCTCCAAATGATGTAGGGTCACTTGTAATATGATAGGCAATATACATTACTAAAAAACATAGAGAAAGAGCTATACATATTTTAATCAAATATTCATGAATATTTCTCATACCTTTTTTTATATAATATACAGCTAATACCAAAATAATGGCTGTAATTCCATTTATCGTAGCATAAATTGGCGGTAAAAATTTTAAGGGCTTTGCAATAGGTAAATTTTCAATCAAAATAATTGGTTCAAAATTTGGTGATCTTAAATCAAAAACTAGTTTGTCTAAATCCCATTTTAGGAACAGTAAAAGTGCAACTACTACAGGAACCAAAATAGATACTATGACCGTTAGTCTATTATAAAAGGTTACATTTTCTAAATTTGTTTTATTCATTTAATAATTTTAATAAATCTTCTTTAAGGATGGTAATCTCCTCGGCCTCACCATTTAAATCTAACTTCTCCATATGGTTTACCGACCCTTTATAATATATTTTAGGATTTCCAAATTCATCATTTCTACATCTTATAAATCCTTGCTTATCAATCAAAGCAAAATATCCAGAATGTTCAAAACCGTCAATAAAATCAGAGCTTGCAGCAGTGTAAAGATTAAACCCATCGTTTGCCAAATTGTAAATTTCACTTCTATCGCCAGTCATTAAATTCCAATTACTATTAACTATACCGTTTTCATTTGCATACTGATTCAAAATATCAACGGTATCATATTCAGGATTAATAGAAAATGATGCAATTCCAAAATCTGAAAATTTAGTAAAGCTATTTTGAATATGAATTAGATTTGTATTCATTACTGGGCAAATTGTTGTACAGGTTGTGAAGAAGAATTCGACAATATAAACTTTACCGATATAATCATTATTAGAAACAAGTTCTCCATTTTGATTGACAAAATTAAATTCAGGAACTTTCTTTCTTTCATTATTCATTAACAAATAAGGAAGAGGCTCAATATTTTTTTCAAAATTATCAAGCTTTAAGCTCCTACTCTCACTTCGAGAAATATCATTATTTTTTACTCGATCAATTATTCTTGGTACAAAAACTAAACCAAAAACAATGAGTAATATTATTATAAAAATATTTCTCTTATTCATCATTACCATCTAAATTACTTATTCGTCTGATATTAGAATTAAAATTTCCTTTCCTTTTTTGCCTATATTCAGTGAATAAAATTCTTATATCATCGTTCATTTTCTTCTTGATTTCTGAAACAATTATTGAATTGTACGAATATAAACCAAATGGGTCAATCTTATTTTCAATTTGATTATTATCGCGATCATCAATTCTACCTCTTTGATTCCTTTGTTTATCGATTATGTATACTTCACTTGTATAATTTGAAGAATCTAATTCTTTTTGATTTCTTAAAGAACTGTAAATTTTATTTATTTCTTCTTCACTAGTTGTAGCAAAAAACCAATATTTTAATTCGTCGGATTTTAAAAGCTCTTTTTTTACACTCTCCAATGATTTTTCAGAGTTTAATGATGAAATAGAAATAATTTGAAATTTTTTAAAACCTTTGAATTTATCATAAACAAGTTCCTTTAAGTTTAATGCGCCTGTGATATTTTCCATTGGCTTATCACCTAAAAAATTTAAGATGGTAATATTTCCTTCAAAATTTGTTTTTCTATTATCAATAAAATTCAAAAAATCTATCTCTACTATATCTTCATTAACTATATCTAAAGCATTATAGTTATGAGTTGATGGATAAAGAAATAATAAAAAAATAACTGGTAATAAAAAAAGTATCCCCAGAATGATCCATTTTCTGTAAAAAGTATTAATCACAATCTAAGCTAATTAAAAATCTGTTTTAATATAATTTGAGGTATCGTCAAACTCATCAAAAATGTAGCCACCTTCTTGAATAAGAATAAAGGTAAGATAAAGAATAAGAAAAACTGACGTCCAAACTACTACTCTTCTAAGAATAGATGTTTCGTCACGCATGTGCATAAAATCCCAGGTTATATAATAGGCCTTGACAATAGTAAGAATAATGAAAACCCAATTTAAAAGTTTTAGATTTAGAAAATACTCATTTAAAGGAGCTGGTTTATAGATACCTAATACAACCTCTATAAGCGTAACTATAGACAATAGCAATAAAACACCTATTATCTTTTGAGTGTTAGATTTAAATTTAATTAAACCTCTAAAAATTTCCAACTTGTGTGTGTGTTCAGCCATAATATTATACTAAATAGAAAAACGTGAAAACAAAAACCCAAACTAAATCTACAAAATGCCAATAAAGACCTACTTTTTCTACCATTTCATAACTTTTTCTTTTCTCATAAGTTCCAATAATTACATTAAAGAAAATGATAATATTGAGGACTATACCAGAAAAAACATGGAAACCGTGAAAACCTGTAATGAAGAAAAAGAAATTAGCAAACAAGGGAACTCCATACTCATTTTCAATTAGATTCGCGCCATTAACAACTGAAACCCCAGATGACTTCAAAATATTTAATGATTGTTCTCTTGAAAGAACTGTTTTATGACCATTCTCGTCTAAGGTTTGAGTTCTTATTACAATATTGGGGGAGGCTTCCATACCGGCAATTACTTCTTCAACAGAAAATGATGGAAGGGCAGCCTCTTCTATGTACCATATGCCATTATACTCTTGATGCTGATCTCTCGAGGTTGAATACATAAAAGCAAAATCACTAACAGAAACCCTTTTTGAAGTTTCTGAATCTAAAAATTGTAATATATTTCCCCCTTTTGTTTTTACCGCTCCATAGTCACCCTTTATAAACGTAGCCCATTCCCATGCCTGGGAACCAACAAAGATTATACCTCCAATAATTGTTAAAAACATGTAAAAAGTTACCTTAGCTTTATTCATTTTATGGCCAGCATCAACTGCTAAAACCATTGTAACAGATGACATAATTAACACAAATGTCATGAAGGCAACATATATCATTGGTAGCTCTTGGCCATGCATAAAAGGAACGTGAGTAAATACTTCATCTGCTATTGGCCAAGAATTTGCATATTTAAATCTAGCAAATCCATAGGAGACAATAAAGCCTGAAAAAGTTAATGCATCCGAAACAATGAAAAACCACATCATCATTTTACCGTACGAAGCATCTAAAGGCTTATTACCGCCTTTCCAAACTTTATTATTTGATGTTGTGTTTACAGTAGTTGCCACAATTCAATTTAGTGAAGTACAAAAATAATTATTTTAACCGAAGAAAACCAAAAATATAAAGAGGTAAATCCATAAAATATCTACAAAATGCCAAAATATTGAAGCAAGATCAAAACCTGTTAAATTATTGTGACTATAAACACCCCTTAAGTTTTTAATAAATACAACAATTAGAGCAATTAATGCAACAATTATATGCATAATGTGTACAAATGCAATTAGAAAAATAAATGAACTATTTATAGAGCTAGTAGGTCCTGTGAAATGATAGCCATTAGCCATAATTTGATTAAAACCTAAGAGCTGAAAAACTATAAATAATATTCCAAGAAAAATTGTAATAAGTAGAAAAAGTGAAACCAGATTTTGTTTACTTTCTAGCAGAAATTTTCTAGATAATATCAATGTAATACTACTTATTATAATGAGAAATAAACCATAGTAAAAGGCTTCAGGTAAATTAAAATCTTCTACCCAATCATCTCTATTTTTACTTACTAGGAAAGCACTTGTTAATCCGGCAAATGTCATGATTAATGAGCCTATACCAAACCAAAGCATCATTTTTAAAGCTCTATTTTTTTTATTTTCTAATGAATCCATGCTTAGAATATTTTATCAAATAAAAATGTGAGCTGTATTAAAGTTAGATATATCACACTTGTTAACATTAATTTATTTGCATTTTCATTTTTACCATCCAGAAAAAGAGCATAGGACCTAAAAATTAAAAAAGCTCCTAGAATAATTATCGCAAAAACTCCAAATATACTCAACCTTAATTCACCTGTTATTCCAAAATAAGGAACAATAGAAATTAACACAGCCCAAACAGAATAAAACAAAATTTGTGCCGAGGTAGACTTGTCTTTTTTGCCTGTTGGTAACATTTTAAAACCAGCTTTTTCATAATCAATGCTTTGTGCCCAGCCAATTGACCAAAAGTGTGGAAATTGCCAAAAGAATTGCATCAAAAATAAAGTAATTGCCTCTATTCCAATATCATTTGTTGCTGCCACCCATCCGATCATAAATGGAAAAGCTCCCGGAATTGCTCCGATAAAAACAGCTAGTGGGCTTATCAATTTCATTGGGGTGTAAATAGTTGTGTAAATAAATATTGATAGAGCTGCAAGAACTGCGACTTTAATATTTATCATATACATAAATATTATTCCAATTATAGACGAAGCAATTGCTAAAAATAAAGCAAGTTTTATAGTAATTTCATTTTTTGGTAAAGGACGATTTTGCGTCCTCTTCATAAGCTTATCCAAATCACTTTCTATTATTTGATTAAAAATATTCGAGGAGCTAACTATAAGAATCCCTCCACTAATTAAATAAAAGAGTTGAATGTAGTTTACTTCTGAAGCACCCAGAAAGTAACTTATGAATGAAGAAAAAACAACACTCAAAGTTAACCTAAACTTTGTAAGCTCTTTAATAATAGGTATTGATATATTAGTAGACAATCTTATTAATAAATTAAATGCAAATATAAGGTTTATTAAACCCTAAATAGTTTAAAATCATTAAAAAGATATTAGTCTTGGACTTGGAAAATTATCGGAAGAGAATAAGGAACAATCACAGCTTTACCTCTTTGTTTACCTGGTTGCATTTTAGGCAATAAATTTATAACCCTTTGAGCCTCTTTTTCTAACCTAGGATGGGGAGCTCTTGCTCTAACACCAGTAACATTTCCGCCTTTATCAATTTTAAAAATTACACTAATCCTTTGTCTTCCGGTTAAACCTAAATCACCAGCTAAGTCAGTGTTAAATTTTCTTTGGACAAATTTTGCAATTTTATCAGACATGCATTTTCTTTTCTTTTCATTATTTCCTCTTTCACATCCAGGGAAGACAGGTACATTTTCAATAACAGCAAAAGGAACCTCAACATCTTCTTCAAACTCCTCTATCTCTATATCTTCAATTTCTAGTTCTTCATCGGATTCTGTTGACTCAATTATAGTTTCTTCAACCTCTTCCTCGTCCTCAACAATTTCGATTACCTCTGGAGCTGGTGGAGGCGGTGGCGGCGGCGGCGGCGGCTTTACCTGTTCAGTAATTGGAACCTCTTCCTCATCTAACGCATCCATGTTAACTCTATCAATTCCGGTAGCATCTTTGTCATATACTTTATAGTTTATGGTTCCATATGACATAAACATCATAAGGGCAAGGCCTAGTGCGAAGTAAATAGAACTGTTTCTACCTATATCTGCTTTTGGATTTTTTTTATTCTGCATAGAAGTTTATAGTTAGGCTAAAATAACCAATAATTTGTAATAAAAACAAGTTTTTTATTGTTTCAATATTTTGATTTTACTATTCCCCAATTAGGTCTTTATACTGGTCAGAGTCTAATAAGTCGCTGAGATCATCAGGATTATTAACTTTTAATTTTATCATCCAGCCTTTTAAGTATGGATCAGAATTAACATCCTCAGGGGTATCTTCGAGGGAATCGTTAAATTCAATAATTTCACCTGAAACGGGTAAAAATAAATCTGAGACTGTTTTGACAGCTTCAACAGTTCCAAAAACAGCATCTGCGTCTAAATTTTCCCCCACTGTTTCAACCTCAACATATACTATGTCACCTAGTTCTCTTTGTGCAAAATCCGTAATTCCAACAGTGGCTATTTCACCATCAATTGATATCCACTCATGATCTTTTGTGTATTTTAATTCATTTGGTATGTTCATTTTTACAATTATTTAATTTCCAAAATTATATCTCATGGTAAACCCTGCTCTTATCGTGGTCTGAGGAAATGCTGTTGAAATTGCATATTCAGAAAACGAATAATCAAAGTAAAAAATACCCGTTAAATTTTGACTAAAAGCATAATCCGCTGAGTACTTTAAATTTAATATTGTTTGCCCAGAAGTTACCTGATTATTGTCTAAGTCCAAATATCGAACAATTGTTTTATTATTCCTAACAGAAAAATCAGCTTTCATATTTAAATCACTCTTAATTAACTGTCTTGAACCACCTAATCTTGATCTAATCTGAAGATCTTTCACCCTGTAACCTAAACCTAGAATATATTCATATCCTTGAATTTCGGTTAGAAGATTATTGTCAAAGCTAAGTGAAAGCAATCTATCTTTTCTGATTTCAGTCTGTAACTTTAATGAATTTTTCATTTCTACATCTATTTTAATGAGTGGGCTAAATTGCTCCATTAAATTTATATTACTAAATAGAGTTTTATTTTTATAATTATCAGACTGATCAAAAACATCACTATTTTGAAGTGAATAATCAAGATTAAAATCTGGCTGGACATAGTCAAGATTTGACCTAAACTGATTGATAGTATACATGGAATTATAGCCATGAGATATTGAAAATCTTTTAAAGTTTTTTCTAAACCAATCCATTTTCATGAAGCCAGAGTATTTAACACTCCAATTTGGTATAGGAATATCTCTAAAGGCTCCTAAGCTAACCTTATTTGCATCAACTCCAGAATAAGCCGAAAGGAATGAGGGTAACAGAACCAATTGACTGGTTCTTCCAAAACCAAGTGGAAAGCCGTTTAAATCTCCATTTTCAAAATTATTGGGGTTTGTAAAATCTACTCCTTCTCTAGCAGCTAATCTTCTTGCAATTATTAATCTGTTAGATTTGAAGGTTTCAAAAACATCAGAACTGAATTCGTCACTTTTTGAAAAAGCTGTTTTTATCAATAGCGTTGAAATGTTAAAGTTTCCTACAGAGTTTTGAATAAATGGATTATAAACATCACTAAACCCGTCATTGTCGTTGTCGATAGTATTAAATGACTCAGCCAAGTTTTCAGCATATGTTCTTCCACCAGTCAAATCAATTTTCAAATCATTAATAGGAACTAAATTTGCAGAAAACGTAAGATTAGTATTTGTTGTACTTGAAAATTGCTGATTAAAATCAGGGAAAACGGTAAGCCACCCATTACGAGCTGCTAAATATCTTATGTCTTTTTGACTACCAAAAACATATCCAAATGTTGGTGTAAATGAGCCAATAAATCCTGGTGTATCCAAAAATCCAGGTAAATAGGAACCGTTATTCTCGGAATAATTAATTTGAATTCTTTTAACAGTGGTAATTAGATCAATAAAGGTTTTCAAAATAGGATTGGTTTTTTTTGCACTGTTATTTTGAGCAAACCCTCTTACGGCTTTTGTGTCTGTACCTCTGTTAAATTTAGTCAATCCTAAATATCTATATAATTTCTGCATGTCTAGTACAGAGTTGATGTTGTGAGTATTTGCATTTGAAATAGAATTACCTAAATCATAAGTCTGTCCATTAAGCGTAAGGTTTCCAAATAAATCAGATCCTTTTTGCCATTGAAAATCACCAGTGTAGGAGTAACTGGTTTTTATAAAATTAAAAGTTGGTATTTTATTCAAGGGTAAATCATAATTGATTGCAACTTGCTGGACCTGTCTATTTGGGTCTCCAATATCAAAGAACCTATCCCAGACATCTAGCTCTGGATCTTGCATACCATTTATTTGATTATCTATAAAATAATTTCTTACAATATTATTGTTTCCCAAATTGTAGTTTAATGTTAAATTCTCTGAAATTGGATAATTTATCGCCAACTGAAAATCAAATGAATAATTTCTTCTGAATAATTCCTGAATACCGATATTATCTTGGGTTAAGTCTATTTCTCTAAATTTCTGTTTATTAAACTGTCTAATATAATCAGTGTTAATACTAATGCTTGACGGTAATAAGTTAATATTAAAATCTTTTAGAATTTTTAAATATTTGCTATTAAAAATAGAATCATTTTTCTTGAGAGGTTCCAATTTTATAGTATTAAAATTGAAGTTATAATTTACACCTGCTCTAACATTCTGATCAAGCATATTCTCAATTTCATAATCTCTGTGGTTGACCTCATTATATGCATAATTAAAGGTTAGATTCTCTACATCATAAAACCTTGGAGTTTTTTCATCATTCGTCCTTTGTTTATTTACACCAATTAAGTTTAGGCTTTTTCTTTTGGTGTAGTCCTCTGACTGTCTTAAAATTGCATCTTTATCTTGCTGAGATTCAGCCTGATCAATTCTAGATGAAAGTGTAATATCTCTGTATTGTTGATCAAACTCTGGGGTTATATACTCCTCACCTTGACCATAATTTAAAGGAATATTCAATCCCCATGTTTCTGGAAATAACTGACCAACATTAATATTTGAAATTATATCGTATTGTTTTTTATCTATTTTATCTCTTTCACTTGGCCCCTGTTCAATATTTCCAAATCCACTAGTACTTTGTCTAGCTGTAGCAGAAATATTCAAAAAATCTGCCACATTTGTATCAACAGCTAGTGTTGCAGCCCATCCACCTTCATTATCCATATCAGACAATCTCAACTCGTTAAACCAAACCTCAGCACAAACATCCATATTGTCCTGGCTTGGATTTTTTATTCCAATCATCAAAGTTCTTATATCACCAAAATTGGGATTACCTTTTATTGAAATTCTTTGCTCTCCGACATCAAGCGGTGAAAATTCATTTACAAATTCTTCGTTAACATCATCATTAACAACATCATAAAAAATTGGCTGGTCAGAGCCCAAAGTCCCATTGAGTATTGAAAGGGATTTTATTGTTTCTAAAGCACTTATTGGTAAATCAATTTCGTTTATTACAGGCCAAACTGATTGAGCATTTAATGAACCCGATGGAGACTCTTGTAATGGTATCTCAATTTGATAATAGTTTTCTGAAAGATCATTTCCTAATCTGACAAATCCAATAATATCTCCGTCTGTAAAACCTGGGGATGCCCCATCCTCGGCATGCATGAACATTCTAAGCCTATTAAATTGTCTCATGTCAACACTAATATTTTTATATACACCCCTTGAATCTTCAGGTTCTAATTCACAAACATTTAAAACTAGGGACTGTTCATTCTGTCTTACAATGGTATTATTATTATTAAATTGTTCTCTTTCAACTCCAGGCGGTGAAACATAACTTTCTTCATTTTCTTGAATTCCAATGATTCCAACCGAAAAATCGGTTGTATCATTATTATTATCAATTTCTTCATCTAGACTTAGTTGATATTTTCTCCAATCACTTCTTACAAGCTCTAAGGTTCCAAATCTGAAAATGGTATTCTGAGTAAACTCAGTCAAATACATTCTCATAAATCTTATTGATCTAAAATCTGATATTCCCCCTATAGACCCTGTTGGTTCGTTTACAGGAATTCTAAATTGATACCATCTTACAAGTTCAGAAGAACCGTTGGGTAAATTCACATTTTTTTCTTTTCTGTCGATTATGTATGGGTTATTTAAGTTTGATAAAGAATTTGGAGATATTTCTAGTTCATACTCAAAATAGCTATCAATAGTATTCATTGTATTATCTCTATTAATATCTTCAACATCTGGGTAAGTTGATGATCCTCTGTCATTATTAGAAATCGTTTCTGGTGAATTACCATCTAGTCCATTATAATCCATATATCTTTCAAAAATACTCCCAGACTTATTAAGAAAGTAATTATAATTATCGTTTGCAGGATCAGACAAGTCTGAAAAGGCAGTAAAAATCACTGCCTCTTCACTATCATCATATCCATCAATCCCAACATCTTGATTTATTCTTGCATCGCCCACTGATGAAAAAGCATAAACTAAGGATTGATTTTGAGGAACAACTGTTCCCCAAGAAGTTGTAGGAAGAAGGCTAATATCCCCATCCTCAGGCAAACCATTTTCATATTGCTTTCTTCCATCTTTAATAATATCCTCTGAAATGTTCCCTAAATTAAAAGTAAGTTTACCTCCGGTATTATCATCATCTTCTAAAAAAGGATCCATTAACCAAAATTCTAAATATTCAACATTAGATTGTTCAAAATCAGTAGTATTTATTAATCTTGTTATTCCTGCCCAAGAATCATTAACATCATCTATAATTCCATCAGAAACTGATGGATCCATGTTGTAAGGACCACGTAAATTTGGATAGTAGTTTAAATCTAATGAATTTATTACTGTTGTTTGACCCTGAACTAAATCGATTTGTGGGAAAATTTCGTCTATAAAAATTCTTCTTGAATATAAATTTGATAAATCTTCATTTGAAATTTCTGCTGGTCTCTGGCTGCTGTAAAAAATTGGATCAATTGAATACCAATTTAGCAATGCTCTGTCGAAACCATTTTGAATTCCGTTATTATCTTCATCTCCTTCAAAATATATATTTCCTAAATCTTTTGGACGACTTGAAATAGACCACGATTGTGGAGTAAGTAAATCTATAACATTTTGAGTGCCTTCAAAATCATCTATATAAGATGTAGCCTCACCATTAAAACTATTTCCCTTAGGAGCACCAGGTAATAAATATGCAAATTCACCCCTTAGTGAAAAATTTGAAGGAACGTCAGTTTCAATATTTGGCAGCTTATTAATTAGCCTTGTGAGTAAAGGAATTTCTCTAGAGAAATTACCATCAAATCCAACCATTGTGTTATTTATAGGTTCTGTGCCAAAATTTGCCTTTTGGGTAAGAGGTCTTTCATGTAAATTTAATAGGGTTCCCGAAACAATAAAATCATCACTAAATTGATGTTCTACATTAATTCCTGAAAATCTTTTAGTCTGTTGACCAAATAATGCATTATTTTCAACACTTACATTTATTGGTATATTTGAAGCTTGTAGTCCAGCATCTAAAATTTGTACTGTTCCCAATTGATAATTTACGGTGTAATCAACCCCTTCAACAAGAACTCTTCCACCAGCAGTAACAGTTACAGATCCACGTGGCACATTATATGCTCCTATCGGAATTCCTCCTCCCGAAGATGATTTATACTTCCCCTTAGCTAAAAACTTGTTTTTTTCAGCAACTTGTTCAGCCGCTGTTTTTGTTGAATTGTAAAGCGTATGATAAACATATTTTTTTTGATTTGGATTATAATCATCTAAACTGTTTTGATCACCATTATAATCCTCTGAAAAATCTAGTCTTAAAGATTCAAATAAGAATTCTCCAAAGGGCTCAACTTTGGTAAAAATAATTTTACCTGTTTGCTGAACAACCGTTATTTCAGGAACAAAGTCAAAGAAACCATCTCCACTTATTTGTGGATCATTGTTATAATTTAAACGATCAAAATTAAAGAAACTTAGTAATGGTTGTTCATCAATGGGGGGGCTTCCAGTTGATGTTGGGAATGGTGTTCCCTCAACTGGTGTTATATAATTTAATTCTGAGGATTCCTTGTAGAAAATATTTAATTTAAAATCCTCTCTTTCTAGTTGAAATGCACCAGTATTATAAATATTCTTCATCATTAAATCCCAAATTGGCTCATCAACATTTGTAACCGTGCTTTTCAATAATTTTAAAATAAGATTATTAGAGTTTACAACTTGATTGTCATTTTCAAAAGAAACTTCTGTTGCTTGAACTCCATCATTAGCAAATTCTCCTACTTGAAAAACTTGGTCTCCAACAGTGTATTGAAATGCAACGGCAAGAATCTCATCATTATCTAACTTTTGTGTTAATGAGATATATCCAAGCTGAGGATGAATTTGGTAATCAATATTTTCTCTGAGTTTTTGAGCGTTTTCTAATTTACCATAATCTATTCCTTCACTAACGTTTGAAACTAGTATCCCAGATTGAACAGATGAAATATCTCTAACCAAATTTGTTAATTGTGATCCAGCATCACCAATTGCTGTAGGATCGTATGCGTTATTTGAATTATCAGGGTATGAATTTGGAGGAGATAAAACATTAACCGAAGATGATATATTTTCAGTTTCACCCAAGTCTTGAAATGCCAAAATATTCCTTACATCTTCTATTTGATTATTTCTATTTGTAACCCAAACCTCAGCCCTTGTAATTTGAACATTGGAGTTTATGTAAGGATAATTTTCTAGGGATTGATCATACTTGTTACGAAAATAGTGACTCAAAAAGAAGTGTCTGTTTTCGTCATAATCTAAAGCCCTAAATTCAAATTCTTGAACTGTTCCTCCACCCTCGGAAACAACTGACCTTGATTCAGATTTTTGTTCTGAAAAAATTGCCTTTATTCTTGTTTTACCAAACTTAAGTTCAGTTTTGACTCCGAAAAGACTTTGTGCACCGGAAATGAGAGAACTATTAAGTGGCATACTTACATTACCAACCTCAATTTTTTGAATTATGTCATCCTCAGTAGGTTCATATTCTAGCTTTAATAAATTTTGAAAATCAAAAGAGGATTGTGTGTCAAAATTTGCATTAACCTGTACTCTTGTTCCAACTTTTCCAACTAAGCTCAATCCAATTCTCTGGTCAAAATCAAATGTTAAATTACTTCTGTTTCTTGGAGAGAAAGCAGGATTATCTTGTTTGGTATAAAGGACCCCTAAATCAACTTCTAAGGAACCTTGAGGAACAACTTGGATTGAATTTCCCCCAAATATTGATTCAAATAATTGCGAATTAACATATATCTCCGGTATAAGATTTTTTTGATCATCCTCCGAACCATCTTTTTTACCCTCAGCTGCATCGATTTTGGATTTATAATAGTTTTTTAAATCCTCTTTTAATATTAGTTCTTGATATTCATCGGGAGTTAATATAATCGGATAGCTAATATCATATTCTCCAACTTTAATATTATAATAATATAAATCACTAGCTGGATCATACTCATAGTTTTCTATGTAACTAGATGGGTTAGGAATACTTATTTCTCCAATATCAGCCTCTTGTGCACCAATTTTATCTACTAACAGTATTGAAAGTAAAGCAAAGACAAAAAATCTAAGATTTAAAGCAGGTAGCATTAAGTAAATTAAATATTTTTCAAAGTCTCCTTGATGATTTCCTCTACAGTAATATCTAAATTATCTTTAATTATTTTATCAACTAATCTCCCTGCAGATTTCTTATTTATACCAAGAACCTCTAAAGCAGATAACGCTTCTTCTCTTGTGGTATTGTTTGAATCAACAAAAGCTTCATCAATATCATATACTTTTAATACTTTATCTCTTAATTCTATAATTAATCTCTGAGCTGTTTTGCTTCCAATTCCCTTGACTGATTGAACAACCGAAACATTATTTGATGATATTGCATCGATTACTTGTTCTGGGGTAAGTGAAGAAAGCATTGTTCTAGCTGTACTAGTTCCAACACCGCTAACAGAAATTAAAAGTCTAAAAATTTCCCTTTCTTTTAGAGTATAAAACCCATACAAAGAATGAGAATCCTCTTTAATTTGAAGATGTGTAAATAACTTAATATTTTCTTGGTCTGGGATCTGAGAAAATGTAGTTAGAGAAATATTTATCCAGTATCCAATTCCGTTTGTTTCAATGACAACATTAGTTGGTGATTTTTCGGATAATCTTCCTTTTATATGAGTGATCATCTAGTCTTGAGTTGTTAAATTATTTGATTAGGCAAATTAATGTAAATAATCTTAAAATTTTAGAATTATTTCCTTTTTATAAACTCAATATTACGTTTGATTCCATCAAAGCCTGCTCTTTTAATTGCGGAGTTTTTAAACACCTTATTAAAAGTTTCTTCAGTCATCTCAATCCAATCATTTTTATTCATAGATAAAAACTCATCATTAGGGTTAAATAAAGGCTCTTTATGTGGTTTAGAAAACCTATTCCATGGGCATACATCTTGACAAATATCACATCCAAAAATCCAATCGTCATAAGTATTTTTGGCATAATCTGGTATATTATTTTTAAGCTCAATTGTATAATAAGAAATACATCTAGTACCGTCAACAACATATGGTTCTACAATAGCATTTGTAGGGCAGGCATCAATGCATGCAGTACAAGATCCACAATGATCTGTTTCGATATGATCATACTCCAATTCTAAGTCTAAAATAATTTCACATAAGAAAAAAAAGGAGCCATTTTTTTTTGAAATAAGGTTGGTATTTTTTCCAATCCATCCTAATCCACTTTTTTTAGCCCATGCCCGCTCCAAAACTGGGGCTGAGTCGACAAAAACTCGACCGTTTATGTCACCAGTTTCTTCCTTAATGTATTCAAATAAATCCTTTAATTTATTTTTAATTACAAAGTGATAGTCATCTCCATAAGCATATTTTGAAATCTTAAAATTTGAATCTTTACAAGTTTTTTCTCTGTAATAATTATATGTCAATGATATCACGCTTTTTGCCCCTTCAACAATTTTTGTAGGGTCTAATCTCATATCAAAGTTTCTTTCCATATAAGACATCTCACCATTCATGTTTTTATTTAACCAGTTTTCAAGGTTAGGAGCCTCCTCCTCCAAAAACCCAGCCTTACTAATACCACAAGACAAAAAACCTAGAGTCTTTGCTCTACTTTTAATATCAATTGTAAGACTTTCTATATTAGTATGATTATACATGTGAGTCTAAAAAAGTCCTTTTTGAGATGGCTTAAATTCTTTGTTTAAATGTTTAAACGCTAATTCAGTAGCTTCACGTCCACGAGGGGTTCTCATTATAAAACCCTGCTGAATTAGAAATGGTTCATAGACTTCCTCAATAGTTTCAGGGTTTTCACTCACTGCTGTTGCCAAGGTCGTAATTCCAACTGGACCACCACCAAACTTATCAATAATTGTACTTAATATCTTATTATCCATTTCGTCAAGACCACTTATATCAACGTTTAATGCCTTCAAACTTGATTTTGTAATAGTAATATCAATTTTTCCATCACCCTTTATTTGAGCAAAATCCCTTACTCTTCGTAGAAGTGAATTAGCAATTCTTGGTGTACCTCTACTTCTTCCAGCGATTTCAATTGCAGCTTCCATTGAGATGCCTATATCTAATATCTTCGCACTTCTTTCAACTATGGTTGAAAGTAATTTAGAATCATAATATTTTAATCTATTTGTTATCCCGAACCTTGCTCGCATCGGGGCTGTAAGTAATCCTGATCTAGTTGTTGCACCAACAAGGGTGAAGGGTTCCAGATTAATTTCTACAGATCTAGCATTGGGGCCAGACTCAATCATTATATCAATTTTATAATCTTCCATAGCTGAGTAAAGATATTCTTCAACTATGGGACTAAGTCTATGAATTTCGTCAATAAATAATACATCTCTCTCTTTAAGATTTGTTAATAAACCCGCTAGGTCAGCTGGTTTATCTAACACAGGGCCAGATGTTACTTTAATTTCAACGTCCAGCTCTTTTGCCAAAATATTAGCTAGAGTAGTTTTTCCAAGTCCTGGTGGGCCATGAAATAGAGTATGATCCAAAGCATCATTTCGTTGATTTGCAGCTTCTACAAATATTTTAAGATTACTTATAACATGCTCTTGGCCAGAAAAATCGTTAAATGAAATTGGTCTTAGGTTATTTTCAAATTCTCTCTCATTTTCGGAAAGATTTTCAGCAGAAGGGTCAAGGTTTTCATTCATAAAAACAAATATAAAGAAAAAGCCTTTCTAACTTTAGAAAAGCTTTTTCTTTATTCTGATATGAGAATTAATATTCTTCTTCGCCCTTCTTCAGTGGGATATGTTGAGGGACAAAATCTTCTTTATAATCTGGCTTACTATAATCATAGGGCCACCTATGAACCTCAGGGATTTTTCCTTGCCAATTTCCATGAATGTGTTTTTGAGATGCAGTCCACTCTAAAGTGGTCGACTTCCAAGGGTTTTGTGGAGCTTTTTTACCGTAAAAGATATTATACATAAAGTTATATAAGAAAACTAGCTGCACTGCAGCGCCCATTAGAGCAAACATTGTGATAATCTGATTAGTATCTGCAAGGTCGTCAAAAAGAGGGAAATTTGTATTAGAATAATATCTTCTTGGTAGTCCAGCCATTCCAATAAAATGCATTGGGAAAAATACACCATATGCTGAAATAGCAGTTACCCAAAAATGTATGTAACCAAGATTTTTATTCATCATTTTTCCAAAGAGGATTGGATACCAATGATATATTCCTGCCAACATTCCATAAAGTGCCGATATACCCATTACTAAATGAAAATGTGCAACCACAAAATATGTATCATGAACATTTATATCTAGAGCGCTGTCACCCAAAATAATTCCTGTTAAACCACCTGTGATAAATGTTGAAACAAATCCAATCGCGAAGAGCATAGGAGTATTAAATTGAATATTTCCTTTCCAAAGAGTCGTAATATAATTAAAGGCTTTTACAGCTGAAGGAATCGCAATTAATAGGGTTGTAAAAGTAAATACAGAACCTAGGAAAGGATTCATTCCTGTTACAAACATATGGTGACCCCACACAATTGTTGATAAAAATGCAATAGCCAAAATAGAAATGATCATTGCTTTATAACCAAAAATTGGTTTTCTAGCATGGGTTGCTATTACCTCAGAAGCAATTCCAAGTGCCGGTAATAATACAATATAAACTTCAGGGTGTCCTAAAAACCAAAATAGGTGCTCGAATAAAACAGGAGATCCTCCCTGATAGTGTAATACTTCACCTTGGATAAAAATATCAGATAAGAAAAAAGAGGTTCCAAAGCTTCTATCCATAATTAATAATAGAGCCGCTGACAAAAGTACAGGAAATGAAATCGCACCAATGATGGCAGTAACAAAAAATGCCCAAATTGTTAAAGGCATTCTTGTAAGTGACATACCCTTTGTCCTTAGATTTAGGACAGTAACGATATAATTTAATGAACCTAATAATGAAGATGCAATAAAAAATGCCATAGAAACCAGCCATAAAGTCATTCCTAAACCTGATCCTGGTTGTGCCATTTCAAGAGCACTTAGAGGAGGATAAATCGTCCAACCTGCAGCTGCTGGTCCAGCTTCAACAAAAATTGATGTAACCATTATAACAGTGGACAAAAAGAATAGCCAGAAAGCAATCATATTTAGAAAACCAGAGGCCATATCACGGGCACCCAACTGTAAAGGAATAAGTAAATTACTAAAAGTTCCACTTAACCCTGCTGTAAGTACAAAGAAAACCATAATCGTACCATGCATTGTGACAAGTGCTAAATAGATATCTGCGTCCATAACTCCTTCTGGTGCCCACTTTCCTAATAAAAAGTCAAAAAAGATATTTGGTTCTTCTGGCCAGGCAATTTGCATTCGCATTAATGCTGACATTAGTATTCCAATTATACCCATGAAAAAAACACCTGTGAACAAATATTGTTTAGCAATCATTTTATGATCTTGACTAAAGATATATTTAGTTATAAATGTTTCTTTGTGATGGTGGGCGTGATGATCTTTATCAAATTCTATATATTCTGCCATAGTTTTAATTTTGCGCAATTAGCGAATTCCTAAATAAAGTTTGTTGTCCGTACCAAGTGTCAAATTCTTGTTGGGTTTCGACAATAATTTTCATTTGCATGTTATAGTGAGACTTCCCACAGATTTTATTACACAATAATAAATAATCAAATTCATAAGGATCTAGAGGTTCTTCACCTTTCAAAGCTAACTCTTCACTTTTAGCTTCCCTTAAATTATTGATATTAATTACTTTATCAATCATAGATGGATTTTTCCTCATTTCTTCTGTGGTAACTTTTGGGGTAAATGCAAACTTAGTGATCATTCCAGGAACACAATTCATTTGTGCTCTAAAATGTGGCATATATGCCGAATGAAGAACATCCTGAGACCTCATTATAAATAATATCGGCCTATCAACCGGCAGATGAAGTTCTGTTGTAATTACATCATCAGCGGCGTTCGGGTCATTTTCATCAAGCCCCAATATATTAGCCCTGTCAATATCAATAAGTCTAACATTTGATTTTCCTAATACATTATCCTCTCCTGCGTATCTTGCCTTCCAATTAAATTGTTGGGCATAAAGTTCTATAACCATTGGATCATTATCTTTTTGCATATTCATAACATCTGACCATGTTAAAAGACCGTAGGTAATAAAACCAGTCAATACAATCGCTGGGATAGTAGTCCACAATAATTCCAGTTTATGATTATCGGTGTAAAATAAAGCTTTGGATGTTTTACTTCCCTTGTATTTATATGCAAAGAAATATAATAGAAATTGAGTAATTGTTTGAACTATAAAAATCAAAACTATAGTCCAAATCATCAATGTATCTATTTGTTGACCATGCTCAGACGCCGCATTAGAGATTAAAGGAAATTTTCCATATTTAACAAGAGAAAATATTGTTATAGCGTATATGAAGGCTAGAAAGCCTAACATTAATTTTGCTTGGGTAGAATTATCTTTATCATTAGCAATTTGAGAATCATCAATCTTTACCCCTGAAATTACCCTTGATAAGTCAAATATTTTAATCATTTGCCAAATGGCAATTGTAATGAATGTTAGAATTAATATTATAAATAGGGTTGTCATATTCACTTATTCAAATTAGTAATGAAAGTTTTCACTTTCCTTAATCATTGGATTTCCTTTTGCTAATAATTCTTCTTTAGATAATGCATAAAAAACAAGCAGCAAAAATAAGCCTAAAAATATTAATATGGAACTAAATTCTGCAATTCCGAATCCATATCTGTCTATAACAGTTGCGGGCATAATCATCATGTAAACATCCATGTAATGTCCAACTAAAATTATAACCCCTGCCATTATAATAAATATTGGAATCCTTTTGTAGTCACTATTCATAAGAACTAGAAATGGAAAAATAAAATTTAAACAAAACATTGTAAAAAATGGAATAGGATACATTTCAATTCTAGTGACAAAATATGTAACCTCTTCTGGGATATTCGCATACCATATTAGCATGAACTGTGAAAACCACAGGTAGGCCCAAAAAACACTAAAGCCAAACATGAATTTAGCTAAGTCATGTAAGTGGCTATCATTGACATATTTCATTAGACCTTTACTGTTTAAGTAAATAGTAATTAATGCAATAACAGTTATACCGCTTACTACCATACTAGCAAGGACATACCATCCGAATAAAGTACTAAACCAATGCGGATCAACACTCATAATCCAATCCCATGACATCATGGACTCGGTATAAATAAAGAAAACTAAAAACCCAGCAGAAATCTGAAAGTTTCTTTTAAAATTTTTATTGTCATTTGCTTTATCTTGAGCCAGAGAAAATTTCCTAGAAAAATATCTATACAATGACCAACCACCGATATAGATTAGACCTCTTACAATGAATGCATTTTTATTAAGCCAACTTTCTTTTCCTTGAATAATTTTGTCATGAGCAACAACTTCTGGGTCCATCCAAATAAAAATATGCTTATCACCTATAATTGCAATTAATAAAACAATTATAGCTCCAGGTAGCAAATAATAAGTTATGGCCTCCATTACCCTAAAAAGAACTGGAGACCACCCAGCCTGTGATGCATATTGAATAGCATAAAATGCTAAAACTCCTAAGGAAATCATCATAAAAAAGAATGCAGCAACGTACAAAGCAGCATAAGGTCTATTGTGAATCTGGTGTAAAACATGTTCAGCATGTTCATCTTCATGACCGTGAGCTTTATGACCGTGAGCTTCATGATCAACTTCAAGGTAATCATCTTCATATACCCCTTCATTATGATGTATTTCATTCTGATGATCCATTGAATGAGTTTGGTCAGAATGGGATCCGTAATGAGATTCTTCAGCCAATAAAATTTTAACCTCCTCAATTGTTAAATGAGATTTTGAATAAGAATAGAACCAACCTAATGAGCCTAAGATTATTAAGGATAATGAAAAGATTTTAAATCTATTTGATAAGGTATACATATTAAATTCTATTTACTTAAATCCGATTTTAATTTCATTACATAAGATGTAACCATCCATCTTTCTTTTTCATTTAGTTGATTAGCATAGGAACCCATTGAATTCCTACCATAATATATGACATGATATGTACTTCCAGATGTAATTGCTCTTCCTGGATCAGCATAACTAGGAACCCCTAGGATTTTTTCTCTTTTGACTAAAATTCCCTGCCCTGCACCTTTTGCTCCGTGACATATACCACAATGGACGGTATACAGTTCTTTTGCCTCCAAAATATCTTTTTGAGCAAATGAAAAAGGATTTGATAGTTCTTTTTTTGCTAAATCATAACCCTCATTTGTGTCTTCATACTCATACAGTGAATAGCCTCTCGGGATTGTACCTTCAACCGGTAACCTGGCAGATAATTCATCTTCAAATATTTGATTTTCTGAATATGCCTCATAGCTTAAAGATTCATACATGTTTGGCATATATTCATAATTTGGTGCTCCTTTATCGCCCCAACATGATTGAAGAACTATTGTAAAAATTAACAATATTTTACAGCTATAATTAATCATAAATACACTTTGGGTTTTACTTCGTTAATCTCAACTGCTCCAGACTCCCTTAATAACTTTTTCAATGCACCCTCGGGCTTATTGGTATGAATTTCTACTAAGAAATGATCATCAGTTGTTCTGGGATCTGGATTTTCAGCTTTCTTTAGAGGCCACATTTTACTCCTCAGGTAAAAAGTGATGACCATCAAATGTGCCGCATGAAACACAGTCATCTCAAACATTATTGGCACAAAAGCAGGTAAATTTTCCATATAACTAAAGCTTGGCTTTCCACCAATATTTTGAGGCCAATCAACTATCATTATATAATTCATCATTAATGTTGCCACAGTGATTCCTATACATCCATAAATAAATGCTGCAATTGCAATTCTGGTAGGTTCTAGACCCATAACTTTATCCAATCCATGAACTGGGAAAGGAGTATAAATCTCTTCAATGTCATAATGATTATCCCTGATTTTTTTCACAGCGGATAACAAAATATCGTCATCATTATAAAAAGCATGAAATATTTTTTCTGATCCCATATTAGCTATTATTTATAATTTTTGAAGTTCTTTCATCAGCTCCTTTACCCACAAGTGATTTACCGCTATCTCTCAATTTTTTATATTTTTCACCTGAACTCTTTAGTATTGTTTTTACTTCGGCCTGAGCAATAACTGGGAATGTTCTCGCGTACAACAGAAATAAAACAAAAAAGAATCCAATTGTTCCAATGAAAATACTTATGTCCGCAGGTGACGGTGAAAACTGGGTCCATGAGGATGGTAAATAATCCCTGTGAAGAGAGGTTACAATAATAACAAATCTTTCAAACCACATCCCAATATTAACGACTATTGAAATAAAAAATGAGAACATAATACTTGTCCTTAATTTTTTAAACCACATAAACTGAGGAGAAAATACATTACAACTCATCATCGCCCAATATGCCCACGCATATGGACCTGTAGCTCTATTTAAGAATGCATACTGTTCATACTCAACCCCTGAGTACCAGGCAATAAATAGTTCAGTTATGTAAGCCACTCCAACAATAGAACCCGTAATCATTATCACGATATTCATTAATTCAATATGCTGTAGTGTTATATAAGCCTCCATATTACACACTTTTCTCATTATAATCAACAGAGTATTAACCATTGCAAATCCTGAAAAGATTGCACCAGCTACAAAATAAGGCGGAAATATCGTTGTATGCCATCCAGGGATAACAGAAGTTGCAAAGTCAAAAGATACAATTGTGTGAACAGAAAGAACAAGAGGGGTTGCTAGACCTGCAAGAACAAGTGATACTTCTTCAAATCTTTGCCAATCTTTTGCGCGACCAGACCAACCAAAACTTAATATACTATAAATTCTTTTTTGAAATGGCTTTACTGCCCTATCTCTAATCATTGCAAAATCAGGTAATAAACCAGTCCACCAAAAAACAAGAGAAACTGAAAGGTAAGTTGAAATAGCAAATACATCCCATAAGAGGGGAGAATTAAAATTAACCCACAATGAACCAAATCCATTCGGTATAGGGAGCATCCAATATGCAAGCCAGGGTCTACCCATGTGAATAATTGGAAATAGTCCTGCTTGGATTACAGAAAATATAGTCATCGCTTCAGCGGATCTGTTAATAGCCATTCTCCATTTTTGTCTAAATAAGAGTAATACTGCTGATATCAAGGTTCCAGCGTGACCAATTCCTACCCACCAAACAAAATTTGTAATATCCCAGGCCCAACCCACGGTTTTATTTAAGCCCCAGACACCAATTCCAGTGGAAATAGTGTAAATTATCCATCCTAAACCCCACAAAAACATTGCTAGCGATATTAGAAAAACAATCCACCACTGCTTATTAGCTCTGGTTTCAATGGGCCTAGCAATATCAACTGTCACATCGTGGTAGGATTTCTCCCCAGCGACTAATGGTCTTCTAATTGGTGCTTCGTAGTGGGATCCCATAATGTTTTAATTATTAAACATTTTTTTTAGTATTTCTAACTTTTACTTGATAAACCACATTTGGTTTAGTTCCAACAGCATCAAGTAAATGATAAGCTCTTTTATTTTTCTTAAGTTCTGCAATTTTACTTCCAGGCTCATTTAAATCTCCAAATCTCATTGCTCCACTAGAACAAGCTGAGGCACAAGCGCAAGTATCATTAAATTCACCAGCTGCAACAGGTCTTCCTTCATTTTTAGCTTTTAAAATAACTGCCTGAGTATTTTGAATACAAAATGAGCACTTTTCCATTACCCCCCTTGATCTAACAGTAACATCAGGGTTAATAACCATTCTTCCTAAATCATTATTCATGTGATAATCAAATTCATCATTACCGTTATACAAGAACCAATTAAACCTTCTTACTTTATATGGGCAATTATTAGCACAATATCTAGTACCAACACATCTATTGTAAGCCATATGATTTTGTCCTTGCCTTCCATGACTAGTCGCAGCAACAGGGCAAACTGTTTCACAAGGAGCGTGATTACAATGTTGACACATAATAGGTTGGAATGCAACCTGAGGGTTTTCAGACGGGTTTTCTAATTCTGCAAATGATGTTACAGAACTTCCTATTCCGCTGATGTTGTCTTTTTTCATATCGTCATCATAGAAAGAATCTTCAGATGAATAGTACCTGTCAATTCTAAGCCAGTGCATATCTCTACTCTTTCTTATCTCTCTCTTTCCCACAACTGGAACATTGTTTTCTGCGTGACATGCTATTACACATGCTCCACAACCAGTACAAGCATTTAGATCGATTGACAGATTAAAGTGATGACCAATTGATCTGTCAAATTCTTGCCACAAATCAACATCAGGGGATGAAACAGGGGTTTCAATATGATTTAAAGAAACAACTGCTTGACTGTTCCATACCTCAACACTTTTTGTATTAAACTCATCAAGTGTTGTTTCTTTGATTATATCTCCCCTTCCCATCAAAGTATTTTGTAATTGAATCAAAGCAAACTCATGAATTTCATCAGTCGGAAAGATTTCAACGGATTGTACAGGGTTAAAGTCATTATACAAATTAAAAGCATTCACACCAACCATCATTTCAGTTTTTACTCCTTGATATCTACCATACCCAATAGCTAGACCAAGAGTTCCCCTTGCTTGTCCAGGCTGTATTAGTACAGGTGCTTTTATCTCTTTTTTACCTAATTTTATGAATGCATATTTACCGTTTAGACCACCATCAGCGTCATTTCTTGATTGATTAAAAAATGTACTAGGCTCTAAATACAATCCATTTTCTCTTGCATCAAATTCTGAAATAGTCAAATAATTATCCCAAGTTGCCCTAGTCAATGGGTCAGGGAATTCTTGTAGCCAAGGATTATTAGCATGCTTCCCGTCTCCCATCCCTGTTTTAGGATAAATATTTAACTCAAAAGAATTTGGGGAGTTTGTATCGACAATTCTAAATGTTTTATCTTGATGTTTAAACTTGTTAGTTCGCTTAGCAAAACCTAAGGATGAAGTTTTATAATAGATACCATCGTGAAGTGCTTTATTCCAAGAATCTAAACCTAATACATTTGCTTTCCAAAAGTTCTTTATGTAATCATGCAGTGATATTTTATTTCCAGACCAAATAAGTAATAATTCTTGGAACTGTTTTGTGTCAAATAATGTTCTTATTACAGGCTGTGCTAAAGAAAACTCACCAGAAACCAACTCAAAATCTCCCCATGATTCTAAATAATGATTTGTAGCAGCTACATATTTTGAAGCCAATGCTGTTTCATCATTTTTCATTGAAAAACATATTGACATGTCTACTTTAACTAAGCCTTTGAAAAATTCTTCGGAGTCAGCAAGAGAGTAAATCGGATTCACACCAGACATAATTAACGCACCAACATCTCCATTATTCATGCTAGAAATTAGTCTGGAAATCTTTTCATCATCACTACTTCTTGTAAAAATTGTTTTGGATGGGTTGAAAGAATAGCTATTTAGCTCTTCGTTGATTTCTAAAACTAATGATTGATAGTCCTCGTCCTTAATTCCTGAAATGACAACTGAACCATCAGCAGCAGATTTGATTTCCCTAATTAATGCGTCGACAATTTTCTTTGTTTTTTTATTTAAGGAAATGTCAGATTTGAGCTGGATTTTATTTCCGACAACAGACTTATAAATTTCAATAAGAACAAGTTTTTGCTCGTTTAATTTTAGAGGAACTCTAACATCTGCATTAGCTCCGGAGAGTGTCATATTTGATTCAAATTGAAAATGTCTAGACATTATTCCGTTATCAGGGATTCTGCCTTTCGCGTAAGAACAGTCAAATCCACCTCCTTGCCAATCGCCTAAGAAATCTGCACCAATTGAAACAATAACTTTAGATTCTGAAAAATCATAATTTGAAAGGCCTCGAACTCCATATCTCGATTCATAAGCATTAAGAGCTGCAGATTCAGAAAACGAATCATAGGTTATATGTTTGACATTCTTATAATTTGATTTGAATTCTTCGATTAAGCTCTTTGTTGAAGGACTTGCAAATGTCTGAGTCAATAAAACAATTTCTTTATTACTTGCTGAAATTTTCTCAAGTTCAGACTTTGTTTCGTATTCAAATCCAAACCATGAAATAGGCATATTATCTTTTGTTGGTTGTGCCAATCTAGCATTGTCATAAAGATCAAGTATAGATGCGTGTACTCTACCATTAGCCGATTTTGAATCTGGAGCTAACTTATTTTTTTCGACTTTTATAGGCCTTCCCTCTCTGCTTTTGATAAGAATATTAGCAAAATCGTAACCATTTCCTATAGTTGTTGCATAGTAGTTTGCAATTCCAGGTATAATTTCTTTTGGCTGTACAACATATGGGATAGACTTAACCACCGGGCCTTCGCACGCTGCTAGAGTTGCTGCTGCTGTACTAAAACCAATATATTTCAGAAAATCTCTTCTTGAGGTGGAACTATTAGCAAGATTATCTTTGTCAGATAAAAACTCGTCAACTGGTATTTCTTGAACAAATTCTTTGTTTTGCAGATCATCAAATACATCGTTATTTGCAGAATTAAGCTCTGCTAAATTTTTCCAATATTTTTTATTATTTGACATCTATAATTTTATCTAATTAATAATGACATTTACCACATTCTAGCCCGCCCATTTGAGCAGCTGTTAACTCTTCAACACCATATTTTTTTGACAACTCTGCATGAATTCTATCATAATATTCATTGTCTTTAATATTAACATTAGTTTCTCTGTGGCAATTTATACACCAACCCATGGTTAAAGAAGAGTGTTGATACATTATCTCCATCTCCTCTACCGGACCATGACAAGTCTGACATTCAATACCAGCAACATTTACGTGCTGTGAATGATTAAAATAAGCGAAATCTGGTAAATTGTGAATTCTTACCCATTTTACAGGATATGTGACTCCAGTGTACTCTTGTGCCTCATCATCCCATCCTACTGCCTTGTATAATTTTTGAATTTCAGCGTCATAAAATTCTTTAGTGTATTCTTCAGTTGTTTCACCATTATACTCATAAATACTTTTGTGACAGTTCATACATATGTTTAGTGATGGAATACCAGAATGCTTACTAACTTTGGCTGAGGAATGACAGTAATTACAGTCAATTTTATTATCACCAGAATGGATTTTGTGGGAATAATGAATAGGTTGTACAGGCATGTAACCCTGATTTACACCCACCTGCATCGTCCACCCATAGAACTCATATGCACTAGCAAACAAAAAGAATAATGCAGTGCAAAACATTAAAAATTGATTTTCTAAATAAGATTTCCATAATGGCTTACCCTTTTTCTTTTTTTCAATTTTTATCCCCTTATCTTTTGCAAGATTTTTTAATGCAGTTGTAACAATTACAAGAGCAATTGATAACATTAAAAAGAGTAAAGTAAAAATTCCTAGAATTATTTCATCTGTTAATCCTGTATTGTTAGAAGGCCCAGTATTAAATTGAGCTGGAACAGCAGCTGGTTTTGGAACAGCTTTGTCCTGAGCAGTATAAGCCAAAATATTATCAATATCTGCATTTGTTAGCTGAGGGTAGGCTGTCATAGCAGCTCTGTTATATTCTTCATAGATTTTTACAGCATAGGAGTCACCAGATTTGATTAACGAGGAGCTGTTCCTGATCCATTTGTAGAGCCATTCTCTGTCTAATCCTTCATCTTCGGCTAACCGTTTTTCAACATACCGAAGAGCAGGACCAGTCATTTTTCGGTCAAGCTTGTGGCATGAAGCGCAATTAGTATTAAATAAGGCTTTACCGGCAACAGGATCACCTTCTTGTCCATAACTTGTTGAAATAAAAGAGGTTATGAAAAATAGGTAAAAAGCGTAGAATTTTAGACTGTTTAATTTGGTTAGTTTTTTAAACAATTTTAAAGCAATTTTGATACTAAATACTTTTGAATCCATTCAAAAATAGCCTGTTATAAATAGAAGCACAAAAATAACATCTATTATGGTTATTTTAAACATAAATTATACAATATTTATGAAAAAAACTAATTTATAATGGTTCTAAATAAAGTAAAAATATGAGTTTCTATACTTAGTAATATTTTATTATTTTTAGTATAGAGTTTTATATGTGTTGTATATAACTTATATTTAATTAAAAATTTTATAGAAAATAGATGCCAAAAATTATAACATTTTTTATGATAATTTCATTGTCCTATGCAACTTCATTTGGACAAAATGGAAATATAAAAATTAGCCAAAGTAATAAACTTGACAGTGTAATTAAATTAAAAAAAGAACTTAACTCTAAAATTCAAAATCTTAGAATTCAGATTTACAGTGGAGATAGAGATAATGCCGAACAAATAATAAAAGAATTTATTGAAATATTTAATGATATTACAGCAGATGTTATATATGAAACTCCCAATTATAAAGTATGGGTTGGAAATTATTATACACAACTTGAAGCCGATAAAAGGCTTATTGAAATCAGAAAAAAATTTAGAAGTGCTTTTATTTTCAGACCTGAACTTCAAGAAATTTTTGTAGATGAAATTGACGAAGAATTAAACCAGGAAAAATCGATGATATATTAGATTTTTTTCTTTATTGCAACATTTACAAATCCTTCAATTTCATCTCCAACTTTGACATCCTTGTAATCTGTAATTTGTAATCCACAATCATATCCTTTAGAAACTTCTTTAACATCATCTTTAAACCTTTTTAAAGAAGAAAGAGAACCTGTATATATTACCACCCCTTCTCTTATTAATCGGATTTCTGAATTCCTGACAATTTTTCCTTTGGTTACCATACATCCTGCAATAGTTCCAATCTTTGAAATTTTATAAGTTTCTCTGACCTCGCATAAGCCTGTAATCTCCTCCTTGAAGTCAGGCGACAACATACCTTCCATTGCGTCTTTTACATCATTTATAGCATCATAAATTATTGAATATGTTCTAATGTCTATTTGTTCTTTGTCAGCTATTTGTCTAGCATTGCCCATTGGTCGAACATTAAACCCTACAACAATAGCATCTGAGGCAGAAGCTAATAAAACATCACTTTCAGTAATGGCGCCTACCGCCTTATGAATAATGTTAACTTGTATTTCTTCAGTTGATAATTTTTGTAATGAGTCTGTTAATGCTTCAACTGATCCATCAACATCTCCTTTTAAAATTATATTTAATTCTTTAAACTCACCTAGAGCAATTCTTCTTCCTATTTCATCAAGCGTAATATGTTTTTGTGTTCTGACGGTTTGCTCACGCTGAAGCTGTGTTCTTTTATTTGCAATTTGCTTAGCTTCTCTCTCGTCAGAAAAAACGGAGAATTTATCTCCTGCTTGAGGTGCGCCGTCCAAGCCCAAAATTGATATCGGAGTGGATGGACCTGCCTCTTTAACCTCATTACCCCTTTCATCTTGCATAGCCTTAACTTTTCCACTATTTTTTCCGGCAAGAACAAAATCACCAATTTTAAGTGTACCAGCCTGTACTAATATTGTTGAAATATATCCTCTTCCCTTGTCTAAAAATGCTTCAACAACAGTTCCGCTTGCGTCCTTATCCGGATTTGCTTTTAGCTCCAACAATTCTGCTTCTAAAAGAACCTTTTCCAGCAACTCATTTACACCATCACCTTTAAGTGCAGATATATCATGAGATTGAATTTTTCCTCCCCAGTCCTCCACAAGCAAATTCATGTTTGAAAGAGATTCTTTAATCTTATCGGGATTTGAATTTGGCTTGTCAATCTTGTTAATTGCAAATACAATCGGAACAGACGCTGCCTGGGCGTGGGATATAGCCTCCTTTGTCTGAGGCATAATATCATCATCAGCTGCGATTACAATTATTGCTAAATCTGTAACCTGAGCCCCTCTTGCTCGCATAGCAGTAAAAGCCTCATGACCAGGAGTATCTAAAAAAGTTATTTTTTGACCATCATTTAGCTCAACTCCATACGCGCCAATGTGCTGGGTTATTCCACCAGACTCACCTGCTATTACATTTTCTTTTCTAATGTAATCTAATAGAGAGGTTTTTCCATGATCAACATGACCCATAACTGTTACAATTGGAGGTCTTGATTTTAAATCATCTGCAGAATCCTCAGGTTCAATATTTTCCTCTTCAATTTCTGCTGTTACAAACTCTACCTTATATCCAAATTCTTCTGCAACAATAGATAAAGTCTCTGCATCCAATCTTTGATTTAGCGTCACCATCATACCCAATGTCATACATGCTGAAATAATCTCGGTTGGAGAAACATCCATCATTGTAGCAATCTCATTTGCAGTTACAAATTCAGTTACTTTTAATATTTTACTTTCTTCTTTAAGAGCGGCTAGCTCTTCTTCCGTTTTTTGTTTGTGCTGATCTCTTTTGTCTTTTCTGTATTTAGCAGCTTTTCCTTTTGAAGTTTTACCTTGTAGTTTTTCTAATGTCTCTTTAATCTGCTGCTGAACTTCTTCTTCGCTTGGCTCTTCTTTCAATGGTCTTTTAAACCTTTCCTTTTGTTTAGACTTTGAGGCTGATACATTATTTTGAGAGGAATCTTCCTGTTTTGAAACAATTCTTCTTCTTCTCTTTTTAGATTTAGTTTTTGGGGTTTCAGATTGTGCTTGTTTAAGTTTTTCTAAGTCAATTTTTTCACCAGTAGAAGTGAGGCCTGAAAGTTTTTTGTAATTATCTTTCTTTAAGGTTTCGTCAACCTTATCATCTTGAACCTGATTTGCTTTTTCATTAGTGTTTTGTTCTGTTTTATCTTTTATAACAGATTTAGCATCCTCGTATTTAGAGTTGAGATCAATTTTGCCAAGTTTTTTAAACTGAACTACTTTTGAAGAAGCTTTAATGATTTCAGTTTCAGATTTATTTAAGTGATTTTCTTGTTCTCTTTCCTGCTTCTCTCTAATTTTTTCCTTCTCTTTGTTTTTTGCCTCAACCACCTCTTTAGATGCTATTTTTTTATCTGCATCTATCTGGAATTCATCACACAACAAGTCATATAAATCCTTAGAAATTTTAGCTGTAGGTCTTTTTTCAATTTTGTGACCCTTAGATTCTAAAAAATCTGCTACCCTATCAATGGATATATTTAACTCTCTAAGAACTTTATTTAACCTTATTGTTTCTGCCATATATAGCTATTAATTTTTTTAATCTTCAAATTCTTCTTTTAAAATTTTAAGAACATCATTAATTGTTTCCTCTTCTAAATCGGTTCTTTTTACCAAATCTTCAGCATCTTGTTCTAAAACACTTTTTGCAGTGTCAAGCCCAGCTTTTGCAAGCTCTTCAATAACCCATGAATCGATTTCATCTGAAAATTCAGTCAATTCAACATCTTCTTCAACTCCTTCCCTAAATACATCAATCTCATAGCCTGTTAACTGACCAGCTAACCTTATATTGTGACCACCTCTACCAATAGCCTTACTAACCTCTTCAGGATTTAAGATAACCTCAACTCTTTTATTTTCTTCATCAATTTTCATTGAATTTAATCTTGCTGGGTTAAGAGCTCTGGTTATGAATAATTGTAGATTATTCGTGTAATTTATAACATCAATATTTTCATTACCAAGTTCTCTAACTATGCCATGAATTCTTGAACCTTTCATTCCAACACATGCACCAACTGGATCAATTCTGTCATCATATGAGTCAACTGCAACTTTAGCCTTTTCACCAGGTATTCTAACAACTTTTTTGATTGTAATTAAACCATCAAATACCTCTGGAATTTCCTGCTCAAATAGTTTTTCCAAGAAAACTGGTGAAGTCCTAGACAAAATAATTGAAGGCTTAGTACCAATTAATTCAACGCTTTCAATTATTCCCCTAATATTGTCACCTTTTCTAAAAAAATCGGAGGGAATTTGTCTGTCCTTAGGCATAATGATTTCATTACCCTCATCGTCTAATAATATTATAGCCTTATGTCTGATATGATGAACTTCAGCAGTATATATTTCACCCTCTAGCTCCTTGAACTTCTTATACACATTGGTATTATCATGCTCATGAATTTTAGAGGTTAAGTTTTGACGTAAGGCTAATATTGCTCTTCTACCAAGATCAATTAATTTAACCTCCTCAGAAACATCTTCACCAACCTCAAAATCAGGTTCAATTTTTCTAGCTTCTGATATTGCTATTTCAAGATTATCATCTTCAACATTATCATCTTCAACAACAATTCTGTTTCTCCAAATTTCTAAATCTCCCTTATCAGGGTTAATGATTATATCAAAATTTTCGTCATCTCCATACTTTCTTCTAAGAGCAGATCTAAATACTTCTTCTAGAATAGCCATAAGTGTTACCCTGTCAATTAACTTGTCATCCTTGAATTCCGAAAATGATTCAATAAGCGTTAAATTATCCATATTTTAAAATTTTATTTTGACTTTTGCTTCTTTAATTTTATCTAAATCAATATCCATTGATTTTTCCACAGTAATTTTACCTTTACCAACCGGTTTTTGCTCCCTTACTTTCCAAACAATATTTATATACTTTTTATTAGCATAAGTTAATTTACCTTCAAATTTTTGATCAATAGTTTTAATTGTAAGGGTCCTTCCATGGTGTTTAGAGTATTGGCGTGTGTTAGTTAAAGGTGAAGTTGCTCCACATGAAGCAACCTGCAATGAAAAATCAATTTCATCACGGTCCAAATTAGCTTCTATAGCTCTACTTATAAACATGCAATCTTCAACTTTTACCCCATTATCTCCATCAATAGTGACACTAATTTCATTGTTTTCAGAAACTGAAAAATCAATCAGAAATAGTTCAGGCCTCTGATCAAAACAATTAGTTAATAATAAGTCTATTTTTTCTTTTAACATTTTTCTATAAAAAGAGGGGACTCATAGTCCCCTCATAATATTATCATTAATCAGTTGTGCAAATATACAATAAAATATTTCATTAGCTAATATTTGCACCTAGTTGGCCTACTAGGGATCGAACCTAGACTCTTCTGGACCAAAACCAGACGTGTTGCCAGTTACACCATAGGCCATTGAGGATGCAAATTTAAAATAAATTTTATTTCAGCAATATATTTTAACTAATTATGTTTAAAATTTGGAGTTAAGAAGAATTTTTTATTAATACATTTGAAAAAATTTATTTTTGCGATGAACGATGAAAAACTGAATTTAATTATTGGCTGGTTATGCTTTTTGATTTCATTTATCGTTTATTATTTAACCGCTGAGCCAACAGTTAGTTTTTGGGACACCGGTGAATATATAACCACTTCCGCAAAACTTCAGGTGGGTCATCCACCAGGGGCTCCACTTTATCAGTTGCTAGGCGCAATATTTTCGATTTTTGCTGTCGAAAAAGAAAATATTGGTTTTACAATGAATTTAATGAGTGGCTTCGCAAGTGCATTGACAATTTCATTTATGTATTGGTCAATAGTGCTGGTTTTAAAAAAACTTACCTCAGATATTAAAGACACAATTAAAAAACAATTGATGGTGTCTATTTCTGCTTTTATTGGTTCAATTTCATTTGCTTTTACTGACACGTTTTGGTTTAGTGCCGTTGAGACTGAGGTTTATGCCATGGCTACATTAATAATGGCAATTATGTTTTATTTAGGATTAAGATGGGAAATTGATATGCATAAGGCAAATGGTGATAAATGGTTACTTTTAATCTGCTTTGTTACAGGGCTATCTTTCGGGGTTCATTTCATGGGACTATTAGTAATCCCCGCAATAGTAATGATTTACTACTTTAAAAATCAAGAGGAAATTTTAAAATCATTAAACCTAAAACCTATTATTGGTTTTATTATTGCTAATGCTATTGGGATAGCAATCCTTATGGGTATCTTTAAGTTATTGCTTCCGAATACCTTAAAATTTTTCAGTGCTACAGAACTTTTATTTGTAAACAACTTAGGGTTGCCATTTAATTCTGGAACTTTGGTAGCTTTTATGTTCATAATCTATGTTTTTTATTTTTTGATAAATTACACAAGAAAAAAAGGTTTTGTTAACGCTAACACGTTTACCCTTTGTTTTTTATTTATTTTTATTGGCTTTTCTTCATGGTTAATCTTACCAATTCGTGCAAACGCAGATGTTGTAGTTAATGAAAATGATCCTTCTAATGCAAGAGAACTTTTAGCTTACTATAATCTTGAGCAATATCCAAAAACTTATCTTTTTTATGGCCCATTATTTTCGGACCAATATTCAGGGTTGGACAAAAAGACGCCTTACAAAGATGACAACCCCAAATATGAAAAAGATTTAATAAAAAAGAAATATGTTATTGTTAATGATTATAAGGACGCAGTCCAAAATTATAATTCTGAACACGCATCAATACTTCCAAGAATGTGGAGTACTGAACATGCTGAAAATTATTTGAACTACACTGGCTATCTTGATTTCAAGATTAAACCTAGATACGCATCGGAATCTGAACTTGTAGATTTTATAAAAGACTTTAAAGGAAAAATTAACAGTAATGAAATTGACTATGAGGACTTTCACAATTTTCTAAGACAATATGGGCAGTTTTTAGATATAGAAAAGCCATCTTTTATGAGTAATCTTTACTATTTATTTAATTATCAAATAGGATATATGTATTGGCGTTATTTTATGTGGAATTTTTCAGGTCGCCAAGATGATATACAGGGTAAAATGGATATGCATGGCAATTGGATTAGTGGGATAAATTTTATTGACGAATGGAGTCTTGGAGTTTCACAAAAAAATCTACCAAAAGACGTAATTGATAATAAGGCTCGAAACACATATTTTTTGCTGCCTCTTTTATTAGGTTTAATTGGATTATACTTTTTATATAACGTTGATAAAAAATTATTTTGGATACTAATCTTATTCTTTCTTTTTACTGGAATAGCAATTCAGGTTTACACTAACGTAAGGCCATTTGAACCAAGAGAAAGAGATTACTCAGTTGTTGGATCATTTTATGTTTTTTCAATAATTATTGGTTTGGGGGCATATTATGTTGCAGATTTATTTGAAAAAATTAAAATCAAGGGGGCTGGAATTCTTTCTTTCATTTTATGTTTATTTTTTGTGCCTGTAAATTTAGCTATGAATAATTGGGATGACCATGACAGAAGTGATAGATATACAGCTTACGAAATGGCCGTCAATTATCTTGAGTCCTGTGATAAAAATGCAATATTATTTACAATTGGTGATAACGATACTTTCCCTCTGTGGTATGCTCAAGAAATTGAAGGAATCCGAACCGACGTAAGGGTAGTTAATACAAGTCTTTTAAGTACTGACTGGTATATTAATCAAATGAAAAGAAAAGCTTATGAAAGTGATCCAATCCCTTCCAGTTTATCTGTTGACAAGTATAGGCATGGTACTAGGGATTACATCATTAAAGAAGAAATTAGTCAAGACACGGTTGATGTTAATGTGTTTATAGATTTTATTACTCAAGATGTAAAGGATTACAAATACGGAGAAATTCTTAAGAGGCAAGGTTATGATGTGGCGGGATTAAGAAGTCAAGACTATAATGCTAATTTCCTGCCAACAGAAAATGTTAGAATTCCCGTAAATATCGACAATGTTATTAAAAATGGTATTGTTAGTGAAAAATATTCAGAACTAATTGAAGAGGAAATATTTATCAAAATAAAATCACAGGCTTTATACAAGAACAGGCTAATTATGCTTGATATAATTGCAAATAATAATTGGGAAAGACCAATATACTTTACAGGTGGTGCTTTTGGTGATGAAGACTATTTGTGGATGAAAGATTTTCTACAGCTTGATGGAATGTGCTATAAACTTGTTCCGATTAAAACCTTAGTCGATAGGTCAAACCCATACGAAATGGGAATGATAGATTCGGAAAAAATGTTAAGCATAGTTGATAAATGGAATTGGAATATTGAGAATGAAAAGAATATTTACTTTGATGTTGAGTCAAGAAAAAATAGCATCACATATAGAAGTAATATTTCAAGACTTGCAAAACAATTGATTTTTGAAAATAAGCAAATTGAAGCAGAAAAAATTTTAGACAAATGCATGAAAAAATTCCCAACAAATAAATTTGGGTATTATACTCTTTTAGAGCCATTCATTATTTCTTATTACAAAATCGGTAGAGAAGAAAAAGCTAGAAAATTATTTGATGAAATAGCTGAAAAATATCAGCAAAAACTGTTTTATTATAGCGGATTAAATAATTCAAATAAAAATAGATATGCTGAGGAAATTTATACTGATATTGAGAGGTATAGATCTTTGGTTGATGTTATGATAAATTTTGAAGAAGGGGAATTTCTTGAGACAAGAATGCAAGAATTTAACAACTACCTAGATTTATTTCTATAAACTAAGAAAATTCATCTATTTTATTTATTTTAGAAAATATATTAACTAACCTTATTTAATAATGAAAAATCAAAATAATTCCGCATTATTTACATTAATTACAGTGTTTTTCTTTTGGGGGTTTTTTGGAGCATCAAACGGTGTTTTTATCCCATTTTGTAAAACATATTTTCAAATTGATCAATTTCAAGCTCAGCTTGTCGAATTTGCATTTTATGGAGCATATTTTATCGGTGCTTTGATATTATTTATTTGGTCAAGCTATTCAAAAAAGGATATTTTGAATACTTGGGGGTACAAAAAAGGAATTATTTATGGATTGATTATTTCAATTTTTGGTGCCTTGGTAATGTATCCTTCCGTAAATGGTGCTGAGCAAGGAGATACACAGGTTTTTTATTATGTGCTAATTGCATTATTTATTATTGGATTAGGATTCTCTCTTCAGCAAACAGCTGCAAATCCGTTTGCAGTATCACTTGGAGACCCTTCAACTGGTTCCAATAGGCTTAATTTAGCGGGTGGTGTTAATTCTTTTGGAACTGCCATCGGGCCGATTTTAATTGCTTTTGTTTTGTTTGGTTCGGCTTCAGAAGTAAATTGGGACATTATTGAATTAAGTTCAGTTCAAGGTTTATATATTGCTGTAGCCATCGCATTTTTATTAGTTGCAGGATTTTTCTACGTGTCAAAGAATCTTCCTGACGCAAAAAATGATGAACCTTTTGAATCTGCCTCAAAAGCAAAAACAATGCTTATTATAATGACTGTTATAATGACTATATGCTTTGGTTGGATTTTTTATTCATACACACCTGCGTTTGAAAATAGTCCCATTGAAGACTTAGAGATAATTAGATTAATTTTAACCATTGTTTGTCTTTTATCTGTTTTTGCATTAATATTTAGAGCAAATTCATCAGCAAATAAAAATTCTGTAGGTTGGGGAGCCTTAAAATACCCTCAACTTGCTTGGGGAATGCTTGCGATTTTTACTTATGTTGGAGTAGAAGTAACAATCCAAAGTAATCTTGGGGAGCTTTTAAAAGCTGATATTGGTGAAGGACTAAATGCTATTGGACTCCCGGTTCTTGATGAAGCTCAAAGCGCAAAATATATTGCATTGTATTGGGGTGGATTAATGATAGGTAGATGGACTGGTTCTATTGGAGCTTTTGATATTTCTGAATCCTTAAAAAGGTTACTATTATTCATAACACCATTTATTGCGTTTGGAGTTGTAATAGCTGTAAACGCATTCAGTAATCCGCTTACAATTTCTGAGATAGGTATATTTTCTCTTTTAATCGTAATACAAATTTTTGGTTTTTATTTGGCAAAAGATAATGCACTCAAAATTATGGCAATATTTAGTCTTCTAGGAGTTATTGCTATGCTTGTAGGGATATTTGGGTCTGGTGAAATTGCTCTTTTTGCGTTTTTAACCGGAGGTTTATTTTGCTCAATTATGTGGCCATGTATTTTCTCATTAAGTATTACAGGACTAGGAAAGTATACTTCACAAGGTTCATCTTTTTTGGTAATGATGATATTAGGTGGTGCAATAATCCCTCCACTTCAGGGAAAACTTGCTGATATTTTTGGAATTATAACATCTTATTGGGTAGCTGTAATTTGCTTTGTTTTTCTATTGTTATATTCAATAACAACTAAACAAATTTTATCCAAACAAAAATTAATTTAAAAAATGAACAGAAGAAGTTTTATAAAAAGATCGGGGGTCGCTTCACTTGGAATTGGACTCAGTATCGATAAAACTTTCTCTAATTCAGTAAAACAAACAAATAATACAGTTGTAGTTGCAACATGGGACGTAAAAAAAGCAACCGAAAAAGCATGGGAAATTTTATCCGCTAACGGAAATTCTCTGGATGCAGTAGAACAAGGCTGCAGAATTGAAGAAGCAAATGAAGATGGCCAGTCAGTTGGAATTGGTGGACTTCCAGATCGTGAAGGAAATGTAACCCTTGATGCTTGCATTATGGATTACATGGGGAATTGCGGATCAGTTGTCTATTTAAAAGATATAAAGCATGCAATTTCTGTTGCACGTTTGGTGATGGAGAAAACTCCTCATGTAATGTTAGCAGGATATGGGGCTAAAAAGTATGCTTTATCAATGGGTTTTAATGAGGAAAATCTTTTAACCGAAAAGTCTAAAAAAGATTGGATCAAGTGGAAAAAAGAGGAAGAGTACAAGCCTATTATTAATATTGAAAATCATGATACCATTGGCATGTTGGCGATGGATGAAAAACAAAATATTAGTGGGGCGTGCACAACAAGTGGATTAGCTTATAAAATGCAGGGGCGAGTCGGTGATTCTCCAATTATTGGTTCGGGTTTATTTATTGATAATGAAATTGGGGGGGCAGTAGCTACTGGTTTAGGTGAAGAAGTTATAAAAACAGTAGGTAGCTTCCTTGTTGTCGAATTAATGAGGCAAGGATATTCTCCTGAGGATGCTTGTAAAATTGCAATTGAAAGAATTGTGAAAAAACCAAGAAGTAATTATAAAAATTTTCAAGTCGGATATGTTGCTCTGAATAAAATGGGTCAAAGTGGATCATACTCAATTCAAAAGGGCTTTAGTATGACGCGATTCGATAATAATGGCAATATAAATCTAGATTCCCAATACTACCTTAATCAGGGATAAATGGATAAAAAAAAACGTTTATTTTTAATTGACGCATATGCTTTAATATTTCGTGGATATTATGCATTCATTAAAAACCCTAGGATTAACTCTAAGGGTCTAGACACTTCAGCTATTTTAGGTTTTACTAATTCGCTTTTTGATGTTATAAAAAGAGAGAGGCCTGATTATTTAGCCGTATGTTTTGACAAAGGTGGAAGTCAAGATAGAATCAAAATATTTGACCAATATAAATCTAACAGAGATGAAACGCCAGAGGCCATCAAAATTGCGGTGCCAATTATTGAAAAGATCTTAAAATCACTCAATATTTCGATTTTGGTAAAAGAGGGCTACGAGGCTGACGATATCATTGGTACAATTGCAAAAAAAGTAAAGTCTAAGCAATTTGACATCTATATGGTTACACCGGATAAAGATTTTGCACAATTAGTTGACGAATCAATTTTTATGTATAGGCCTGTTTTTGGAGGTGGTTATGAAACTTGGGGCATTAATGAAGTATTGGAAAAATTTGAGGTTTCAAATACATCTCAGGTTATTGATTTTTTGGCAATGAAAGGTGATTCAGTAGACAATATTCCAGGACTTCCCGGAGTTGGGGATAAGACCGCCAAAAAATTTATTAAAGAATTTGGTTCTATTGAAGAGCTTTTAAGAAACACGTCCGAGTTGAAAGGCAAATTAAAAGATAAAGTTGAACAAAATAAAGATTTGGGAATTCTTTCAAAAAAATTAGCAACAATAATTACAGATGTCCCAATTGAATTTGAAATAGAAAACTTAAAACTCAACGTTGATAAATTAGATGAAACAAAAAAAATATTTGAAAATTTAGAATTTAAAAGACTTTTTAATTCACTGGACACTATTTTTTCTAATTCTAAAGTTGAAATAAAAAATGAATCAGAAAATTTAACACATGAGATGAAGGCTGAAGTTAGTCCTGGTTTTGGTCAATTTAACTTATTTGAAGAAAATAGTAATAGTCATAATAAGGACAAACATGATATTATCTACCAAAATATTCAGTCCGACATCTCTGCAAAATTATTTCTACAGAAAATAGAAATGCAAAAAGAGATTAGTTATAATATTTCTTCTGAAAAGTCAGAAAATTCTGATTTAATTTTAGAATCTGTTTCTTTCTCTTGGGATAGTAATATTTCCTATGTGATGAAAAACGATTTTAAAAAATTTGAAGCTTTGCTAAAGAAAATTTTTGAAAATCAGAATATTTCAAAAATATCTAATGATCTGAAGCAAGACATTAAATTATTAGCTCAAAAAAAAATAAGAATCTTAGGAGGTGTTTTTGATATTAAGCTCGCTCATTATTTGATTAATCCTGATATTAGTCATGATTTTATAAGCATTTCCAATAACTATCTGAATTTATCAATCATAAAGAAAATAAAAGAATTATTCAATTATGAAATTTCGTGTCTTGCCTACCGACTGAAACCACTCCTTATGTCTGATTTAGTAAAATTTCATCAGCTAGAACTTTATAATAATATTGAAATCCCTCTGCTAAAAACTCTTGCTATAATGGAAACTGAGGGAATTAACTTAGATTTAAAGTTTTTAAAGAATTTATCAAAAAGAACAACAGAAGAATTAGGGGACATAACCAAAAAAATATTTGAATTATCTGGTAAAGAATTTAATATTTCATCTCCCAAACAATTAGGTGAAGTTTTGTTTGAAAAAATGAAAATAAGTGACAAACCAAAGAAGACCAAAACTGGCCAGTACTCAACATCTGAGGAAACCTTAACAGAACTAGCATCAAAAAATGATATTGTAAAATTAGTTTTAGATCATAGAAGTATCTCTAAATTGCTTAATACTTACATTGATTCGCTTCCTAAACAACTTGATAAATCAACAAATAGGATTCATACTGAATATGTTCAAACAATTGCCTCAACTGGAAGACTAAGTAGTGTAAATCCTAATCTTCAAAATATTCCAATTCGAACGTCAAGAGGTAAAGAAATCAGAAAAGCATTCATAGCTAAGAACAAAGACTATTTTTTGATGGCTGCTGATTATTCACAGATAGAATTAAGAATCATAGCTTCATTGAGTGAAGAAGAGAATATGATGAGTGCTTTTAAAAATAAAGAAGATATTCATTCATCGACTGCATCAGCTGTTTTTAATGTTCCTAAAAATAAGGTAACAAAAGAACAAAGATCGAATGCTAAAGTTGTAAATTTTGGTATTATATATGGTGTGTCTGCATTTGGTTTAAGTAATCAAACTAATCTGAATAGGAAGGAGTCTAAAGAATTAATTGAAAAGTATTTTGAAAAATACCCTAAACTTAAGAATTACATGAATAATCAAATTTCATTTGCAAGAGATAATGGGTTTGTTGAAACAATTTTAGGAAGAAGGAGATACTTAAAAGATATAAATTCACAAAATAGTATAGTTAGAGGTGCTGCAGAAAGAAACGCTATTAATGCACCAATTCAGGGTAGTGCCGCAGATATTATCAAAATAGCAATGATAAATATTCAAAATAAATTAAGCAACGGCAACTATAAAAGTAAAATGTTATTACAAGTACATGATGAATTAGTTTTTGACGTATTTAAACCAGAGCTAAATGAGATCATCAATTTGGCCAGAAATGAAATGGAGCAAGCATATAAAATTAATGTACCTCTAACAGTTGACCTAAATTATGGACTAAACTGGCTTGAAGCACACTAATTTTCACGAGGCCTCCTTCAAGAAAAAAAATTTCTTTAACTATTTGCTAATAAAATATATAATTGTAGATTTGCAACCTCTTAAAAGAGATTGATAATAATTGAATTTTGGATACATCAAGTTTTAAAACAATATCTGCAAATAAAAAAACAGTTGAAAAAAATTGGGTAATAGTTGATGCGGATGGTCAAACTTTAGGAAGACTAGCATCAAAGGTTGCTATTTTATTAAGAGGTAAACACAAACCGAACTTTACGCCGCATGTTGATTGTGGTGATAATGTTATTGTGATTAATTCTAAGAAAATTAACCTTTCTGGAAACAAATGGGAGCAAAAGAAGTATATTAGGTATACCGGCTACCCTGGTGGACAAAGATCATTGAGTGCATTAGAACAATTTGGAAAAAATCCAAATTCAATTATAGAAAAATCAGTTAAAGGTATGCTGCCTAAAAATAAATTAGGTGCTAATCTTTTTAGAAATTTACATGTTTTCTCTGATTCCGATCACAAATTTGAGGCTCAAAAACCTTCCACAATAGATTTAAATAAAGTAAATTAATGGAAACGATACACAAAATTGGTAGACGAAAGACATCTGTAGCAAGAATTTATTTGAAAAAAGGTAAAGGCAAATTTACTATCAATACCAAGGACTGGAAAGACTATTTTCCAACAACTGCTCATCAGTTTAAAATCAACCAACCCTTTAATGTTTGCGATCAAACTAATAAGTTTGATATGAACGTCAATGTTTGTGGTGGAGGTATGACAGGCCAAGTTGAAGCAATTCGATTAGCTATTTCAAGAGCACTATGTGAGGTTGATGAGAAAAACCGAGAATTTCTTAAACCTTTAGGCCTATTGACAAGAGATCCAAGAATGGTAGAAAGAAAGAAGTTTGGTCAGAAGAAAGCTAGGAAAAAATTCCAATTCTCTAAGAGATAAATTAATAGAATTAGTTTAGCATCTAAATGTTTAAGGCTTAAATCAAATTTATACCACTTAAACATTGCTAATTAAATTAGAAAGTAAACTAAAAAAATGGAAAAAGCGCAAGTATCAGAATTAATTAAAGCAGGTGTTCATTTTGGTCACCTAACAAGAAAATGGAATCCTAATATGTCTCCATATATATATATGGAAAGAAATGGGATTCATATCATAAATCTATACAAAACCGTAGCAAAATTAGAAGATGCTTCAAATGCATTAAAAAAAATAGCAGCATCTGGAAGAAAAATACTATTTGTTGCGACCAAAAAACAAGCTAAAGATATTGTTTCGGAGTCTTCGAGGAAAATTAATATGCCTTACATTACTGAAAGGTGGCCAGGGGGAATGCTTACGAACTTTGTAACAATAAGAAAAGCTGTGAAAAAAATGTCATCAATTGACAGAATGAAGCAAGATGGCACCTTTAATTCTCTTTCAAAAAAAGAAAAACTTCAAATAGGAAGATTGAGAGAAAAATTAGAAAAAAATCTTGGTTCAATTTCAAATATGACAAGGTTACCAGGTGCAATTTTTATAGTTGATATATTAAGAGAAAAAATTGCTGTTAAAGAGGCCCAAAAACTTAACATACCGATTTTTGCAATGGTTGATACAAATTCTGATCCCAGGGACATTGACTATATTATTCCTGCAAATGATGATGCTTCAAAGTCAATCTCTAAAATTTTAGAACACATAGGCAATGCTGTTCAGGAAGGATTAGATGAAAGAAATTCTGATATAGATCAAGAGGAGTCTAATGGTGATACACAAAAGGCACCTGTCAAAGAAGCTCCTGTCAAAGAAGCTCCTGCTGAAGAAGCTCCTGCCAAAAAAACGTCTGCTAAAAAGAAAACAACTAAGACAAAAACAAAAAAAGATAAAAAATAAATATCATGGTAAAGGTTACTGCTGCTGAGGTAAATAAACTAAGAAAAACAACAGGTGCTGGTATGATGGACTGCAAGAAAGCATTAGTTGAAGCAGATGGCAATTTTGATTCTGCAATTGAAATTCTAAGAAAAAAAGGTCAAAAAGTTGCAGCAAAAAGAGCTGACAGAGAATCATCAGAGGGTGTTGCAATCGCAATTAAGAATGAAGATAATACTTCTGGAGTTGGAATTGTATTAGCTTGCGAAACTGACTTTGTAGGTAAAAATGCTGATTTTATCGATCTGGCATATAAAATTGCTACCAATGGTCTGAAATGTAAATCCAAAGAAGATTTATTAAAATCTAAGCTTGGTGATATGTCAGTTGAAGAAAAACTTATTGAACAAACAGGCGTTATTGGAGAAAAAATCCAAATAAATGACTTTACTAAAATCGATGCTGCTTTTGTTGGAACATATATTCATGCCGGAAATAAAATATCATCTTTAGTTGGATTTTCTGAAAAATGTGAAAATATCGATGTTGCTGCAAAAGATATTTCAATGCAAATCGCAGCTATGAACCCTATCGCATTAGACGAAGATAGTGTTGACTCTGAAATTGTAGAAAAAGAAATTGAAATTGCAAAGGATCAGCTTAGAGCTGAGGGGAAACCTGAAGAAATGCTTGATAAAATTGCCCAAGGTAAATTAAAGAGATTTTTCAAGGATAACACTCTAATCCATCAAGCTTTTATAAAAGATAGTAAGCAAACTGTCTCACAATATTTATCATCATTTAGTAGTGAAACCAAAATTACTTCATACAGTAGGGTTTCTATTGGCTAAATATATTTCTTATTTTTTTTCACACTAAATGTGTATTATATTTGTTTGAAATACATTATTTCAAATGAAATACAATAGAATTCTACTAAAACTTTCAGGTGAGGCTTTAGTTGGTGATAAAAAAGGAGGAATTGACCCAGAAATCTTAATTAAATACTCCAATGAAATTAAAAAGATTTATGATAAAGGGGTTGAAATTGCAATTGTAATTGGGGGTGGAAATATTTATCGAGGGTTCAATAACGAATATAAAATTGACAGGGTTCAAGGAGACTATATGGGTATGTTAGCTACTTTAATCAATGGCTTAGCTCTTCAAAATACTTTAGAAAATATAGGTTTACCAACTAGACTTCAAAGTGCAATTAATGTCAATAAAGTGGCTGAGCCATATATCAAAAGGAAAGCATTAAGACATTTAGATAAAAAAAGAATTGTGATTTTTAGTGCTGGAACAGGTAATCCATACTTCACAACAGATTCTGCTGCGGTTCTAAGAGCAATTGAAATCGAAGCTGATGTAATTATAAAAGGTACTAGAGTTGATGGTATTTATAATGATGATCCTAATAAGAATTCTGATGCATTTAAATTTGAAAAAATTACATTTAAAGAAGCGATTAGTAAGGGTCTGAAAATCATGGATACTACAGCATTTACATTAAGTCATGAAAATAAGCTTCCAATTATTGTATTTGACATGAATCAAGAAGATAATTTATTGAAAGTTTTAAAAGGCGAAAATGTAGGAACATTGGTCAATCTATAAAATTTAACTATGAATGAAGATTTAGTAATTATATTTGATTTAGCAAAGGACTCGATGTCTAATGCTATTTCTCATCTTGAAAAAAAACTTTTAAATATTAGGGCTGGAAAAGCAAATCCTAATATGCTTTCTAATGTGTTTGTTGATTACTACGGAACAAGTACTCCAATTTCGCAGGTGGCGAATGTAAATACTCCTGACGGTAGAACACTAATAATTCAACCCTGGGACAAAACCATGTTACAAGAAATTGAAAAAGGAATTGAAGTTGCAAATCTTGGTTTTAACCCCATGAATAATGGTGAAAATATAATTATTAATGTTCCCACTCTTACCGAAGAAAGAAGAAGAGAGCTAGTAAAACAGGCAAAAAGCGAAATTGAAGAGGCTAAGATTGCTATCAGAAATGCTAGAAAAGATGCTAATAATGAAATTAAAAAATCATCGGATTTTTCAGATGATATGAAAAAGAATTCAGAACTTGATATACAAGAAATTACTGATAGTAACATAAAAAAAGTAGATCAAATTTTTGATAAAAAACAGCAAGAAATAATGACCTTATAAATTTCTATTTTTTCATTTTTTGACAGTTTGTAATTAGTATCTTTATAACAAGCAATTATAACAAATGTCTAAGTCAATTTTTTCTGGATTTTGGCAAAAAATCTCAAAGTTAATTTTAAATAATAGGATTATTATTATTTTGTCTCTTGTAATTGCAACCTATTTCTTTAGTACAAATTGGGAAAATATTAGATTTACATATACCGAGGCTAACTTACTACCGGAGACGCATCCAGAAAACATCAAATACAAAAAATTCACAGATAAATTCGGAGAAGAGGGTAATCTGATAGTTATTTCTGTAAAGGATTCAACACTTTTTACAATTGAAAAATTAAATGCTTGGAACAATTTGTCTCACAGCTTCAACGACCATCAGGATGTATCAACGGTAATTGCTTTTGGGGATCTTCAAAAACTTAAAAAAAATAAATCTTCAAGGCAGTTTAATATTGAACCATTTATTAAAGATTCTATTTCTAGTAAATCTCAACTTGATTTGCTCAAAGAAGAGATTTTTAATAAATCACCTTTTTATGACAAATTTTTGATTAATTCTGAATCACAAGCTGTTCGAACAGCAATTAATCTAAAAACAGAGGTTGTAAATACTGTTAAAAGAGAAAACTTTGTTATAAATATTTTGGAACCTAAGGTAAAGGCGTTCGAAGATAAATATAATCTTGATGTAAGAATTTCTGGAATGCCTTATGTTAGGACTAAATACTCTCAAACAATTAAAGCAGAATTAGGAAAGTTTCTGATTCTAGCTGCCTTAGTAACATCTATTATTTTCTTTTTATTCTTCAAGTCATTTAGGGCAACTATTATTTCTATTTTTACAGTCTTAATCGGGGTTATGTGGACCCTTGGAATTGTTGGTCTATTACAATATGAATTAACAGTATTAACCGCCATAATTCCTCCCCTGATTATAGTTATTGGAATGCCAAACTGTATTTTTCTAATTAACAAATACCAGCGAGAGCTTAATATTCATGGTAATAAGCAAATAGCACTAGAAAAAGTTATAACTAAGATTGGAAATGCAACTTTGATGACTAATGTAACAACAGCCTCTGGATTTGCTACATTTATAACCACAAACAGTAAGCTACTTTCCGAATTTGGACTTGTAGCCTCTCTAAGTATATTATCAATATTTATACTGTGTTTGTTAATTATTCCGATAGTATATAGCTTTTTACCTATACCCAAAGAAGAGCACCTAAAACATCAAAATAGACAATGGATAAATACACTATTAAATTGGATGGTTAGTGTGGTTAAAAATAAAAGGATTGAAGTTTATATTATTTCTATTATAATGTTAGCCGTTAGTATAATTGGCATATACAAAATTGAAATTTCTGGGAGTTTTATTGATGATATGCCAAGAAATACTGAATTTTTTGATGACATAATGTATTATGAAAAGGAATTTAATGGAATCCTTCCCTTAGAAATATACATTGATGGAGGAAGAAAAGAGTCTGTTCGTAAACTTTCAACGATAAGAAATTTAGAGAAAGTTCAAAATGCAATTTCTGAATTTCCAGAATTGTCAACACCTATATCGTTAGTAAACGGAGTAAAATATTCAAAACAAGCATTTTATAATGGTAATCCAAAATATTATCAGGTACCAACTAAACAAGAAGAGTCATTTATTGCCTCATATGTTAAAAATTCTGAAGTCTCTGGAGATGTTGATCTTTTAAAACCCTATATAGACAGTACAGCTCAATATACAAGAATTACAACGTTCATGAAAGATATGAAAATTGAGAGAATGGAGAGGATAGAAGAAGAATTAAATGAAAAAATAGATAAATTTTTACCACCAGACAGATATGAAGTTTTTCTAACGGGTAAAGCTTATCTTTTTCAAAAAGGGACCTATTTTCTTGTAGATAATTTGGTTTGGTCTCTAGGCTTAGCAATCTTTCTGATATCTTTATTTATGGCATATTTATTTAGAAATTTCCGAATGATTATTATTTCTCTTATTCCCAATTTATTGCCGTTACTTATTACAGCTGGACTAATGGGGTTCATTGGTATTCCTATCAAGCCTTCAACAATTCTGATCTTTAGTATTGCCTTTGGTATTTCTGTTGATGATACAATCCATTTTCTAGCAAAATATAGACAAGAACTTCAGGATAATAAATGGCAAATAAAAAGGTCAGTTTATAATTCTGTAAAAGAAACTGGGTTAAGTATGTTCTATACATCAATAGTATTGTTTTTTGGATTCTCAGTTTTCATTGTATCTAACTTTGGAGGAACTGTTGCTTTAGGAGCCTTAGTTTCTGGAACCCTTCTTCTTGCAATGCTTTCTAATTTATTATTACTACCATCATTACTTTTATCATTGGAAAGATCTATTGCAAATGAAAAGGTTCTAAAAGAACCAAAAATTAAAATCCTTTCAGACCAGGAGGAATTATAATATTAACTTTCAAAAACATATATTTGAATAAATAATTTGAAATGAATAGTATTTCGATAAATCATATATTAAATTCAGACAAGCACTTAAATAAAAATGTTTCTATATCAGGATGGGTTAGAACTTTTAGAGCTAATCGATTTATTGCGTTAAATGACGGATCTTGCTTGAATAATATACAATGTGTCGTTGATTTTGAAAAAACAGAACAAGAAATTTTAAAAAAAATCACAACGGGAGCTGCTTTAAATATTAATGGTAAGGTAGTTGAGAGTCAAGGTTCCCAACAAAGTATTGAAATAATGGTTGAAAAATGTGAAATATTGGGTGGGTCAAACCCAGAGATATATCCAATTCAGCCAAAAAAGCATTCATTTGAATTTTTAAGGGAAAATGCCCATTTAAGAACCAGAACAAATACATTTAGTGCTGTAATGAGGATACGATCAAATTTGTCTTTCGCTATTCATGAGTATTTTAAAAAAAATGGATTTTATTATGTTAATACTCCTATAATTACAACTAGCGATGCAGAGGGGGCTGGAGAACAGTTTAGAGTTTCAACATTAGATATTAAAAATCCTCCGCTTAACAATGATGGACAGGTTGACTTCAGTAAAGATTTTTTTGGAAAGGAAACAAATCTTACAGTTTCTGGTCAGCTTGAGGCTGAAGCCTATGCAATGTCGATGGGTAAAGTTTATACTTTCGGGCCAACTTTCAGAGCTGAAAATTCAAATACTTCCAGACATTTGTCAGAATTTTGGATGATTGAGCCAGAGGTTGCATTTATGGATATTGAAGGAAATATGAAACTCGCAGAAGATTTTTTAAAATATATTCTTTCATATTTGATTGACCATAATGCGGATGATCTGAAATTTTTAGAAAATAGGCTTATAGCTGAAGAAAAGCAAAAATCACAAAATGAGAGAAGCGTTATGACCTTAATTGAGAAACTTCGTTTTGTAACCCAAAATGATTTTAAAATTATTACATATTCCGAAGCTTATCAAATATTAAAAAATTGTAAACCCAATAAAAAGAAAAAATTTAATTATGTAATTGACGAATGGGGAAGCGATTTACAAAGTGAACACGAAAGATTTCTGGTTGAAAAAGAATTTAAATGTCCTGTAATAATTTATGATTATCCAGCAAAAATTAAATCCTTTTATATGAGATTAAATGAAGACGGTAAAACAGTTAGAGCAATGGATATTTTATTTCCAGGAATTGGAGAAATTGTAGGAGGCTCACAAAGAGAAGAAAGATTAGATTATTTAATCAGAAAAATAAAAGATTTAGGTATAGATGAAAAAGAATTATGGTGGTATACAGACCTAAGAAAATTTGGTACTGCAATTCATTCAGGTTTTGGCCTAGGTTTTGAAAGACTGGTAATGTTTGCAACTGGAATGTCAAATATTCGTGATGTAATACCATTTCCAAGAACACCTCAAAACGCAGAATTTTAATTGAAATGAAACAATATTTAAAATTAAAATTATCACAAAAATTATCTCCTCAGCAAATACAGTTGATGAAGTTAATTCAGCTTCCCACCTTAGATTTTGAACAAAAAATACAAAGAGAAATTGAAGAGAATCCAGCACTTGAGCAAGGTCAAAATTCAAATGATGATAATCAGCAAGAAAATCATGATGACTATTCAGATACAGACGACATTAATATAGATGACTATTTAAATTATGATGATACGCCCTCATATAAATTAAACTCAAATAATTCTGGTAGAGCTGAAGAAAAGAATATTCCTATTTCAGTTGGCATCTCATTTACACAGCATTTACTATCGCAATTAAAACCAATAAGTCTTAGTGAGAAAAAAATGAAGATAGCTGAATTCCTTGTTGGCAGTATTGATGAGTCCGGATATATAAGGCTAGAAAGGGATGAAATTATTGATGATCTTGCATTTACGCAAAATCTTTTTATTTCTGAGGATGAATTAGATGAAGTACTAAAAATTGTACAGGATTTCGATCCACCTGGAGTTGGAGCACTGAACCTAAAAGACTGCTTGATTATTCAGTTGAGGAGAAAAAAAAGAAATAAATATGTTGATTTAGCTATTGAAATAATTGAAAATTCATTTGAACAGTTTTCAAAAAAACATTTCGAAAAATTAATGAACAAGTACTCAATTGATGAACTACAATTGAAGGAAGTTATTACATTAATTTCTAAACTCAATCCAAAACCTGGAGGCTCTTATGCAGGGGGAGAAAAGCCTATAGAACAGGTAATTCCAGATTTTAAAATTAGTATTGAAAACAATGAACTTAATCTTGATCTCAACTATAGGAATAGTCCCGTTCTCAATATTTCAAGAGATTATGATGAAATGTTAAAAGGGTATAAACTGGAAAAAAACAAATCTAAATCTCAAAAAGAAGCAATTCAATTTATTAAGCAAAAGCTTGACTCAGCCAAGTGGTTTATTGATGCTGTTAAACAAAGGCAGCAGACTTTAATTATTACAATGCAAGCTATAATGAATTATCAAAAGGAGTATTTTCTTTCTGGAGACGAAAGAAAAATGAAGCCAATGATTTTAAAAGATATTGCTAATGAAATAGATATGGATATCTCGACCATTTCTAGAGTTGCTAATAGCAAATATGTAGACACCCCATATGGGACAAAATTATTAAAAGAGTTCTTTAGTGAATCAATGACAACAACAAGTGGAGAAGAAATTTCGACAATTGAAATTAAAAAAATTCTAGAAAAAATAATTTTAGATGAAAACAAAAGAAAGCCTGAAACTGACGAAAAACTTGTAAAAATCTTAAATGAAAAAGGATATAAAATAGCTAGAAGAACCGTTGCAAAATATAGAGAGCAACTAAACATCCCTGTTGCAAGACTGAGAAAAGAAATATAATTATTGCTTATTTAAAGAGACATCTCCAATTCTAGTCGTATAATTTATTTTCAATGCATTTACCTTTCTAAGTTCTTGTTTGATATCTCCAACAATACCCATATTAGTTTCCTTATCAACTTTAAGAGCTGTGGTTAAAAATGGTCTTAATTCTTCTCTCTTTGATTCCCTTTCAGCATATATAAAGGCTGGGATGTCAGAAACTTCTGAAAATTTATCGTTTAATTGTAATCTGGCCTCAGTTCCAAATTTTGACTGATAACCAAAATTAGGTTTACCGGCGTATATGTACATTACTAACTCCTTTTTATCAAGTTTCTCTATTTCGTTAGCTGCAGGTAATTCATTCTTAATTTTTAGTTCATTGTCTCTCATCACAGTTGCTACCATAAAAAAGAATAGAAGCATAAAAACAATATCAGGCAGTGAAGCAGTATTTACAGCTGGTAAATCTCCTTTTTTCTTTTTGTTAAATTTTGACATATGAATAATTATATTTTACTGAACTTCTGAAAGTTTCTGAGGATATTCTTTCCTTAATCTATTAATATTTTCCTTCAACCTTTCCCTGTTACCAGGCCAATTAACGTCTTTGTAATTCTTCATCATTTCTGAATAGCTTTCCCCATATAATTCTTGAGCTCTAATATTTCTAAGATGTGTATATGCAGCAACTAATTCATTTTGAACAGAAATGTATGTAGCATAAGATGTTTCTCTTTCATTTTTCAAGGATATAATAGCTTTGTCTGGGTTATCAGATGATTTAGGATCCTTCTTTCCTTTACAATATGTACATACATCTTCACCAGTTCCACCACCATTGTCCAAAAATTCAATAGCTGATTCTCTTAAGTCTTCTAAAACCATCAATTCATCTTCAACTAGAAGTTGATCTTTACCATTTAATAAAACAGTGAAGATATTTTTTTGCTTTATTACAACATCTTCCTCAGACTCTTCCATAGGAGGAAGCTTTCTGCTAATTCCTGAGTCTGTTTCGATTGTTGTAGTTACTAAGAAAAAAATTAATAGCAAAAATGCAATGTCAGCCATTGATCCTGCATTAACTTCCGGTGATGATCTTCTTGCCATAATTATTTATTTTCTGTTTTTAAGTCCAAAAAATAACATTGTACCACTAGCAATAATAATAAGAGAATAAAACATAAATAATGCAGCTCCGATAAATTTAGAACTTATTGCAGATAATATCTTTCCTTCTCTCATTAAAGTCTCTTCACCCGAAGCAATTAAAAAGCAAATAATAAACAGTGCTAAGAATGAACCAATACCTTTTAATGTATTCATTAAGCTTGACTTATTTCCAATCATATTTTTAATTCCAAAATACAACACAGATGAAATAATGATGAAGAGAACAACATATGCATTATATAGAATCATATCAATACCAAAAAGGTAATCCGAAAGAATAAGCAAAACAAAAAGAATACCCAGCAGGGATAATCCAAAGGCTGTATATTTAAGTGTATTATAGTTCATAATTATTTTTTATTATTTACTAGAATATCCATTAAATCAATTGAGGCATTTTCCATGTCATTTACAATACTATCAATTTTTGCAATAATATAATTGTAAAAAATTTGAAGAATAATAGCGACAATTAATCCGAATACAGTTGTTAAAAGTGCAACTTTAATACCACCTGCTACTAAAGACGGTTGCATATCACCTGCGGCTTCAATCTTATCAAATGCTTGTATCATTCCGATTACAGTTCCCATGAATCCAAGCATTGGGGCAAGTGCTATAAATAATGAAATCCATGAAACATTTTTCTCTAATTGACCCATTTGTACTCCACCATAGGATATTACAGCCTTTTCTGCAGACTCAATTCCTTCACTAGATCTGTCTAGTCCTTGATAGAAAATTGATGCAACTGGACCAGGGGTATTTCTACATACCTCTTTTGCAGCATTAATCCCACCTGATTTAATAGCAGCCTCAACATCACTTGTAAGTTTGCTAGAATCTGTTGTAGTTGAAAGATTTAAATAAATAATTCTTTCAATGGCAATAGCCAATCCAAGAATTAAACATAATAAAACAATTCCCATAAAGCCAGGACCACCCTCGATAAATCTCTTTTTGAGTTCTTGGTGAAAGTTTAATTGTTCTTCTTCTACAGGCTCTTCCATCACTGGCTCTTCCATTTCTACCATTTCAGTAGTTTGAACAGAATCTTGCTCCATCATCTCCATTTCATCCTGAATAGGAAATGCTTGATTTGATTGTACAAATATTAACGCGAATATTGTCAATAAACTAAATAATCTCTTCATCTTTTTTTTGTTTAATATTTTAGTGTGTTAAAGATATAAAAATATATCACATAAATCACATAATTAAAATAATCTGTAAGGGAGAAAAGGGGATAGATATTCAAATGTAAAATATCAAATTAAATTATAGTACCCCGAACTGTTTCAAATGAAAAGATGTGTGCCCCCTAACAACATCTTTAAAAGTATCTCTTGTAACTTTTCCATGCATAGTGTTTACTATAAATTCTTGATTATATTCACTTACCATTTTTAATCTTTTAATAAGTTCGTTTTTTTCATCTTCTAAATCTACATTTTTTGCCTTTGCCGGATCAAAAAATTTTAGTGTTGGTGTATTTTTGGGATATTTGTCATAGTCCCATTTTATAATATGTCTTAAAAAAAACATATGTATATAACCTAATGTTTTAGTACTTAAATTAGGAGGATAATTTTTTTCATTTTGATAAAAAATTATAAATTTTTTACAATGCCAAACCATCTGAGTAGCATTCATTTTTCCCCATTTTGGTTTTGTTTTAGGGGTTAATTTCTTAATGGCACGTATTAATTTGTCAATTTCCATTTATTTACAGAAACAATAATTATCAATCCTATGAGTTATAAGTTTGAATTAGGGTTAGCAGAGAGGAAGGGATTCGAACCCTCGATACACTTTTGATGTATACACACTTTCCAGGCGTGCGCCTTCGACCACTCGGCCACCTCTCTAAGCACGGCCAACAAATAAAATGAAAAAAATATTAATTATAAAATTTAATTTAGGATTTTTGAATGAGTTACACGCCAAATATATTTTTAGAATTTTCGGTGGTTATATCAGCGATTTCTTGAAAAGATAAGTTGTAAATATCGCATAGTTTTTCTGCAATATATTTGATATTAGCACTCTCATTTCTTTTGCCTCTTAAAGGGGACGGTGATAGATAAGGGGAATCGGTCTCTAATACAATATTACTTATATCGATTTGATTCAAAAATTTATCAATTTTACCATTTTTAAATGTGACAACACCGCCAATTCCAAGTTTCATTCCTAGGTCTAATATTTTTTTTGCTTCATCTAAATTTCCAGAAAAGCAATGGAAAATTCCACCATTTTTAACTTCATTTTTAATCAAAATATCATAAATCTCATCAAAGGATTCTCTGCAATGTATCACAATTGGTAAATCGAAGTCATTGGCAATTCCTATTTGTGCTTCAAAAGCTTTAATTTGAATGTCTAAATTTTTCTTATCCCAGTAAAGGTCAATTCCGATCTCGCCAACAGCAACAATTTCATTTGAATTTATAATCTTTTCAACATGCTTAATTTCTTTATGATAATTTGATGAAACATAGCATGGGTGTAGGCCAGACATTAAAAAAATATTATCTGGGTATTTTTTTTTTAAATCAAGCATTAAATCTGTGTAATTCGAATTTATTGCAGGAAAAAACAACCTATTAACTCCACTGTAAATAGCATTCTCAATTACAGTATCTAAATCATCTTCAAATTGCTCAAGATATAAGTGGGTATGAGTGTCAGTAAAACTCATTATTAAATTAACCAAGCTCTAAAGCTTTTTCAATTTTATTATTCATTAGAATTTCTGTTGGGTTTTCAAGAGCCTCTTTAATGTGAACTAAAAAACTTACACTTTCCCTGCCATCAATTATTCTGTGGTCATATGATAGAGCCAAGTACATTACTGGTCTAATTTCAACTTTTCCATTAACTGCAATAGGCCTCTCAACAATATTATGCATACCTAAAATTGCACTCTGAGGAGGATTAATAATTGGAGTAGAAAGCATGCTTCCAAAAACACCACCGTTGGAAATTGTAAAAGTACCCCCTGTCATTTCATCCACTGTTATTTGACCGTCTCTTGCTCTCTCAGCGAGTCTTTTAACTTCTAATTCAACTCCTTTGAATTTATGTTCTTCGGCACTTCTAATAACAGGCACCATTAATCCCTTTGGACCTGAAACAGCAATACTTATATCACAATAATTGTAAGAAATCATCTCAGATCCATCTATCATTGAGTTGACAGCTGGAAATTCTTGAAGAGCTCGGACGCTGGCAAGGGTGAAGAAGGACATAAATCCAAGATTAACACCGTGCTTTTCTTTAAACTTTTCTTTATATTTTTTTCTTAATTCAAATATTGCAGACATATCTACCTCATTAAAGGTGGTAAGCATTGCGGTCTCATTCTTAACTGAAACTAGTCGCTCAGCAACTTTTCTTCTCAGCATTGATAGTTTAGTTCTATTCTCTGCTCTATTTGAATTAGTTGCATTACCCATAGCAGGCTTTCCAAGAAGAACATCTTGCTTTGTAATCCGTCCTCCTTTTCCTGTTCCTTTTATTTCATTTACATTTATGTTTTTTTCATCTGCAATTTTTCTCGCAGCAGGACTTAATAAGTCTGATTTAGAATAATCTACTTCTATTTCTACTTCAGCTTTTTCTTGGGGGTCTTTTTCATTTTTTGAGGGCTTATCTTTAGAATTACTTTCAGCAGATGTATCAATATGACATACAACCTGTCCTACCTGAACCACATCGCCTTCGTCTGCTTTTAATGTAATTACTCCAGATTGCTCCGCGGGAAGTTCAAGCGTTGCTTTATCGCTGTCAATCTCAGCAATAATTTGATCTTTCTCAACATATTCCCCATCTGCAACAAGCCACTCTGCAATTTCAACTTCTGAAATTGATTCACCAGGTGACGGTATCTGCATTTCTAAAACCATAATATTTTCAAATTTCTAATATAATAATAAGATTACTATTTTTAATTAATGTATCCGTTTAAATCATGCTGAGAAAAAAACTCCCATATCAGCTCTGATGAGTTAATGTCATCCTCCATAAACCAAATATGTTCTCCTCCATAAACCTTGTAATGATCGACTTTTGAACCATTCACTCCATTATCAAATAAAACTCTATGAACATAAAAACTGTCATCAGGATTAGAATCATATAATTCAGTAGTCTCCGGTTCATCACAATAATTATTTGATTTCCAGTAAGACAACACTGATTCAATTCCTATTGATCCGATTGCAGAATTACCTTCATATGTTACAATTGGATCATTTGTTCCATGAATTTGTAAAACAGGGACTTCTTTGCTAGGATCACAATTATTAAATGTTTCGTTCGTCATCGACCCAGTTACTGATGCAACTGCAGCAATTTTTTGACTCAACTGACACGCAAGAAGATAACTGAAAAAACCACCATTTGACATACCGGTAGCATAGATTTTATTTTGATTTAAATTATATTCTTGTGAAATCAATTCAATTAAAAAATCAACAAAACCGATATCATCTACTGAACTTGTATTTGTCCATCCTCCAACATTCCAATGAGGGTATCCCCAAAAACTAGAACCCTGAGGATATACAACTATAAAATTTTCTCTTTCAGAAACTGAATTAAAGTTTGAAGTATACATGATAAAATCATTACTACCTCCAAATCCGTGAAATACAAACATCATCGCAGAAGCGGAATCATGAGTATATGACTCTGGAATATAAATTGAAAAATCTCTGTCCATTCCTTGAAAAGTTACTCCATACTCTGTTAGCCCATAATCGATTTCAGCAAAATCATTCTGATCTTCTTCATCATTATTTTGATTCGGAAATTCAGAATTATAATCATTTGAGCTGCATGAAATAATTAATAAAAAAAATAATATTTTGGAAAAATTATCAATCAAAATAAAGCTATTCAGAAATTTGGTTGTTTTTATTTTTATCGAAAATGAAATCAATAACCTCTTTATGTCTTTTTAAATATCTAGCAGAGCTACCAGCAGCAGTTGCTGAATAAAATCTTCTTGCCGCAACTCTGAAATTTCTTGATTCCTTTAAATTAATTAACAAATGAGCATATGCACCCATATTTATTGGCTCCTCTTGAGCCCAGACAATATCATCAGCATTCTTATATTTTTTTATGATGGATTTAATATGTTCTTTTGGTAAGGGAAATAATTGTTCAAGTCTAACAATTGCAACATCATTTCTTCCTTGTCTTTCTCTTTCTTCTAGAATATCATAATAAAATTTACCCGAAACAAAAACCAAGCTCTTTACATTTTCACAGTCAACTATATCATCATCAATTAATAAGTTAAATTCTCCGTTGACAAATTCATTAACAGTTGAGTGAACCTTTGGGTGTCTTAACAAACTTTTAGGTGTAAAAATAATTAGAGGTTTTCTATAGTTTGCCTTTAATTGTCTTCTCAAAATATGAAACATATTTGCAGGGGTTGTACAATTTGCTACAAAAACATTATCCTTTGCACAAAGCTGTAAATACCTTTCCATTCTAGCCGACGAATGCTCTGCGCCTTGACCTTCATAACCGTGAGGTAAAAATAAAACTAAACCATTTTGTGTTTTCCATTTAGCCTCTCCCGAGAATAGGTATTGATCAATAATAATTTGGGCTCCGTTACTAAAATCTCCAAATTGGGCTTCCCATATTGTTAAAGACTTTGGATCTGCCATTGCATAACCATATTCAAAACCAAGAACTCCATATTCTGATAACAAAGAATTGTAAATTGTAAATTTCCCCTGGGAATCATTTATGTTATTCAATAAGGATATTTCCTCCTCACTTTCTTCAACTTTTATTATGGCATGTCTATGAGAAAAAGTACCTCTTTCTACATCTTGTCCTGAAATCCTTACACTGTAACCCTCCTCAAGTAAACTTCCATAAGCAAGATGCTCAGCCATTGACCAGTCAAGTTTATCATTATCATACATAACTTGTCTGTTATTCACAAGTTTTTTTATTTTATTGATAAATTTTTTATCTGAGGGCAGGTTAGAAATCACCTCAGTTATTTTGTCAAGTTTAAGTCTAGGGTATGTGGTGTCCACTGGCTTAACCATTATCTCCCCCCAATTCATCTGCAAGTTTTTGATACTGTCATAATCAGACCACTCATCACTCATAAAATTTGTGATTCTTGTTTTTTCGCTCTTTTTTGAATCCTCTAATTGATTTTCTAGTTTGGATCTATATTCTAATTCAATATTTTTAATTTCTTCCTCAGTTATCAAAGAATCTTTAATCAAAATTGAAGCATAAATATTTTTGGGGTTTGGATGTTTGGAGATTAATTTATATAGTTTTGGTTGGGTAAATCTTGGTTCATCCCCTTCGTTGTGACCATACTTTCTGTAACCTAATAAATCAATGAATACATCTCTTTTAAATTCAAGTCTAAAGTCCAATGCAAATAATACAGCGTGAACAACCGCCTCAACATCATCAGCATTTACATGAAGAACAGGTGATAGAGTCACTTTACCAACATCAGTACAATAGGTGCTTGATCTTCCATCTAAATAATTTGTTGTAAAACCAACTTGATTATTGACAACAATATGTATTGTTCCGCCAGTTTCATATCCTTCCAACCTGGCCATTTGAACCAATTCATAAACTAATCCCTGTCCCGCAATGGCTGCATCTCCGTGTACAATAATTGGTAAAACCTTGTCAGAATTATTATTAAAATACTTATCAAGTTTTGATCTTGAAATTCCTTGAACAACTGACCCAACAGTTTCCAAGTGAGAGGGATTTGGAGCGATATTTAGATTAATTTTTTTATTATTTTCTGAGATTCTTTCACTTGTCCATCCTAAATGATATTTAACATCACCGTCAAAGATTTGCTCTTCATAATCTTTTCCCTCGAACTCACTAAATACACTTTTTGCAGATTTTCCAAAAATATTTACAAGTGTGCTAAGTCTTCCTCGATGAGCCATTCCCATTACAAACTCCTCTACACCCCTTCCGGCAGCTTCTTCAATTAAGATATCTAAAGCAGGAATTAATGATTCACCACCCTCCAATGAAAATCTTTTTTGTCCAACATACTTTGTATGAAGAAAGTTTTCAAAAGAAACTGCTTCAATAAGTTTTATCATTAATTTTTTCTTTTGTGAGTCTGAAAACTTAGGCTGGTTGTCATTTACATTTAATTTTTTTTGGATCCATGAAATGATTTCAGGTTTTCTAATGTACATATATTCAACCCCAATACTTTGGCAATAAATATCCTTAAGGTGTGAAATAATTACACTTAATGGTTGAGGCCCTAACCCTATAATTTCACCTGCGTTAAATGTAGCACTTAAATCATACTCACTTAAACCAAAATTTTCAATTGAAAGAGTGGGTGTATAAGTTCTCCTGTCTCGCACAGGGTTGGTATTTGTAAATAGATGCCCCCTTGACCTATATCCATTTATCAAATTAATCACCTTAAATTCTTTTTGTACATGATCTGGAATTTGAGCACTTATGCCATCAAGAATTTCATCTTTGAGGAAGTCACTGTTGGCAAAGTCGTAGCCCTGAAAAAAAGCTTTCCAACTTGGTTCTAACGAATCAGGATCTTTTAGATATTGATCATAAAGGTCAGAAAGGTATCCTGCATGAGCAGCATTTAAAAAAGAAAAATTGTCCACTTAATTTAATTTACTAAACAAATGTAAATAATATATATATTTTAAATGTTCCTTTTCATCAGAGAATTAGCAAAATCACGTAAAAAATCTTTCTTTTCATGACTTATTTGTAATTGGTCTAATGTTTTTAATGAAATATTGGTAAAATTCTCAATTTCAGCAGAAATTAATTCAGGTATATTACATTTTTCAAATAATCTTCTAACCTCAGAAATTTTATTTAAATCATCAGTAAATTTTGAGGAATATAATCTTGTCAAATTTTTACTGTCACTAGGGTTTAGTAATTGTTTAGCTCTAATAAAAAGTAAGGTTTTTTTATTTTCAAGAATATCTCCACCTATTTTTTTCCCAAACTTTTCTTCTTCTCCGTAGGTGTCTAAATAATCATCTTGAATTTGAAAAGCTAAACCTAGATTTTTTCCAAATTCATAAATATTGTTTTGATCTTTTTCAGATGCTCCTGCTACAATTGCTCCCATCTTCATTGATGCTCCAATTAAAACAGCAGTTTTGTATTCAATCATCTTTAAATATTCCTCTGCTGAAACATCTACCTTTTTAGAGAAATCGATATCCATTTGTTGCCCCTCGCAAACCTCAATAGCTGTTTTACTAAATAGCTCTGCTAAAGAAACAAATGTATTACCCGAATAATTTTCAAAAAGTTGATAAGCTAGAATTAACATTACATCTCCAGATAATATAGCAGTACTTAAATCCCATTTCTTATGCACAGTTTGATTACCCCTTCTAATTGGAGCCTCATCCATAATATCATCATGAACCAATGAAAAATTATGAAAAACCTCAACTGCAAGTGCTGCATCGAGAGCAGATTTATGATTATCGTTAAAAATATCACATGTTAATAATGTAAGAATTGGTCGAATTCTTTTTCCCTTTAACCCTAGAATATAAGAAACAGGTTCGTATAAATTTTTGGGATTTGTTGGTGACTTAAAATTCTCTAAGTATGATAAAAATCCTGTGCGATATTCCTCTACAGTTAACATTTTACAAAAATACTAGATATATGATAATTCAAAGCTACTTTTTCAAAATTTGTATCAATTAATTCACTGTAGAAGAAAATTATAATAATATCTTACTAAATTTGTGAGCAGAAGCGATTGAAATGTATAGATCTCATAATTGTGGTGAATTAAGGATTAGCGATTTAACGAAACAAGTTGAACTTTCGGGATGGATTCAAAAAATCCGTGATAAAGGTTTTATTATGTGGGTTGACCTTAGAGATCGTTACGGAATTACCCAGTTAATTTTTGATCAAGAAAGAACTCCAGCTGATGTTATAGAGCTTGCAAAAACTTTGGGTAGAGAATTTGTAATAAATATAAAAGGAGATGTTATTGAAAGAGCCTCAAAAAATTCTTTAATAGGTACCGGTGACATTGAGGTTTTAGTCACAGATTTAAAAATATTAAACACATCAACTACACCCCCATTTACAATCGAAGATGAATCAGACGGTGGCGAAGAATTAAGGATGAAGTATAGGTACCTTGATATTAGAAGAAATCCGGTAAAAAATAATTTAATCCTTAGACATGAAATAACACAAGAGGTTAGAAAATATTTGTCGGACAATTCTTTTATTGAAATCGAAACTCCATATCTAATAAAATCAACACCTGAGGGTGCTAGAGATTTTGTTGTTCCATCAAGGATGAATCCAGGACAATTTTATGCACTCCCGCAATCACCACAAACCTTCAAACAACTTTTGATGGTAGCTGGCATGGATAAATATTTTCAAATTGTCAAGTGTTTTAGAGATGAAGATTTAAGAGCTGATCGTCAGCCTGAATTTACGCAGATTGATTGTGAAATGGCATTTGTTAACCAAGATGAAATCCTAACTACTTTTGAAAATTTAGTTAAACATATATTTAAAGCGGTTAAGAAAATTGATCTTGATAAATTTCCTTTAATGACATATGATGATGCCGTTCAAAAATATGGGACAGATAAACCTGACTTGAGATATGATATGACTTTCGTAGAATTAAATGATGTTACCCAACATAAAGACTTTAATGTATTTAATAATGCTGAGTTGATTGTTGGTTTTGTTATTAAAGGAGGAAATAGTTTTACAAGAAAAGATATTGATAAATATACCGAATGGGTTAAAAGACCTCAGATTGGAGCTGGTGGACTTGCGTACATGAGAATTCAAGATGATGGGTCTTTTAAATCATCAGTTGATAAATTTTATGATCAATCAGATTTGAAAAGTTGGTCAGAAAAATCAGGAGGTAATAAAGGAGATATTTTATTTATTCTAAGCGGGGATAAAGAAAAAGTTAGAACTCAACTGGGAGCTTTAAGGGTTCATGTAGCTGATGAATTAAAACTAAAAGATCCTGAAGAGTTTAAACCACTTTGGGTTGTTGACTTCCCATTACTTCATTGGGATGAAGAAACAAAAACATATCATGCAATGCACCATCCTTTCACATCTCCAAAAACCGATCAAATCGATATGATTGATTCTGATCCATCAGCAGTTCGCGCAGATGCATATGATTTAGTATTAAATGGAAATGAGATTGGCGGTGGATCTATTAGAATACATGACAAGAAAATTCAACAAAAAATGTTTGATTGTCTTGGCTTTACTAAGGAAGAAGCTGATAAACAATTTGGCTTTTTAATGAATGCATTTGAATATGGTGCGCCACCACATGGAGGAATTGCATTTGGACTAGATAGACTAGTTGCGATTATGGGTGGAAATGAAATTATACGTGATTTTATAGCCTTCCCAAAAAACAATTCAGGTAGAGATATAATGATAGACTCTCCATCCTCAATTTCAGAAGAGCAGTTAAAAGAAATTAATCTTAAGAAGAGATCATAGAAAAGTGAACAAAATAATATTTATATTTTTCACAATTTCGGTATCATTAATTCTTTTTGGACTACTGACCGAATCTGAGAATTATCAAAAATATATTGGCTTTGGAGTTCTAATTTTATTTTTTATTGTTTTCCCTTTATTCTCATATCATCGATGGAAAGATAAAAAGATGGATGACTACTATTTGAACAGTGAGAACCTTAAAAAATTTAGGGAGAACAGTGATCTCTAGTTTAAATTTCTTCTTGAAATAAAAAACTTTTCAAGCATCTCTTTACATTCATTTTGAAGTATTCCACCATATACTTTGGTCTTGGGGTGAAGTTTTGTTCCTAATTTTTTGAAGCCTCTTTTAGGATCGTCAGCACCGAAATAAATTTTTGAAATTCTGCTCCAGTATAATGCTCCTGCACACATTTGACAAGGTTCAAGTGTTACATAAATGGAACAGTTCTCCAAGTATTTTCCACCAATGTAATTGGATGCTGAAGTTATTGCTAATATTTCTGCATGAGCAGTAACATCATTTAAAGCTTCAACCATGTTGTGTGCTCTTGCTATAATTTTATTGTCAGCAACAATTACCGCACCTACAGGCACCTCCCCTTTTGACAAAGCAATTTTTGCCTCATCAATTGCTTTACTCATAAAATAATTGTCATCAAATTCAATTTTCATAGCTATCTATTGGTATTCCACACCAGTAATTTTATTATAAACATTTAATGCTTTCCTGTCAGAAAGTGAAGCCACATAATGACAAATCTCAAGTAATCTTGAATAAAGATTATCATGATTTAAATTCGTAGTTGAAGGTAATAATTTTAAAATCAGATCATCATAACTAGTTTGATTTCCTTCATAATATCGATTAACTGATGAAATAAAAGTATCCAAAAGCTTATTAATAATATTATAACCAGCTACCTCCTTTTCAATTACCTCTTTTGATTCATAAATTTTCTCAATACTAATTTTTATTATGTCAGAAATCTGAGATTTATACTTGCTTTTTTTCAATAGAGATACATGAAAATTACCGCTCAAAATATCATCTTCATTTTCTATAAATATTTGTACGGCCTCATTAATTAATGTATTAATCGATAAGGCTCTAAGATAACTTACTCGATCAATTGTGTTATTTAATGTATTATACTTTTCAGTATTAATTGAATCCCTTACAAGATTGATCAAATATTCTAAAGCATAATCCTCTTGTACCAACCCGAGATTAATACCATCTTCAAAGTCAATTATGGTGTAACATATATCATCAGCGGCTTCTACCAAAAAAGTTAACGGATGTCGATTATATCCTCCATCATCTTTTAATAATCCCAGCTCATTGGCAATGTCAACATATGTATTTTTTTCGTTTTGGAAAAAGCCATATTTCTTATCAGAAATATTTGAGGAAGGCTTTACTGGAAGTGATTCTTTGGGGTATTTTACAAAAGTTCCAAGGGTTGCATAACTTAATCTTAGCCCTCCTTCTCTTCCAGGACGAGATTGTGTTAAAATCTTAAATCCATTTGCATTACCCTCAAAATCACACAGATCTTGAAATTCCTTTTCATTTAAAATATCCTTGAATTTTTTTCCTGTCCCTGAGATGAAATATTGTCCTATTGATTTTTCACCTGAATGACCAAAAGGAGGATTACCAATATCATGTGCCAATGAAGCTGAAGCTACTATAGCACCAAAATCATTTGATTGGTATCCAAATTTATTTTTTAAATGTGGGTGTTTTTTTAAAATCTCAACCCCTACTTTTCTCCCCAGTGATCTCCCGACTACACTAGTTTCTAAACTATGAGTAAGCCTTGTATGAACAAAATCTCCCTGTGAAAATGGAACCACTTGAGTCTTGTCCTGTAGACTTCTAAACTCAGAAGAAAAAATAATTCGATCATAGTCAACCTCAAATCCAAGTCTTGTTTCATCCTGATTAATTCTTTTTCTTTTAAATTCATCTCCATGTCTTTTTAAAGACAATAATTTTTCCCATTCCATAAAAGACTATAATATCCCCAATAATAATAAAAATGCAATTAATAAAATCATAATTGCAACTAAATTTCTAATGTAATTTAGAGTAACCTTTTTTAAAGATTTGAAGCCTAAAAATGACCCTGCTACTGCAGAAAGGATTGCCACAAGACCAAGTAATATATAATTTGATATTTCAAAATCCTTTATGTTGGAAAAATATACCCCAATTCTGGTTAGATCAACAAAAAATGAAATTGCTACAGTGGTTGCTATAAAGACTGTCTTATCTAAATCTAACTTAATTAAAAAGGCACTTCTTAGTGCACCTTGATTTCCTGTTAACCCCCCAAAAAAACCACTTAATATACCGCCTAGAGGAAGTATGGATTTATTAAACTTTAACTTCTTAAAAAATGGTATCAAGTCGATTAAAGCAAAAGCTATTAAGATAATTGCTATTATAAATTGCAAGTATGAAACATTCATATTATGCCCCAGCAAACTGTAAGTAAATAAATTATCGTTACTTATAAAGAATAAAGCATACGATCCAACAAAAGCAAATAAAACTGCTGGGATTCCGAATTTGATTAAGACTTCTTTGTTAAATTGTTTACCAATAATTGAAAGCTTAAATATGTTGTTGCAAAAGTGAACAATTCCAGTAAGTGATATTGCAATTTCAGGCGGGAAAAAAATAAGCATCACAGGAGTTAGTATTGTGCCCAAACCAAAGCCAGAAAAAAAAGTTAGAAGTGCAGCTACAAATGCTACTGTTGCTATTATTAAAATTTCCATTTTTAATTTAAAATTCTTTTATAATATAATATTCATTTATATTTATTTAAAATTATTTTGAAATGAAAATCAAACTATCATTATTATTTTTTCTTTTGTCATTCTTTGCATTAGTTGGTCAAAATGAAGATGTGTATGAGAATTGGTCAAGCATAGAAGTTGATTATGGATTAACCAAAAATATTGACATTTATGGCGGTGGACAGTTAAGGATAAAATCGGTTGGTGATACATACAATAAATCCTTTTATGAAATTGGTGCAAAAATTAAAATTAATGATTACCTAAGTTCTGGATTTGGTTATAGGGGGATTGACGAATTGGATGATGTAGGTAATATACAAGGCCATGAAAAATTTAACAGATATCACGCTTTTTTGACCGGTGCGTATGATTATAAAAAATTTGATTTCCGATTGAGACTTCAATTTCAAAGAAAGAATGAAATGGGAAATTCTGATTCTGTAAATAATGATTTTTTTAGAACAAGGTTTGAGGTTAGATACGATATTAAAGGCTGGAAAGCTGATCCAAGGATAGGTGTTGAGTTTTTTACAAAAGATGATTTAAATTTTGATGAGAATTACAAAAAATACAGATTTTCATTTGGCACAAAACTAAACCTTAAAGGACCAAATTCTCTAACAATAAAATATATACTTCAAGAAGAGGTTAGAGTTGAATCTCCAATATCACATCACATATTAAGATTAAACTATAATTATTCAATTAAAAGAAAATAATTATTTATCAATAACTTAACATTGAGTTAACATTGGGCCTAGTATGTATCATGATATTTGTCATAAATAAACTTATTATGAAACCAAATGCAATAATCTTTTTATTTAGTCTTTTTACCTTTTTTACGTTCGCTCAAGACTCTGACAGTGAACCTAAAGGAGAGCCTCATTTTAAAGTATTTTGGAACTACAATTATGATTTTTCCGAAGATGTTACTCAAACCAGTGCCTTTGAGCTTGACCGTGTATATCTAGGATATAAATACAAATTCAATGACAATGTTTCAGCTAAAATTACTTATGATGTAGGCAAAAATGATGCAGGTAGCAATTATACTGCCTTTGTTAAAATTGCACAACTTGATTACAAACTAAGTTCAAAAGTAAAACTTAGTATGGGTATGATTGGCGGAAAACAATTTAACGATCAAGAAAAAGTTTGGGGATACAGATATATCTATAAAACTTTACAAGACGAAAATAAATTTGGGTCAAGTGCAGACTTAGGTGTTAATGCAGAAATAAAATTAAGTGATAAGTTAACTACAAATATTTTTGCTTTAAATGGTGAAGGATATAAAAATCCACAAGATGCTGATGGTAACCAAAGATTTGGTTTAAATCTTATATATGATTTATCTGATAAATTAAAAATGAAATTTTACTACGATACTCAAGCCTCAGAGTCATCAGAATCCTTAAATAATATTGGATTATTTGCTGGTTATAAATCTGGTGGTTATAGTATCGGAGCAGAATACAATAAAATGGAAAATGGGACAACCTATAAAAACCCTGTAGACAATCATAATTTAGATGGGATTTCAATTTATAATAGATATTCTATAAATGATAAATATGAAATTTTTGCTAGATACGATCAAATAAGTTCCAATGTCGTAGATAGTGCTACAAACTCTTGGAACTATGATGATGATGGTTCACTAATAATTATCGGAACTCAATATAAAGCTAATAATGGAGTAAAATTTTCTCTTAATGGAAGAAGCTTTAGTTATGAAAACTTAGATACTAATTTATTTGAGGTCTACTTTAATGTTGAATTTAAATTATAATAATTAATAATGGAAAATATATATTTATTAATGATTGTTGCCCTAGTTGCTCTTGCAGTAGCTGACTTGGTTGTTGGGGTAAGTAATGATGCTGTAAACTTTTTAAATTCAGCACTTGGTTCAAAAGTTCTTTCCTTTAGGACAATAATGATTGTTGCAAGTATTGGAATTTTTGTTGGCTGTGTATTTTCAAGTGGTATGATGGAAGTAGCCAGAAAAGGAATTTTTAATCCTGGTGAGTTTTACTTCAATGAAATTATGATCATATTTATGTCGGTAATGATTACCGACATATTATTACTTGATTTTTTCAATACAATTGGAATGCCTACATCAACAACAGTTTCAATCGTGTTTGAACTTTTAGGTGCATCAGTTGCAATGGCATTAATAAAAATTGGAATGGACAATGGTTCTTTTTCAGATGTTGTTAATTATATAAACACCTCTAAAGCAACTCAAATTATTGGAGGAATTCTCTTATCTGTATTTGTTGCATTTTCCGTGGGGGCCATTGTTCAATGGATTTCTAGACTTTTATTATCATATGATTTTGATACCAAACCGACTTGGGTTGGTGCCGTTTTTGGTGGTATTGCTCTTACTGCACTGACATACTTCATTTTAATGAAGGGTATCAAAGGAACATCTTATGCAAAGGAGAGTTTTGATTTAATTGGAGGAGTTACAATTAAAGATTTCTTGGAAAACAATGTCTTTCAAATTGTAATGTATACATCAGCATTCATGTCTTTACTTTCTTATGCCTTTATTCAGTTTTTTAAGTTTAATATTTATAAAATAATTATTGGTGTTGGTACATTTGGTCTAGCTCTAGCATTTGCTGGAAATGACCTTGTTAACTTTATTGGTGTACCAATAGCAGCTTGGCAGTCTTATGAAGCATGGGTGGCATCAGGGTTAGCAGCAAATGAATTTGGAATGGGAGTTTTAGCTACTAAAGTTCCAACTCCAAATTTTCTATTGGTCTGTGCAGGAGTTATAATGGTACTAACATTATGGTTTTCTAAAAAAGCTAAGAGAGTTGTTAAGACTGAATTAGACTTATCAAATCAAGGAAATATAGATGAGAGATTTGAACCTAACTTTCTTTCAAGAGGGCTAGTTAGATTAGCAACAAATTCTGCAAATTTATTTTCAAAGATAACTCCTGATTCATTGAATAATAAAATTGAAGAAAGATTTAGAGTTCCAGAAACATTCACTAAAGAAATAGCAAAAGAAGATAAGCCTTCATTTGATGTGATCAGAGCTTCTGTTAACTTAATGGTTGCAGGTATTTTGATTTCAATTGCTACTTCATATAAGCTTCCTCTTTCTACAACCTACGTTACTTTCATGGTAGCTATGGGTACTTCACTTTCCGATAGAGCATGGGGAAGTGATAGTGCAGTATATAGAGTTGCCGGTGTTTTAAATGTAATTGCTGGGTGGTTTGGAACAGCCTTAATTGCGTTCACAGCTGCAGGAACAATTGCATATTTAATTAATATAAGTGAATTGATGATTGCTGTATTAATTTTCTTTGCAATATTATTACTAGTTAGAAGCTATGTAGTAAAAAAGAAAGCTACAAACGGAGTAATTGATGACAGCTTAGTTGAGGCAGAGAGCAGTTCACTTCAAGGTGTAATTCATGAAAGTGCTAAAAATATTTCAAAAGTTCTTGGAAGATCTAGTAAGATATATAACAACGTAATTAAGGGTCTTTCAAGACATGATTTATCCGAACTGAAGAAAAATAAAAAACAAATATCTAAACTATCATCTGAGGTCGATAATTTAAAGGATAAATTATTTTACTTTATTAAAAATTTAGATGAATCAAGTTTAGGTGCTAGTAATTTTTATATTAATCTTTTAGGCTATCTTCAAGATATAACACAATCAATTGAATATGTTTCAAAAGTGAGTCTTAAGCACATAAATAATAATCACAGTAAATTAACTCTGAATCAAATAAGGGACTTGCTAGACATTCAAAAGGTGGTTGCCGAAATATTTGAGAGTATATCTTTAACATTTGCTAATAAATCCTTTGGTGATGTTAAGAATATTCTAAAAGAAAAGAACAAAACTATCGGTCTTTTGGAGGAAAAGATTGAAGCACAAATTTCAAGAACTAGAACGTCTGAAGAAAAAAGTCCAAAAAATGCGGCACTGTACTTCAGTATTCTTCAAGAATCAAAAGATTTAATGAAAGAGGTTATGAATCTCATCGAGGAATACTATGTTTCATATGACAAGTCTGTGAAGCCAGCTAAACCAAAGGATGAATAATTAATATAGTGTTAAAAATAAAAAAGCCTCGGATTAAATTCGAGGCTTTTTTATATGAATAGGTTTTAATGACTATCCTTCACAACTCTCACACTCTTTCTTCTGCTTAAACTTCTGTGCAGCGTTCATGCTGTGTTGATAGTATAAAGATTTAAGACCAAGTTTCCACGCAGTTACGTGAATCTTGTTAATGTCCTTAGTGGATGTGTCAGGATGTATAATTATATTGAGTGATTGTCCCTGATCAATATGATTTTGCCTATTTGCAGCTTGATAGATAATTGACATTTGATCTATTTCAGCGTAGGTTTTAAACACTTCTTTTTCATTTTCAGAAAGGAATTCAAGATCCTGAACTGAACCATCTCTATCTCTTATTTGTTTCCAAACTTCAGGTGTATCCATTCCCTTTTCTTCAAGCAGTTTTACCAAAAATGGATTTTTTATTGTTGTTTTAATTTTAGCAATATCCTTAACATATATATTTGACCAAATTGGTTCTATACCTTGTGATACTTGACCAAGAATAAACGCAGAAGATGTTGTTGGTGCTACAGCATTTAAAGTTGTATTTCTTCTACCATAGCCTTTTAATAATTCAGGCTCACCAAACTTTTCAGCTAAATCTCTTGATGCTTTATTTGAATGTTCTTTAATGTTTTTGAAAACTTCGCTATTTAAGTCAAAAGCCCCCTGACTATCGAAAGGTAGCATTTTGGATTGAAGTAGTGAATGCCATCCAAGAACACCCATACCGAGTGCTCTATTTTCTTTTGAAAAGTTGTAAGCACGCTCCATAAATAAGAATGTCTGCTGATCGTCTAAGTCATCTGAGTTTTTATAAACCTCTAGCTTTTCAAGGAATTCTGTTATAACAGCATCTAAAAAGTAAATCATTGTTTCTACAGCATCAGTATCTTTCCATTTATCATAGTGTAATACATTAATACTCGATAAGACACAAACAAACGACCAATTGTGGTCTGATGGTAACATTATCTCTGTACATAAGTTACTTGCATAGATTGGTAAGTTTTTGTCTTTGTAAACATCAGCGGCACCATTGTTTGCATTGTCTGTAAAGAAAATATAAGGATATCCCATCTCTCCACGACTTTGTAAAACTTTTGCCCAAACTGTTCTCTTTTCAACATCACCATCAATCATTTGTTGCATCCAATCGTCTTTCACAGTAACCCCGTGAGTAAGCTCTTGAATTGGGTTACCTTCGGTTCCAATTTCTAAAAACTCCATAATATCCGGATGGTCTATTGGGAGGTATGGTGAGAAACGACCTCGTCTAACCGAGCCCTGACTAACAACATCAACCATGGACTCAAATAATCTCATAATGTGTACTGCACCGGAAGCTTCTCCATTGTCTTTAATGGCAGCTCCACGATGTCTAATTTTACCAAAATACCCGGATGTTCCTCCTCCGAGTTTGGACATCATACCAACTTCTGATTGGGAATATAATATGTTTCCTATATCATCATCAATGTGAGATCCAAAGCAGCTTATGGGTAAGCCTCTTTCTTTTCCAAAGTTTGACCAAACAGGTGATGCCAAAGAATAAAATCCTTGGGACATATAATAATAAAACTTATCGGCAAATCCAGGCATTTCTAGCAGTTGTTCTGCTCTTTGCGCTATGTTTGAAATTCTCTCTTCGGCAGTGATACCCTCTCCTAAATACCCTGCAGCTAAAAATTTTCTGCTATTTTCATTTAGCCATTCGAATGATTTTTCAGATGTTTCTTTTAATTGTTGCATTGATTTTTTTCTTGCTTGAATTAAATCTTGATGTGGATTGGCTTTCTTTATTGATGTTAGTTTTTTCTCCATAGCCTAAAATAAATCATCGCTAGTTATACTTTGGCTTCTTTTACTGTAATTTATAGATCTTTTGACAAAGAAATCTCCGTGCTTGGTTCCAATAATTTCATCATCAAACCACTCCGTTTGAGCAACGAGGTCTTCGTCAACATCAAATACCTTTTCAATTCCAATACTTTCAAGTGAATTGTTAAATCTGTTTTTTAGGAATTCATTTACAACTGCCTTAGGTAAAAAGTCTAGCTCACCATTTTCGAAAATCCAATCAACAACATCTTTCTCTGCTTCAAAAGCATTTAAACACATGTCTTGGATTCTTTTGTGATATTCATCATTGAACCAATCTGGATTTTCTTTTTGTAAAACTTTAATAAGGTCGATTCCAAAATCCCCGTGGATTTGTTCTTCTTTTGATGTAGCCTCAACAACATTAGAAATTCCCTTCAACATATTTTTATGTTTGTTGAAACCCATGATAATTAAAAACTGAGAAAAAAGCGAAACGTGCTCAATGAACAAAGAGAAAAGAAGAATGGATTCTGCATACTCTCTATTGTCATCGCTTCTAGAATTTTTTAATGCTTTTTCTAGGTAATGAACTCTTTTCATTATCGCTGGCTTTTTCTTTAATTCTTTAAACTCTACGTTTAACCCTAAAATTTCAAGTAAGTGTGAATAGGCATCAGCGTGTCTAACTTCACTTTCCGCAAATGTTGAGCCAACAGATCCAACTTCTGGTTTTGGAATTCTGTGATATAAATCTCCCCAAAATGATTTTACAGCAACCTCTATTTGTGAGATTGCTAGCATAGTATTTTTAATGGCACTTCTTTCTACATCCGATAAGCGAGATTTGAAATCTTGTATATCACTCGTAAAATTGAATTCTGAGTGAATCCAATAAGAGTGTCTTATAGCTGGCACATATTCATAAAGGTGTGGATACTCATATGGCTTTAAATTTACACGTTTTTCAAAAAGATCAGATTCACGTTGCTGGGTCCTTTTATTTCTGTATAAGATGTAGGCTTTTGCTGCCTCTGTGAACTTACTTTCCATAAGTTTTGTCTCAACGATATCTTGCACTTCCTCAATTGTAGGAACGTACTCAACATCGTTTTCTTTACGACCAACTAGCGTCTGGTAAACCGAAAGCGCAACATCCTCGGCATTCTGTTCGTCGCCATGACCAACTGCATTCATAGCTTTATGAATAGCACCACTAATCTTTTCTAAGTGAAAAGCTTTAGTACTATAATCTCGTTTAATTATGTATTCTATTTCCATAATATTTTAAATCATTTTTTTAGTTAATAGCTCCAGAGTTAAATTTAAAGCAAACATAAAGTTCACATTAATTACTACACCTTCGGCAGCTGTTGTAATACAAGTTCTTAACAAAATTTTCAACATTAATTTTTTGAAAAAAAGTGTACAAAGTTTCTTATTCTTCAAATGAAAAACTGTCATCTTTGTGTCACTGGCAACAAAAAATAGTCAAAATTCAAAAACTGTAACAGCTTGATTTACTGGCTTTTGAGAGTTAAAAGAAGCACACTTCAGTGCTGCATTAATCAAGTTAATTTTAAAATCTAATGATTTTGTTTTACTTGATTCGAGTTTGGTGAACTCTTAGCCTTTTTATTTAAATCTTTACTTTGAACTAAAAAATCACAAAAAAAATTTAGTGTTTTTTTAGCTTTACAGTTATTGATGTATTATTAAAAATTTAAAAAAATTATTAATAAATTCGAATCAACAAAGATTATAAATTGTTCTCGTAATTAAAAGGCATATTTATTAACAAAGGTGCCAAGTTTTTAACAAAAGTAAAATTCTAAAAAATGAAAATTTTGATTTACATTATTTCGCTAGCTGCGATCTCTATAATAATATTTAACGTTGCTCAAATAGATTTTGAAAATTTTTTTTCAGAGGAAAATTTTAATTATGCAATTATGATTATCGCAGGTTTTAGCTGCTTAATAATAATGAGAATCATGATGATTAATGAAAAAATGAATAGGCTGAGAAAAAATAAATAAATGATTTATATTTCTATTTGACAAACTTCAACTCCTGCTTTTTCTAAAAATTCTAGCCCTGATGTATCTTTGTATTGCTCATTATAAACTACCCTTTTTATTTTGGCTTGATGAATTAACTTACTACAATCTGTGCACGGAGATAGGGTAACATATAATGTTGAACCTTCACTTGACTGGGTTGAAGCAGAGACCTTTGTTATTGCATTGGCTTCCGCATGAAGTACATACCACTTTGTATAATTATTTTCATCTTCACACTGATTATCAAAGCCGGTTGGTGTACCATTATACCCGTCTGAAATTATCATACCATTTTTTACAATAATAGCACCTACTTGACGTCTCTTACAATAAGAAAGCTTACCCCATTCCTGGGCAATTCTAAGGTATGCTACGTCGTATTTTTTTTGTTTTTCGTTAGTCATAAAACTAAAATAAAAATTATTTTTCTTTTGGCGGTTTAAATTCAGATAAACCACATTTTAAAAACGAAATATACTCGTTTGCATCTGGCAGGTAGCCAACAGGCTTATTCAATATCTGCAATGTATTTGGATCCATTAATAAATAAAATGGCTGGGAGTTTACACCAAAATATCGCGCCTGAAAATGCGCCCATTTATGACCATAGTTTTCCAGTTTTCTTAACCCAATTCCGGAGGTTCTTTCAACATATAATTTTTCTGTTTCAGGCAGCTGTTTTTTATCATCAACGTATAAAGAGATCAAAACAAAATTGTCGCGGAGCACTTTGTCAACCTCAGGTAATGGCCATACGTGCTCTTCCATTTTTCTGCAGTTAACACAAGCATAGCCTGTGAAATCAAGAAGAATTGGTTTATCCATTTTCTTTGCAAACTCAATTCCGCTTTTTAAATCCTTGAAACAGTCTAAGTCATTGGGACAATCTTTTGGTGAAAAGTAACTGTAGCCAAGTGGTGGGGCTAAACCGCTCAATAGCGATAACGCATTGTAGGATTGTTTTTCTTTATCATAAATTAGCCCTGATGCTAAATAGAGAGAAAAACCAAAAGCAAGAATAGCACTAAATAATCTTAGTCCAGAAATTTTTTCAATCTTAACTTCCTTAGGAAATCTGATTTTACCTATCAAATAAATACCAAGTAAAAAGAAAATAACAAACCAAAGAGCTAAGAATAATTCTATTTTTAAAATACCCCAATGAGCAACTAAATCTGCATTAGATAAAAACTTAAGAGCTAATGCTAATTCAATAAATCCAAGTGAGACTTTTATTGTATTTAACCAACCTCCCGATTGGGGCAACTTGCTTAGAACATTTGGGAACATTGCAAACAATGCAAAAGGCAGGCCTAATGCAAACCCAAACCCCCCCATTCCGGCCGTCAATTCCCAAGCTCCGGAATCCCCGGAAAAAGATCCAGCTAACAGAGTTCCTAGAATAGGGCCAGTACAAGAAAAAGAAACTATAGCCAAAGTTACCGCCATAAAAAATATTCCAGCAAAACCTGCTCGTGACTCTTGACCTGCAGACTTACTTGTCCATGAAGATGGTAATGTTAATTCAAAATATCCAAAGAATGAAAAAGCAAAAAGTAGAAATACTAAAAAGAATAAAATATTTAAATAGATATTTGTTGAAATATCATTTAAAATATCGGGATTGACACTGTCTAAAAGATGGAATGGAATGCTGAGTATAATGTAAACTAAGAATATAAAAAACCCATACATAATTGCATTAAATAAACCCTTTTCATTTTCATTCTTTTTAGTAAAAAAGCTTACCGTTAAGGGGATCATCGGAAAAACACAAGGAGTAAGAAGTGCTAAAAATCCTCCAATTATTCCAAGTAAAAATATACTTAATAATGACTTGTCTTCATTTTCAATTACTGTATCATTTTCAGCATTGCATTCTGATGATTGATCTTTAATTTGTTCTGGCAAGAAACCATAAAGCGCAATATTCGTTTCATTAGAGTTTTGGGTATCAAGATTTTCAGTTTTGACATCTTTTTTCTTAGGCTCCCCAAATTCAAATACAAAATCAACGTCCGTTGGCGGTAAACATTTTGTATCATCACATACCATGAAAGTTAAATACCCACTTACATCAAAATTGTTGGCATTTATCTCAATAATTTGTTTGAAAGTTGCTCTCTTGATAAACTTAGTTACCTCCATCAAAAATATTGGATCACTTGAAACTTGTTTGTTATCGTCTAGCTCGACAATATCTCCAACCAAATTATAATTTCTCTGTGTGTCATTATGTTTATTGAATTCAAATGAAACAGGTATTGGGCAAATTTCTACTTCACAATCAACACCATTATTATATATGTCGTTTGAATAAAGAGCCCATCCAGGCTCTATATCTGCGATGAATGTGAGCTCATATGTGTTTTCAGAAATTTGTTGTTTTGAAAAGCTCCAATCAACAGGGTCATATATTTGACTAACACCAAAATTCGGCAACAATAAAAAACTTAATATAAGAGAGTAAAATAATCTCATTATTAACTAATAATTTGGGTTACTAATATAATAAATGTTTTTTCTCTTTGCTTTGCCATCCAGCTTGAGATTTATAGTCTACAAAGAATATTTTTAAATCAGCCTGAGATTTATAGTCTACAAAGTAAATGTTGAAATCAGCCTGACTTTTATATTCGACAAAATGCCATAGCCCCTCGTTACCTTTTGCTTGACTTTTATAATCTACCTTATATACCAAAAGGTCTGCTTGACTCTTGTAATCCACTACAAAAATATTAACATCCGCTTGGCTCTTGTATTCAACAGAATATAATGTCTGGCCGTTAATGTATAACGTAGTTAGGAAAAAAATTAAAATAAACTTTTTCATGATAGAAATCACACAATTGTTATGCCATCTGAATATTTAATAAAATTGATTAGTTTTAATAACTAATAATATATGGAAAAGAAAAAACATTGGGAAAACATTTACCAAACCAAAAATATCGATGGAGTAAGTTGGTATCAAGAAACCCCCTACGAATCAATTGAACTAATTAAAAAATTTTCAATCACTGATTCTGATATGATTATTGATATTGGTTGTGGAAAAAGCTTTTTAGCCGATAACCTCTTAAAACTAAATTATAAAAATATTACCCTTGTTGATATTTCTTTAAATGCTTTAAAAGAAGTAAAAGACAGATTAAATAATAAAAGCCTGAATTTTATAGAATCTGATGTACTAAATCTTAAACTAGAACAGACCTTCGATATTTGGCATGATAGAGCAGTATTTCATTTTATCACTAATAAGAAAAGTATTGAAAAATATATTTCCCTTTGTAATGAATATATTGGCGTAGGGGGAAAATTAATTATCGGAACTTTTGCAGAGGACGGACCTCTTAAATGTAGCGGACTTGAAATCAAAAGATATTCAACTGAGAATCTTAAAGACTTGTTTAAAGAAAATTTTGAATTTATAGAAGGATTTAGAAAATTACACTGTACCCCATTTGATACTCAACAAAGTTTTACATTTTGTGTTTTTAGAAAGGTTTCTAGTCGTTAGTACAACAAGTTTCATCTTTGCATTGGCAATACTTAAGATTGTAAATATGCAAAGCTGAAAGAGAGAACGCAGAAATAAAAGTGAAAGTCTCTGCTATTCGAAAGGCTCCGAAAGACTCATTAAGAATCAAAAACAGAAGTGCTCCCCAAAAAAGGAAAAATAGTACTTTAACTGTTTTGTTTGTGGTATTTAGTGCAGATCTATAAACCGCAAAAAATGATATGATTAAAAATACATATCCAATAAGCTGTAATGCAAATAGTGTTTGCTTAGTTGCCAATTCAGCATTAATTAGGAATAATAGAGGTGTGATTATACAATGAATAATACACAATATACCTGAAATTGCACCAATGTAATCCGAATTTTTTGTTGTAAGTACCATAATTTGATGTGCGAAAATAAAAATTAATTTTGAAAATTAGCTTATTTCAAAATGATTTTAGTTTGTTTTTAATTTCATCGATCTCTTTTTGTTGTTCTTTAATTGCATTAATTAAAACAGCAATCATTCCTTGGTAATTAACCGAAAGAGTTCCTTCTTCATCACCTGATTTCTTAACCAACTCTGGAAATGCCTTTTGAACTTCCTGTGCTAATAATCCAATTTTTTCAAGAGATTCGTTAGATCTTAGAGTATAATACTTACCATCAATCAACAATAGTTTTGAAATTGTATTTCCAAGTGAATTAATGTTAGCTTTTAGCCTAGAATCTGACTCAACTGTAAGGTCACCTGCAAGTGTAGCAGAGCCATCGTAATTAACAATAAATGCATTTGATGGATTACTACCAGCATCTCCAGTTGAAGAATTTATATCTCCGTTACCAACAACGAATGCAACACCAGGATTTGATCCAGTATACTCTCCATCCGCATAGTAATATCCTCCATAGTTTTCAGGATCTATAGTTGTGTCTCCTAAACCTGAGGCATTATTTACTCCAATGGCAAGCATTCCAAAATTATCTGCCTTTGTTGCTAAACCCAATGACGTTGATGCTTGGTTTATGGCATTCGTATATTTATTTGCAGACATTGAACTTC
>CACLAD010000003.1 GCA_902604715.1 uncultured Bacteroidota bacterium
ATCTTCCAACACCCTCTAAATCACTGGCAGGTGTGTAAACAAAGTCTTCTTCATAAAGATTGGTGAAAGTTCCTTCCTCGACATCTTCTAAGTAAATATTAAGATCTGCAGGGGTAGTTCTGTGAGAAATACCAATTGTCATTTCCTCACCACCTAATGCATTAATTCCAAGGGGAATTACTTTATCCCACATTTCAGAGTAAGCTAAAGTTTGGATAGCTAAGTCCACATCATTTTCGCCAGAAACAACTCTTGTAAATATTGAATTGTAATTAAGCTCAAAGCCCCCAGCGTCTGCAGAAGTAAAGTTATCAGTACCATCTTCCAAAAAGTAAATTTCGGTATGTCTATATATATCATTTTGGCTTAATCCAATAAATAATTCAGCACGATTTTCATCATCCATAATATCACCAGATATAGCGTCATCAGTACCATCTTCAGTCATGGCAGATAATGGCATAGCAAAATTTACGGATCCATCACCATATTTTCCGCCTATCATAAATCCTTGACCAGGTGCAATAACAGCACTCGCCGCAGCTGTTGATGTGCCAATAGTTGTATAGGCAGTACCATTCCAAACATATACAGCCTGGTTATTAGCATGCATTTTGGCTAAATTAGTTACAGATAATAAGTGTGTCGTACCATATGTTGCTGCCGATGAAGCATTAGAATTTACAGAAGCATAGGCTGAGAATGGATTAGCAAAAAGGTTAAATCTTGTTCCAGCAACTGAAGCCGCATCACCATCAGAATCACCCTCAGTAATAGCGACCGATATAGTGGTTGTATGTAGGTTCCCTGTAAAATCAATCTCAGAATTTTCAGATCCATCGGTTGCCATCTGATAACCTTTACCTGAAGTTAAGGTACCATGGAAAGTTGCATCATCACTTGAAAATGTACTCCATGAACCATAGCCTGAGGTATTATCGGATCCAGGCTGGTTATTATATTCACCAATACCAAAATCACCATTACTATTAGCAATTGCAGTTTGAGCTACGATATCAGAGGCTGTCTCACCTGAAACAGGTGATCCAATTAAATCCCATGCAGTTGAAACACCAGAAATACTTCTTTTATAAGTTACCTCAACAGTACTATTTCCAGTATAAATAAAAGATGAAAATTCAGATGAAGATGAATTAAGTGTAATACCACCAGAATTAGTTATTGATGAAGATGAGGACGCAAAAATCAACTGTTTACCTGCAAAAATGGTAATTATACCATTTGAGCCAACGTTTAAATCAGACTCAGTAAAAACCAATGTGTTATTAACTTCCAATTTACCACTTACAGTGGAATTAGAACTAGATGCACCTGTTACAGTCAATAATTGATTATTTTTCAATGTTCCGGGGTTGTTGTTCGCGCCATCGTTTTGAATATCTAAAGATCTAACCGTTTTGGCTGCGTCGTTTATAATAACAGTTACTCCATCAGGAATAACAACATCATCACCGGATTGAGGTTCTCCAGCGGGACTCCATGTTATAGCATCCCAATAACCAGAACCAGATGCTGTTTTAGTTTCTGAAAAAGCAGGAATGCTCAATAGAAAAGATAAAAACAAAAGTAATATTCTATTCATATTAGTTTTTTTAAATGAGTTTGAGCCGGTAAATATAAAAAAAATGTTGATAAGTGCCTAAATTTACAAATTTTGATAGAAATTTATATGAGATATTACTATGTCCGGCATCTTGTTAATAAATACTAAATTTACCTAGTAAAAATAAGCTCTTTTTCAGTTGATAATTCTTTACTAAACAAATACCCATCATGGTCAAATGATTTTACATCAACAATATCAGATATTTTATTATCAATAATAAACCGAGTCATCATTCCTCTAGCTTTTTTTGAAAAAATCGCAATGGTCATGTATTCACCATTTTTCAATTGTTTGAAGTTTGCAGAGTATATTTCGCTTTTTATCACCTTACCATCAATCGCTTTAAAATACTCATTGCTGGCGAGGTTGAGAACGGGTTCATTTTCATATAACTCTGAGTTTAGCTGCTCAGAAATTTTTTTTCTCCAGAAATCATATAAGTTTTTGTTTGAATCAAAAGCTAATTTAGTACCCATTTCTAATCTGTAGGCCTGTATTAAATCTAAAGGTTTAATAAGCCCATATAGTCCAGAAATAATTCTGAGAGTATTTTGCATAAAATCAATTTTGTTAGAATCAATTGAATAGGCATCCAAACCCCTGTAAACATCACCGTTAAAGGCATAAACTGCCTGTCTCGCATTTTTCTTCGTGAATGGCAACGACCAATCATGATTTCTCACATAATTCAAATCTGCGATTTTACTAGAAATACTCATTAGCTCAGAAAGAACTTTTGGGCTTTTTCTTTTTAAAATAGAGTTCAAATATTCTGCCTCTTTTTCAAAACACAATGAGGAATTTTTTTTTGTTGGAAGCTGAGATTTAAAATCAAGTGACTTAGCAGGTGATAGTAATATTTTCATTTCAAATTGATTTAATATTAAAAGTAGTTAAGATATTTTATTTTATCAAAGAATTCAATTAATATGCCACATTAAATTCTTGAATAACTTTCCCATTTTCGGATACAATTTTTGAAATCAACCGGAAGATTGGAATCAAACTGCATAAATTTGCCGTTTACAGGATGGGTGAAACCCAATGTTTTTGCGTGTAGTGCTTGTCTTGGAAGTAATTTGAAGCAATTATCTGCAAATTGTTTGTATTTTGTATATGTGGTACCCTTAAGAATAATATTACCCCCATATCTTTCATCATTAAACAAAGTATGTCCAATGTGTTTCATGTGTACCCTAATCTGATGCGTTCTACCTGTTTCGAGAGTACATTTTACCAAACTAACATAATTCATACGACTTATTACCATGTAGTTTGTGATAGCTCTTTTACCACCTGCTAAACTATCATCACCTAGAACTACATTTTGCAATCTGTTTTTTGGGTTTCTTCCAATATAATTGTCAATCCGACCACTATCATCTTTAACATTTCCCCATACCAAAGCAATATATTCCCTCTTGGAAGTTTTATTTGCAAATTGATTTGATAAATGCACCATTGAATTATCATTTTTAGCAACAACCAGTAGTCCACTGGTATCTTTATCTAATCTGTGAACCAATCCAGGTCTGTTCGAAGAATTTTTTGGAAGATTTTCAAAATGATAGATTAATGCATTTATCAAGGTGCCTGAATAATTACCATGTCCAGGGTGAACTACCATCCCAGCAGGCTTATTTAATACCACTAAATCATCGTCTTCATAAACTATATCTAAAGCAATATTTTCTGCAACCAATAAATTTTGGTGGGGAGGGTATTCAAATTTAACCTTTATTTCGTCCAAGGGTTTGACCTTATAATTTGACTTTACAACGATTCCATTTACTTCAATACTACCATTCGTTGCGGCTGCTTGAATCTTTGTTCTCGTGGCATTTTCAACAAAATTCATCAGATACTTATCGATCCTGAGGGGTGTTTGTCCTTTATCAACTTGAAATGAAAAATGTTCAAATAGTGACCTATTGTTTTCCATTGCCTAATTCAAAATCTATTACCGAAGTTCTTTTCAAATAATCCCCCTCATTAAGTTCATTACCATCGCTGGAAATTGAGATAACCTCATTCCTAGCGATATAATCGACATATTCAATCTCACCAAAAATAAATCCAAGAGACTCAATAGTTTTCCTAGCTTGTCTAAGGGTAATTCCTGTGATCTTTGGGATTTGAATCATTTCAAAATCTGAAGCATTTAAAGTTAAATATATCTTCCTTCCCTTCTTTACACTTGCATTTGCCGTAGGAATTTGATCAAGTACAGAGTTAATTTTAAATTCTGGATTGTAATTTCCGGAATCCGAAATAATATATTGTAAATCTAATTCAACTAATTCAGATTGAAATTCCTCAATATTTTTACCTATTAAGTCAGGAACTAAAATAAAATCTCCATGGCGTGTGTTGAATCGAAGAAAGACAACTAAAACAACAAAAAAAATAACAGCTGTAAAGATAATTCTAAAAGATGTTTTAAAGAATGATTTACTAAATAGAAATCGAAGTACTGACATATACAAAATTGAAATACAAACTTAATTAAATTAAAATAACTTTAATTAGCTACTTTTGGAGTTATGAATCTTTTTCGATCAAAAAATATTGGAATTCTAATGGGGGGGTATTCAAATGAATATGAAATATCTATTAGAAGTGGTGAAGTTGTTTATGAAACCCTTAAGGATATATTTAATTGTTACAGAATATATATCAGAAAAAATGAATGGATTCTAAAAAAGGATAATGATTCATATACAATAGATATTGATAATTTTAAAATTGATGGGCTCACAGATTTGAAGTTAGATTGTATTTTTAACGCAATACATGGAACACCCGGTGAAGACGGCAAAATTCAAAAATATTTTGAAGATAAAAATATTCCGATTACAGGATGTAATTCATATCAATCTAAGCTAACATTTGATAAAATAAATTGTTTAAACTTTATCTCCTCTAAAGGTGTAAAAGTTGCCTCGTCTATCAGCCTATCAAAATCTGAAAACATCGATATTGTTAAAATTGAAAATACAATCGGTTTTCCTTGTTTTATAAAAGCTAGTAATTCTGGAAGTAGTTTTGGGGTATATAAGGCTTATGATAAAGAAGAAATCATCAATTGTATCAATTCAGCATTTGAAATTGACAATAAAGTCTTAGTTGAATCATTTATTGATGGTAGAGAATTTTCAATTGGCGTAATAAGCTTAGATGGGGTTACACAGGTTTTACCAATAACTGAAATAATAACTTCCAATGATTTTTTTGATTATGAGGCTAAATACGAAGGAAAAGCTGAAGAAATTACCCCTGCTAATATTACTGATGAGTTGGAATCTGAGTTAAGGTTATTATCTAAGAAAATCTACGATCTTTTAAAATTAAAAGGTTTTTCAAGAAGTGAATTTATTGTGACTGAAAAGGGCATATATTATTTAGAAACCAATACGGTGCCTGGATTAACTTCAGAGAGTATTTTACCTCAACAAGCTCGTTGTGCTGGAATATCATTAAAAGAATTATTTATCAACACGATTAATGAAGCAATTATTTAAATAAATTTGAATTATGAAAAAAGCTGTATTTCCAGGTTCTTTTGATCCAATCACCTTGGGTCATTGTGAAATAATTAAAAAAGCTTGTGAAATTTTTGATGAGGTGATTGTTTCAGTTGGAAATAATTCAGATAAAAATTACAGATTTTCCCTTGATCAAAGATTAAAATTTATCTCTGACGAATTTATAAATACCCCGAAAGTTTATGTTGAAAAATATGAAGGCTTGACTGTTGATTTTTGTAAAAGCAAAAACATAAAGCATATTGTTAGAGGGCTGAGAAATCCAGCAGATTTTGAATTTGAAAAGAAAATTGCTCTGTTCAACAACAGTTTAGAAAATGTAGAAACTATTTTCTTTCTTACTTCCCCCAACAACGCTTTCATCTCTTCATCAATGGTTAGAGAAATAATTGATAAAGGCGGTGATTTTAAAAAGTTTGTTCCAAATTCTGTTTTAGTCTAAACAATTAACAATCTAATATTGGCATAACTTTTTGGTAGAATATCCGATAAATTTTCAATTCCAATCCACTCTACTCTTGTTATACCTTCCTTCTTTTGAGGCCTTAATTTTCCTGTAAAATCAGATTTCATTTCAAACCAATAAGTGGTTTTTAAATAATTTATTCCACCCCTTTTAAATATATGATATGTTTTATCAAGTGGTTTTATAATTGATAAATTTTTAATTGCTGTTTCTTCCTCGACTTCTCTAATTGCTGTTTGAGCAATATTTTCATTTTTCTCAGCTTTACCTTTTGGCAAATCCCACTTTTTATTTCTTTGTATAAAAAGAATCTCAGATTTATTATTTATGACTTTACCCCCTGCAGCGATTATTTCAGGGTACTTTTTTTTTAACATCTTTAAAATGACATCGTGTTCACTAGAGAATACTCCAATTGAATTAATTTTCTTTTTGTCTAGTAATTTAAGTAAATCTAAATTTTCAAAAAGTGAAGTGTTTATAATTAAACTGTTATTTAAATCAGATTTTTTGTCTGAAATAATTATCGATTTTTCTTTGTAAAAAATTTGTAGCATTGAAAAAAATACTAAACAAAATTAATACTTTTGTTTAACGAATGACGGAAAACCAACAACAAAATAACTATAAATCCCAAACGGCTGAGCTTCTTTTAAAACTAAAAGCCATTAAATTAAAACCTAATGATCCATTCACATGGGCATCCGGTTGGAAATCTCCAATATATTGTGATAATAGAATTTTACTTTCAGACCCTGAGTCTAGAAATATTATTGCAAATTATTTTAGTGAAATAATTAAAAACAAATACGATGATGTGCAGTTAATTGCAGGTGTTGCAACAGGGGCAATTGGAATAGGGGTATTAGTTGCTCAAAAACTCAATCTACCTTTTATATATGTTAGACCTGAAGCTAAAAAGCATGGAAGAAAAAATCAAATCGAAGGTAAAATTTCTGAAAACCAAAAAATAGTTGTCATTGAAGATTTAATTAGTACAGGAAAAAGCTCGCTGGGTGCTGTAGAAGCATTGCGAAAATCAAATTTAGATGTGATGGGCATGCTTGCAATATTCACATATGGATTTAATGCATCGGTTGAAAATTTTGAAAAAAATAAAGTTGTTTTGGACACATTAAGTGATTACAATGAACTTATTAAAAAGGCAACTGAAATAAAATATATCAGCGAAAAAGACTCAGAAACATTAAAAAAATGGAATGAAGACCCTGAAAATTGGACCTAGACCAATAACTTAATTGTATTTTCAGAGTAATTAATCTCTTCATTATTTGTTTTCTTAATCCTCAACTCTCCCCTTTTGTTAACAGAAATTATTTTACCATAAAATTTTTTGTTGTCTAGACCAATAAAATATGAATCTGTATTTTTTAAAAATAATTGATTATTATAATTTTCAAGTAGAGCTTCTTTATTTTTTTCAAATTGTAAAAATTTCTTACAAAATATTTCTGCTAATCTGCTTGCCATTGAGTCTAACGAAAATTCACAACCTGTTTCAATAAATAATGATGTAGCATTGGGTAGTTTATCAAATTTTTTTTGATTGACATTTATCCCAACTCCGATAACGCTCTCATTTATTAATTTTCCTTTTACAGAATTTTCAATCAATATCCCAGAAATTTTTCCGTTAACTGTCATAATGTCATTTGGCCATTTAATTTTCATTTTATTTAAATTATTTTCTTTTAGTAACTGAAAAACAGAAAGTGAACTAATTACATTTAGCATGAATTGATCTTTAACATCAAGCTTATTAAATTTCTTGTAAATACTAAAAGCCAGGTTATTAGAGGCCTCGTTTTCCCAAATATTATCATTTCTACCTTTGCCCTTTGTTTGATGTTTGGAAACAACTACCGTTAAATCATCCAGACTGTCTTTTGTTAAAAGTCTTTTCAAATAAGAATTTGTGGAATCTATGGCATCAAGTTTGATTATTTTCATTCTGAAAAAGTAAAAAAAATAATAAATTTGTACAAGTACAAAGATTCTTAATGGCAGGCAGAACAAAATTTAAAAAACTAATCAGATCAATTATTGATGGTATTGAAGATGTAAAAGGAAATGAGATTAGTTTATTAGATTTGAGAAAATTAGAAAATAGAATTAGTGATTATTTCATCATTTGTGATGGAAATTCGAACACACAGGTAAGTGCAATAATAAGTTCTGTTACTAAAAAGGTCAGTAAGGAACTAAAGGATAAACCTTGGGGAATTGAAGGAGTTGAAAATGCTGAATGGGTTTTGCTTGATTATGTAGATGTTGTAGTTCATGTCTTTCAAAAAGAAAAGAGAGAATTTTATGATCTAGAAGGATTGTGGGGAGATGCAAAAAGAATTGAATTAAATTAGATAAATGAAAAACCAAAAAAAACAACAGAAGCGACCTCAATTTAACCAATATTGGATATTTGGTTCTATTGTATTAGTATTCCTTCTATTAAATATATTTTCTGGGGCAGGTTCGCAAACTTCATTAACCACAACTCCATCCAAATTTTTTGAGTTTGCTTCTAACGGAGATGTTGAAAGGATTGAAATAATCAATAAACGTGAAGTTTTTGTTTACTTAACACGTGAAGCAAGAATTAAAGATGAACATAAAAATTCATCAAAAAATTCACTTTTGTCAATTGGTTCAAAAAACCCTAACTACAGGTTTGAGTTTGGTGATTTACAAAATTTTGAGAATAGATTATCTCTAGTAAATGACAATTTTAACCAAAATATCGAAGTCAATTATATAACTCAGCAAAATATATGGGGAGATATAATAATATCAATGCTCCCGTTTATCGTTATTATTGCCATATGGATTTTTATAATGAGAAGGATGTCTGCTGGTGGTGGTGGTGCTGGAGGTCAAATTTTTAGTATTGGGAAATCGAAAGCAAAATTATTTGATGCAAACTCTCAGGTAAAAATTACTTTTAAAGATGTTGCAGGCCTCGAGGGAGCAAAAGAAGAAGTACAGGAGATCGTTGATTTTTTAAAGAATCCCAAAAAATACACTGCACTAGGCGGAAAAATACCAAAAGGAGCTCTACTGGTTGGAGCACCTGGTACAGGAAAAACACTACTTGCAAAAGCAGTTGCTGGCGAGGCAAAGGTTCCGTTCTTCTCTCTTTCTGGTTCAGATTTTGTTGAGATGTTCGTCGGAGTAGGTGCTTCAAGGGTTAGAGATTTATTCAAGCAAGCAAAAGAAAAATCACCTTCGATAATATTCATTGACGAGATTGATGCAATTGGACGTGCTAGGGGAAAAAGTAATTTTACAGGTTCTAACGATGAGAGAGAAAACACATTAAATCAATTATTAACAGAAATGGATGGTTTCGGCACAAATACCAATGTTATTGTTATTGCCGCAACAAACCGGGCAGATGTGCTAGATAAAGCTTTGATGCGAGCTGGAAGATTTGACAGACAAATCTATGTTGATTTACCTGACGTAAGAGAAAGAAAGAAAATTTTTGAAGTACACCTCAGACCTCTAAAAAAATCCTCATCTGTAGATGTTGACTTTTTATCAAAACAAACCCCTGGTTTCTCAGGTGCTGACATAGCAAATGTGTGTAATGAGGCTGCTTTAATTGCCGCAAGAAAAAACAAAAAATCTGTAGGAAAACAAGACTTTTTAGATGCTGTTGACAGAATTGTTGGTGGACTCGAAAAGAAAAATAAAATTATTACCGAGGATGAAAAAAAGGCTGTGGCATTCCATGAAGCTGGTCATGCCACTGTAAGTTGGATGCTTGAACATGCTGCTCCACTTGTTAAAGTAACAATTGTTCCAAGAGGAAGATCACTAGGAGCAGCTTGGTATTTACCCGAGGAAAGATTAATTGTACGACCTGAGCAAATGTTGGACGAAATGTGTGCTGCACTTGGAGGTAGAGCTGCAGAAAAGGTAATTTTTAATAAAATTTCAACGGGGGCACTTAGTGACCTAGAAAAAGTAACAAAACAGGCAAGAGCAATGGTTACCGTTTATGGATTGAATGACAAGGTTGGTAATTTGACCTATTATGATTCATCGAATGGCAATGAATATGGTTTTACAAAACCATACAGCGAACAAACTGCAGAAACTATTGACAAAGAGATTTCTGCTATAATTGAAAAACAATATCAAAGAGCAATTTCAATTCTTAGAAAGAATAAGAAAAAACTTGTACAATTGGCTGAAGTACTACTTACCAAAGAAGTTATTTTTAAAGATAACTTAGAAGAAATCTTCGGTAAAAGACCATTTGATAAAGATAATAAGAAAGTAAATAAAGCTAAATAATTATTATTTATTGTCATACTTAATAAAATTTAACTTCATTTATATAACTTTATAAAATTATTTCCTTCTTGGAATAAAAACTCAAATAAATTGAATTTTTTTAGTAAGTTTTTCAAAAAATCCTCATCAAAAGAAGACTCTAAAAAATCTGAAAGTAAATTTCTTCCCAAAAAAAAAGCTGTTATTGAAGAAAGATTCATATTAAAATTTATCGAAAATGGAGGTAAATTTCTTTATTGTGAAGATCTTGATGAAGTTCAGGATAACTTTAATTTGATAATTAAAGAAAACGAATGGGTAAATGATGATATTCTGATCATTAATTCAGATTTAAAAAAAACATATAATTTAAATAATACTTTTAGTTCTAGTCTTGACGAAACAAAATGTTTTGTTACTGATTGTGAAAACCTTATTGCAAATGATGGGTCAATTTTAATTTCATCTAATCAGATACATGAAAAAAAATTAAATGAATTTCCGCAAAGTCTAATAATTTTATCAGATACAAGAAAACTGAAAAATACAATCAGTGAAGGTCTTTCAGAAATTAAATCTAAAAGTAAAGACATACCAACAAATATCACTACTATTAAAAATTTTAACACAATCAAAGAGGATAAAGATTTTTTAAGTTATGGAACTTCTTCAAAAAACTTATATTTGATCCTTCTAGAAAAAGGATTTAAATAATTTTGAAGGAATCTAGTAAAAGAATAATTAGTGGATTTGTATTTGGTGGGGTTTTTATTGCCTCACTCTATACACATTTAAGTTTTAGTATTTTGACGTTCATTTTTGGTATTATCTCAACAAAGGAATTCAATAAACTTACAGATCAAAGTGGTGTTGGTTATTATATAGCGTTTTCGATTATTTATACATACTTTGCGTTAACTGAATTTTATTTAAATAGTAATCTTCAGCCAAACTCATGGTTTAATGACTTAAAAGATACTCTTCTAATTTTTAGTATTTTTGTCTCACTTTTTCTTCTACGGGATTTGTTCTCTTCAAAAAATTTACCGGGTATCCTAGTAAAAAAGTACTTTAGATTTATTTTCTATATAACATCCTCATTTGTTTTTATATATCTGATTGCAAATTTTAAAGGATTTTATGAAACTTCAATAATTCTTGGTTGTTTTATTTTGATTTGGGTCAACGATAGCTTCGCATATATTGTCGGAAAAAGTTTTGGCAAACAAAAACTATTTTATAGCATATCGCCTCACAAAACAGTAGAAGGATTTTTAGGAGGTCTTTTATTTTGCTGTATTTCTGCATCAATCGTCTCAAGATATATAGATGAAACATTAACTACTCCAAACTGGCTAATAATTGCAATAATTGTAAGTGTTTTTGGAACACTGGGAGATTTAATAGAATCAAAATTAAAAAGAGAATCTAACGTAAAAGACAGTGGTAAAATTATTCCAGGTCATGGTGGAATATTAGACAGACTTGATAGTATTATATTTGCAAGTCCATACATTTACTTATATCTAAAATTAATATAATATGTTTCATAAAGAGGGTTTAAATATTATTTTAAGCACATTCGTTATTACAGCAATTCTGATAATAGCCCTTGACTACTTTGAAGTAAAAAATGCTCTTCCTATAAAAATATTCTTGATTATAATGCTGGGATTAGTTTTACAATTTTTTAGAAACCCAAAAATCACAGTAAACAAAAATGAAAATCATATTTTATCTGCTGTAGATGGTAAGGTTGTGATAATTGAAGAAGTGTTTGAGCCTGAATTTTTTAAAGAAAAAAAATTACAGGTTAGTGTTTTCATGTCTCCCTTAAATGTTCATGTAACTCGATATCCTATGAGTGGTGATATTATATTTTCCAAATACCACCCAGGAGCCTATTTAGTCGCATGGCATCCTAAGTCAAGCACGAAAAATGAAAGAACTACTATTGTACTAAAGAATAAAGTATTTGGGGAAATTTTATATAGGCAAATAGCAGGTGCAATAGCAAGAAGAATTGTTAACTATGCGAAAGTTGGAGATTTGGCTGAACAAGGTAAAGATGCAGGGTTTATAAAATTTGGCTCAAGAGTTGATTTTTTTTTACCTATTGGAACAAAATTAAACGTAAAATTAAATCAGAAAGTTAAAGGGGGAATTACAGTGATAGCTACAAAAGATTAATTTTTAAGCTTATCAAGCCTGGCAGTTAATACAGAAATTTTTGACATTGCATCATCTCTTTTCTTAATTTCATTTTGAATAACCGCTTCAGGTGCATTTTCTGTAAATCTTTTATTATCCAATTTTGCATTCACAGATTTTAAAAATCCCTTTTGATATTCTAGATCTTCATTTATTTTGATGATTTCTTCATCAAAATTAATGTCTTCTTCATAGGGAATAGAATAAATATTAGATTTTACCCTAAAAGTTAAAGCATTTTGGATTTCCGAGCCACTATATTCAATGTTTGATATATTACAAAGTTTTGAGATTATAGAATCATAATTTTTTGTAAAATTATCATTATTAACAACACTTAGATTTATACTTTCTCTGAACGAAATTTGATGTTTTTTTCTAATGTTTCTGATTCCTGAAATTATATTTTGAATAGTTTCAAAATCATTTATTATTTCATTATTTATGTTATTGCTAGATTTTGGCCATTTTGAAATAACTAAAGCCTCTTTAGAAGACCTTTTTGCAATTAAATGCCATAATTCTTCAGAAATAAAAGGCATGAAAGGATGTAATATTAAAAGGTTATTTTCAAAAACCTTAATGATTTCTTTGTGAGTCCTTGAATCAATAGGCTTGCCATACTTAGGTTTAATAATTTCTAGTAAAACTGAGCAAAAGTCATCCCATATTAACTTATATGTAGTCATTAGTGCATCACTAATTCTAAACTTGCTGAAATGATCGTTAATCTGATTTAAAGCATAATTAAATTTATGATTGTACCAGTTTATAGCATTAGAACAATACTCGGGTTGTTCATTATTGCTAATTTCCCAGCCACTAACCAATCTGTAAGAATTCCATATTTTATTAGAAAATGATTTTCCCTGATCGCAGAGATTGATATCAAAAAGTAAATCATTGCCAGCAGCTGAGCTGAGCATTAATCCAACCCGGACACCATCAGCACCATAATCATCTATTAACTTTAATGCGTCTGGTGAATTACCTAATGATTTACTCATTTTCCTTCTTTTATTGTCTCTAACAATTCCTGTGAAATAGACATTTTTAAAGGGTTTATCATCTATAAATTCATAACCAGCCATAATCATTCTTGAAACCCAAAAAAAGATAATGTCAGGACCTGTAACTAAGTCATTGGTAGGATAATAATACTTTATTTCATCATTTTCAGGGTTATTAATACCATCGAAAACACTTATTGGCCATAACCAAGAAGAAAACCAAGTATCTAACACATCAGAATCTTGATTTAAATCATCCTTTGTAATTTTATTATTTCTTGTTTTTTCTCTAACCAAAACTAAAGCCGAGTCAATATTTTCAGCAACAACATAATCCTTTTCTCCTTTTCCATAGTAGTATACTGGGATTTGATGTCCCCAATATAATTGCCTAGAAATATTCCAATCAGTTATATTTTCCATCCAATTACGAAAGGTATTATCAAATTTTTTGGGGTAAAATTTAATCTCGTCAGAATTTAAAACTGATTGAATTGCGGGTTTAACTAGTCCTTCCATTTTCAAAAACCACTGGTGACTAAATTTTGGTTCAATTACCGCACCGGTCCTCTCACTGACACCCACATTGTGAGTGATATTCTCATCTTTTACAAAAAGTTTTAAGGAATCAAGCTCTTGAATTATTTTTTTTCTTGCTAAAAATCTATCCATTCCAGAATAATGAAGACAAATATCATTTAAAGATGCATTTTCATTTAGAATATCAATAAACTCCAAATTATATTTTTCCCCTAAAACCTTATCATTATGATCATGTGCTGGTGTAACTTTCAAACATCCAGTTCCATAGTCAATGTCAACATATTCATCAGAGATAATTGGCACATGCCTATCAACTATTGGGACTATAGCTTTCATTCCGATTAAATCCTTAAATCTATCGTCATTTGGATTAACACAAATGGCTGAATCACCTAAAATTGTTTCAGGCCTAGTAGTAGCTACAGTAACATATTCATCAGAATCAACTATTTTATATTTTACATAGTAAAGTTTATCATTTTTTTCAATAAAGTTTACCTCCTCGTCTGAAAGTGTTGTCTTTGCCTGAGGATCCCAATTAACCATTCTATAACCCCTGTAAATCAAACCTTTTTTATATAAATCGATAAAGACTTTTACCACCGACTTATTCATGTTTTCATCAAGTGTAAATTTTGTTCTTTCCCAGTCACACGAACAACCAATTTTTTTCAATTGTTCTAAAATTATATTTCCAAATTCATTTTTCCATTCCCATGCGTGATTTAAAAAATCTTCTCTTGAAATATCACTTTTTTCAATACCATTTGATTTTAATTTTTCAACAACCTTTGCCTCTGTAGCTATTGAGGCATGATCGGTTCCAGGAACCCAGCAGGCATTTTTACCCATCAATCTTGCTCGTCTTACTAAAATATCTTGAATTGTGTTATTAAGCATATGGCCCATATGTAAGACCCCCGTAATATTTGGAGGGGGAATTACTATTGTGTATGGTTCACGGCTATCAGGTTTTGAAGAAAAATAATTATTATCCGTCCAGTAAGAGTACCATTTATCTTCAATTTTTTGATGATCGTATTTATCGAGATTAGCCATAAATAAATTTCTCATTACGAAAATACTCATATTTCTTAATCTGACTAATTATAATTATATTTATATGAATAAAATTTATTAAAAAAATTATGAAAAAAATTTGTGCACTTGTAATGATTTTTATGATCAGCTTTTTAGGTTTTTCTCAGAACAAAAAAGCGATTATTACTTTTGAAAAAACTGTTATTGATTATGGTACAGTTGATAAAGGAGCTAATGGTGTGAGAGACTTTGTATTTACAAATACTGGAGACGCACCATTAATTATTTCCAATGTCAAGTCTACATGTGGATGTACAATTCCCAAAAAACCTGAAAAACCAATATTACCTGGTGAATCAGATAAAATTCAGGTTAAATATGATACTAAAAGAGTTGGTTTTATAAGAAAGTCAATTAGTGTAACTTCAAATGCTTCAAATCCAAATGTTATTTTAAAAATAACAGGGCAAGTTATTGCTGATAATAATAAAACTGGTTTAGAAAACAAAAAGAAAAGTATAGTAGAGGACTACTAAAACACACATTGACAATGCTTACAATTTCAAACAAGGGGAGGCTAATGCCAGAGTCCCCCATAAGAAAGCTAGTTCCTTATGCTGAAAAAGCAAAGAAAAATGGTGTAAAGGTTTTTCATTTAAATATTGGTCAACCAGACATTGAAACCCCTTACTCTGCAATCGAAGCTGTTAAAAATTCTAATATTAAGGTATTAGCTTATTCAAAATCTGAAGGAGATTTTGAACTTAGAAATAAAATTTGTGATTATTATTCTAAAATTAATATTGAGATTAATGAATCACAGGTGATAGTTACTAGTGGAGCAAGCGAGGCTTTGTTATTTACAATTGGAAGTATTATGGACCCTGGAGATGAAATAATTATCCCAGAACCCTTTTATGCAAATTATAACGGATTTTCTGTTGCAAACGGAGTAAATATTATTCCTATATTTTCTAGCATTGATAATAATTTTAAATTACCAAAAATTCAAGAGTTTGAAAACCTTATTTCTTCAAATACAAAAGCAATTTTAATTTGTAATCCAAATAATCCGACAGGCTATGTTTATTCATATGATGAAATAAAAACATTAGTTGAAATTGTCAAAAAACATAATTTATTTCTGATTGCAGATGAGGTATATCGTGAATTTACTTATGATAATGTTTCCCACACATCTATTATGAAATTTGATGATATTAAACAACATGCGATTGTTATTGATTCAGTTTCAAAAAGATATAGTATGTGTGGTGCAAGGATTGGATGTATTATTTCAAAAAATAGTGAATTTATTTCTACAGCAATGAAATTTGCTCAGGCTAGACTATCTCCGCCCACTCTAGCTCAAATAGCCAGTACAGCTGCAATGGACACAGGAGAAGATTACTTTGATAAGATAATTAATGAATATGATAATAGAAGAAAAACATTATTACAAGGATTAAATAAAATACCTGGGGTAAAAGTATCAGAACCAAAGGGAGCATTTTATTGTGTTGTTGAACTTCCGGTAGACAACTCGGAACATTTTGCTAAATGGCTGTTGGAAGAATATTCCTTAGACAACGAAACGATAATGGTTGCTCCAGCCGCAGGTTTCTATTCTACCCCCAATATCGGACAGAATCAGGTTCGAATTGCATATGTACTCAATCAAAATGATTTAGAATCTTGTATTAATATTCTCAAAAATGGTTTAATGGAATATTTAAAACAATGATTACAAAAAAAAATTTTTCATTAAAAAACTATAACTCATTTAATATTGATGTAAATGCCAAAGAATTTATTGAAATAAACTCCAAAGAAGAATTGATAGGGCTTAACGGATTATTAAAAAATGAAAAAATACTTTTTTTGGGAGGTGGAAGTAATATCTTATTTACAAAAGATTATGACGGAACTGTAATTTACTTAAACCTTAAAGGAATAAAAATCGAAAAAGAGAGTACAGACTTCTCAGTGGTAAAAGCTAATGCTGGAGAAAATTGGAGCGATTTTATTGAGTTTTGCCTGAATAATAATTTAGGTGGTGTAGAAAACCTATCACTTATTCCAGGAAATGTTGGTTCTGCACCTGTTCAAAACATAGGAGCGTATGGTGTTGAGCTTAAAGATGTTTTTTTATCATGTGAAGTTTTTAATTTTGATGATTTTTCTTTGAAAGATTTTGATTTGTCTGATTGTGAATTTGAATATCGAAATTCTGTTTTTAAGAAGAATAAAAATCTGATTATACTATCAGTTAAACTAAAGCTTACAAATAATAATCATGATATCAACACATCTTATGGTGATATTAATGATGAATTGAAAAAATCGAATATTGATAATCCTACAATAAAGGATATTTCAAGAGTTATTTCTAATATAAGGATAAGAAAACTTCCTGATCCAAAGCAAATTGGCAATGCGGGAAGTTTTTTTAAAAATCCTATAGTAAATAAAGAGAAGCTAAACTGGATTGAGAAACATCACAAAAATGTTCCATCATATAAAATTGATAAAAATGATTATAAAATTCCAGCAGCTTGGTTAATCGAAACAGCAGGTTTGAAAGGCAAAAAGTTTGGTAAATTTGGAATTCATAAATATCAACCACTAGTTCTTGTAAATTATGGTGGGGCTAAAGGCAGTGATATTTACAAACTTTCACTTTCAATAAAAGAAATAATAAAAAAAATTTTTAAGATAGAACTTGAAACTGAAGTTAACATTATTTAATAACTTTGAATTGATATGGTACCTACAATAGTCACAATCATAGTACTTGGGTTATGTATTTTGGGAATAAGCATCAAAATCTGGGCAAAAGAGGATGGAGAGTTTTCAGGAACCTGCGCTAGCCAAAATCCATATCTAAATCAGGATGGTGAGAACTGTGGTTTCTGTGGAAAAAGTCCTGAGCAATTTAAGGACTGTCATGGGAAAAGTTAACGATTTCCTCAAAAAGCTTGGTCCGGGATTATTATTTGCAGGTACCGCGATCGGTGTTTCTCATTTAGTACAATCAACAAAAGCAGGGGCCGAATTTGGATTTGGACTAACTTGGGCACTATTTCTTGCCATAATACTTAAGTACCCATTCTTCAAATATGCACCAAAGTATAGCCTGGTTACAAATGAAAGTGTACTACATGGTTATAAAAAACTACATACTATATTACCGGTTTTTTTCTTTCTTATAACACTTGGAACCATGTTTACAATACAGACTGCCGTTACAATTGTAACAGCTGGTCTAGCAAATTCAATCTTCGGAGATATAATTTCAGTTGAAATTTGGACACTTATTATACTGCTGCTTTCGTTTTTTTTGCTCCTGATTGGAAAGTATAAAACTCTCGATAAATTAATTAAATACCTGATAATTGCGTTAACAATCAGCACAATATTATCCTTTATTTTTGCGGGTTTTAATTTCAGCAAACCAGTAGATGTAAAACAAGTTTTCCCTACAGATTCTAGTGGGGTGATTTTTCTAATTGCATTTATGGGATGGATGCCAGCACCATTAGACGTTTCTATATGGAATTCATTATGGACAATAGAAAAAAGAAAACAACAAAAAAACTATTCTGTTTCAAACTCACTCTTTGATTTTAATCTTGGCTATTTTGGAACCGCAATTTTAGGTGTTTGCTTTATAGGGGTCGGATATTTTACGATTTACGGAACCCAAGAGATATTAAGTGAATCCGCAGGAATCTTTTCTAGTCAACTTATCTATTTGTATACAGATAATTTAGGTTATTGGTCATATTATTTGATAGCATTTGCGGCTTTTTCCACTATGCTTAGTACTACGATAACCGCATTGGATGCATCGCCAAGAGCTATGGGAATAACCACGGAATTAATTTTCAATAAAAAAATAAAACATGCATATCTTTTTTGGTTAATTATATTATTATTTGGTACAATCATAATATTTTTTAGTTTTACTTCCCAGATGGGTCTTCTAATAAAAATTGCAACTATTTTATCATTTCTGACAGCACCATTTTATGCGATAATGAACTACTTATTGATTTCTTCCAAATACACGCCAAAGAAAAATAGACCATCAAAAAAAATGCATATTTTGAGTATTCTAGGAATTATTTATTTGTTAGGATTTTCGGTATTCTTTTTGATAAAAGGTATATAGGTTTTGTATTTTAGTTTTTATATTTGTGAACTAATGTAAATTTAAAGCTTTGTCTCAAAGAATAAATAATTTAGAAACTGCTTTCTATACAATGGAAATTCCTGAAACAGATACTGTTTTGAAGGAAAAATCTGAGTGGTTTAAAGTTGACTTACCTAAAAGAATAATTGAACACAAAAAAAAGCCAGACTGGTTAAGAGTTAAATTACCTATTGGACCGAAATACGCGAAACTCAGAAAGTTAGTTGACGAAAATAATTTACACACAATTTGTACCTCAGGTAGCTGTCCAAATATGGGGGAATGTTGGGGTGAAGGAACTGCAACGTTTATGATACTAGGAAATATCTGTACAAGATCATGTAAATTTTGTGGAGTCAAAACGGGTAAACCACTCCCAGTCGACTGGGAAGAAGCTGAAAAAGTTGCCAATAGTATTAAAATCATGCAAATTAAACATGCTGTTTTAACCAGTGTTGATCGCGATGACCTAAAAGATGATATGGGAAGCAAATTTTGGGTTGAAACTATCAATAAGATCAGAGATTATAATCCTGGCATTACCCTTGAAGCTCTAATTCCTGATTTTCAGGGAATTCACGAGCACATTGATAGATTGGTAAATGTTAAACCAGAAGTCATTTCCCACAATATAGAAACAACAAGAAGACTGACAAGAGAAGTAAGAGTACAGGCAAAATATGATAGAAGCATGGAAGTCCTGAAATATATGAAAGAAACGGGACAAAGGAGAACAAAATCTGGTATCATGTTAGGTTTAGGTGAAACTAAAGAAGAAGTCATTGAAACCATTTATGACCTTAAAAATGCAAAGGTAGATATAGTTACTATTGGTCAATATTTACAGCCCAGCAAAAAACATCTGCAAGTGCAAAGATTTGTTACTCCTGATGAGTTTTTAGAATACAAAGAAATAGGCGATAAGTTAGGGTTTAGACACTTTGAAAGCAGTGCTTTAGTCAGATCTTCATATCGTGCTAGGAAACACATTCAGTAAATCAACCAATTTTTTCTTCAATTTTTTCCATTAAAGTTTTTTCAGCTGAAATCTCCATACTTATAGGTAAATAATATAAATTTTCAATGTGAAATTTCCTTAGCTTCGTATAATCTTTTTCTGTTGTAATAACGAAACTTTCTTTAATTTTTGATATGTCTTTTAGCCTATAATTGTAATGGTCAGGGTATTTAAGATGATTGATAAATAAACCCATATCCTCAAGTTGTTTAATCAAATTTTCAGAGTTTACAATGCCTGTTATGACATCAACCTTTTGGTTTGAAAGTTCAGAGATGTTTATTGAATTATTAGCTGAAAAGAGGACATTTGAGTATTTGATTTTACTGAAAAAAATATGTTGATTATATTTTAAATTTATTATTTCAATTAATTGTTGCCTGTTATTTTCTGATAAATTTTCTGGACATTTTGTAATAATAATCGAGTCAGCTCTTTTGTATCCACTTTTTGATTCTCTTAAATTACCCCTTGGTAATAAGTAATCATTGAAGTATAAATTTGAATAATCAGATAATAAAATTGAATATGTAGGAATTACTTTTCTGTGTTGAAAAGCATCATCTAATATTATCATATTTATACCAATACTTATTAATTTTTTTATGCCACGTATCCTTTTTTTATCAACTGCAACCTTTATATTTTTAAATTTCGAATAATATTGAAAAGGCTCATCCCCTATCGAACTCGCATCATCTTTTTCAGATGCTAAAATAAAACCTTGAGTCTTTCTTTTGTAACCTCTACTTAATACAGCTATTTTATATTTATGGGAAAATTTTTTTATAAGAAACTCAACCATTGGAGTTTTCCCAGTACCACCCACGGCCAAGTTCCCCACACTAATCACAGGAATTTCAAAGGAGAAAGATCTTAGTAAACCAAAATCATAAAACTTATTTCTTAAAAAAGTAATTAAATAAAACTGAAGACTAAGTTTCCAATAAATTATTTTTTTTATCAATTTCATCCTAACTAAAGTAATTATTTATCTTTGAAATAAATAATTAAGTGATGTTAGTTAAAGATGTAATTGACTTTTTGGATAGTTATTCTCCACTAAAGTATTCAGAGGATTTTGATAATACTGGACTTATAGTTGGGGATAAAAATGCAAATGTGAATGGAATTATAATTTGCCTTGACTCAACTAAAGAAGTTATTCAAGAAGCAATTGATTCAAACAGTAACCTAATAATAAGCTTTCATCCCATAATTTTTAATGGCTTAAAACAGCTTTCACCAGGAAATTATGTAAATGATTCAATAATTTTAGCGATAAAAAATAATATTTCAATTTTTGCAATTCATACAGCATTAGACAACTCAAATATGGGAGTAAGTATGAAATTATGTGATGTATTAGGTGTTTCTGATAAAAAAGTTTTAATTCCAAAGACTAAAACAATCAAGAAATTGACAACATATATACCAAAAGATGATGCTACAAATCTAAAAAATAAATTATTTGGTATTGGGGCTGGATCAATTGGAAAATATGACAATTGCAGTTTTTCTTTTGAAGGTGAAGGAAGCTTCAAGGGAAATGAAAGTTCAAATCCAACTATTGGAAATAAACTAAAAGACACTATTCAAGATGAAGCTTGTATAAATATCACATTCTTAAAACACCTTGAAGAAAAAGTATTATCTGTACTTAAAGAAGTGCACCCTTATGAAGAAATAGCATATGAGATTAAAACTTTAGAGAATGTTAATGAAAATATTGGTATGGGTATGTATGGAGAGCTGAAGGAGGCGCTGAGTGAAAATGATTTTTTTAAACTGATAAAAAATAAACTTGATATTAAATTTTTAAAGCATTCAAAATTGATAAATAAAAGTATAAAAAGAGTGGCTGTACTTGGTGGCTCTGGCAGTTTTGGGATAGAAAAAGCAATTTCTGTAAATGCTGATGCATATTTATCAGCTGATCTGAAATACCATGATTACTTTAAAGCTGACAATTTAATTTTATTAGTTGATGTTGGGCATTATGAGAGTGAGCAGTTTACAAAAAATTTATTGTATGATATTCTTACAAAAAAATTCCCTAATTTTGCAATCGCTTTAACAAGAACAAATACAAACCCTGTAAAATACAGTTAAAATGGCTAAGAAGAAAGAACCAACAGTTGAAGAAAAATTGAGAGCTTTATATGATTTACAATTAATTGATTCAAGAATTGATAAGATTAGAGATATAAGAGGCGAATTACCTTTAGAAGTAAGAGATTTAGAAGATGAAATTGAAGGGCTTAATAAAAGAATTGAAAAATTAGATGTAAGTCTAAAAGAATTAGACGATCAAATCTCATCTAAGAAAAATCTTATTGAAGAAGCAAAAGCTCTGATGAAAAAATATACAGAGCAGCAAAAAAATGTCAGAAATAATCGTGAATTTGACTCATTGACCAAAGAAACTGAGTATCAAGAACTTGAAATTCAACTTGCTGAAAAAAATATTAAAGAATTTAAAGCACAAATAGAACTTAAAAATGAGTCTGTTGAATCTGTAAAATCTACTCTTTCTGAAAAAGCAGATCATCTTAAACACAAAAAAGGCGAACTCGATACTATTTTAAAAGAGACCGAAAAAGAGGAAAACATGCTGCTCAGTAAATCTGAGGATTACAAAAAATTGATTGAAGAAAGATTATTATTTGCATATGCTAAAATAAGAAGCAATGTCAAAAATGGTCTAGCCATTGTTCCTATTGAAAGGGGCGCTGCAGGTGGTTCATATTTCACTATACCCCCTCAAGTTCAAATGGAAATCGCATCTAGAAAAAAAATAATCACTGATGAACATAGTGGTAGAATTTTAGTTGATGAAGTTTTAGCAATTGAACAAAATGAAAAAATGGAAAAACTTTTTTCAAGTATATAAGATTTGCTTTGAATAAAATTATTATTTCATTATTCATCCTGGGACTATTTAACAATTCATGTGCCCAAGAATCATCTACAAAGACTCAAGCCGAATTAGAACCTATTTTGGTTAACGATGAATATGTACATAAAGCATACTTTGCAAGTGGATGCTTCTGGTGTGTAGAGGCAATTTATGAAAGTTTAATTGGTGTTGATGAGGTCGTAAGCGGTTATTCTGGAGGGAAAACAATTAACCCAACATATGGATTAGTAAATACAAAATTGACAGGGCATGCTGAAACCATTGAGGTTGTCTACAATCCAAATAAAATTACTTTTTCAAACTTATTAGATGTTTATTTTGGTTCTCAAAATATTGAACAAATAAATGGTCAAGGACCTGATATGGGGCCACAGTATAGATCAATTATTTTTTATCAAAACAAAGATCAAAAAGAAATGATTTACTCAAAAATTAATCAGATAGAAATAAACACAGGCCTAGAAGTCGCTGCAGAAGTTTACCCGTTTAGAAAATTTTGGGTTGCTGAAAATTATCACCAAAACTTTAAAAAAAATAATCCAAATCACCCATATATTAAAAATATTTCTGATCCTAGATTCAAAAGTTTCAAATTTAAATTTGAAGATTTAATTAAAGATTAAAAAAATGGATTTTTTTAATATCCTGACTTCAGATTATATTGAAAGCCATTCATCTAATGAAAGAGATTTACTTGCTGATCTTAGAAGAGAAACAGAGATAAAATGCCTTAATCCAATAATGCTGAGTGGTAAGGTTCAGGGAATTTTTTTAAGTTTGATTTCAAAAATAATTAATCCAAAAAATGTATTAGAAATCGGAACATACTCTGGGTACTCAACTTTATGTATAGCTGAGGGTTTAACTACAAATGGTATTATACATACAATCGATAAAAATGAGGAACTTTTAGAAATCCAAAATAAATATTTTGAAAAATCTGGATATAGAAATCAAATAAGACAGTACACTGGCAATGCCCTAGAAATAATCCCTAGGATTAAAGTGAATTTTGATATGATTTTCCTTGATGCCGACAAAGAAAATTATTCTAATTATTTAGATATTGTAAAAACTAAGCTAAATATGGGAGGGGTATTATTAACCGACAATGTATTGTGGCACGGCAAGGTTTTAAAAAGTAGTGAAACTAACGATGAAACTACAAAATTAATAGATAAGTTCAATAAGAAATTAGCTTTAGATTCTAACTTTAAGACTGCTATGCTTCCTCTAAGGGATGGCATAAGTATTTCAATAAAACTATAAATCTCTTTTAACTGAACCTGTAACGGAATCAATTTCAGATTTTACTTTATCAATTTCAGATTTTACCTGATTTGAAATATCAGAGTTTTTATCTATGGTGTCTTTAGAATTATTAATTTCTTGCTTTATTTCGTTTGTAGCATGTTTTATGTTGTTAATTCCTTTGCCAAGATTTCTTGCAAAATCTGGGATCTTATCTGCACCAAACAACAAAACAACGATAAAAATTATAAATCCAATTTCAGGACCACTAATAAATAAAATCATAATTTGACTTAGCTTTATACAAATATAATGAGTAAGTTTATTTAACTAAAGTAACTCATAAATTTTATGAAAAAAATGTTACTGGCCAGCACCTCAACAATTTATGGTCAGAAATATCTTGAATATTTACACGATGAAATTAAAAATTTGTTTTCTGGATGTAAAAAAATTCTTTTTGTTCCCTACGCAAGACCATCTGGTATTTCACATCTCGAATATACTGAAAAAGCAAAGAATATATTTAAAATTCTTAATCTTGAAATCATTGATTATACTAATGAAGACCTAAGAGAATCTCTTGAAAACTGTGACGGGATATTTATTGGTGGTGGCAATACATTTTTATTATTGGATAAACTTTATCAATATAGTTTGATTGATATTTTAAAAAATAAAATAAATTCTGGAATTCCATACTTAGGAACAAGTGCCGGATCAAATATTTGTGGTATGACAATAGGTACAACTAATGATATGCCTATTGTTCATGTAAAAAACTTAAAAGCTCTAGGAATTATTCATTTAAATATAAACCCACATTATATTGAACCAATAGATGGGTTTGAACATATGGGTGAATCAAGGGAAACAAGAATTAATGAGTTTCATAAATTTAATGATCAAGTTGTTATTGGCTTAAGGGAGGGCTCATATCTTCAAGTACAAGGAGATGACATTTTTTTAAAAGGATTAAAACATGCGATTGTTTTCAAAAAAGAGAATGAAAAATTTGAAATTGAAAATGGGTTTAATCTTAAAAATATAATTTAAAAGCTCCAATATTATATCTTTGAATTATGAAAGAAAATAAGGTTTTATTAATGATTTTAGATGGTTGGGGTAAATCAGAAAATCCGAAAACCTCTGCAATTGCTAATGCCAATACATCATTCATTGAATCTTTATACAATAAATACCCAAATGCTAACCTCAAAACCGATGGTCTTGAGGTAGGACTACCCAAGGGGCAAATGGGAAACAGCGAGGTCGGTCATTTGAATCTAGGTGCAGGAAGAATTGTTTATCAAGAATTATCAAGAATAAACATTTCAATAAAAGATGGCAGTTTTCATTCAAACATGGTTTTATCAAATGCCTTTGAATACGCTGATAAAAACCAAAAAAGAGTTCACTTGATGGGGCTTATAAGCAACGGAGGTGTCCACTCCCACATAGATCATCTATATGAGCTTATTAATATTTCTGAAAAATATAACTCCGAGGTTTATATTCATGGTTTTACTGATGGTAGAGACGTTGACCCTAAATCATCTATAACAGATATCAAGAGGCTAGAAAAAAATTTGATTGGTAGAAATTGCAAATTTGCCTCAATCATTGGTAGATATTATTCAATGGATAGAGATAATAGATGGGAAAGAACAAAGCTAGCATACGATTTGGTATGCCACGGAAAAGGAAAACATGTTTTAAATTTTTCTGAAGAAATCGAAAATTCATACAATAAAAATTGTACAGATGAATTTTTATTGCCAATGATTAAAATTGATGAAAATAATAATCCCCTAGGAATAATTTCTGAAAATGATGTTGTTATTTTTTTCAATTTTAGAACTGATAGAGGAAGACAACTTACAAAAGTGATGACTCAGTCAGATTTTAATGAGTTTAAAACAAAAAAGGAAAATTACCATTTTGTAACAATGACTAAATATGATAATTCATTCAAAAATATTAATGTAATTTTTGAGAATAATGATTTGAAGAATACTCTTGGTGAGGTTTTAGAAAAAAATAAAAAAACCCAACTCAGAATAGCTGAAACTGAAAAATATCCACATGTTACCTTTTTCTTTTCTGGAGGTCGAGAAGTACCCTTTCAAAACGAAAAAAGAATTTTAAAAAATTCACCTAATGTAGCAACCTATGATCTTAAACCAGAAATGAGTGCTTATGAAATAACCGATGAATTGATCACTGAAATAAAAAATCAAACTAATGATTTTATTTGTCTTAATTATGCAAATGGCGATATGGTGGGTCATACTGGGAGTTTTGAAGCAGCGATAAAGGCTTGTGAGACAATTGATGAATGTGTTGAAAAAGTTGTTAATTCTTGTATCAAGAATCAATATACTGTATTGTTAATTTCAGATCACGGAAATTGTGATATGATGATCAATGAGGATGGGACACCAAATACTGCGCACACTAGAAACTTGGTTCCGTTAATTTTAATTAATTCAGAATATAAATCAATTTCTGATGGTATTCTATCAAATATTGCGCCCACAATACTGAAGATTATGGATATTGAGATTCCATCCGAGATGACTGAAAAGCCACTTGTTTAAAATTATGAGTATGCAAAAATCACTAGAGGAGATTGAATTAATCAGAGAAAGTGCACTTTTAGTTTCAAAAACTTTAGGTTTGTTAGCAAATGAAATTAAAGAGGGTGTCACAACTTTAATGCTCGATAAAATAGCAGAGGAATTTATAAGGGACAATAACGCTGTTCCTGGTTTTTTAGGATTATATGACTTTCCAAACACTCTTTGTACAAGTCCAAATTCCCAGGTTGTTCATGGTATTCCAAATGATAAACCTTTAAAGAACGGAGATATAATTTCAATAGATTGTGGAGTTTTAAAAAATAATTTTTATGGAGATCATGCATATACATTTTCAGTTGGTGAAGTTTCAGATGAAATCAATAGATTATTAAAAATTACAAAAGAATCTCTTTATCTAGGTATAAGAGAATTTAAGTCTGGAAATCGTGTGGGTGACGTTGGTAACGCTATTCAAAATCATTGTGAGAAAAACGGATATGGTGTTGTAAGAGAGTTGGTTGGTCACGGAATTGGAACAATAATGCATGAAAAGCCAGAAATGCCAAACTATGGAAGAAAAGGAACAGGAAAAAAATTTCAAGACGGTATGGTCGTTGCCATAGAGCCAATGATAAATATGAAATCTCATAATATAATTCAGCACGATGATGGTTGGACCATAACAACAAAGGATAATCTTCCAAGTGTTCACTTTGAACATAATATTGCAATAATTAATGGTCAACCCGAAATACTTTCAACTTTTAAATACATTTATGATTCACTTAATATTTTTTCCTCTGAAGAAATTGAATTCCATAACCACTTTTCTTAGATGAGTAGCTTAGTAAAATTCATTCTTAATATAATCCCAAGAAGCATTCTAACAAGATTAAGTTTTCTTTTGAAACCGCTAATAAAAATATATTTAAGCGGTAATAAGTATATTGATCCTATTGATGGGTCAAGTTTTAGAAAATTTCTACCCTATGGATACAATAATGTGAGGGAAAATGCACTATCTCCATCTACCTTTTCATTGGAAAGACACAGGCTTTTGTGGTTATACTTAGAAAATGAAACAGATTTTTTTAAAAAAGAACTCAAAGTTCTTCATTTTGCGCCTGAAGCAGCATTTCTTGAAAAATTTAAAAAGCTTGAAAATATTTCATATGACACCATCGATTTAGCCTCCCCCCTAGCAAATATAAAAGCTGATATTTGTGATTTACCCCTCGACAATGATTACTATGACTTTATTTTATGTAATCATGTTTTGGAGCATGTAATCGACGATAAAAAAGCCATGCAGGAATTATACCGCGTATTAAAAAAAGACGGTATCGGAATTTTCCAAGTACCTATAAATATCTCAAATAAAAAAACATATGAAGATTTTACAATAACTGACCCAAAAGAAAGAAATAAAGCTTTTGGACAATACGATCATGTCAGAATTTACGGAATGGATTTTTTTGACAGACTTGCAGAAGCAGGCTTCACAGTGGAAAAATGTGAGTATACCTCTAAATTTACTTCGGAAGAAATAATTAAATATTGCTTACCCAGTCGAGAAATAATTCCTGTTTGCAGAAAATAACGATTAATAAAAACTATTTAACTCCAATTCTTCAAGTTCATTATTATCATTCTCAAAGATTACTAAAGATGAAATATTATAATTATTATTAAAGAAATTTTTTATTTCATCTAAAGTCATTGTGTGAATCGCAGTTGCATAGGCGTCTGCATCGATACATGAGGATGCTTTTACCGTTACACTTAAAATATTAGTTCTACTAGGATAACCAGAAAAAGGGTTAATTATGTGAGCATAACGACTACCCATTGAATCAATTTTAAATTTTCTGTAGGTTCCTGAGGAAGCTAGTGAAGTATTATTTATCTCGAGTGTGCTGTAAATGCTTCTGTCTCCGTCAAATCTTGGCATATCTATTGCCACGACCCAAGGCTTGCTTTTATTCATATTTAATCCTAAAGCTGTGATTTCACCACCAATTTCGATAAGATAATTATCAATTTTTTCTTTTTTTAAAAAATTCCCAATTTGATCGACTGCATAGCCTTTGGCTATTGCATTAAAATCAAGATATGAATCAAACGGTCTTTTGACATTATCATCAATAATTTCAAATTTATCAAAACCAACTCTTTGAAGCAAGTAAGGCAAATTATCATATTCAATATTAAATTTTTCAGGGCCAAAACCCCAATAATTGACTAACAAACCAATCGATGGATCAAATCTACCATTGGTTTCTTTGTATATTTTTTTTGAAGAATTAAAAACATTTTTAAAATGATTGTCAATTTTAGGCTTCTGATTTTTATTTACTTTAGAAATTATAGAATTTGGTTTATATGTTGACATCGAGTTGTCTATTTCTGACAAAATACTATCAATTTCTTTTGAGAAATTTTCATTTGAGTAGCTGTAAAATTGAATGTTATATGTTGTGCCATAAACAAAACCTGTTAAAGTTGTAAGACGAAGTTTATTACAAGAGTTTATAAAAAGAAAAATAAAAAGAAGAGATACAATATTCTTCATAGAAGTAAAAAAAGTTAGATAATTTAAAGTTTATCCTCCGAAATCGTCAAAACGAATATTTTCATCTGGAATACCAAAATCTTCCCCCATTTTTTGAACTGCTTGATTCATAAGCGGTGGACCGCAGAAATATAACTCAATATCCTCTGGGGATTCATGGTCACTTAAATAGTGATCTATTACACAATTATGAATGAAACCTGTAAATCCGTCTCCTTCGGAATTTAAATCTTTTTTTACTTTCCAATTATCCTCTTCTAGAGGGTCTGAAAGTGCTACATAGAATTTGAAGTTTGGAAAATCCTTTTCAAGCTTATAGAAGTGATCTAAATAAAACAGTTCCTTACGAGATCTTCCTCCATACCAAAAAGTTATTTTACGTCCAGTCTGCAATGTTCTAAATAAATGATATAAGTGTGACCTCATGGGTGCCATACCAGCTCCACCTCCAACATAAAGCATTTCAGCATCTGATTCATTAATAAAAAATTCACCGTATGGACCAGATATTGTTACTTTATCTCCAGGCTTTCTTGAAAATATGTATGATGATGCTATCCCTGGATTAACATCCATCCAATCATTTGCTTTTCGGTCATAAGGAGGGGTCGCAATTCTAACATTTAACATTACATCTCTTCCCTCTGCAGGAAATGATGCCATAGAATATGCTCTCTCAACAGTTTCACTATTTTTCATCACTAAAGGCCATAGCTTGAAGTTATCCCATTCTGATTTGAATTTATCGGGTGAGTCATGCTCTTCAGGATGAGCTGTTATATCCATATCACTGAATTTTACCTCCGACTCAGGAATATCAATTTGAATATATCCGCCAGCTTTATAATCCATATCCTCTGGAATTCTAACAACAAATTCTTTTATAAAAGATGCTACATTATAATTACTTACAACTGTAGCTTCCCATTTTTTTATACCAAATACTTCCTCAGGGATTGAAATGTCCATGTCTTGCTTCACCTTTACCTGACATGCCAGTCTTGCTCCAGATTGCAATTCTTTTCTGGAAAAATGAGGAGTTTCCGTCGGTAATGCCTCACCTCCACCAGATTTTACATGGCATTCACATTGAATACAAGTTCCTCCTCCTCCACATGCTGATGGAAGAAATATCTTTTGGGCGCTCAAAGTCGTTAATAATGAATCACCTGATGAAACTTCGATTTCTTTTTCGCCGTTAATTTTGATTTTGACAGGGCCTGAAGGGGATAATTTTTCTTTTACAAACAGTAAAATTAAAATTAAAAGTAACGATACAACTAATAATATTCCTACTACTAATAAAATTGACTGCATTATGGATGTTGCTAAAATCATTTTCTAATTTATATCATTATTAATTTCATATACTATTTCTTGTTGTTCATCTTCATTAGTATTGCCATTTTCTGATTCATCATTTTGAACTAAAATTTCTTTTGGTGCTTCATCATCTCCGGTTAACATTCCCCCGAAACTCATAAAACCTATAGCCATGAGACCGGTTATTATGAATGTGATACCCAAGCCTCTTAAAGGTCCAGGCACAGATGAATATCTAATTTTTTCTCTGATTGCAGCAATTGCTAAAATAGCTAGAAAAAATCCGAAGCCTGAGCCAACACCATAAGTTGTAGCTAATTGTATAGAGGCAATTTCCCTTGACTGCATAAATAATGAACCTCCTAAGATAGCACAGTTTACTGCTATTAATGGCAAAAAAATTCCAAGTGAATTATAGAGGGAGGGTGAAAACTTTTCTACAATAATCTCTACAAGTTGAACCATAGTCGCTATTGTTGCAATAAACATTATAAAAGAAAGAAAACTCAAATCATAATCGATTAAACTTGGATGAAGCCATGCTAATGCACCATCTTGTAAAATATATTGATCAAGAAGCCAATTCAGAGGAACAGTAATCGCCAGAACAAAGGTTACGGCTGCACCAAGACCAATCGCTGTCGAAACTTTTTTTGATACAGCTAGATATGAGCACATTCCTAAAAATGTTGCGAATACCATATTGTCAATAAAAACAGACTTAAAAAATAATTCTATATGCTCCATTTATTCTTCGATTAAATGTTTACTTCTTGCTCTCTGCACCCAAATTATGATTCCTACTACAATCAATGCCATCGGTGATAATAACATAAATCCGTTATTTTCATAACCAATTGCATATAAACCAGTTTTATCAATTGGATCCCCTAAAATAGGTATACCCCAAAGGGTACCTGAGCCAAGTAATTCTCTGAAGAAACCAACCATTATTAATATCACCGCATAACCAAAAGCATTACCAATCCCGTCCAAAAACGATCTCCATAAACCATTACCAAGAGCAAATGCTTCAAATCTTCCCATAATTATACAATTTGTAATTATCAACCCGATGAAAACTGAAAGGGTCTTACTTAATTCATACGCAAAGGCTTTAAGTACTAAGTCAACAATAATAACAAGTGTTGCGATAACCGTTAATTGGACGATAATTCTAATTTTTGACGGGACAATATTTCTAATCATTGATATAACAACATTACCAACACCCATTACAAATAATACCGATACAGACATTACCACAGACGCTTCGAGTTCAGCAGTAATGGCTAAGGCTGAACATATACCCAAGACCTGAACCGTAATAGGATTATTATCTGAAAGTGGGTCTGTAATTAATTGACGATCTTTTTTTGAAAGTATTCCCATATTAGTTATTTAGTGAGTTAAAATAGGGTTGATATAAACTTAGATCACTTCTAATCATCGCGGTTACTCCATCGCCAGTGATTGTTGAACCAGCAATTGCATCCACTTCATTGTCATATTTATCTTCATTTTTTGGATCTAGGTTAGTCTTCGAAACAGTTACTCCCTTAAAGTTTCCCTGAATATCTAATAATGATTCTCCAATAAAATCATCCATAAAAAATCTTTGTTTAATATTTGCTCCAAGTCCTGGAGTTTCGGCTTTGTGATCAAAATAAATACCTCTGATTATCATATCTTCATCAACCGATACATATGCCCAAATCGCATCCCAAAGTCCCTTTCCACGGATTGGTGCTACATATAAATTTCTTCCGTCTTTCTCTGCAATAAATAATGGAAGTTTTCTTTTATGACTTGGATCTTTAGCTAAAGCTTTTTGTTTTTTTACATCTATTAGGTAAGCCTTATCGTCCTCAATAACCTGATTTCCTTGAATATAAATTTGTTTGGTAATGTACTTGTTAAACTCTTTTTCTGTTTTGTCTGCAGCAATAAAGTTTACACTATTACCTTCATTTTCGTTAATTCCGATAGCATATAATATATTTTGCTGTTTTTCAAGAATCTTATTAATCCTAATTTTATCTTTCAACGATGAATCAATAGCAGCCAGTAGCGTACCAACAATAACAACCAGCCCAACTGCAAATAAAAGTGTGTATGTATTTTTTTCAGTATTAAGTGCCATAATTATGCTGTTTTAAGTTTTAATCTATTTAACCTCATTTTTACATTTGATTGAATTACATAGTGATCAATAGTCGGAGCAAAGACATTCATTAATAAAATAGCTAAGAAAACACCTTCGGGGTAAGCAGGGTTAAATACTCTAATCATAATTGATATAAAACCAATTAAAAAACCGTATATCCATTTTCCTTTGTTAGTTTGAGCAGCTGTAACAGGATCTGTTGCCATAAAAACGGCTCCAAAAAGAATACTCCCGATCAGTAAATGCTCCCAGAAAGGAACACTCATAAGTCCATAGAATTTACTGGAATCGGTGATTACCCCAGCTTCAATCACGCCGTTAAAAATTAAACCCATAACAAGAGCACCAATTAAAGTACTTAAAATGATTCTCCAACTACCAATTTTACTAAAAATTAAAAATAAGGCACCAAATATTATAAGTAGTTTCGATGTTTCACCGACTGAACCTGGAATAAATCCAAAAAACATATCTGAGATTGAATAAATAATATCTTGATTTTGAGCATAGCTGCCTAGAATAGTTTCACCAGAAATAGCTTCAGGTGTACCGGCTCTATCTACTGCATCATAGACCCAAACTTTATCACCACTCATCCATGTTGGATAAGCAAAAAATAAAAAAGCTCTAATTGTTAGTGCAGGATTTAAAATGTTCATTCCCGTCCCACCAAATACTTCTTTACCGATCACAACTCCGAAAACAACCGAAACAGCGAGCATCCAAAGTGGTAGGTCTACAGGCACAATTAGAGGCACAAGCATTCCAGTTACTAAATAGCCCTCCTCAACTTCATGACCTTTGATAACCGCAAAAATAAATTCAACTGTTAAACCAACTACATAGGAAACAATGACAAGTGGAAGTACTTTCATCGAACCAATCATCAAATTATCAAAAGTTAAAAAGTTACCAAAAAGTGATGCCTGCGTAGTAATACCATTTGCAGCGTCAATTGCTAAGTTATGTTGATATCCTGCATTAAAAATTCCAAAAATAAGGCAAGGAACTAATGACATAATAACGGTGTTCATAGTCCTTTTTAAATCATCAGCAACTTTTATATGAGTACCGGTTGAGGTTACATCGTTTGGAGTAAATAGAAAAGTATGAAAGGCGTTAAAAGCAGGAGCCATTGTTTTACCTCTAAAACTTTCTTTTATTTCATGTAATTTTGACTTTATTGACATAATTAACCTATTTCTTTTTTCATTAAATCTAGCCCCTCTCTAATAATATTTTGATGAGGTTGTTTCGAAACACATATAAACTCAGTAAGAGCAAAATCCTCAGGTGAAACTTCATACATTCCTAGGGCTTCCATCTCATCAAGATCCTTGTACATACATGCCTTTAAAATTTGCATTGGGTATATATCAAGGGGAAAAACTTCTTCGAAAGCCCCTGTAACAACAAATGCCCTATATTCACCATTGGAGTTTGTGTTTAAATCGTATTTTTTTTCTGGGAAAAGCCACGAAAAAGTTAGAGCTCTAGATACAGAAAACTTATCAAACATTGGCTTCGCCCATCCGAACAAATCATAATCATCACCCTCAGGAATAGCTGTAACCTCGTTACTATAATATCTTAAGTGAGCAATAGATCCTAATTTTGTCCCAGTAAGAACATTTCCGGAAATTACTCTGGAATTTTTTTTATTTAATTTTAGAAAACTAGAAATATTGGAGCCGATTAATGTTTTGACGTATTTTGGGTTTGAAACAGATGAACCAGCTAGTGCAATTAGTCTTTCTGCTAAAAACTTACCCTCCAATAGAGCCCTACCAATTATTGTAAGATCTGGAAGATTTAAAGTCCAGATTATATCACCTTTATTAATTGGGCATACCTTATTGATAATTGTACTTAGATTTCCTGATGGATGAGGACCTGAAACATTGTGAATAACCACATCACTCAATTCTCTTAAAAAACTCTGGCTTTCTTTTCTCAGAGAAATATTTATAGGTCTACTACAAAGTTTTGATAAAACAGATATTGCACATGAAACACTTTCTTTCTCGTCTTTAGTGACAAAATCAAAATCTGCAGATAACGGTGATGAATCAAAACCAGAAATAAAAATTTCCTTTGGATTTGATTTCGGGTCAGCAATCACATCATAAGGACGTTGCTTTATAAATGGCCATAAACCATTTTCAACTAAAAAGTCTATGATAATGTCCGGTTCCTCAGATTTTAACTTTTCAATTTTTTTGTAAGAAATATTTTTATCAGGCTCAATTTTAATTTCTAAAACTTTTCTTCTGTCTCCTCTTATAATTTCTTTTATTTTTCCTGAAACTGGAGAAACAAACTTAACTCTCTCAGAATTTTTATCAAAAAATAAAGCTTCTCCAGCCTTAACAGAGTCATTTTCCTTCACAATTAATTTGGGGTAAACCCCATGAAAATCCGAAGGGTAAACCGAGTAATCCTTTGAAAGTTTTGCCTCTTCGATTTCGAGCGAAGGAGCGCCTATTAACATTAAATCTAAACCCTTCTTTACAACGATGTCTTTAGACATATATTTGGACTGTTAGTTTTCTAAATTAAATTCGCTGCAAAAATAAGCCAATATTGAAGATATTACAATTAATTTTTGATTATTTTTAGCATGATTTTTTAACAAAAAATGAAAAAAATATTCATTCTATTAAGCATCTTTTATTTGGTTGTGAATTTTACATTTTCACAATCATTAAATCCAGACTTAGTTAAGTCGATTTCTTTTCAAAAACCGAACGATAATTTAGCCTCTAATCTTTTCATAGGAACCATGGGGGAAAGCTTTAAAATATCATTTGATATCCTGTCAGGATTCGAATACGATTTATATTATAAAATTGAACATTGTGATTTTGACTGGGAAAAATCAGAGCTTTTAAAATCAGAATACTTGCAGGGATTCGATGATGTAAAAATTCAAAATTATTTTAGCAGTTTTAACACATATCAAATTTACACTCATTACAATATCAATTTTCCAAATCCAAACACGAGATTTAAAAAGTCTGGAAACTACATTATTAAAATTCTCGACGAATTCGGTGAGGAATTATTTAGAAGAAAGTTTATACTTTATGAAAACCTGTCTACTGTTCAATCGGAAATTAAAAGGTCTAGAGATATTAAATTTATTAATGAAAAACAAGTTGTAAGTTTTGAAGTAAACCCAATGAATATTCAGTTTAACAACCCAGCTAAAACCGTTAAAATAAAAGTTTTTAAAAACAATGACTTGAATTACTCAATAGAAAATATTAAACCTCAATATAATTTGGGCAAAAAACTGATTTATAAGTATGACAATGAATTGAGTTTTTGGGGAGGAAATGAATATTTATACTTTGAAAATAAATTTGTTCGCAATACAAATATCAAAATTAGAGGTTTTGATCTAAATGATATATATAGCAACTACCTATATACCGATATACCAAGAAAAAATAAAAAATATACTTATAATCCTGACATAAATGGAGGATTTTTATTTGATGTTAGTAATTCTTCAAATCCTGAATTTGAGGCAGATTATGTAAATGTCAATTTCTCCCTTAAAAAACCTGACATTATTGACAGTGAAACCAAAATTTATATAGTTGGTGATTTTAACAACCATGAAATATCAAAAAATTATGTTATGAGTTACAATCCTATTAATGAATTATACAAATCAATTATTAAATTAAAACAAGGCTTCTATAACTATAAATATGTAGCAGTAGACAGTAACAACGAAATAATTCATGGCAAAATTGACGGAAACTTTGACGAAACCGAAAACGAGTACAATGTAATAGTTTATTACCGTAATTATGGGGAGAGGTATGATAGAGTTGTGGGTTTTGGAAAAGGGCTATCACAATACATTACGAACTAAAAAAATTCATTATTTTTACAGTAAATTATGGTAACACAAATTACTAAAGGCATTAAGATTTCAGTTGACACTTTTTTTCAAGGCACCTACTATAAAGAAAGGAAGCTTCACTATGCATTTGAGTATTCAATTTCTATTGAAAACCAAAGCTCTGAGGTTGTACAACTCAATTCACGACACTGGGTAATATTAGATTCATTAAATAATGAGGAAGTTGTAAACGGGGAAGGAGTCATTGGTGAAAAACCAGTGATTAGACCTGGGCAGATACATAAATATAAGTCGGGATGTTTATTGGCTTCACCCTTTGGTGCAATGTATGGTTATTACAGAATGATTAATCTTAGTAACACCCAAAAGTTTAATGTCATTATTCCCTCTTTTAAATTAAGTGCACCATTTGCTATTAATTAAAAATAAGTTAAAAATTAGTTGTATTTTACCGGACCAAACAAATACTTATGAGTACAGGTTTTTTTAAAGTTCCAAAAGCAAAAAATGAAATAGTAAAATCTTATCAACCAGGTTCACCTGAAAGAAAGGAAGTGATTGAGACCTATCAAAAAATGATGAGTTCTTTCACAGAAGTTCCAATGTATATCAATGGTAAGGATGTAAAATCCAAAAGCAAAAAAAACATCAACCCTCCACATGATCACCAAAAGATAGTGGGTGAATATTATATCGCTGAACCTAAACATATTGATGCTGCAATTGACTCTGCGCTTGCGGCAAAAGAAAATTGGGAAAATATGTCCTGGGAAAATCGGTCTGCAATTTTTCTTAAGGCAGCCGAATTAATTTCTGGCCCATATAGATCAAAAATCAATGCCGCAACAATGATAGGTCAATCAAAAACAGTGCATCAAGCAGAAATTGATTCAGCCTGTGAATTAATTGATTTTTTAAGGTTTAATGTTGAATATGTTACACAAATCTATAGCAATCAGCCAGAAAGTGATAGTGATGCGTGGAATAGAGTTGAATATAGACCTCTTGAAGGATTTGTTTATGCCGTAACTCCATTTAATTTTACCGCAATTGCAGGTAATTTACCAACCTGTATGGCTATGCTTGGAAATGTTGTTCTTTGGAAACCAAGTAGTACACAAATTTATTCAGCAAAAATTATAATTGATGTATTTAAAGAGGCAGGTTTGCCTGATGGAGTTATTAATGCGGTATACGGTAATGCATCTCTAATCACTGAAAAAGCTCTTTGTAGAAAAGAATTTAGTGGTCTTCATTTTACAGGCTCAACACCGGTTTTTAATAGTTTTTGGAAAACCATTGGTGAAAATATCTCTAACTACAATACATATCCTAAAATTGTTGGTGAGACCGGAGGTAAAGATTTTATTTTAGCTCACAAATCTGCCTACCCAAAACAAGTGTCTACAGCTATCACGAGAGGTGCTTTTGAGTTTCAAGGACAAAAGTGTAGCGCAGCTTCAAGGGGATATATTTCTAATTCCTTGTGGAGTGAAGTAAAAAAATATTTGCAGGATGATTTGGAATCAATCTCAATGGGTTCACCTGAAAATTTTGAAAACTTTGTCACCTCTGTAATTGATGAAAAGTCATTTGACAAAATCACCTCATACATCAAAAATGCTAAATTAAGTAATGATGCAGAAGTAATTATCGGGGGAAATTTTGATAAATCAAAAGGATATTTTATTGAACCAACTGTAATTCTTACAAAAGACCCCAATTATGTAACCATGCGTGAGGAAATTTTTGGACCTTTGATGACCATATATGTTTACTCAGATGATAAATTTGAAGAAACTCTTAGACTCGTAGATAAAACCAGTGAATACGCTTTAACAGGTGCTATTTTAGCATCTGATAGATATATAGTTGAGAAAGCAACTATAGCACTAAAACACTCAGCTGGTAATTTTTATATAAATGATAAACCTACAGGAGCCGTAGTTGGAAAACAACCATTTGGTGGAGCTAGAGGATCCGGAACAAACGATAAGGCTGGAAGTATGCTTAACCTTTTAAGATGGGTTTCACCAAGATTAATAAAAGAAACATTTGTTACACCAACAGATTATAGATACCCATTTTTAGAAAAAATAGATTAGTTAAAATCCTGAAATTCAGTTGCAACTGCTGTTTGTGAGTTTATCGATGTATTATCTGAGTTTACAACAAAAGCAACAATGTAAGAACTATCAATTTGAATTTCTGAATTTAAAATATCAAATGAAAAGGTTTTTGTAATATCATCAAATGGCTGTGTATCATCAAAATTATCACCTAGAATATTAGTAAAGCTATGAACTAGAACATCATTGTGAACATAATCTTCAATTGGATTTCCCATTTCATAAAAATAGCTAGTATCATCGTAGTTCAAATAATTTGCCTGATCCGCAATCAATCCATTTTCGGTTAGGTACACGACTAACTTGTGATTTGTCATAGCATATGAAGAAACAAAGCGAATACTAACATTCAAATTATTGCCCTCAATATGACTATCTATCGATATCGCCAAGTTATTATGTAAATTAACGATGTCATCTAGAAAATTTAATTCATACGGATCAATCCATTCAGTTGTTCTATTGATCCTCGACTCTGGTAATCCGAAAGGCCCTAATGCACTTGTTAACTCCTGTTCTTGAGGTAAAGTAAATTGATCATTTTGATGAGTTGCAACAACAGAAATATTTTCAGGATACACTTGTCGGGCTTGCTCTATAGCTAATTTAACTGGGGGACAATATCCACACCAAGTACCAGTGAAATCTTCCATTAGTACTTTGTTAAGGGGATTGACTACACTATAATCAATTTCTTCAGTAATATATATTTGTCCATTGATCGTATATTCAGCATATACACTATGATTACCAATTTCATCGTGAGTAATATGATTGTCTAAAATTTCTAATCCATCAACAAAAAAAATTGAGATATCTGTGATTTCATTTTGACTTTGATCAAAGACATGAAATTCAATGTTTTGGCCAGGAATGTATGAGCTTTTAAGATTAATACCAGAAACTATCTCAGGCTCTGAGGTTAGATCTGAAAAATCTTCACGATCACTACAAGAAAATAGCAGAAATACAATGGTAAAAAATTTTAAAAATTTTGTTTTCATACCTAAACAAATCCAAATTTACATATTTTAGAAATTAAATTAACGATAATAAAAAAGAAAGTATATTTACAAATGTTTATGAAAAGAATCTTATTTTTTTTAATACTATCAATTTCCTTATCAGCATATTCACAAAAGAGTATCCCAAATATAAGCTTGAGTGATTTTGAAGGCGAAAAAACTAAAATTTTTGAAGTTATTGATGAAAATCAAATTACTATAATTTCACTTTGGGCGACATGGTGTGTTCCTTGCATTAAAGAACTTGACGCAATAAATGAAGTTTATGAAGATTGGAAAGATGAATTAGATTTTAATCTTGTAGCGATCAGCGTTGATGATAGCAGATCAGTCAGAAGAGCAAAAGCGCTTGTAAATGGAAAGTCCTGGCCCTATGAAATATATTTAGATACTAATCAAGATTTTAAAAGAGCTCTTGGAACATCATTTATTCCCCAAACTCTCATAGTAAAAAACAAAAAGATATTATATCAACACATAGGCTACCAGCCTGGTGATGAGGATTATCTTTTTGAAAAACTAAACACTTATGCAGATTCAAATTAAATTATTAGTGATTTTTATTTTTTTATTCCTTACAGCTCTTTCTCAAGAGAACACATATATTTATGGGAGTTTTGAAAGTAACTCTCAATACTTACATGATGATGAAGGTTTAAATTTTTATTCACCTTCCGATAATTTTCGTTCTAACAATTACTTAAAAGTAGATTTTCAAACTGGAAATTTTTCATATGGAATTCAATATGAAAGCTATTTTCCCAGCGCATTATTGGGTTATTCTGAAATATTTGATAATAATGATGGAATAGCTCAATATTATATGAAATATGAAAATAAAAATAGTGAAATCTCTGTAGGTTCATTTTATGAACAATTTGGAAATGGGCTTATTTTTAGAGCATGGGAGGACAGGCAACTTGGTATTAATAATTCCCTTCGAGGAATTAGATATAAATTTAATCCATCAAAAGAAGTACAAATTTCAGGCATTCATGGAAAGCAGCGATTTGGTTTTGAGTATTCAAATTCTGTGATTTCAGGAATTGATTCTAATATTGATATTTCTGGAATTTTAAAACTCAATAATTTTGGTTTTAATTTTGGTCTTAGCCATTTAAACAGATATCAAAAATTAAATGCTGGATTTGGCGAACCTGAAAATGTTCAGATAGCAGGAGCCCGTTTTGACCTATTCTATAAAGATTTTTATGTTAATGCCGAATTAGCAAAAAAAGGTAAGGATGTTATTGCAAACGAAGGTGAAATATTATCTCAAAGAAAGTATGATGGTACAGCATTACAAATTGATTTTGGGTATTCAAAAAAGGGATTTGGAATAAACAGTACAGTTAGAAGACTTGAAAATTTTAATTTCTACAGCGATAAGTTAGCTGAGGGAAATATTTATAACCAAAAAATATTAAGCTTTGTTCCTGCTCTTACAAAGCAGCAAGATTATTTGTTAACGAATATATATGTATATAATTCACAACCCAGTTTAGTCATAAATAACATTGAAAAAAGGGTTGGAGAAATAGGATTTCAAAATGACATATTTTATTCTTTTAAAAAGGAAAGTTTTCTTGGAAAATATAGGACTAAATTGGCATTAAACTTATCTTATTGGGGTGCAATTGGGGCTGAATTTATGGATGATGAATCTTATAATGTTGATTTTGTAGGAAAAGGAAAGAAATATTACCAAGACTTTAATATTGAAGTAAAAAACAGATGGAACAAAAGGCTCAGCAGTACAATAACTTTTCTTAATCTATCGATAGACAAAGGTGTTACCCTTGGAGGACCGGTTGGTGTTGACGGTAATATTGATGCTCAAGTTGGTGTTTTTGAACTAAATATCAAAGATAGTAAAGAAAGAAATAATCGATTTGTTTTACAGCATTTGTGGACCAAGGAAGACAGAAAAGAATGGATGGGTTTTGTCTATGAAATAAGTATAAATAATAATGTAAATTTTTTCTTATCTGATCTTTGGAATTATGGAAGTTCTGACAAGCTTCACTATTATAATTTTGGAGGGAGCTACTCTAAAGGAAGTACACTATTGAGTGCCAACTATGGCAGACAAAGAGGTGGACTTATTTGTGTGGGTGGAGTTTGTCGTTTTGTTCCAGAAAGTAATGGCTATAACCTGAGTTTATCCTACTCTTTTTAGGGAATCAAAATTTTCTTCGAAAATTTAATGTTGTCTTTTGTTTCAAAATTTAGTATGAGAGTCTTATGAGCGAAAGATGAAAAATCAATAAAGTTATCTCCAATTAATATATTTTTATCTAAGATCTTTTTACCATGAATATTATATATAGATATAAACATATTTTCCATAGAAATAATATTAAGCTGATTATCATTAAAACGGAAATTGGTAATTAAACTATCAAACTCATTTAATCCAAGATTGGAGGAATAAAGATAATTTACTCTATAATCTGTTTGGAGTTCAGGAATACTTACAACTTCATCACCATTTTGATCCACCATGAAAAAACGAAATGAATATTCAACTGGACTTGTACCGTCACCTGGGTCTTGATTAAAAAAATGATCACCCGAAGAAATCTGGGTTTCACCAGATTGAATTGAAACATATCCCCCAAGTGGATATTGAGTAAATAAATCGACACCATTATAACATTCCCCAAAGCAAAACTCCATTCCAGCACCATCGGTCCCTGAGATTAGGGTTAATTCTGCTCTTAAAAAAATTTCTTCACCTGTTAAATTTCTAACAAAAAAATTAAAACTGGCATCCGAAAATTCAATTGAATCGAATTCCAATGTTTCATTGTCAGCAATAACAAAACCATCTGAATCTTCAATAATAAAAGCATTTTCGATTTGGGCGTAAATATTAATCGAAATTATGAATGAAAGTATTGAAATTAATAATCTCATAATTGTTTAAAAGTTCTTTATATTAGCAAATATAACTCTTTGATATGAACGTGAGAAACTTACTAATATTTTTAATTTTTTTATTTTTTTTAAAAGTTCACTCACAATCCATTGTTTCTACTGAACCTGAGAATAAAAAAGCCATTGTTGAAGAATCAACTGGAATTCACTGTGGATATTGCCCAGAAGGACATGCAATAATTAATAATTCTATTTCTCAGTACCCAGATCAAGTTTTGGTGATTAAATACCATTATGGTACATATGCTTGGGATTGTGATCCAAATGGAGGTCACGACTTTGAAAATCAATTTGCAATTGATTTGGCAAACCAGGCTTACGCCTCTGCACAGCCAGCAGCATCGATAAATAGAACTGTATTCGGAGCTAGCGGTCAAACTGCAATTAGCAGAGGGTCTTGGGCGCAGGAAATAACCAATATCGTTCAGCAACCAGCATATGTAAATCTAGGTGTTGAGGCATCTATCTCAGGGAGTCAGTTAAATGTAAAAGTTGAAGCATATTATACCGATAACAGTCCTGCAGATACCAACAGGTTGATAATAGCCTTAACACAGGACGGAACAGTTGGTCCCCAAAGTGGTGCCACATACAACCCAAGCTTTATTGTTTCAGATGCGCCAAATACGAATTATGCGCACAATGAGTATGATTATCTTCATATGGACAGGCTGGTTCATATGCTAACAGGAATTAATGGTGAGCCTCTTAATAATACATCTGCGGGGACTTTTATTGAAAGATGCTATTCTTATGACATACCCTCATATTATAATGATGCCATTGTTGATTTGCAGGAACTTAAAGTAACTGCTTATATAGCGGAATCTAACAACGACATAATTAATGGTGCTCAAACCACTGCCTTGATAAGTTCAGATGCAATTTGTCAGCCTAATGAATATGAGATTTTTATTTCGGAAATAAATGAGCCAAGCGGTATCGTAGTTTCAGAAGATGGTGAAAATGATGTTGAAATCACTATTACAAATTTAAGTGATGAAGTTATTCCAGCTAACTCAATTACAGTTTGGTATAATATAAATGGTAATTACTTCTCTGAAATTTACCCATACTCTATCACATCTGGCGCTACAATAAGTCATACCTTTTCAGAAACTATTAATTTATCCGAAATCGATGGTATATTTTTGGTTGAATCTGGTATTGAGTCATCATACGATACTTATTTGGATAATAATTCAATACAAATAGAAGCTGAAATGTATTCTTATTGTACCCCCTCATTAAACTGTTCTTTGGGTGATGGTTTTCAAAATTTTAGTTTTGCTGATATTAATAATGACTCCGGCTGTGAAGGTTACGGAGATTTTATTGACATTTCAACTGACGTTATACAAGGTGATTCCTACAGCTTATCCTTTACAACTGGTTATGGTACTCAGGTAATAAGAGTCTGGATTGATTACAACGATGATCTTTATTTCAGTATGGATGAATTGATAGTCGACCAATTTATTATAGCTCAAGGTTCAGGCGCTGGTTCATTCACTGCAACAACAGAAACAATAATTCCTGTAAATGCTCCAGTAGGCGAACATTTACTCAGAATTAAATCTGCTTGGAATCAATATGTTCCCGATGATCCATGTGGAATAACAAATTATGGTGAAACAGAAGATTACACTATTAACATAGTTGAAAGTTTAAGTTTAAACGACATTAGCATTTTAGAAAATATTACAATTTTCCCAAATCCATCAAATGGCAGTTTTAATATTAGAATTTATGAGAAAGCTGTAAATTATGAAGTATTTAATCTCATTGGTCAAAGAATTTCAAAAGGTAAATTAAATGTTGGAGAAAATTTAATAGACCTGATAAATCATCAAGACGGAATTTATATATTAAAACTCCAAGCTGATGACGGTCAAAAAACAAGCTATAAGCTGATTAAGAATTCTCAATTTTGATTTACCACATAAATTAATATGACAGTTTGCAATAATATTTTTGAAAGATGATATTTAATCTATGAAATGATTGGAATTTTTGGTCTAATATTTGTTTTAAGTTTATATAATTTATTTACATGAGAATTCAATTTCTGATTTTTTTATTTTTTACATTAACAACTTTAGCACAACAAAAAAACTCTAGCAACATAGAGTCATATTTATTGGATAGTTTTTCTGTTTCTAAAAAAAAATATAATATTAAAAGTTCTGTTGAAACCAACTCTAATTATGATGTTTACTATATTCAACAAAAATTTAATAATCTAGAGATTCACAATGCAATATCTACAATGTCAATCAAGGACGGTGAAATCAAGTCATATTCTAATCGATTCATTGATGAAAGTTTTGGTAAATCATCTCTACTGCAACCAAAAATCGATAAATATTCGGCAATAGATCAAGCACTTAATGAATTAAATATCAGAGAATTCAAAATTTCTTCAGATGGACGAACGGACACAAATATTAATAATATAGAGCCTAAATTAATCTATGTTAACAAAGACGGTAAATTACATCTTTCGTGGAATTTCAATGTAATAACTACTGACCACAAAAACTGGTACGATATTTTTGTAAGCGCAGATAATGGTGAAATTTTAATAATTGAAAATTGGATGATCAATTGTGAGTTTGATAAAGATGGTAATCATACCCATTCTCACAGTCAAAATCTCATTGATAAGAACTTAAATAAATCTTCGATTGATGGTTCAACATATAATGTTGTATCCTTGCCAACCCCGAGTCCAAATCATGGGCCTTTTGAGTTATTAACTAATCCCGCTGATCCAATAGCTTCACCATATGGATGGCATGATACCGATGGAATTGACGGTCCTGAACATACTATTACTCGTGGTAATAATGTTTATGCAAGAGAAGATGATGAAGGTGATGGATTAGGCACAGGAATTAATACTGATTATTCACCTGATGGTGGGGCAGAATTAAATTTTAATTTTCAACCTGATTTCTCTCTTCCCCCATCTGAAAATATGGATGCATCGATTACTAATTTGTTTTACATAAATAATATGATGCATGACATATGGTACAGATATGGTTTTGACGAGGCTAGTGGAAATTTTCAAGAAAACAATTACGGAAATGGAGGATTTGGTGGAGATAGTGTTAACGCTGATGGACAAGACGGAAGTGGTTTTAATAATGCGAGTTTTGGCACACCACCTGACGGATCAAACCCTCAGATGACTATGTTTTTATGGAGTGGTCCAGCTGGTGAACCACTAACAATTTTAAATGGACCATTGGCAGGTGAATACACAGGTCAACCTGCCGGTTTTGGTGAATCACTTCCCGATGATACACCTCTAACTGGTGTCTTAGCACTTTTATATGACCAAGGAGAACTTGGAGAGGAATCCCCAGACCCACACGATGCATGTCAAACGATTATAAATCCAACCGATTTAGCAGGTAACATCGTTGTTATTAGGCGTGGAACTTGTGAATTTGGAACTAAAATTTTAGCAGCTGAAAATGCTGGTGCAATTGCTGTTATAATGGTTAATAATGAGGCTGGAGGCCCAATAACAATGGGTGCAGGTGTTGATGGAGGTAGTGTAAATATTCCGTCGATAATGATTAGTCAAGCTGATGGAGAGGCTTTAATTGCACAACTACAAGCTGGAGAAACAATCGATGCATCTCTAATTAATGCTTCAAATTATACCGACTCTGATTATGATAATGAAATCATAGCTCATGAGTATGGTCATGGTATTTCAAATAGACTTATGGGAGGCGCACAAGCTGCAGGTTGTATGCAAAATGATGAACAGCAAGGAGAAGGTTTTTCAGATTGGTTTGGGCTAATGATTACACTTGGAGAAAATGATTCACCTACATTACCAAGAGGCGTTGCTACATATTCCGCAGGGCAATCTCCAACTGGAGTTGGGATTCGTAATGCACCATATTCACCTGATTTTGCAATTAACGGCTATACTTATGCTGATACAAACAATACAGCAGCTGTTAGTCAACCTCATGGAGTTGGATTTGTATTTGCAACCATGCTTTGGGATCTAACTTGGTTATTTATAGATGAGTATGGATTTGATCCTGACCTTACTTACGGAAATGGAGGAAATAACATGATAATGCAGCTTGTTATTGACGGCCTAAAGCTTGCACCCTGCAGTTCTGGTTTTGTTGATATGAGAGATGCAATTTTACTTGCTGATGAGTTAGTTTATAACGGTGCTAATGAATGTTTAATTTGGGGTGCTTTTGCAGCTAGAGGTTTAGGATGGGAAGCCGACCAAGGAAATGCAAGCAGTCGAACCGATCAAGTGGAAGATTTTTCAATGCCGCCAAGCTGTATGCAATCTAATAATCAAACTGATGCAGGTGTATTGTCAATTGACTCACCTCAAAGTGGAGTATTAAGTAATAGTGAAAATATTTCTATAACTGTTAGAAATTATGGTGTTTTAGGAGTTTCTAATGTCGATGTTTATTATCAAATAAATGGTGGTGATCAAATTATTGAAAATATTTCAGGTGTAATAATATCTGGTCAAAGCGTTGAGTATACTTTTGAAACAGGTGCTGACTTTTCAGTAGTTGGAGACTATGAAATAGTTGCCGGTACGTTACTTGCAAATGATGAAGACGCATCAAATGATTCTATTACAATTACCATAAGCAGTCAAGAAACATCAAATTGCCCAGATAATTATTCATTGCCAATTGCTTGGAGAGACAATTTTGAATGTTATGACCCATTTATAATTAGTGATATTGGTGATTGGATTATGTATGATCTGGACGGAGGAACTACTTGGGGAGCTAATGCAGTAGACTTTGAAAACGAAAGTTATGTTGGTACTGGAATAGTTTATAACGATGTATTAGCAACTCCGACGGCTGGACCAATCCCTGAGTGGGACACTTATCAAGGAGACCAAGGATTATATTTTGTTGCTTCTGGTGCAAACAGCACTACTATTCCAAATGATGATTGGATGATCAGTCCTGAATTTTCATTGAGTGGAATAACCTCACCTATATTCTCGATGAAAGCAAAATCCGTCAACGACACATATGGCCTTGAAAGATTTCAGATTGCCGTTGGAACCTCTACAGATTACAATGACTTCACGGTAATCTCAGATGGAGCATATATTGAGGCACCAACTGAATGGACAACATATGAATTTGATTTATCAGCATATGAAGGTCAGAATATTAGAATTGCTATTCACTATGTTGGAAATGACTCATTTGTTCTTCAAACAGACTCCTTCAAAGTTGAAGGAACGTTAGGAATTGGAGAAAATGAAATTTCAGATTTTGAATATTATTACAATCCGTTTAATGATTTACTAATTGTAAATTCAAGTGAAATTTTGAGAAATATTCAGATTTATAACTTACTTGGTCAAAAATTAATTGAGAAAAACATCAATAATTACGGTTATCAGATAAATCTTGACAACTTGTCAACATCAATATATTTTGTTAAAGTTGAAGGTGAAACTGGAGTTAATACATTTAAACTTAGGATTAGATAATACTAGAAGGCACGTAAACAATTTTCTTATCAGAAAAATATTGGATATCAAAGATGTTTTTGATATCCAATACTTTTTTTTCACTAATACCTTTCAATTCATCATCAATATCACCACCTTTTAGAGCAATAATTCCATTTTCAATGTCATGAAATGAATAATTATTGAATCGACCTTTTGACCAATTAATTAAATTAGGCATTTTAGCAACTGCCCTAGTGACTAAAAAATCGTAATTGCAATCTAAATCTTCAGCTCTAGACCACTGCGAATTAATATTCTTTAACTCCAACTCCTTAACAACCTCATCAACTACATCTATTTTTTTTCTTATACTATCTACTAAAATAAAATTAGAATCAGGAAAGATTATCGCTAATGGTATTCCAGGAAAACCTCCACCTGTTCCCAAGTCTAATATAGTGGCATCTCTTTTAAATTTTATAAACTTTGCTATAGAGAGAGAATGAAGAATATGTCTGATGTAAATGTTTTCAATATCTTTTCTAGAAATAACATTTATTTTACTATTCCATGTCTCGTAAATATTTTTTAAACTGGAAAGCTGAATAATTTGTTTCTCATTTAGATCTGGAAATTGATCAAGTATAATTTTCATTTCAAAAGTTATTAAACAAAAGTAGGATATTGTAAACAATAATTTTAATAATTCGCACTATGTATTATTTTTGATAATCTTAAAATTATGGAGGAATATTTATCAGAAAGAGTTAAGAATTTAGCAACATCACAAACATTAGCGATGGCTGCAAAAGCAAGAGAATTAAGAGCATCTGGAAAAGATGTTATTGGTTTGAGTCTAGGTGAGCCTGATTTTAATATTCCTGATTTCATAAAGGAAGCAGCTAAAAAAGCTATCGATGAAAATTACAACTCTTATACACCTGTAGATGGATATGCTGATTTAAAACAAGCAATAATAAATAAGTTTGAAAGAGATAATGGACTGAAATTCACTTCTCCACAAATAGTAGTTTCCACAGGAGCAAAACAGGCTCTTTACAATATTGCTTCTGTACTTATTAATCCTGGTGACGAAGTTATATTACCTTGTCCCTATTGGGTAAGTTATGCTGATATAGTTAAATTAAAAGGTGGTATTCCTGTTGAAGTTAAAACTGATATTAAAAATAATTTTAAAATGACAGGGGACCAGCTTAGAAATGCCATAACTGAAAAGACAAAAATGGTTTGGTTCAGCTCACCTTGTAATCCTAGCGGTTCTGTTTACTCTAAAAAAGAACTTCAGGAGATATCAAATGTTCTTGAGTCTCATAAGGGTATTTTTATTGTTTCTGACGAAATTTACGAACATATAAATTATAAGGGCGGTCATCACAGCATTGGCGGTTTTGATAATGTAAAAGACAGGACAATAACCGTTAATGGAGTTTCAAAGGCTTTTGCTATGACCGGTTGGAGAATTGGATATATTGGTGCACCGGAATGGATTGCCAGATCATGTAATAAAGTTCAAGGACAAGTGACCAGTGGTGCAAATTGTATAGCTCAAAGAGCTGTAATCACAGCTCTGACTGAAAAGCCTGAAAAAATTAAATATATGGTTGACGAATTTAAAATTCGAAGAAATTTAATCCTTGACCTTCTTAATGATATTACAGGTTTTAAATGTAATATTCCCGATGGTGCATTTTACGTTTTTCCAAATATTTCATATTTTTTTGGAAAAACTATAGATGGATTTGAAATAAATAATGCATCTGATATGTCAATGTTTCTTCTTGAAAAAGCATTGGTTGCAACGGTTACCGGAGATGCTTTTGGAAATCCTGATTGCATAAGGATTTCTTATGCAGCCTCAACTGAGCAAATAAAAAAAGCAGTTGAAAGAATTAAATCTGCAGTTGAAAAGTAAAAGATCTACCTATTATTCCAAAAATAAGAAGTAAGTATTATTAGAACAGTAAATAGCTCTAATCTCCCAAGCAACATTAAAAAAGATGACCACCACTTTGCAAGTAATGGTAATTCAAAAAAAGTATTTGTTGGCCCAAATGCTCCGATTGATGGACCCACATTTCCAAGACTTGATGCAGAAACACCAAGTGCTGATTCAAAATCAAGTCCCAGTATAGCAAAAACAATTGTTCCAATCATGAATGAAAGCATGTAAACAATAAAGAACCCTAAAATATTGTGTGTAATTTCAGGAGAAACTGAGGTTTTATTATATCTCAATGGTATAATTGCGTGTGGATGTAAAATTTTCTTGAACTGTAAAATACCATTTCTGATAATTAAAAGATGACGCATTATTTTAAACCCACCTGATGTACTTCCTGCTGATCCTCCCAAAAACATCATACCAAAAAATAACAGTAACAATAACGGAGACCATGCGGTATAATCAGCAGTAACAAACCCAGTTGTTGTGATAATTGAAACGACCTGAAATAGTGAATGTCTAAATACAGCTTCAACCCTGTTAAACTGACTCTCATAACTCATTAAAAAATCAGTATTAAAGTACAGTATGGTTGCAACTGAAACAGTAAACCCAATTATAAATAAACTATAAACTTTAAACTCTTCATCTTTAAAGATTTTCTTGAAATTTAATTTAAATCCAAAATAACTTAGCACAAAGTTGGTTCCTGCAAGAAACATAAATATAATAACGATATATTGAATTAAAGGATTAGAATTCCAATGACCAAGGCTCGCATTTTTAGTTGAAAAACCACCTGAGGCTATATTACTCATGGAATGATTTATAGCATCAAAAAAAGACATTCCTGCAATCTTTAAAAAAATTGTTTCAATAATAGTGTATGAAACATATATCAACCACAATCTTTTAGCCGTATCCGTGATTCTAGGATGTAATTTATCGGTGCTAGGACCTGGCGATTCAGCATTGAACAACTGCATTCCACCAATACCCAATAGAGGCAAAATTGCAATTGCAAATACAATCATTCCCATACCTCCTAACCAGTGAGTTATACTCCTCCAAAACAAAATACCCTCAGGTAGAACTTCAACATCATTGATTATAGTAGAACCTGTCGCAGTATATCCGGATGTAGTTTCAAAAAATATATTTGAAAAACCATCAATAGTTCCTGTTAAAATATAAGGAATAGTTCCAGAAAATATCATGGCAACCCAACCCAAAACCACTACTAAATAACCTTCTCTTTTATTTATTTGTTTGTCGTGACTTTTGTTTAAAAACAACATTAATAGACCAATAATTGAAACTAAAACTCCTGAAAGAAACAGATCAGCTGTAATACCGTCTTTATAAAAGTAGCTTAAAAAGGCGCTTAAAAACATAAAACCTCCATTGATTATCAAAAGAAAACCTAGAAAATATGTTATTATTTTTATATTAATTTTCATTTAAAAAAGTTTTTCAACCTTTTGAATTGAATCCTTTAAGCAACAAACCACAATTCTGTCTCCAGATAAAATTTTAAAATCTCCAAGTACTATATAACCTTTACTTTCTCTGATAACACCAGCAATAATTGCACATCTTGGAAAGTCTAAGTCTTTAATCGTTTTATTGCAAACTTCAGACTCATCGTTAACCACGTACTCTAATAATTCAGCATCCATATTTGCTAATTGAGATATTGCAACTACCTCAGCATTATGTACATGCTTTGATATAGCATCTGCAGCAAGTAATTTTTTGTTAATTAAGGTGTCAATACCGCTAATTTGAGATAATTTGTAATAATTGAGGTTGTCAACAAGTGCTATAGTTTTACTTATTCCCTTAGATTTAGCAATAAGACTTGACATAATATTATCTTCAGAATCTCCGGTTACGGCAATAAATGAATCCATCTGGCCCAAATTCTCCTCCTCCAATAATTCAGAGTTAGTACCATCACCATAGATGATTAGACAATTTTCTAAATCTTCAGCTAACTCTTCTGCCCTTTCTTTATTAATTTCAACGATTTTTACGTTAAAATTATTAGATGATAAGTCTTCTGCTACTTTCTTACCTACTCTACCTCCACCAAGAATCATTACATTTTTAATAATCCCATTATTTTGACCTGAAAGCTTAAGTAATTCTTCTGCTCCACCAGGCTCAGTCATAAAAACTATATGATCTCCTGAGTGAAATACAGTATCTCCTCTTGGGATTATGGTTTTTTCACCCCTCTTTATTGAGATTGGGAAAAAATGAGTTTCAGGAAATATCTCCGCAGCCTCAACTACTGTTTTTCCAACAAATGTTGAAGTATGAGTAGCACTTAACCCCAAAGTTATAAGAGCTCCATCATCAAATTCAAACGGATCGGTAAACTCCGCTCTATTAATGGCCATATTTATCTCCTTTGAAGTTAAAATTTCTGGAGATATTAATTCACTTATTCCCAAATCTGAAAAATCAATATCTTCATTTTCTTTAAGTTCAGGATTAGAAATTCTAGCTATGGTTTTTTTGGCACCTAGTTGTTTAGCTAAATAACATGCAGTTAAGTTAACGGCTTCTGCAGCTGTAACGCCTACAAAGAGATCTGCTTCATCAACATTTGCTTTATTCAGTGTAGAAATTGAAGTACAATCGCCTTGAACAACTCTTATATCTAATTGACTGTTAGGGAAAGTTAGTTTTTCATCATTGGAATCTATAAGGGTAATCTCCTGCGATTCATATGATAATAATTTTGCTAAATGAGATCCAACTTCGCCAGATCCCGCAATTATTATTTTCATTCTTCGTAATAAATATTAGGAACAAATATAATTTATTTTGCCCAATTGGTTACTTTTAAACATAAATTGAGAAAATACAATAATCGCAAAAAAAACGGGTTATTTTATCAAGTTTTCGTTGATTTAACTGAACTATGAGATTAATCATTGTTATAATTTACTTTTTTCTAATATCAACTAGCGGATATTCACAGCTTTTTACAAAAAAGAAGGTTCTTAATAATGAAAACTTTGATAAGCCTTCTGTCTCTTGGGGCTATTTCCTAGGGATGAACAATTATGATTTTAATTTTGATTATGTTTCAGATACTTATGATATCCAAACCGAAAAATCATTTGGTTTTAATGTTGGTTTAATCGGAAATTTTAGAATCTCTGATTATTTTGATTTACGTTTTGAGCCAGGCTTAATAATGTCTAACAGAAACTTAACTTTTAATCCTAACCAATTTGGGGAAACTGAATTTAACGCAAACCTACATTTCAGAGAAATTAAGTCAACTTATATACATTTTCCACTGCTGATAAAAATTTCAAGTAAAAGGGTTAATAATTTTAAGCCATATCTTCTTGGAGGAGTTTCTACAGCGATAAATCTTTCAAGTAAAGAAAACAGTGTTAATGATAATAGTTTAGGTGAATTTAGAACTAAAAAAAATGTTTTTTTCTATGAATTGGGTTTTGGAATTGATCTTTACCTGGAATGGTTTAAATTTAGCCCAAGTATTCGGGGGATTTTTGCAATTTCAGATGAACATGTTGATGATAACGACCCCTTGAGTCTTTGGACAAGTAATATTGAATTTATGAAGACAAGCGGGATACTAATAAATTTTACTTTCCAGTAATCTGACTTTTCAATTCTGAAAGGATAATACCAACCGAAGTTGCCAGATTTAAACTTTCTATATTGTCATTATATCTCTGTATTGTTATATTATGATCGATTTGAGAAGATAATGTATTACTTAAACCATTAGATTCACTTCCAAAAAATATTATTTGATTATCAGAAAAAGTAAAATCTCTTAGATTTTGTCCGTTTAGGTCTGCTGCAACTGTGTTATAATTTTTACTATCCAAAAATTTATGAAAATCCATGTATGAAATATTTACTCTGCAAATTGACCCCATTGAGGCTTGAATAACTTTGGGGTTATAACAATCTACACTATTGCTAGAACAAATGATGTTTTTTATTCCAAACCAATCACATAACCTGATGATTGTACCTAAATTTCCTGGGTCATTAATCTCCTCAAGAGCAATAATATTTGAATTGAAATCAATCTCTGAACTTTTTGGAATTTTAAATAAACCCAAAACTTTATTTGGGGTTTTTAGATTGCTGATTTGTTTTAGCTGAGAACTGCTTATCGGAATATAATAGTCAGAAATGTTATACTTTTCTGATGATGAAAAAATATCAACAACTTCTAACTTAGATCCAAGTAATTCATCAATTATTTTTTCCCCCTCAGCTATAAAAAAGCCTGATTGAATTCTATTCTTTTTTAATCTTAGAGACTTAATTAATTTTATTTGATTTTTAGTAATCATGTTATTTGTAATTCCTAACTTTACCCATAGTAAAATTAATATAAACTAACCTCAAAACATAACCATTCTTTATGAATCATAATATCAAACCTGGGGTAGCCACAGGTGATCAGGTTCAAGAAATACTAAAACTTGCTAAAGAAAAAAAATTTGCTCTTCCTGCTGTTAATGTCATAGGGTCAAGCAGTATCAATGGAGTTTTAGAAACAGCTAAAAAATTAAATTCACCTGTAATTATTCAATTTTCAAACGGAGGTGCAGGCTTTAATGCTGGCAAAGGACTTGGTAACGATAATCAACATGCTGCTATTAGCGGATCAATTGCTGGGGCTCACCACGTACATACAATGGCAAAAGCATATGGAGTTCCTGTTATTTTACACACAGATCATTGTGCAAAAAACCTTTTACCATGGATTGATGGGTTAATCGATGCCAATGAGAAATATTACAAAGAAAAAGGATACTCACTTTTTAGCTCGCACATGATTGATCTTTCAGAAGAGCCTATTGAAGAAAATATTAAAATTTGCAAGGAATATTTATCCAGAATGTCAAAAATAGGGATGACCTTAGAGATTGAACTGGGAATTACAGGTGGTGAGGAAGATGGAGTTGATAATAGTGGGGTTGATGAATCAAAGCTTTATACTCAACCTGAAGAGGTGGCTTACGCTTATGAGGAATTAATTAAGGTGAGTGATAAATTTATGGTTGCAGCAGCCTTTGGAAATGTGCACGGAGTATACAAACCAGGAAACGTAAAACTAACCCCAAAAATATTAAAAAATTCCCAAGAATTTATTTCAAAAAAGTTTAATCTACCTCACAATACAATTGATTTTGTATTCCACGGTGGTTCAGGCTCATCAGTTGAAGAAATCAGAGAAGCGATAGGTTATGGAGTGATTAAAATGAATATTGATACAGATATGCAATATGCGTTTATGACTGGTGTTAGAGATTATTTCAATGAAAAAAGTGATTATTTAAAAGCACAAATTGGCAATCCAGAAGGCGATGATGTTCCCAATAAGAAATATTATGACCCAAGAAAATGGATAAGAGAAGGTGAAAGTTCTTTTGTTCAAAGACTTGTTAAAGCTTTTGAGGATTTAAATAATGTGAATACATTATAAATATTTAGATTTGTTAATCATTAAATATGATTTATGGCTTGGTTTAAAAGACAAAGCAAAGGAATTCAAACTCCAACAGAAGAGAAAAAGGATATACCAAAGGGACTTTGGTATAAGTCTCCAACAGGAAAAATAGTTGATACCGAAGAACTTCAAGATAATTTCTATGTAAGTCCCGAAGATGATTATCATGTAAGAATAGGTAGCAGGGAATATTTTTCAATAATATTTGATGATAAGTTTAAAGAATTAGATAAAAATCTAACTTCGAAAGATCCCTTAAAGTTTGAAGATAACAAGAAATATACTGATAGATTAAAAGCAGCAAAAGAAAAAACAAATTTAAATGATGCAATTAGAACAGCTGTTGGTAAATCAATGGGTAATGACATTGTAATCGCATGTATGGATTTTAGTTTTATTGGTGGTTCAATGGGTAGTGTTGTTGGAGAAAAAATTGCTCGGGCCATAGATTATTCACTCAAAAAGAAAATTCCATTGGTAATTATTTCAAAATCAGGTGGTGCTAGGATGATGGAAGCTGCAATATCACTCATGCAACTTGCTAAAACATCAGCAAAATTAGCGCAGCTTGCAGATGCAAAAGTTCCATACATTTCTTTATGCACTGATCCAACAACAGGCGGAACTACAGCTTCGTTTGCCATGCTTGGGGATATTAACATCAGTGAACCAGGTGCATTAATTGGATTTGCAGGACCCAGAGTGGTAAAAGATACAACCGGTAAAGACTTGCCAAAAGGATTTCAAACAGCAGAATTTGTATTAGATCACGGTTTTCTTGATTTCATAACACATAGAAGAGATCTAAAGAATAAAATTAATCTTTATTTAGATTTAATACTTAATAATCCTATCAGAGAATAAATTATTTTTTCTTCGTATATCCTATTTTTTACTATATTTGCGCCGCTGATATCAGCATACATAATAATCATTTAAATAATATTGGAATGTATTTAACAAAGAAAAACAAAGAAGATTTATTCAAAAAGCACGGAAAAGATGCTAAAGATACAGGAAGTGCTGAAGGTCAGATTGCCCTTTTTACACACAGAATAAATCATTTAACAGAGCATCTTAAAAGAAATAAGAAAGATTATAACACGGAAAGAGCGTTAGTAAAGCTTGTAGGAAAAAGAAGAGCACTATTAAACTATCTTACTAAAAAAGATGTTTTAAGATATCGTGCAATTGTAAAAGAGTTAGGATTAAGAAAGTAACTCATTTCTATATTTTGTTTATAGTTATTCATTGGTAAAAACCACTTCAACACACAATTTTAATTTAACCAAAAAATAATTATGATACCTAAAACGTATAAAGAAGTAATTGATTTAGGAGATGGAAGATCCATTTCAATCGAAACAGGAAAATTAGCGAAACAAGCACACGGATCAGTGGTGGTTCAGATGGGAAAATGTATGCTTTTGTGTACAGTTGTTTCAAATTATAAAAGCGCAAATGTTGATTTTTTACCTCTGACCGTTGATTACAGAGAAAAATTTGCAGCAGCAGGAAAGTATCCAGGTGGATTCTTCAAAAGAGAGGCAAGACCTAGTAGTGATGAAATTTTAACAATGAGACTTGTCGATAGAGTATTAAGACCTCTTTTCCCGAAGGATTACCACAATGAAACTCAGGTAATGATCCAATTAATGTCACATGACGAGGAGGTTATGCCAGACGCATTAGCAGGTTTAGCCGCTTCTGCTGCTATTCAATTAAGTGATTTTCCTTTTGAATGTGCAATATCTGAGGCCAGAGCTGCAAGAATAAATGGTGAATTCGTCATCAATCCAAGTAGAGTTCAGTTAGAAGAAGCTGATATCGACATCATGGTTGGTGCTTCTAAAGATTCTGTAATGATGGTTGAAGGTGAAATGGAGGAATGTTCCGAAGAAGAAATGGTTGAAGCTATTAAGTTTGCTCATGAGTTTATCAAAAAACAATGTGAGGCTCAAGAAAAATTAGCAAAAGCATTTGGAAAAAAAGAAATACGTGAATATGATTTAGCTGATGAAGATGAAGAGCTTATGAAAAAAGTAAATGATTTTACTTATAAAAAATGTTATGATGTTGCTAAAAAAGGTCTTTCAAAAGTTGAAAGAGGTGAAGCTTTTGGAGCAATAAAGGACGAATTGATGGAATCTTTCACAGAAGAAGAATTAGAAGAACAAGAAGATTTAATAAATAAGTATTTCTATAAATCTGAAAAAGAAGCTATCAGAGATTTAACTTTGGAAAAGGGAATAAGATTAGATGGAAGAAAAACAACGGATATCAGACCTATTTGGTGTGAGGTTGATTACTTACCATCCACCCACGGTTCTTCTTTATTTACAAGAGGTGAAACCCAGGCTCTTGCAACAGTTACTTTAGGTACCTCAAGAGAAGCAAATCAGATAGACTCACCTACTTTTGAAGGTGAAGAAAGATTCTATTTACATTACAACTTCCCTCCTTTCTCAACAGGTGAGGCAAGACCACTAAGGGGTACCTCAAGAAGAGAGATAGGACATGGTAATTTGGCTCAAAGAGCACTAAAAAGAATGGTGCCTGCTGATTGTCCATACACAGTAAGAGTTGTCAGTGAAGTGTTAGAAAGTAATGGTTCATCTTCAATGGCAACGGTTTGCTCTGGTACAATGGCTCTGATGGATGCGGGTGTACAACTTAAAAAGCCTGTTTCTGGAATTGCGATGGGATTAATTTCTGACGGAAAAAAACATGCAGTATTAAGTGATATTTTAGGTGACGAAGACCATTTAGGTGATATGGATTTTAAGGTTACGGGGACAGCTGATGGAATTACCGCTTGTCAGATGGATATAAAAATCAAAGGTCTATCCTATGACATACTAATTGAAGCTTTAAATCAGGCAAAAGATGGACGACTACACATCTTGTCAAAATTAACAGATACAATTAGTACACCGAACGCAGATGTTAAAGCACATGCTCCAAAAATGATTACAAGAACAATTCCTGGTGATTACATTGGCACATTAATAGGCCCTGGTGGTAAAAATATTCAAGAATTACAAAAAACAAGTGGTTGTAGTTTAGTGATTAATGAAGATCCTGATACAGAGGAAGGAATTGTTGAAATTCTAGGTACTGATCAAGAAGGAATCGACATGGTATTATCACATATTGAGTCTATGCTATTCAAACCAGAGGTTGGAAGTGTTTACGAGGTTAAGGTTATTAAACTTCTTGATTTTGGAGCTGTAGTTGAATATTGTGAAGCACCTGGAAATGAGGTTTTACTACACATTAGTGAACTTGCTTGGGAAAAGACAGAAAATGTAACAGATGTTGTTAATCTAGGCGATACACTAGATGTAAAATATTTTGGAGTTGATCCTAGAACAAGAAAAGATAAAGTTTCAAGAAAAGCATTATTACCCAAGCCTGAGGGTTATGTTGATAAACCAAGGAAAACTTTTAACAGAAACAATAACAGAAAAGGATTTAATAAAAAATAAATAATATTTTTGTAAAGTTTTATTTACTAAAATATCTTCTATATAATTCATAATCTATATAATTCATAATGAGACAGTTAAAGATTACAAAGCAGGTAACGAACAGAGAAACGGCATCACTTGATAAGTATTTACAAGAAATTGGTAAAGTTGATCTGATCACTGCCGAAGAGGAAGTTGAATTAGCTCAAAGAGTAAAACAAGGTGATCAATTAGCCTTAGAAAAGCTTACAAAAGCAAATTTACGTTTCGTTGTATCTGTAGCAAAGCAATATCAAAACCAAGGACTAACACTTCCTGATTTAATCAATGAAGGTAATCTTGGTCTGATTAAAGCTGCACAAAGATTTGATGAAACCAGAGGATTTAAGTTTATTTCATACGCCGTTTGGTGGATTAGACAGTCTATTTTACAGGCTTTAGCAGAACAATCTAGAATTGTAAGACTTCCTCTAAATAAGATTGGCTCAATTAATAAAATAAATAAAACCTATGCTTTCTTAGAGCAGTCTCACGAGAGACCCCCAAGTGCTGAGGAAATTGCAAATGAACTAGATATGACCATCAACGATGTCAAAGAATCTATGAAAAACTCAGGCCGTCATGTTTCTATGGACGCTCCACTTGTTGAAGGGGAAGATTCAAATTTATATGATGTATTAAGAAGTGGGGAATCACCAAATCCTGACAAAGAACTAATACATGAATCACTCAGAACTGAGATTGAAAGAGCTCTTGAGACACTGACTCCAAGGGAAGCAGATGTTATCAAACTTTATTTTGGTCTAGGTAATCATCATCCAATGACTTTAGAGGAAATTGGTGAAACTTTTGATCTTACAAGAGAAAGGGTCAGACAAATAAAAGAAAAGGCCATAAGAAGGCTAAAACACACATCAAGAAGTAAGATTTTAAAAACTTATTTAGGTTAAAAAATGACTTCATTATTGATTACCTTTAATATAAATTCTTTAAATGGGTAATCAATTAATCGCTCCATCAATACTTTCAGCAGATTTTTCAAATCTTAAGTCAGATATTCATATGGTTAACGAAAGTGAAGCTGATTGGTTTCATATTGACATTATGGATGGAGTATTTGTACCAAATATATCTTTTGGGATGCCTGTGTTAAAGTCAATTAACGAATATGCTACTAAAACACTAGATGTTCATTTAATGATAGTAAACCCAGAAAAATATATTAAAAAATTTGCAGAGCTTGGAAGTAATATCTTAACAATTCATTACGAAGTTTCAAAAGATACCCTTCAAGACTCTATTAAGGAAATTAAAAAAAATGGAATGAAGGCTGGTGTAGCAATAAATCCAGATACAGATACAAATGTATTGGAAAATCACATCAATAATATTGATTTGGTATGCGTAATGGGTGTTTTTCCAGGCTTTAGTGGGCAAAAGTTTATTGAGGCAACCTATGATAGATGTAAGCAGGTAAAAGAAATTATTACAAAACGAAATGCGAAAACACTAATTGAAATAGATGGTGGTGTAACTATTCATAATGCAAAAAAACTACTAGATAATGGAGCTGATGTATTAGTTTCTGGAAGTCATGTATTTAAGGCTGAAAATCCAAAAAAAATTATTTCAAAATTAAAGCATATCTAACATTTATTTAAATAAGATTTAATATAAAAATAATAGACATCTTATTTAGATTACTGATTAAAATATCCGACATTTAATCGATAATATCCGACATTTTATTTTTTTTATATATATTTGAAGCCTGTAAAATTACCTAATCATGTTAATCAGGTTAATAATATTATTAATCATTTTTAATTCTAAATTAGTTTTTTCATTAAACAATAATGAAATAAACGGAAAATTTATTTATGATGTTGACATCGAAAAAAATGAATTATACGTATTTGATAATGAAATTTCATTAACAACTTATGATTTGAGTAACGATAGAGTAAAATCTAAGTACAAATTTGATGCATTTGTACCTGATTTTAATAATGCAACCTGGAATGGTTTTTATACAGGTGATTTCTCTTTATCAAAATCAGTTATGAATGGATTTATGGATAATCTGGTACTCAAGAAATCAGAAAATGAAAAATTCTATATTTTTCATGATGGAGGAGGTCTTGTAATGAGCTTAAGTAATGGTAGACTCAAAAGATTGGATAACAGTTTTCCATTTATGAACAAGTTTTTGGGAGATTTTATCCTTCATGATAAAAAAGTCTATCACTTTGGTGGATACGGATTATTTAGGACAAATAATGCCATGCTTAATTTTGATGAAAATAACACCAATCAGTGGGATGAAATTACTTTTCAAAATGAAATTCCTAATGAATTATCACTTGGCATCTCATCATTTAATTCTCTTTTGACAAAAGATAACTATTTTATTTTCGGAGGGAACAAATTTAATAATGGAAATAACTACAAAAATGAATCAATTTTGAAATTCAATTTTAAAAACTATTATTGGACAAAACTTGGAAATATTAATTTAGATCTTTCTAATGAATCCCTTATTCTTGGAAGCGGAAATTGGTTTTATGTTTTTGGAAAAGAGTTTTTCCATTTTATTGATATAGAAAAATCTTCAATTTACAAGTATAAATACAAACTAGGGTTTTCGCCAACAGACTTGAGTTCATTAGAATCATTTATCTCCTACAACAATACATTTGAAAATATCAACACTTTGGACATTTCAGATGTTACACTAAATATTTTCAAAAACCATAACTCAAAATCAGAAACAGTAATTTTATCAAAATATAAGCTTGGTAATATAATTGATCTTGATTCCATTTCAGAATTACCTCTTTTGAGATTTGAGCAATCAAGGAATCAGTTTTTTATACCAATGCTTATTGTTTTAATTATAATTATTATAAATCTTCTTTATGTTGGACTTAATAAAAAAACAGTATCTGAACCAAAAAAATTATTCTCCTTTGAAAATAATGAACTATTCTTCATGAGTATAAAAATTAATTTAGATAATAATTCTTTGGAAATTATTAATATGCTGTTTAAAAACAATAGTATTACAAGTAATGAAATTGTTGCAAAACTTGTTGAAAATGGACTGTCTTATGACTATGCATCAAAAGTTAAAAATAAAATTATCGAGTCCCTAAATGAAAAGTTTGAATTTATAACTTCATCATCTGAACCATTTATAAAGATTTCTAAAAGTTCTCAGGACAAAAGGATACAAATCTTAAGCCTAAATAATAAATAAGTTTTATTTTTTCAGGATTTGTATTTTCTTATATTCAAAAAATAAATACCAAAATAAACTGATAACAATATAAATTGTTGTTAGCTCTATAGAATTAAAATTTTGTTCGATTAAAAAAATCACAATACAATTAAACCAATTAATTGCAGTTAAAAAAAATGAGGTTCTAAGATGTGACATCCCACTGTCCAGTAAGATGTGGTGCAGGTGATTTCTATCAGCAGCAAAAGGAGATATTTTTTTTGATATTCTAACTAGCATTACCCTAAGGGTGTCTAAAACAGGAATGGAAATCATTGATATTGCAATCACAGGAATATTTTCAAGCTTTATTGAAAATACATCAACTAAGTTTGAAGTTGAGGCACTTGTTATGTAAGTAATTAAATATGTTGCAAACCAAAAACCAATAAAGAGTGAACCGGCATCACCTACAAATAGTTTTTTACCTTTATGAAAGTTATATCTTATAAACATTGAGCTAGATCCAATTATAATAATAGCGACTGAAGTCAAAGTAAAAAATTCGTTTATATGATTAGTAAAAAGCATAGACGAGAAAAAAGAAATTGAAAAAATTGCTAAATAGCCATCAATTCCATCTGTTAAATTAATAGCATTCATTATCGATAAATAAACAAATGATGTAAAAATAAGGCCAGGAACAAAGCCAATATTATTTAACCCCAAGAACCCGTTTAAATTTTGAATTATCGGTAACGTCGAATTTGCATATAATAACATTAAAATCAAAAAAGTAAGTACTATATATTTATTAAAGGCAGAAATTTCAATAAAGTCATCAAAAAAACCTAGAATTGAGACTAAAATAGCTGTTGCAACAATTGGACTAAAATTTGAAAATTGAATAAAATCTAAATTATCTAAAATTAAGGCACTGACCATCATAACGGCAGCATAAACTACTCCACCACCCGTAAATACTGACCCTTTGTGTGCAGCTCTTGAGTTTACAGCCTTTATAAGATTATAACTCTTTGCGAACTGAATATATTTTCTAAAAATAAATCTTGACAGAAATACGGTTGCAACAAGTAATCCTAAATAATAAACTAAAAAAAAAGGAAACTCTGAATTCATAATTCAAATTTAATAATTTAAATAGTGTATATTATAATGTCCTTTAAATTCTTTAATATTTAAGATAATTATATAATAATTTAAAATATGATTTTTAATCTGTTTAAATCAAAACCAACTTTAAAAGAGCTCATTCCTGAGGGATTTGTTGATATTCACTCTCATATTCTACCTGGAATTGATGACGGAGCTAAAAATATTGAGGATTCGATTAAATTAATTATGCAAATGAAGGAGCTAGGATTTGAAAAAATAATTGGAACACCCCACACTTACCAAGGGTTATATAACAATTCTTCACAATCTATTAAAAAAGCTTATGTAAATTTAATGGATAATTTAAACAAAGAAATAAACATTGAATATGCGTCTGAATATTTGCTTGATAATAGTCTGATCAAGCGAGCACAGGATAAAGATATTCTTTGCTTAAAAGACAATTATGTTCTTGTAGAGATGAGCTACTTTTCAGAACCAATTAATTTATATGAAATTATTTTTGAATTAAGAGTAAATGGATATATTCCAGTTATTGCGCATCCCGAAAGATACATTTATTTTCACAATGACTTAAAAACTTTTAAAAAGCTTAAACGGGCTGGATGCCTTTTACAACTGAACTTATTGTCATGCGTAGGATATTACAATAGTAAAGTAATGGAATTTGTTGATTTATTATTAAAAAATAACCTTTTTGATTTTGTTGGTAGTGACGTACACAATATAAATCACATAAAGAGATTTGAAAGTAAAATAAAAATAGAACAGACAAAAAAACTAGAAGATTGTATAACTAATACAAATAATATCCTTACGTAGATTTATTAGCAGAATATCCGTAACCATATCCGTAATTATAACCATACTTATACCCATATTGATAACCATATTTATAACCGAATTCGGCACTGTTTCCGACTGAATTTAATACAATACTAAGGCTTTTCAAATTTTTGGTATTTAAAATTTCATTAATATAGCTTACTATTTTTTTGTTAGTATAATTAGCTCTAAAAATATAGACAACAGAATCTACATTATCTAAAATTTGAAAAGTGTCAGAAACCAAAAGACAAGGTGCAGAATCAATTATTATATAATCATAATCATTTTTCAAAATTTCATATAATTTTTTAAATAATTCACTAGCTAAGAGGGATGTTGGATTTGGAGGGATATTACCTGAAAATAACACATCTAAATTATCAAAACGATTAATATAACTTTTATACTTTTCTAAATCACTATTGTATAAAATATCCGAAACACCCCTCAAATTTTTGTCAACATTAAAAAATTTATGAATTTGAGGGTTTCTTAAATCTGCACCCACAAGGATCACTTTTTTCTTAAGCTCATTAGATAAAATTGCAGCAGTGTTAACTGAAATTATAGTCTTTCCCTCACCTTTTATCGAAGAGGTAAAAAGAATAGACTTATTATCATCATTTATATCAAGACTTTTTTCAACATACTGCATATTTGAAATTAGCATACGTACACTTTCAGATAAAACTCCCCTTGAGTAGGAGTTTGGCAATTTTTGGGTTTCTTCTTTTTTTCGAATGAAGGGTACCTCAGCTATTATAGGTAATTTAGGGTCTAAAATTTGTGTGAGTTGTTCTTTATTATGAATCTTGTTATCTAATAAAAACCATAAGTAAATTAAAGCATAATAAATAAAAAGAGCTAAAAGTATTGCAGAAAAATAAGTTACGTTTGCTCTTGGAGATACTGGAATACCACTTGACAGAGGGTAATCAATTATTTTGATTGTGGGTTTCACAACGGCCAAATTGATGGATGCTTCTTCTCTTTTTTGTAAAAGAAGCAAATATAAAGCCTCTTTTATTGAGAGCTCTCGTTCTATTGACCTTAAAATCTTCTCATTTTCAGGAACATTATTATAAATATTTTGAAATTCTGATTCTTTAGCAGTTAAGTTTTCGATTTTTATTTCTAAAGAGTTCAAATAATTATTTATTGACTTTACAATATTACTCTTTAAATTATCTAATTGATTTTCAATTGATTGGACTAAAACATTATTAGGACCAGATTCAGAAATAAATCTATTCCTTTCCGAAATTATTTTATTGTATTCAATGATTATTGCATTTAAGTCAAAATTTTCAAGACCTATGTTTATGGGCAAATACTCATACTCATTATAATTTATTGTTTCAGATAAATAATTTGCAATGGTCTTTTGAGACTCTGAAATAAATAACTCACTATTGTATGTAAACTTTAGATCTATATTATTTCCAGCATCAAGGGACAAGTCAGAAAGATTATTTTTTTGTTTAAAATTTTGTTTTCTAAGCTCAATAACTTCTAGCTCAGATTTGAGTATAACTTCTCTTGTATCAACAAATTCTATTGTTCTTTTGTACTCAAGTTGTCTATCATCAATACCATCATTATCAAACTCAAAAAGTAAATTTTCAAGATATTTTTCACCTATTTCTACATTAGGATAAACTAGTTTAATTTGTAATTGATCGCTATCCTTACCAAGAGATGATACTGTGAGATTTGACCTGAATTCGTTAGCTTTATGCTTAGTTGGAATAATTTTTAAATTTCTAGCCAATTTTTCTTCTGAATCATTATTAATAGTTAAATCAAAAGGAAGATTGTGTTTAGCTGAGGTTGTTGTGAGATTATCAAATGAGTAGCTTTTGGTTTCATCACTTTCACCCAAGTTTGAATTTATATATAGTTTATTTTTACTTATTTCAATTTCATAATTATGTATATGCTTGACAGTATCAGTATTTATATTGAATTTTAATTGGAAATCTTCAAACCAATCATCTTGAGTTGTTTCTGTTGACTTTATTTTGCCCTCTTTGATATAAATAACATTAGATTTTAACTTTTTAACAACATTTTCATGTAATGAAAATGATTTTAATATGGTAACCTCATTTTCAAGATTTATCATAGACCTATTGAATATTGTCAATTCTGATGGTAATGCCATCTCACTGTCCATGGCTTCATCAATCATTTGTATAACTGACATTGATTCGTATTTAAAAGTTGCATACCTTAGATATAAAAAAGATGAAAATATAAACAATAACAGAAGAATTAAGAGATATGGCCAAAAGCTTAGATATCTTAGAATTTCTACTCTGTAATTTCTATTTTCAAAAGTATCAATTATGTTAGGTTGCATACTAATTTGATGTTGTTATTAAAACTATAGAAGTTAAAATCAAGGAGATGAAGCTAATGAAATTTCGTGAGTCAGAAATTATACCTGCATTTTTAATTCTCGCATTGTTGGGATTTACAATAATTACATCTCCTGGAAGCACTTGAAAGCTATCAGAGTTAATAAAATCAAGAGTGGTAATATCAATTTTTGAAACCGTTAAATTTCCGTTATTTTCTCTAACTAACTTTATATCCCTTCTTTCACCATTTATGGTTAAATCTCCAGCAATACCAATTGCCTCTAATAAATCCATATTGTTTTTTAAGAAATTATATCTTCCTGGCTTGTTTACTTCACCTATAATTGTAAAATATGAGTTTAAAATTTTCACATCAACACTTGCATTTAAAAGTAAACCCTGTTTGACAAGAGATTTTTGAATAAGAGTTGATACCTCTCTAGTAGTGAGGTTATTTACCATAATATCTCCTAAAATAGGAACACTAATAAAACCATTTTTATCAACTAAAAATCCGTTAATTTGAAAAGTTTCAAGAGAAGATGATGTTAAATTATCTTCAAAAGTAAAGAGCTGTGAAATTTCTGGTGATGACGCAGATAATTTAATCCTTAGTATATCATCTGGCTTGATTGTAATCTGCTTGTAAGAGATGTCAAAATTTTTAACCAATTCATTGTTTTGTAAAATCAAGACATCCTTCTTTGACGAGCAAGAAAAAACCAAAACAAATAATAATAGAATATATCTCATTATACTAAATTGGGTGCTAATTTAATTAATAAATTTGATTAAAAGATTACTTGATTAACATATATTTAAAGAATCTTAAGAAAAACTAGGAAGATTTATCTGACCAATAATTCTTTAATTTAATTAAAATATATTTGTGATTAATCCATAATCTTTCTCTAAATATCTTTGAATTGATTAGCAGAGTTAACCTAACATTTATTATTTCAATTAATTCATAGCATTTTACATAAAATCTATACATAGCATTGAAATATTTTGAATTTAATTGAATGATGTGAAGATTTTTTCGAAAAAAAAGTTTTGATTTATATCCCTTGAAGAAAATAGAGACTATACCGTAAAAACTTTTAGCTGCAATATTTTTTTCAGAAAAAATATTATTTTTCTCAGAAGCGAAAGAAAGAATATCAAGAATAGTTTTAAACTGTAAATAATTAGTTATTTTTCCATTATCGTTATAAAACCAACTAAATATAAAATGTTTATAAAGATTGAATCTTGATGGAACCCAGACGTTATTTATTTTAAATTTATCAAATAAAAATATTGATGGTAAAAGTTTGTAATCATATTTTTTTTTCAACAGATTACTATGCAATTCAATTGATGCAATATAATCATTGTGGTTTAATCTATTTAGATGTCTATGATGAATTAAATCACCTGCAAAAGAAAATTCATTATTCTTTGATGTAAAAAAACCCTTACTGATTAAAATTTTATTAGTTTTTTCAATATCTTTCTTACTAATAAGAATGTCAATGTCGCCAATCATTCTTTCGTTAAGTATTTCTTTTTCATTGTAAATTAGTGCTGCTGACCCTTTAAGAAAGACATATTCTATGTGATTAGAATTTAAGATATTTACTACAAAAGATATTTGTTTAAGTATTTCAATATTTCTGTTTGTATTTATCTTATATATTTTTGTTAAATACTCAAGTAGATCTGATGGAAAATATGATTTGATTTTTTTTCGAACTATCGCACCATAAATTGCAGGTAAAATTAAATGTTCACTACCCAACCTTACAAATATTTCCCAAAAATGATTGTTATCGATAAAAGAAGTTGAAGGTTTAACCGAATCATCAGGATGTACTATGGTTGCAATATATTCTAAAATATATTTTTTGTTAAGACTTTTCACCAAAAAATTGCTTAAGCTTTGAAATATTTTTTTTTAATAGTGTAAAAAAACCGCCGACATCATTATTTCTAATTGCTTTATAATCTTCATATGTTTTTTTTATCAAGTTATTTAAGCCACCATTGGAAATACCACCTAAACGCATTATTGTTATAACTTTTTGTAAATAAAAAAAATTCAAACTTTTATCTTTTAAAATTCTTAGCATAAAATCATAATCAGAGGATATTTTGTATGACAAGTCAAAAAGACCATGCTTATCATAAACTTCTTTTTTTAAAAATAAAGTTGGATGAGCAGGCATCCACCCATCATTGATTAAACTATCATTAAATTGGCAACTTTTCCAGTATCTAATGACTTTATCAGTATTTTTTTTTGAAACATACATTAAATCACCATAGATTCCGTCATAAACACCTTTATGCATTACACAGTATATTTCTGAAATTATATTTAAGTGAGCAAGAAAATCATCAGAATGTACAAATCCAATTATATCACCAGATGCTCTATTTATTCCTTTGTTTAATGCATCATAAATCCCATCATCTTTTTCATTAATAAAAATGATATTATCGAAAGACTTTTTATAGTTCTGAATAATATTAGATGTATTATCTTGTGAGTTGCCGTCAACAATTATTATTTCGATATTGTTATAATCCTGATTAAGTATAGATTCAAGACATTTATTTATAGTTTTTTCACTATTATAAGTTGCCGTTATTATACTAAACTTCATTTATATTATTGATTTAAAATAATTGATGGTTTTTTGTAATCCTTCTTTTAACTGGGTTTTTGGAATCCATCCACCTAATTGTTCTTTAGCTAAAGAAATATCAGGTTTTCTTTGCTTAGGGTCATCTTTTGGTAAAGGGCAAAAAACTAATTTTGATTTGGAATTTGTTAATTGTAAAATATTCATGGCTAGATCAATCATCGTGAACTCATTAGGATTTCCTATGTTTACGGGTCCTAAAAAATCGGATTCTGAATTCATCATTCTTATTGTACCCTCAACTAAATCGTCCACGTACTGAAAACTTCTTGTTTGGAAACCATCTCCAAACACGGTTATATCTTTACCCTTTAGTGCTTGAACAATAAAATTTGAAACAACCCTTCCATCATTCATGTTCATTCTTGGTCCGTAGGTATTAAATATTCTTATAATTTTGATTTTAATATTATGCTGTTTATGGTAATCCATAAACAGAGTCTCAGCACATCGCTTACCCTCATCATAGCAGGATCTAATTCCAATTGGATTTACATTACCCCAGTACGATTCCTTTTGAGGGTGAACTATTGGGTCACCGTATACCTCAGACGTTGATGCTTGTAAAATTTTAGAATTGGTACGTTTAGCTAAACCCAAAACATTAATTGCACCTAAAACAGATGTTTTAATTGTTTTAATCGGGTTATGCTGATAGTGAATCGGAGATGCTGGACATGCCAGGTTATATATTTCATCAATATCATAGTAAAAAGGTTCAGTTATATCGTGTTCAATGAGTTTAAAATTATTGTCTTTTATTAAATGCTCAATATTTTTTTTATTTCCCGTAAAATAATTATCTAAACAAATTATTTTATTACCTTCATTTAATAAGCGTTCACATAAATGTGATCCAACAAATCCAGCTCCACCTGTTATTAAAATTCTTTTCATAACTTTTTTTTAAGTTCAATAACTTTTGTTTGTATTTGAAAAAAGTAATTGGACTTATATATAGCCAATCTGAAACCGGCTACTCCATCCAAAAAACCAAATTTTATAAAAAATGTTCCAAAAAAATACACCCATGGAAGTAAGCCAAAATCCATTAATATATACTTAAGTTTTTGTCTAAAATTAAGTGAGTTTATTTTGGATTTTTTGATAGATAAAAATCTATGCGCTTCCCAACTTGAGTAAGCATTATGTCTTTGTATGTAGTGAGAGAGGCCTTTATAATCTTTGTGAAATATGGGTGAGTTAATTTTACCTACGCTTCCTGACAAAATCGGATGCTCATGTATTTCCATATCCAAATGACTCCAATAATCTTCATCAATTCTTTCATATCTTCCACATTCTTTTTTAAATAAGGCTAACTTACTCATTTTATCACCAAATTTTATTTCCTTACCCATAAAAAAATTATTATATGTAAGCCAAAAACCCACATGTTTTGTAGACCTAGTTTTATCAAAAATTTCATTCACAAATTTATCGGTCAAAAACTCATCAGCATCCAAAAATAAAACCCAATCATTAATTATTTTTATATTTTCAAGGGCCCAATTCCTTTTCTTTGGAAATCTGCCATTCCAATTGAAGTTAACAATCTTATAATTATAGGACTTTGCTATTTGTGTAGTTTTATCAGTACTATTTGAGTCTACAATTATAACTTCAGAAAATTTATATAATTTTTCCAAGCATTTTGGTAAATTTATTTCTTCATTTTTTACTGAAATGATAACAGTTACTGGAATATTTTTAGTCATTTATAATTCTTTTTTTTAAAAATTTTGCGGGATTACCACCAACAACTGTCCATTCCCTCACATCATTGTAAACCGAGGAAGTAGCGCCTACTACTGCACCCTCACCTACCGTAACCCCCATCCCTATGAATGATGATGCACCAACCCAAGATTTTTCCTTTATTATTATTGGAGCTGTTATTAAAGGGTAACTACTATCACTTATGTCATGGGATGCAGTACATAAAAATGATTTTTGTGAAACAACGGTGTGCTTTTCCATTATTAATTTGTCCACATTGTAACAATCAACCTCAGAAGCAATACAAGAGTATTCATGCATTTCTAAATTCCAAGGTGCATAAATTTTTGCTGTTGAATACACATTAGCAGTATCGTGAACTGATGCACCAAATATTCTAAGTAAAAATAATTTCCATTTTCTACCGGTGCTTCGGGGAAAGGGTTTTGCGAAAAAAAACCAAACAATTATCCAAACAAAACGCAATAATTGATGCTTAAATCCTAGATTATTTTTATAATTAGACAGGTCTAGTTCTTTCATAACTAATCAATTTTAACAAACTCTGGGATTTCTGATTTATTTAAAAGCCATTTATATAAAAGGATTGTGTCATCAGAAATTTTTTTCCAAACAAATTTATTCTTAACCAAATTATAACCATTTATTCCAATCTTGTCACGAATACTTTTATTTAAGGATATAAATTTACAAATATCATGAGCCAATCTAATTGGTTCATTATGAATTTTAATTGCTGAATTTGATTCAAATCCTTCTGGAATATTACATTCTTTGGTCATTAAAACAGGAAGCTTATATGACCATGCTTCAAGAATTGACATAGGTAAACCCTCGCTATATGACGGTAAAATAAAGGCATCAACATCATTTAGTAAATTTTGTTTATCAATTTCAAACGCAGGGCCATTAAAATTCACAAGTTTAGATATACCTAAAGTGTTACATAATTCTTCAAGTTCATTTTGATGATTTAATTCTGACCATCCAGCGATAATAAATTCCCAATTTTTTAAAACTTTTGGATCTTTTTGATTGATTATACTTATTGACTTAATTAATGAAACCAATCCTTTTTTGGGGTGAATTCGCCCCAGAAATAATAATTTACTTTTGATTTTTCTGTTTGAAATTTTACCTAGTTTTTTTTTAACGTTAATTCCGTTAGGAATTATTGCTACAGGATTTTTAAGCCCAAAGCGTCTTATCGAAAGATATTCTGACTCACACAAAGCATGAATACAATCAGCAGATTTAAGATTATTATTTTCGTAAAAACAACCAATTATCTTTTTTTTCCATCTTGAATTTTTCAACGCCCAAGTATCTAGCATTCCTCTTGGAGTAATAATTGTTCTAATTTTATTTTTATTTTTATAATCTAAAATTAGCTTTGAGTTGTAACTCCATATTCCTTGCTGATGAACAATTTGACAAGGATTTTCATTAAGGCAGTCCGTTAATGTAAAATTAAAGCCTAATTTTTTGGGGCCAATTATATCATATTTAAGCATTTTCAACTTTCCCCATGATTTAAGATCATGTTCACTAAACTCATCTGAGAACGAAATAACCTTAAGATTTAGTTCATCAGAAAAATTAAGATTGAGAGATAAGTTCCTTACGCTGTTGAAAAGTCCTCCAGCATTTCTTGAATTGGAACCTGTTACAATATTAACTTTAATCTTTGACAACTTTTTTTCTTGTTCTGATTAATTTGGCAGGATTTCCTGCGTAGATACACCGTTCAGGAACGTCTTTAGTTACTACACTTCCAGCTCCAATAATCAAATGACTACCAACAGAAACTCCTGGCAAGATAATTGATTTTGTTCCAATCCATACATCATTACCAATTATAACAGGTTTTCTATTAGTACCACCCTGTTTATTCATCGGTATATCATTTCTTTGAAATTTATGACTACCTGAAAGAATTGTAATATCGGGTCCCATCATAACATTATCCCCAATTATGGTGTCATTTCCAATCCATGCACCACGATTTAAAGAAGATTCACTGCCAATTTCTATATTAATTCCAGTTACAAATTTCACATCAGAATGTACCTTAAAGTTATATTTATATTTTTTAAATATTCTTTTACATAAAAATCTTCTATTGCTCATGGAAATATCGAAATTTTATAAATTTTGCTGGCACCCCGCCATAAATTGAATGAGGTTTTACATTTTTATTTACTACGGAATTTGCTGCTATAATTGAATCATCACCAATTTTAACGCCTGGTAAAATTATACATCCTCTGCCAATCCAACAATTTTCACCAATAATTATTTCTTTTCCTACATATCCTTGAATTTTAATATTTCCCTTATCAGAATAGTTGTGATTATAGTCTCTTATACTAGTATACTCACCAATTGAAGTATTTTTCCCAATTTTTACTTTGAACAATGAAGTAATAAAACAACCATCGTTAATTGAAACATTTTCGTCTATAAATATTTCAGAATTTTCAGTTCCCTGAAAGACACAACTACTCCCAATCCTAACACGATTCATTAAAATTATATTTGAGCATGGAAATAGAAATTTAGGAATACCATCAATAGTTACATTAGAACCTATTTTAGAAAAACCAAATCTAGCGATGTATTTTAAGTAAAATAAATTTGATTTTTGCTTTAAATATCGAAATAAATAAAACATTATTGCGTGTACAACTCCAAATCTAAATCTACTAAGTTTTTCAAATAAAGATAATTTTCTAATGGGTATTTTTTTCATTTTAGTATTGCTTTTAGCCTATTTTGATATTTTTCAAGGGTGTACAATTTACTTAACTTCAAAGCATTCATGCTAAATTGTAGTTGTTTTTTTTTATCTAGGTATAAGCTTAATATTTTTTTTATTAACATGTCAATATCACCTGGATCTACATAAAATCCTTCTTTGTTATCTCTAATTACTGACCCGGAGCTATAAGTAGTTAAAAGAGGAATTCCAAAACTTATAGCCTCATAGTTTACCAATGCTGACCCTTCAAGATAGCTTGGCATTATAAATAAATTAGACTTTAAGTATAATCTGTTTAAAGATTCTTTATCTAATTTTCCATAAAATTTTACATTTCGTGGGATATTAACTATATTAAAATTGTTTAATTCCCTTTTAACATCTCCAACAATATGAAAAAAAATTCTTTCATTATCCTTTAATTTTTCTGCAACTTTAATAATATCTAAAACCCCTTTTCTTATCGCTTCGTTTCCGACAAACAAAAGATTGAAATCATCACTTTTTAGTTTTTTTTGAATATTCTTTGTCAAAGAACTGTGTTTTAAAGGATTGGTAAATCCGTATGGGATTACAAAAATTTTTGATTTATTAATATTTATTCTAATCAATTCATCACGTACATAGTTAGATGGACATATTATCATGCTTGAAAATTTTAATTCCTGGGACTCTTTTTTTAAAAATTTAGTACAATTTAAAATATGTTGATTTAAGTTAATTGCATATTTATCAGATAAACTTCTGTACATTGATATTTGAGATGTTCTAGGTGCTACACATTGCTCCAAAATTAATTTTTTTTTCAAATAATATTTTTCAAAAATATTGTATGCATTAGTATCGAAGGAAACAATATTATCAAACTTATTCTCATCGACAGAAAATGATTTCTTTAATAAAATTTTAGAAGAAAATCCAATAGCAGAATTAAAATAACTTTTTGAAAAAAACCTAATTGCAAACCTATAAAAAATGCCTGCCACATAAGATGAAATTACATGATTATTAGATATGTTTTTATTATTAAACCTTTCAAATTTTCGAAATAAATTTTTAAATATAATATCCAAAAAAGTTCCTTTATTGTAAAAATCTGTAATCAAAAAAGATAGTTTATTTTCTTTAGCTAAAATACTAGCAAGATCATAGTTTCTTCTGGAGGTTATTTGAAAAACAAGATACTTAGACATACTTATTAATTTTTGATGTTTTGACAATCAAATAAAATATTAAGATACCCTGTAAAATTGTTGTGGGAATAAAACTTATTGAATCATAAACACTTAAAAAAATCATAATCACAAAATAGGAATAAAACATCTTAATCATTATATCATTAGAATAATAGGCAGCAACCCAAATATACTTTGAAAGTCTTGCGAAAAAATAAAAAACTAAAAAACTAAAAAAACCAAAATCGTAAAAGGTATCGGCAAAGCCTGTAAGTGTCAGATATGACTTGTAGTATGAGTTCATTACAGAATTATCTCGTGCTTTTTTTGTGTCAAATGTTGAAATAGTGACAGATTTTTTTAAATTTTCTCCAAACAAGACGCTACTAAAGTATTGGTGGGTAAATTTATTGATAAACCTTGCACCATATGAATAGCCATTGTTTTCATAAATTATCCGCATATTAACAGCTGCTTCAATAACTTCATTTGTCTTGTTACCTGAATAATATGCTGAAGCAAGCGATTGTAATGAAACGTTACTAATTTCGTTAAAGTTACCCTGGCGTGTTTCACCTCGAATTGCCGGTAAAATAAAAAACGATGATATACCGAAAGCAAAAATTAATAAAATAATTTTTTTTGATGGGATATAATTTCTGACAAAAAATAAAGGTAGTAAAATAATAATCGCCAAGGTAAAAACCTCACTCCTTCTTCCTGAGATTATTATGAAGTTAAGAGATACTATTAAATAAAGTGAGAACAATAGAAGTACGTATTTTCTCTTAAACATTAGCCATAAAAAAAATAAAATAACTGCTAAAGGTCTTAAAAACCTTCCAAAATAAAGGAAAATTGCAATCGGTCCGGAGTTATTTAAACCTAGTTCAGAAGCATCAATTAGAAAAAAAGAAATATAAAAACCTATCAAAGTTAAAGGAGTTAATACTAAAATAATAGTTCTATAATCATAATAATTCTTTTTCAATTTGGGTTTTTTTACTTTATAACTGTAACCTACATATGAAGCTGTCAAACATAAAATAGCATTTAATAAATACAGAAAATATTCTTGATCGCTTAAGATTAAGTTGTCTTTAACCGAATATAAAGTTGGCACAATAAAACCAAGTGTAGCAATAGCTACAATAAATGGTAACTGATAATACTTTATATTATTTTTATATGCCTGTACTACAGGTATAACAAGTAAAATTATAAGTATAATAAATAATAGGTTCCTCATTAATCAACAGTAAGCAATTTAATTTTATTAATAATTTCTTCACATATTTTTCTTTCAAATAAGAATATTAAGATAACATATGTTATGATGGGAATTATTGTGTTAGTTGAGAGTTTCACTATTGATGTTAAATTTGAAAACTCAACCAAGTAGTAAATTGGAATAAATGAACAGAAAGAAATAAATAGATGTTTTAAGACAGAAAAATACAAAGATTTTAATTGATTATGAAAACCTTTAAAGGCATGTCGAAGCAAATAAGGTGCATTGACTAAATAAAACAAGCCTATTCCTACCGCAACACCGACTATACCAAAAAAATACGCAAGTGGAATTATAATTATAATATTTTGAATAAAACTATTGAATGTAACTTTTGACATTTCTTTAAACTTCCCCTGAATTTTTAAAGATACAACCCAATTAAGTGAAATTAATCTGAATATCATTCCAATTGATAAAATTTTAATATATATAATCGAATTAGTCCATTTTTCAGGAAAAATTAATTTAACGAGATGTTCAGCATTGGAAAATTGCCATAGACAAAAAGGTATTCCAATCATAGAAATATAAATCGTAATTTTTCTTAAATTATCTATGTTTGTATAAATGTTTGAAGAATTTTTCATGAATGATGGAAACAAAACAGTCGGAAATGCAAGCCCAATCAAACTTATAACTTGAGTAGACAATGACATAGCAATAAAATAATAACCGATTACTTCTTGAGAAACAATTAATCCTAGAATAATAATATCAATTTGCATTGAAAGCCTTGAAAAGAAAGAAAAAATAAAATTATAAAAACTATCAAAAACTAAATATTTCCATCTTCTTAAATCAAATAAAACAAAAGGTAATCGCGTATGTTTAAATAAATATATCATTCTGAGAATTGAGGCAAAAACAACTGGAACTACGAAACTGTAAACTCCAAAATTAAGTAAAGCTAAAATTACAATTCCAACATTTATTATTAAAAACTCAAAAATTTTAATTAATGAAATTAATCTAAACTCTAAATCGATATTTAATTTTGCAAAGGGTACAATACTTATAACTTGAAATGGTATTGATAAACTTAAAACTAGTACCAGTTTAAAAATCTCAGCATCATTATAAAACAATGAACCAATATATCCAAATAAAATGGCTGCTAATAAACTGATAAATAAAACTATAACTGAAAGAGTAAAAGATAAATTGTACCATAAAAAAAATGATTTACCTCTTTTTATTAGTACATCCTGTAATCCAAATTGTTGTATTAAGTTACTAAATATTGTGATAGAATTTACGAGTGCAATTTTTCCAAAATCTTCAGGGCTTAGTATCCAAACTAATACTAGTTGTGAAATTAAAGCAATTAATTTCATTGAGATAGTTTGTAGGAAAATCCAAACAATACCATTAAAAATTTTTTTAATCATTTTTGTTTTTAACAAACCAATTGTAATAATTTTCTAGTTCGTTTTCGATTTTAAAAATAGGCTCAAACCCAATTGATTTTAACTTACTGATATCTGCCTTCCAATTCACTGGATTTCCAACTTTTATATCTCCATGAAAATGTAAATTTGGAGTTTTATCAGCATTTTTAAACAGAACTTGGACGGCATATTTAATGGTTACTTCATCCCCATTTGCTAGATTATAAACATCAAATAGCTTATTGTTCTTGTGTTTTAAAACGAAAAAACTTGCTCTAACAATATCACTGACATGAATATAGTCTCTTGTCTCATTACCAGTTCCAAACAAATTAATTTTATTTTTATTTTTAATGTATCTTTTCATTACATCCCAAAATATCTGTTTTTTTAAGCCAACTCCGTAAGCGGAAAAAATTCTAAAAATTACACAGTTAATATTGTAAAGACTTGAATAAAAATGTATTATTTTTTCAACCAAAGACTTGTGTAATCCATAGGGTGATATTGGATTAATCACAGCAGATTCGCTAATTGGTAAATGTTTTGGGTTTCCATATACAGCTGCACTAGAAAATGTTAAAAATTTACAATCCGGGGAAAATTTACTTATAAAATTAATCAATATAACAGTTGGTGAAACTAATGAATTAAAGTCCTCAACAGGGTTATCAAATGAAAACTGGACAGAAGCAGAACCAGCCAAATGAAAAATATAGTCATATTTTGAATAACTAAAGATCTTGGTGAGGGATTTATCATTTATCGTATCATTTACAAAATATTCAAATAAGTCATTATTTTTGGGTTTATTAATATCTATCCCAACGGTAATAGCACCATTTCTTTTGCATTCTTTTGACAAATAAGAACCTATAAATCCTGATGAACCAGTTATCAAAACCTTCTTATTTTTTAAAAAGAAAAAGTCGTCTAATTTTAAATTCATTTGAAATATTTTTTAGGAAATTCAAGCATTTTTAACCACTCTTTTTCAAAAATTTTATTACTGAAGTTTTCTTGATAAATTTTAGAAATTTCTTTTCGACAGTAAATTCCTTTTTTTAAGTTTTTTACAAAAAGTAAAAAATTTTTATTTTGAGATTTTTTATCAGTTTCAGTTAAGACTAAGCTTTTATTTAATCTTGAAATCTCAGGAAAAGCACCCATTTTTGATGCAAATATTGGTAAACCAAAACTCATAGCTTCAATAGTAACAAGTGGTAAACCCTCATTAAATATTGAGGGTATTATTACTGCATCGTAAGAATTTAAAAGATTTACATATTCTTTATCACTATATGGACCTAAAATTTTAACCTGTTTACTTAAACCATTGTTTTCAATTGTTTTTGCTATAGCGTCTAATGATGGACCCATCCCGTGGATGTTTAAAAGAATTTTTTCTTTTAAAATAACATCTTTAACATTGGAAATAAAAGGTTCAAGACCTTTATTGATTGCAAGCCTACCAAAAAAAGCAATCTTAGTGTATTGATTATTTTTTTTAATTCTTTTGATTCTAGGTATTTCTAATTTTTTTGAAAAGCATGGTAAATAATTTACAGAAATCTTGTCTGAAACATTTAACTTATAATTATTTACCATTGACTTGGTTTGTACAGCAATTGCGTCAAACACCTTAACTGAGACCATTCTTAAACTATCCATTTTTGCATCATAGTGAACCTCTTGTTGAATTTTAAATGTGGATGAACCTAATATTCTGGCTAAAAAATTAAACCCATGACCAGGACCACATGCTATAAAGATATCAGGATTCCAAAACCTTGCCTTTAAAGCAGTAATCAGTAGTAACAAAAACTTGTGTATTTTATTTTTAGGCTTGTAAGGCAAACTTATTTCTTTATAATCTGATGATTTAAAATTTTTTTCATTATTGTCATTAATATTTACAACAAAGAGATTTATGTTTTCTTTAGATTTAAGAAATTTAATTAGGTGCATAAAATGAATTATTAATCCCCCTTTGTGATCGGTGTTTCCCATTATTAATACCTTCATTTCAGAGTTTTTAATTAATTGATTGAATAGTAGGATTTAAACCACTTAATAAAATTACTGACACCTAAAGTAATTGGTGTAATTGGTTTATAGTTATAATCATTTTCAAGACTTGATACGTCTGCCCATGTCTTATTAACATCCCCCGGTTGCATTGATAACATTTCTTTTTTTGCTTTCAATCCTAATTCCTTTTCTATTGCTTTGATGAATTCAGTTAGCTTGACCGGGTTGCTATTTCCAATATTATAAAGTTTATAATTAGAATCGTTTTTAGAATCAAAAATTATAGTATTAACAAGCCCTTCAATTATATCGTCTATATATGTAAAATCACGGAATAGATTTCCTTTATTAAAAACTTTTATTGTTTCATTATTTAAAATTGCATTGGTAAATAAAAACATTGCCATATCTGGCCTACCCCAAGGACCGTAAACTGTAAAAAATCTCAATCCGATAGTCTCAATATTATATAAGTGACTGTAGGTATATGCCATAAGTTCATTAGATTTTTTTGTTGCGGCATACAAGCTTATAGGCTTATTTACATTTTCTTTTTCTGAAAAAGGAACCATCGAGGAATTACCATAAACACTTGAGCTAGATGCGTAAATAAATCTCTTTATTTTGAAATGCTTGACAGACTCAAGAATGGTGAAAAAACCATTTATGTTAGATTCAATATATAATTTAGGGTTTTTAAGTGAGTATCTTACTCCGGCTTGTGCGGCTAGATTACAAACAATATCAACTCTATTTTTTTTAAAAATATCGAAAACGACTTCTTTGTTATTAATATTTGTCCTTATAAACTGCATTTGTTTGCCATGTAATTGGCTTGAAACAATTTTATTAAATCTAGAGGCCTGTTCTTTAATAATACCCAGCTTAAGCAGACGGTCATATTTTAAATTAACATCATAATAATCGCTTACATTATCTAAACCAATGACATAAAACCCTTTTTTAAGCAATGATTCACATAAGTGATATCCAATAAAACCGGCAGAACCTGTTATCAGAATTATTTTTTCTTTTCTCATCTCCTTCCAACTCCTTGATAAACAAATCCTATTTTTTCTAAAATTATTTTATCTAAAATATTACGCCCATCAAAAATAAATGCTGGTTTATTCATTAAATTAAAAATTCTTTTCCAGTCATAATTCTTAAATTCATCCCATTCTGTAAGTATAGCAATTGCATGTGCACCATCTGCTATTTTGTAAGGTTCCTTTTCAAATTTTAAATACTTCATATTCTGATTTTCTGGGCGGGTTCCAAGACTGTTAATATCATCCATAATTTTCTTTGAATTCACCTTTGGATCAAATACTGAAATATATGCTTTCTCATTTAATAATGCATCAGCGACATAAATTGCAGCAGATTCCCTAGTGTCATTTGTATCTTTTTTAAATGACCAACCTAAGAATGCGATTTTTTTACCATTTACAGTGTTGTATAGACTTCTAATTATATTTTTGGCAAATCTGAAACGTTGATAATTATTCATTTTAATCACTTGATGCCAATATTCAGCTACTTCATTTAGACCTAGACTCTTGGCAATATAAACTAAATTCAAAATGTCTTTCTGAAAGCATGAACCACCAAAACCGACAGATGGTTTTAAAAACTTATCTCCAATTCTAGTATCCATACCTATGGCTTTGGCGACCTCCAAAACATCAGCACCTGTAGCTTCACAAAGTTCAGAAAGGGAATTAATTGATGACACCCTTTGAGCTAAAAAAGCATTTGCAGTGAGTTTGGATAGTTCAGATGACCAAATATTTGTTGTTAAAATATTTTTTTTTGGAACCCATGACTCATATATATTAACCAGCGATTTCATTGCTTTTTTACCATTTTTTGTTTTATAATTACCACCAATTAGAACCCTGTCGGGTACTGCCAAATCACGCATAGCTGTTCCTTCTGCTAGAAATTCTGGATTTGACAAAATTTCAAAATTTACACCATTCCCAGTATTATTTAAAATATCCTGTATGGCTTCAGCTGTTTTTACAGGGAGGGTAGATTTCTCAACTACAATCTTATCTGTTTTGGCAACACGTGCGATTTGTCTAGCACACAATTCAACATATTTTAAGTCTGCAGCCATTCCTTTTCCGTCACCATAGGTTTTTGTAGGTGTATTAACAGAAATAAAAATTATTTCAGATTTTTCAATAGAATTATCTATCTGCGTTGAAAAGAAAAGATTTCTGTTTCTGGTCTCTGATATAACCTTTGCTAAACCCGGCTCATATATTGGAAGTTTATCTAATTCTTTTTCATTCCATTGATTTATTCGATCTTCATCAAGATCAACTACAGTTACCATTATATCAGGATTTTTTTGAGCAATAACGGCCATCGTTGGGCCACCAACGTATCCAGCTCCAATACAGCATATATTTTTAATTTTCATAATCTTCTCTATTTTTAAATAACTTTAAATCTGACTGCATCATATCTTTTACCAATGATTCAAGATCAAATTCTGGTTGCCAACCTAATTTTTCTTTTGCTTTAGAATTATCACCTATTAATAAATCCACTTCAGTTGGGCGAAAATACTCGGGGTCAACAGAAAGAACCTCTTTGCCAATTTCTATTTGATACTCTGGGTTATTACAATTTAAAACAAATGCTTTCTCATTTATCCCATTACCTTGAAATTCAATATCTATTCCAACTTCTCTAAAAGCTAACTCAACAAACTTTCTCACACTGGTTGTTTTTCCGGTGGCTATTACCCAGTCTTCAGGCACTTTGGCCTGAAGAATCATCCACATCATTCTAACATAGTCCTTCGCATGACCCCAATCCCTTTTAGCATCTAAGTTTCCAAGAAAAAATTTATCTTTTTTTCCAAGTGCAATCTTTGATACGGCACGGGTAATTTTTCTTGTCACAAAGGTTTCACCTCTTCTGGGTGATTCATGATTAAATAATATCCCATTACATGCAAACATATTATATGCCTCACGATAATTTTTTGTTATCCAGTAGCCATAAATTTTAGCTACGCCGTATGGTGATCTCGGATAAAATGGTGAATTTTCATCATAAAATCCATTAATATTTTTATTACAATTCATTCCACCATATAACTCGGATGTTGATGCTTGATATATCTTTGTTTTTTTCTCAAAACCTAGTAATCTAACCGCCTCTAAAATTCTTAATGTACCTATTGCATCAACGTTAGCAACGTACTCAGGTATTTCAAATGACACCTTTACATGAGACATAGCTCCAAGATTATAAATTTCATCTGGCCTACAATCCCTTATGATTTTAGTTATGTTCATAGAATCAGTTAAATCGCCGTAATGTAATATGAATTTAGGATTTTCTTCATGTTTGTCTTGATAAATGTGATCGATTCTTTCAGTATTAAATGAAGAAGATCTTCTTTTAACACCATGAACCGTATATCCCTTGGCTAGTAAAAATTCAGCTAAATATGAACCATCCTGTCCTGTAATTCCTGTAATCAAAGCTACTTTCATTATTATAATTTATTTTTTTTGTAGTTATTAATATTATTTAAAAACCAATCATAAGTTAATTTAATCCCATTCTCTAGTTTTGTGGAATGTGACCATCCTAGTTTATTCATTTTTGAGGTGTCTAGTAATTTTTTTGGGGTTCCATCTGGTTTAGAAAGATCCCATGAAATAGTACCTTTATATCCAACTATCTTTTGTATGAGTTTAGCTAGCTCAATTATAGAAATATCTTTACCAACACCTACATTGTATAGACTTTCATCAAGTTTATTTTCAATACAAAATAATATGGCATCAGCTAAATCATCAACAAAAAGAAATTCTCTTTTTGGTTTTCCAGAACCCCAAAGTTCAACGTTCTCACGTTCATTTAATTTTGCATCATGAAACTTTCTTATTAATGCAGGTAAGACATGTGATGATTCAAGGTCAAAATTATCATTATAACCATATAAATTTGTCGGCATAAGGCTAATGTAATCTTTCTTATATTGTTTGCGTAATGACTCACAAAGTTTTACGCCAGAAATTTTTGCAATAGCATACCATTGATTCGTTGATTCTAATGAGTCGGTTAATAAATATTCCTCCTTAATTGGTTGGCTCGCAAACTTAGGATAAATACATGAACTTCCTAAAAAAATAAATTTATCTATCCCATTTAAGAAAGCAGCATTGATTAAATTATTTTGAATTTGCATATTTTTCATTAAAAACTCATAAGGAAAATTCATATTTGCTAAAATACCTCCCACCTTAGCTGCAGCATTTATGATTATCTGTGGCTTTTCTTTTTTTATAAATTGATAAACAGCTGTTTGATTAGTCAGGTCGAGACTGCTACTCGACTTGTAAATTAAATTAGAATAGCCCTCAAAACTTAACTTTTTACAAATAGCTGTACCAACCATTCCTTTATGTCCCGCTACATATATTTTAGATTTTTTATGAATCATTATCTATTGAGTTTTTAAATAAATAAATTTCTATAACTATGTATAATTTTTGATTTTTTCACGCACATAATTTTCTAAGTGTTCTTCGAATTTATTTGAGCACTTCCAGCCAAGTTGTTTTTTAATCTTATTAATATTAAGACTATATCTTCCATCGTGACCTGGGCGATCTTTAACAAATTTAATATCAAATTTTAAGTCTGAGAACTTAGACAAAATCTTATTTATTTTTTCTAATAATTCGAGATTAGATAATTCAATTTTTGAGGCAACATTAAAAGTTTGACCAGAATTAGCCTTATCAAATATAAGATCAATAGCTTTACAGTTTTCTTTTACATAAATCCAATCCCTCACATTTAAGCCATCACCATAAATTATAACTGGATTCTTATTTATAATCGAAAAGATTGATTTTGGTATAAGTTTTTCAGCATGTTGATTTGGTCCAAAATTATTAGAGGAAATTGATATGGTTGTATCTAAGCCGTAGGTTGTATTGAAGGACTTTACAATCATATCAGCAGAGGCTTTAGAGGCTGAGTAAGGAGAGCTTGGATTATATTTATTTTCCTCAGAAAAACTATTGTGAGGTATACTACCATAAACTTCATCTGTGGAAACTTGATGAAATCTCGAATAATTATAAATAGTTTTTTTCTTGAAAGGGCTTGTCATCCATGTATTGTATGCAATATTTAAAAGATTATATACACCTAATATATTGGATCTAATAAAAATCTCTGGATTTATAATTGAATTATCAACATGTGATTCAGCAGCAAAATTAATAACACCATCAATTTTATGTTCGTTAAATATTTTTTTTACAAGTTTTTTATCACAAATATCTCCTTTATAAAAAGTGTACCTTGAACAATTTTCAAATTCTTTAGTATTATTTAGACTTCCGGCATAAGTAAGATTATCAATATTATAGACTTTTAAATCTGGGTGTTTATTTAAAATATATTCGATAAAATTAGATCCTATGAAGCCAGCTCCACCAGTTACAAGTAAATTTTTAAATCTATATTTCATTGTATATATTTTTGTTTTTTAGATGCTCTTCTAAACTAACCTCCCAATTCATTAATTTTATTCCAAAAATATCACAAATTTTATTTGAGTCAAGTGCAGAAAATTTAGGACGCAAAATATTGCTATCTGTTGTATCCAAAGCTGTCAATTTAGATTTACCCTGAATAATCTCTTTTATTTTTTGAGCAAACTCATATCTTGAGCAATAGCCGTCATTTGAGTAATGATAAATCTCGGTTTTATTATTTTTTATTTTGGGTAAAATATTGAGTATTGTGTGAGCTAAATCAAATGCATTTGTTGGTGAGCCAAATTCATTAACAGTGACAAAAATTTCCAAATTATTATTAATTTTTTTTAATATTTCAGTAACAAAGTTTTTATTAGAGAATGCATACAACCAAGAAGTTCTAATAATTAACGATTTTTTTAAATTATGTCTCATAATACTTTTTTCTCCCTCTAATTTTGTAATACCATAAAAATTTATCGGGTTAGCCTTGTCGTTCTCTTTATATGGAATTCTTTTTTTTCCGTCAAATACATAATCAGTTGAAATGTGTATAAGTTGTACTTTTAAATCAGAACAAATTTTTGCGAGTTGATTTACAGCCTTATTATTAATTTCATTTGCAAGTTTTCTTCTTTTTTCTGCCTTATTAACATTGGTAAAAGCTGCACAGTTAATAACAATATTTATTTTATTAATCAATAAAAATTCTTTGATTTTTTCATAGATAGTTATATCTAATTCTTTTCTAGATTTAAAATAAAAATGATAATTATAATTATCACAAATATTTTTAATAGTACTACCAACTAAACCATTTGAGCCAGTGATAAGGACCCTTTTTTTTAATTCCATTTGAATGGTTTAAGATTTTTATCTTTTTCTGAAATCAATAATTTATCAGTATCAATTTTCCAATCAATATTTAAATATTTATCATTGTAGGCGATACCTTCTTCCATTGGCTTAGAGTAATAATTATCAACCTTATAATTTATCAGTGTATTTTCTGAAAGTGAAAGATAGCCATGTGCAAATCCTCTTGGGATAAAAATTGATTGATGATTTTCAGAAGATAAAATATATGAAAAGTATTTTCCATATGTATTAGAGTCTTTTCTCATATCTGCAGCAATATCCAAAATTTTTCCATTGATTACACTGATTAGTTTTGACTGAGCATAGGGTTTTTTTTGAAAATGTAAGCCTCTTAAAACATTAGATTTTGACAGTACAATGTTTTCTTGACAAAAATTTATTTTGTAACCGACTTTTTCCTCCAAAAGATTTTTTTTAAAAGATTCTTTAAAATAACCCCTATTATCTTTTATTTGGTTGTGAGAAATGATAATTAAACCTTCAAAATCTGTATTATCAAATATCATTCTTTATAATTCTTTCTAAATATTTTCCGTAATCACTATGTTTCATTTTTTCAACTATTTTTTTTAGTTTACTTTTATTTATGTATCCCATTTCATAAGCTATTTGCTCAATACATGATGATTTTTTTCCGCTGGTATCTTCTAATTTCTCAAAATATTTTGACGCATTTATTAATGAGCCATATGTTCCAGTATCAATCCAAGAAATTTGCTCACTCAAAATAATTAATTTTAATTTTTTTTTTGACAGGTAAATGTTATTAATATCGGTGATCTCTTTTTCTCCTCTTTTGCTTGGTTTTAAAACTTTAGCTTTTTTAATTACATCATTTGTATAAAAGTATAAACCGGAGACAATTAGATCACTTTTGGGCTTAGTAGGTTTTTCATAAATCTTTGAAATATTATTAAATTTATCATACTCTATTACCCCAAAATTTTCAGGTTTTTTTACTTTCACGCCGAAAACTGTTGATAAGCCATCATTTAAATTATTTTTTGCTTTTTCCAAATAAGATTTTAGTTTTTGTCCATAAAAGATATTATCACCTAATATTAAAATAACATTGTCATTTCCGATAAATTTAGAGCCAATAATAAATGACTCCGCTATTCCATTAGGTTGTTCTTGAATTTCATAATTTATAGATAATCCAAGAGATGACCCATCCCCAAAGAGGTTTTGGAAACTGGACATATGTTCACCATTTGTTATAATAAGTATATCACGTATTCCTGCCTGCATAAGTACAGAAAGAGGATAATATATCATAGGTTTGTCGTAAACAGGAAGAAGCTGTTTAGATGTTCCTATGGTTAAAGGAAATAGCCTCGTACCATAACCTCCTGCTAATATTATACCCTTAATTTTTTTCATCAAAAAATTGTTTTATAATTTCAATTATGTAGTCTTGATTAGAATTCTCTAGCTCAGTATGAATGGGCAGGGAAATAACTTCATATGAAAGTAAATCAGTATTTTTCAAAATTTCATTATTTCTATATGGCTTTTGCTTATGAATTGGTATCGGATAATAAATCATTGAGGGTATTCCGTTTTTACTCAGATATTCCTTTAATTTATCTCTTTTTCCATTTAAAACCCTGATGGTATATTGATGATATACGTGATCTGAATTTAAATTAACTTTTGGTGTTTTAATCAAATCAATTTCATTAAAAGCTAGATTATAATTTTTAGCCATAATTTTTCTGTTTGAATTATATTCCTCTAAATATTTTAACTTGATATTTAGGATTTCAGCCTGTATTGAATCTAATCTGGAGTTACAACCTACAATTTCGTGATGATATTTAGTTTTCTCACCATGGTTCACTATCATTCTTAGCTTTTCTGCCAAAAAATCATCATTTGTAAAAATTGCACCGCCATCACCATAACAGCCTAAATTTTTTGAAGGATAAAATGAAGTGGTTCCTATATGACCTAATGTCCCAGTAAATTTAATATCACCATTAGGAAAAGCATATTTACATCCGATAGCCTGTGCATTATCCTCTATGATTTTCAGATCATGCTTTTTAGCAAGTTTTATTATTGGAGCCATATCACAGGATTGGCCATACAAATGAACCGGAACTATTGCTTTAGTTCTTTTATTAATATGAGGCTCAATCAAATCTGCTCTTGTGTTAAAAGTTTCTAAATCTACATCACAAAAAACAACCTTTAAACCAAGTATCGCTGCCGCTTCAGCTGTAGCAATATATGTCCATGATGGACATATTATTTCATCACCTTTTTTTAAGTCTAAGGCCATAAATGATATTTGTAATGCATCGGTTCCATTTGCACATGGAATTACATTTTTCACATTCAAATAATCTGATAGATTTTCTGAGAATTCCTTAACGATCGGTCCATTTACAAATCGACCTGATTCAATTGATGATATAATATTTCTGTCAATTTCGTTCTTGATTTTAGAGTATTGACCCATCAAATCAACCATATTAATATTAATATTTTTCATTTATTTTTTTTACGGCTTCGCCAACGTCAGTTACAATTATAACTAACAAAAATAATACTTATTTATTGTTAATTAAGCTAATTTTAGCTTAACACTATATCCAATAGATTTCAAATAAATCCAAATATTATTTTTTGAAATTCTGTTAACAATTCCTCTTTCGTTATTAAAAGATGATAAGCTAAAATTATCACCAACTCTAATATTTGTGAGTTTACCGTTTATAAAATTGTAGCTTCCATTTAAATATTTTTTTAAAATATTAACCTCTTCTTGTCTTACTATTGCCCTCTTACCTAACCAAAACATATACCTTACAACTCCTGGACATTCAAAAACCATATTAATATCTTTATCTTCTATATTTACCAGTACCATTGAAGGCAGTACCGGAACTTGAATTCTTTTTTTCCGATCACTCCAAAGTCTAATTTCATATCGGGTTGGACAATAAGCATTAATTCCCAAAGACAACAATTGTTCCTCAACTTTTTTCTCACCTCGTGGTTTTGTATGTATTACGTACCAATTCATTCAGCTATTTTTTTAAACAGAATAATCGAATTTGAATCAAGTTTTTGATTCAATAAAAAGTTAACTTCTCTCCCAATTTTCTTTTTAATTTTTGGTTTTATATTTTCTAAATATTCGCTATTTACATTTGTTCCATTAATTACGATTTCAATATTACCACTATCAATTCCCTTGGCATATTCACCTGTCAAAGCAATCTGATCAACATCTCCAATTCTTTCAATTACCGTTTCAACAATATCCTCTAAGCCCAGATGTTGTCTAACAATTTTTTGTAATACTTCAAACATTGGGTGTGATGTATTGGCATTATATATAACTCTGTTATTTTCTTTTGATTTTAAAAGGTAGCCTGCGCCGGAAAGATTGTTTAATTCCTTTCTTATTGAATTGGTAGATTCGTTGAATTCGTTCGCAAGACCATTTAAATATCCATTATTAGCAGCGCTAACAAAGAATTTAATAAGCATCCGTAGCCTGGTTTTAGATGTAATTAATGAATTCAACATAATATCAAGTAACAAAAGTACTTATTTTTAAGTAAAAAAAGTACTCACTGTACAAAAATATTTAAAAATGTATAGTTATTATGGAAAATTACTCTGAATTACAATGTCTAATATCTGTATTCGTCAGATTTATATGGACCTTCTTTATCTACTCCTATGTAATTTGACTGAATATCATCAAGTATAGTAAGCTCAACACCTAATTTTTCAAGATGCAGCTTTGCAACTTTTTCATCTAGATGTTTAGGAAGAGTGTATACCTTATTTTCATATTTTGAAGAATTTTTCCAAAGTTCTATCTGGGCCAAAACTTGATTAGTAAAAGAATTACTCATTACAAAACTGGGGTGACCTGTTGCACAGCCTAAATTTACTAGTCTCCCCTCAGCTAAAATCACAATATCATTGCCATTAACAGTGTATAGATCTACCTGTGGTTTTATTTCTTTTTTTGTATGCCCATAGTTTTTATTTAACCACGACATATCTATCTCATTATCAAAATGACCAATATTACAAACAATTGCTTTATCCTTCATAGACTTAAAATGAATGTCTTTTACGATATCTCTATTTCCAGTAGCTGTTATAATAATATCAGAATTATCTATTACTGTTTCTAGTTTTTTGACCTCATAACCATCCATCGCTGCTTGTAAAGCACAAATGGGATCAATTTCCGTAACAGTAACAATACTTCCAGCAGATTTAAAAGATGCTGCAGTTCCTTTTCCAACATCTCCATATCCACATACAACAACTCTCTTACCCGCCATCATAATGTCAGTTGCTCTTCTGACAGCATCAACAGCACTCTCCTTGCAGCCATATTTATTATCAAACTTACTTTTGGTGACTGAATCATTAACATTAATAGCAGGTAAACTTAATGTTCCATCTCTCATTCTGTCAAATAATCTTAATACGCCCGTTGTAGTCTCTTCAGACAAACCTTTAATGTTTTCGGTAAACTCTGGATATTTATCTAAAACCATATTTGTTAAATCTCCTCCATCGTCTAAAATCATATTAAGAGGTTTTCTCTCCTCACCAAAAAACAAAGTTTGTTCAATACACCAGTCAAATTCCTCTTCATTCATTCCTTTCCAAGCATAAACCTGAACTCCTGCAGCAGCAATTGCAGCAGCTGCATGATCCTGAGTTGAAAATATGTTACATGAACTCCAAGTAACTTCAGCACCAAGCTCAATCAAAGTTTCGATCAAGACTGCAGTCTGAATAGTCATGTGAAGACATCCTGCAATTCTTGCTCCTTTAAGAGGCTTCTCTTTTCTGTACTCTAATCTTAGAGCCATTAAACCTGGCATTTCTGCTTCAGCTAATTTAATCTCTTCTCTTCCCCATTTAGCCTGGTTAATATCTTTAACCTTGAAGGGTATGTATTTTACATTGCTTTTAATCATAATGCTAATTTAAAAAGTTTTTTAATTTTATCTACGTAATCTAATTTTTCCCAGTTAAATAATTCTAAATCAAATTCGACAAATTTATTCTCAGAATTAACAAAAGTTTTTTTGACTTTTTGGGGTTCCCTACCCATATGACCATAGGCTGCAGTTTCTAAATATATTGGCTTTCTGAGATCAAATAATTTTTCAATAGAATAGGGTCTCAAATCAAACAAACCCAAGAGCATTTCTGAAATATCTCCATCAGAAAAGTTAGTTCTTGAGGTATCATATGTATTTACATAAAATGCTACAGGTTCTGCAATACCTATTGCATAACTAATTTGGACAAGAGCTTCATCACAAATACCTGCTGCCACTATATTTTTTGCAATATGTCTTGCTGCATATGCTCCACTTCGATCAACTTTAGAGGGATCTTTTCCGGAAAAGGCTCCTCCTCCGTGGGCTCCTTTACCTCCGTAAGTGTCGACAATAATTTTTCTTCCGGTTAATCCTGTATCTCCATGTGGTCCACCGATAACAAACTTACCTGTGGGATTAATTAAGTATTCTACATTATCATCAAATAAATTTTTTAAATCAGGATTTTTGTCTAATAATCTAGGAATAAGGATATTAATTATATCGGATTTTATTTTGGCAAGCATTTTATCTTCAGAGTCAAAATCATCATGTTGTGTGGATATGACTATTGTTTTTATACTGTGGGGTTTATTATCATCAGTGTATTCGATTGTGACTTGAGACTTTGAATCAGGTCTAAGATATTTGATTTCATCATTCTCCCTTCTCAACAGAGCTAATTCTTGTAATATTTTATTTGAAATATCTAAAGCTAGTGGCATGTAATTATTTGTTTCATTCGTAGCATAACCAAACATTATCCCCTGATCACCCGCACCTTGTTCTTCATTATTTTTTTTGACTACCCCACGGTTTATATCATCAGACTGCTCATGAATCATTGAAAGTATCCCACATGATTTATAATCAAACATATATTCACTTTTAGTGTATCCAATTTTCTTAATTACCTCTCTTGTAACTTTCTGCACATCAATATAAGTTCTTGAATTGACTTCTCCAGAAAGAATTACTTGACCAGTAGTAACAAGTGTTTCACATGCAACCTTTGAGTTAGGATCAAAAGCAAGAAAATTGTCTAATATTGCATCACTAATTTGATCAGCTATTTTATCAGGATGACCTTCACTTACAGATTCAGATGTAAACAAATAACTCATAGGGTGCAAAAATACCTCTTAATCAAACAAAAAAAAAATAAATATTAAAAATTAGGAAAGGAAGCCCTCTATATCTTTATGAAGAGATTCATCAACCATTGACTTCCAAGTATCATTATCATTTTTGATAGACTCTCTAATTTTTGTTGCAGAAATAAACATTGCTCCACTGTCAGCAGGGGGCTGGTATTCGTTGATTTCATAACCTACTCCTCTTCCGAAATTAACAGATTCAATATCAGGAATGATCATTACCACAACATCATCACCATGGGCAGCATGATACTTTTTAATCATTGTCACTGTTTGTTCCGTTGTGAAAGGATTTCTTTCATCAGGCTCAATATTTCTAACCATAATGAGGGCTGGGATTCCCTGAATTAATTTTTGTTTAATTAACTCGATATGACCAAAATGATAAGGCTGATATCTCCCAACAAATATTGCATACTTTTTATCAATATTTTTGGTTGGTTCACCTCCATGATTAATTTTTTTCCACATTTTTAGATTGTTTTAGCAATAAGGTTTTTAAATTTTGTTGTCGACCATCCATGGTCTCTATTCAAATAATGAATAGAGATGTCTAAACCATCTCCTGTAAATGATTTATTTTTGTAGTCATCACCAAGAAATCGAATAGAATATTCTCCTTTAATTATAAGTTCGTATAACTCACTTTCATATGTGTATGATTGAATGTCATCAATATACTTTATTGAAGATAAAACTTCAATTCTTTCATCCAAAGTTAGTATTGGTTTTAATTTATTAGGACGTTCTATCGATGGATCTGAATGAAGAAGGACTGTAAAATGGTCACAGTTCGTCTTGCATTCTATAAACATTTTTATATATCCAGGGTGAATTACGTCAAAATTTCCTGCTACAAATCCTTTTTTCATATTAAATTTTTAATGAATTAATAATGAAATTTACAGATTCATCGATAGTCATATTCTTTATTTCAATCTCAGGGTTTTGAGGCTTTTCATAAGGGGCGTCTATACCTGTAAAACCCTTTATCTCACCATTAAGGGCTTTTTTATATAGACCCTTAGGGTCTCTCTTGATACATTCATCAATTGGGGTGTTAACAAAGATTTCAATAAAATCTTCACCAATTAGTTTTCTAGCTTCATTTCTGTCGTCATTATAAGGCGAAATAAATGCAGTCATAACAACTTTTCCAGAATCAGCAAATAACTTAGCAACTTCACTTATTCTTCTTATATTTTCCTTTCTATCTTCCGGAGAAAATCCAAGATCTTTGTTTAAACCCATTCTAACATTATCACCATCTAAAATATAGGTGTTGTAATTGTTTGAATTTAGTTTGTCATCCAGCGCATTAGCTAATGTAGATTTTCCCGATCCAGAAAAGCCAGTGAACCAAAGG
>CACLAD010000004.1 GCA_902604715.1 uncultured Bacteroidota bacterium
TTTATGATGAAAATAATAATGAAATCAACTTTATTAATGCGCTAATTCAAAATGGTGTAAACACAATTAGATTAAGATTATGGGTAAATCCTGCTGATGAATCTTCATCACTTGAAGAAGTAAAGGAATTTTCAAATGAACTAAGATCACTTGGATTTAAAATATGGATTACCCCACATTTTTCAGACACTTGGGCTCATCCGGGTCAACAACAAATTCCAACTAATTGGCAATCCTTAAGTTTTGAAGAATTAAAAGATCAATTATATGATCATACCAATCAAATAATGAGTGAAATAAATCCAGATTATATACAAATTGGTAATGAAATAAACACAGGTATATTATTTCCGCATGGAAATATTATAGATAATCAAGACCAATTTATTGAATTGGTAAGTATAGGTGTGGATGCTGTAAGAAATAACTCAACAAATACAAAAATTATTCTTCATTGTGCTGGATTTGAATCCTCTGATTGGTTTTTTAATATTGTCAAAGAGGTTGATTATGATATTGCAGGAATCTCATACTATCCATGGTGGCACGGTAAGTCACTGGAAGATTTACAAAATCAATTATCAAACCTTTCAATCAATTTTAATAAAGAGATATTAATTGCAGAAACCTCTTATCCATTTACCCTAAGTTGGAATGATTGGACTAATAATAATGTGGGGTTAGAAGAACATCTTATTCTACCAGAATACCCAGCAAGTCCACTGGGTCAAAAAGATTTTATTAGAGATATTAAAAATCTAATATTAGAAGTTAATAATGGGATAGGTTTTTGCTATTGGGGTGCGGATCTAATTGCTTGGGATGGTGAAACTTCAACAAATGGATCGACTTGGGAAAATCAAGCTGTTTTTGATTTTGACAACAAAGAGCTTCCTGTTCTGAAAGAATTTAATTTAGATTAATTTTTAACCAGCCTAAATACAACCTTTTTATTTTCTGCGATAATTGAAAGGAAATAAACTCCGGAGGCTTCAATTATATTTAAACCAAAAACTCTTCCTTCACTATAAGACTTATTCATTAATTGTCTTCCAAGTATATCATTTAATTGTATAGTTACATTATTATAGTTTTTCCTTAAATCAACCGAAACAACTCCATTAGTTGGGTTGGGGTAAATAATTGGATTTTCTGGGAAAGTATTTTCGATTAATCCTAGTGAGGATTCTACAATTACCACTGAGTAATCTTCCGTTTCACCATAAGTAGTTTCAACACAAGGATCAACAGGTACATCAGCTGCCCAATTTGCTTTAGCTCTTAATATGTGTTGTCCTAAAGTTGCGTCCTCTGGAATAATTAAATTTATTGTTTCTGTATATACTCCCCCCGCTACTCCGGGTGCAATAATGTGGTTATTTACAACAACTTCATCCTCAGTAAAATCAAGGTCATCATTGTAATCGATCCAGACCTTAATATATTGATCTCCATATCCTGTTGTAACGGTTAATTCATATTCCACACCTTGTTCCAAATCAGTTGACAACGAAGTAAAATCTCCATAACCTTCACAACCTGAAGTGTTGTCTATATCTTGTAATTGGAACAATTGAAAACCATCGTTGTAATCACAATTCATGAACGGTGTACATAAAACATTTGCTCTTACTTCATACATAAACCTATATGTTTCAGAAACTTGTCCTTCATTTGATTCAGCAAAGACTTTAAAAAATACTTTTGTACCAGCTTCAAAATTTGGAATAGCTGAATTTGATATCCATACATCATTTTCTGAATTGGACATCTGAATTATATCAGACTCCAATTGTGTTGACCATTCAACATAAACACTACTTAAATCACCATCAAACTCTATGGTTGAAGTAACAAATTGATCTAGGCCTTCCTTTGGCTGAGTGTCTGTAGGTTGATTAGAAATAGTTGTTGTTCTTATTGATGGATAATTTTCTCTTCCCACGAGAGAATATTCCCACACACCTCTGCCCCAAGTTGTGCCTCTCAAAGTATTTGACCCATATACAACTTCAAGCTCCATCATAGTTGTATTTGGTAAATTTTCGTTATATAATTCCCAAGAGTTTGCAGACATTGATTTTTTATAAACTCCAATTTCAGCTCCTAAATAAATAGTTGAATTTTCAGTATGATCGATTGCCACACTTCTAATTGGCATATTACCTAAATTATGTGTAATATTTTCCCAGCTATTACCCTGATCATTTGAAATGTAAACTTTTTGGTTATTGTTTGAATAAGTTCCGTAAGTCACTATAATTGTATCATCATTATTTGGGTCAAATGCAATATCATTAATAAACTGATTTGGTAGAGATTGAGAAACCTCAACAAAAGTTAACCCTCCATCATTTGAAATTTTTAGTCTGTTATAATAAGATATAGCTAAAATGTCAGAATTGTTTTCAGCAATTGCAGCATTTTGAATATTTCCACTAAAGAAACTGTTGGCTAATGTTGTCCAGTTAGAACCAAAATCATCGCTTCTATATAAAATATTAGTCACCGTATAAATACTCATCTGATTATTTGGATCATACATTAAAGGAGTAACCCAATCCCCGCTAAAATCATCTGGATTTATACCATCCTGGTTATAACCTCCATCTTTAGTTCTACGCTTACCTCCAAATTGTAAACTGCCAATCATCCAATCATCATTTAATGGATGTATAATTCCCTCCATACCATCTGCACCGTAAAATTCTATCCAATTATTTTCATTTTTAATACTAGTTCCATTATCCTGGGAACCCGTTATTGTTCTAAAATGATTTGACTGACTTACTCCTAAACAATAGTTTTCTCTAATTGATTGTCCTTCAAAAATTTCCCAGCTTATACCATTGTCAACACTCTTTGCTAAAAGCCCATCAGTATTCACCCAAAACACCCCATTATAACTTCTTGATCCTCTAATATCAGCGTGAACATATTGACCTGTAGTGTCATAGTTTGCATTACCTGTTGCCCAATAGGTTACCTGATTCCATGTCTGACCTCCATCATTACTCATGTGTGTGTCAATATCACCAAATAACATATAATTTTCATCAGTATCGCTTACAGCAAAGGCACCATAATTTGCAATATTTGGATTTCCCAGTAATGTAAAAGTGTCTGCCATGTTATCAGATTTCCAAACTCCATCACTAGAACCAACAAATACACAATTTTCACATGCAGCAGAGACTGACAGTTGAATATTGCTTCCATTTCCCGGAATTGTGCCGGATTGAACAAAATTTTGTCCTTGGTCTGATGAAACATATATCTGAGCGTCATTATTAAAAGTTGATGCATATATTATATTTTCATCCGTTGGATGAAATTCAATATAATCGTAATCTTGATTATATTCCCACGAGTTGCCGGTCTGAACAAAAGAAAATGATTCAAAATTATTATCTGACCTAAAAAGCCCTTCACTAGTTCCAGCAAAAACGAGATTTGGAATTGTTGGATGGTACATTATTTTATAAATTCTGTTGTTTGTACCAAGACCTCCCCAATTCAAATTGTCAGGGTTGAAATTCGTAATTGTCCAAGTATCACCACCATCAAGTGATTCATAAATACCATGAGTAGTTCCATTATAAGAATTTCTTACATTAATCAAAACTCTATTTGGATTATCTGGTGAAACGGCAATGGTATTTACTCCAGATGCAAATAAAAAATCTGTAGTATTTTCCCAAGTTTGTCCACCATCTAAAGTCTTCCAAAAACCTCCACTCCTTGACCCTAAAAATATTCTATTATCATTATTTAAATCAATGTAAAATGTCTCTATCCTTCCAAGTCCAACTGCATAATGTCCAGTTACTTCTTCAATGTAATAAGGTCCCAGCTCCTCCCATCCATTTTCAAAATTTGATTTATTCGAGGAAGGGTTTTTAGATAAAAATTCTTTGTATTCTTTTGCGACAAAATTCGACTCAATATTATTTCTAATTCCGGAGGGATAATATTTTGGCTCATTTTCAAATAGCCATCTCTGATATGCCTTCCAACCAGAACCTTTTTTTGCTTTGTCAATATTTTCAAAATATGCTTCTGCTTCAGCCACAACATCATATAAATTTACGTTTATATCGTTGGCCATTTCTTTCCATTGCTGAGAAAATGAAAGATTAATAAATCCAATAAATAATATTAAAAATAGGTGTCTCAAAAAAAATAAATTTAAAACACAAAAGTACACATCAAATGCTAGCAGTACAAACGCGCAATAATAATTTTATTTTACATATTTTTAAACTAAATAAGTAGCACATGAAAAACATATTATTTCTAATTGTAATTACATTAAGTCTAAAATCATATTCTCAAGATAGAATCACTGGTGAATTATTCTCAACTAGGTCAGAAGTCATTGCTGAAAATGGTATGGTGGCCACAAGTCATCCTTTAGCAACACATGTAGGAATTGATATTTTAAAAAATGGTGGAAATGCGATTGATGCTGCAATTGCTGCTAATGCTGCAATTGGTCTAATGGAGCCTACTGGAAATGGAATTGGCGGTGACTTATTTGCTATAATTTGGATTGAAAAAGACAAAAAACTTTATGGTTTAAATGCAAGTGGAAGATCTCCAAAAAACCTAACATTAGATTATTTTAAGAATAATAATTTTTCTGAGATCCCTGCATATGGTCCTTTACCTGTAAGTGTTCCTGGGTGTGTAGATGGGTGGTTTGAAATGCATGAAAAATTTGGAAGCACTCCCATGCGTGATATACTAGAACCAGCCATTGAATACGCTGATAACGGATTCCCAGTAACAGAGCTCGTTTCATATTACATGAAAAAAGCTAGTAAAAACTTTGATATGTATCCGAACTTTAAAGAAACCTACTATATTAATGGAACAACCCCTAAAAAAGGTCAAATTTTTCAAAATAAAGATTTAGCAAACACCTTAAGGGTAATTGTAAAAAAGGGAAGAAAAGGATTTTATGAAGGTGAAATTGCTAAAGCAATATCAGATTTTATTATTGAGCAAGGTGGGTTCCTTTCAAATGATGACCTAAAAAATCATAAGTCTGAGTGGATTGATCCGGTCTCAACAAGTTACAGAGGTTTTGATATTTGGGAGCTACCTCCTAACGGTCAAGGAATTGCCGCACTTCAAATTTTAAATTTACTGGAAGCATATGATATTAAATCTATGGGGTTTGGTTCTGCAGAATATATTCACCATTTTACTGAAGCTAAAAAAATTGCTTTTGCCGATAGGGCAAAATATTATGCAGATATGGATTTTAACAAAATTCCTGTTGATTATTTGATTTCTAAAGAGTACTCAGAATTAAGAAGAACTGAGATCGATTCAAATAAAGCTGCCATGAGAGTAAGTGCAGCTGAAATAGAAAATGGAGATACAATTTATCTAACTACAGCCGACAAGGATGGTAATATGGTCTCACTTATTCAAAGTAATTATCGTGGGATGGGGTCTGGAATGGTCCCTCCTGGTTTAGGTTTTATGTTACAAGATAGAGGAGAGTTATTTTCATTAGAAGAAGGACACTTCAATGTATATGAGCCAGAAAAGAGACCATTTCATACAATAATTCCAGCATTCATAACAAAAGAAAATAAACCCTATGTTAGCTTTGGACTAATGGGTGGGGCAATGCAACCACAAGGCCATGCTCAAATTGTAATTAATTTAATCGATTTTGGTATGAATTTACAAGAAGCAGGTGATGCTCCAAGAATAAGACATTTGTCAAATCAACAACCAACAGGAGGTAATATGCTTGACGGAGGTGAGCTATCACTTGAGTCTGGATTTGATTACAAAGAAATTCGTCAACTAATAGAATTAGGACACAAAGTTATTTTCGATCTAGGTTCATTTGGTGGTTACCAAGCAATAATGTATAATGATAAAACGGGTGTGTATTATGGAGCTTCAGAATCAAGAAAAGATGGTAGTGCAATGGGTTATTAAAATGGGGATGTAGCTCAGCTGGCTAGAGCGCTTGACTGGCAGTCAAGAGGTCGTGGGTTCGAGTCCCATCTTCTCCACTCAAATAATTTATATAAAACATTTAAAATAGATATTATGAAAAAAACTAGAGACATAATCAGATTTATTGATAACCTACTGACAAAATTCAGAAAGGTATTTGTAAATACAGTTACCTTTATTTTCTTAACAGGATTTACTTTAGTGTTTCTTTTCAGCCTAGGGTCTTTATTTGAATCCGATGAAATTGATACAAAGAATCAAATTTTATACCTTGAGCCAAAGGGTTTAGTAGTGGATAAGGCAATCACAAGAAATAGTCCTTTTGAGGACCTTGAAATCTTTGAAAGCAACAATAATCAGATTGAATTAAAAAATATTTTAAAAGTTATAAATCAAGCTGGACAAGATGAAAACCTTAAGGCTATTTATCTCAATGTTGATGAATTGAGAGCTTATTATACATCTGCATTAAAAGTAGCAGATGCACTTTACAAAGCAAGGGAAAATGGCAAAGAGATTATTGCTTTCACTAGCGGTTTAGGAACCACTGGATATCTCATGGCATCTCAAGCTACTGAAATAATTTTAGAAAAAGATTCATATGAATCTGTACTTCCATTTGGGTTTAGTAGAGTTAGACAATACCAAAGAGACTTCTTTAAAAATATTAAGGTTGACGTAAATGTTTATGCAGCAGGTGACTTCAAATCAGGCCCTGAGGGTTTCACGAGAAATGATATGTCTAAAACCGATAAATTAGCTTGGTTAGAGTTTGCAACACCAGTTTGGGAAAAGTATAAAAGTAAAATGGAAATTGGAAGAGAGTTAGAATCAGGAACGATTCAGCATATCGGAGACAACTACCATCTACTTGCCACAGAGAATGGTGGTGACGACAATGAAACGGCTCTTGCGACAGGACTGGTCGATAAGCTAATGTCTAAGCAAGAAATTAGAAACTACATGATTGAAAAATATGGAAGCGATGATGAATATGACTGGCCTAAGGGAATTTCTGGGGCAGAATATCTAACCACCCTAAAGCAGGAGGAAGTAAGTATGAAACAAAAACAAGTTCAAGAAAAAAATAAAATTGCTGTCATTCATGTTGAGGGAGCTATTGTAACCGGGGGTATTGATTTTAATACCGCTGGCTCAGCAGGCATTGTAAAAAACATTAATAAAGCCAGAGATGATGAAAATGTAAAGGGAATTATACTGAGGGTAAACAGCCCAGGAGGAGATGTATATGCATCTTCTATGATTACAAATGCTTTGGAGGAATTTCAAGCAACTGATAGGCCAGTAATAACATCAATGGGTGATATTGCTGCCTCTGGGGGAGTATGGGTTACTACTACATCTGAGGAAATTTGGGCAGAAGAAACCACTTTAACAGGTTCAATTGGTGTATATAGTATAATTCCAGATTTTACTCCATTAGAAAATTGGGTAGGAATAAATTATGACGGCGTAAGTATGACAAAAGCTGGAGAAATTTATGATTTAAGAAGGGGAATGAATGAGGAGCTTGAAAAGCAATACAGGGAAAACACAGAGAATTTTTATAGGGAATTTGTTACCAAAGTTGCCAATAATAGAGATATGGAATATTCAGAAGTTCTCAAATATGCTGGAGGAAGAATATGGCGAGGTGATACAGCCTTAGAATTAGGCTTAATTGATAAATTGGGATCCATTGATGATGCAATTGACTCAATGGTTACAAAGCTAGAATTAGAAGACTATAAAGTTTTTTCTTATGAAAATGAGGTTGAATTTGAGTTTGATTTAAATCTGCTGATACAAAATAAACTGCCGTCTCAAATACAAAATTTAATTAACGAAATTAGTGGCTTAAACAGAATGTTTCTCTCTAAAAAAGAAAGATATGTAGTTTCCTATTGTTTTGATTGTGGCCTTGAAAATTTCGAATAATTTCAACCTATTGACTTTTAAAAAAAGTTGAAATACTCAATATTATTTTTTAAATGACTCTTTCTCCAGTTTAATAATCTTTTTTACTTCCTCATTTGTAAAAACGTTCATCAATTTTTTGCGAGTTTCTGTGAATGCAGAGCGATAAACCTGTTTTTTTTCATCTTCAGTTAAATTTTTACCTCTGATTTTTGAAGCATTTGATGCATACTTATTGTAAAGAGTTTCTCTTAAAAAAGCAATATCTGAATCAGATATTTGCATATTTTCCGAAATTAGATTAACTGCATTATCTGCTCTATTAGCAGCAAATTTATTTTCTTGAGCTTGAGTAAAAGTGACAAAGAGTGTCATTATAAATACTAAAATTATTTTTTTCATCTTGTTAGTTTAACGTATCAGCAAGATAGTAAGTTATTTAGGTTTTATCAAGTAAGAATCAAGGATATTTATATGTTTTATATAGCTCTATACATTATAAAATATTATCAATTTTATTTTCCCTTTTTTTTATTACCAAAATAGCCAATTATAAAAAAAAGAAATATCGTTAGCAAAGCATAACCTATAAGATCAGAGATTTCACCTTGATAGTTCTGAGAATCTATTATATTATTAATTATAGCGTTATCTCCATCATATTTATAACTACAAGCAAATACAGACAAAATAAAAAATAACGATACAAGCTTTTTTGAAAATTTCATTAAACAGTAGATTTCCAATAAATAATAGTCAATGTATTTATAATCAATGTGATGAATGTGAGTATTATCGTTGATAGGTGTAATACTGTCCATAGTTGGTCGTTTAAAGAATCTTTAGCTTCATTAATCATTGGAGTGATTAAATAGCAAACTAACATAAGTACAAAACTTATTAATGAAATGTATTTAAATAAATTTTGATTTGAGTTAATTATTAAAATTACTAATGAGGCCAATGAAAGGACTGCAATGATAATAAAAAATTTAGGCCAAATATTTCTTAAGAAAATACTTGCATCTTCATCATTAATTAGTTTATTGATTGCTGGAGCAACAAGCGCTGATTGAAATAAAGTGATTCCAACAATCATCGCTGAAAAGACTAGGGGTAGGTTTTTCATATTTGTAATAAATTAATTCTAACAGTTTTGCATTTGTTACTACTGAGATTAATATCAAAATATAGGCCATAGACGATGAATAATGCGATATAGTAGGATAATTTTATATACAAGGCTCTCATTTATTACCCCCCTCTTCCTACTTTTCTAACACCTCCAGATTTTGCTCTGTTGTTTTGATTCTGAGCTTTATTTTTTGCAGATTTTTTATTAGAATTTTTTCCTTTGTTATTTGATTGCTTGTCAAATCTATTTCCAAAAAATTTACTAGGCATTGCTTTCTTTTAATTATAAATTTTAAGTTATCAAATTTTTGATTAATTTCAGCAATTAACCAAAAAAAAATAACATGAAGAAAATTCTTTTTACAATCGTTTTAGCAGGGCTTTTATTCAATTGTGAAACACCTGAAAAAAGTCAATACAATAAAAATGAAATAATCTTTATAGTGGATATGAATTCAAATGAGGGAAAATCAGAAGATGATATTGCTGAGTTTTCTAAGTATTACACAAATGCTATTGACATGAATGAGCCCAATTCTCTTGGATGGGGTTTTTACAATTCAGGTGATAAAGTAATTTTAATTGAAAGATACTTAGACGGAGGTGCAATGATGCAGCACAGTAAAAATATTTCTGAAGGAGGACCACTAGAAACCCATTTTGCTAAATTCATGGAACATTTTACGATTAACAAAATAGATGTTTATGGTACAGCATCTGATGAATTAAAAGAATTTGTAAAACCTTTCGGGTTACCTTTCTATTTTCATCCCGATTTTACAAAATTTAGCAGAAATTAATGCATTACTTATCAAGATTTTTTTTGTTAATTTTTACATTGATTTTTTCTTGTGATGATGTAACTAAATCAGTTGAGAGCTCATTCATTAACCCTGAAGGAATGATTTGGGTTGAAGGTAAATCTTATACAAAAGGTGCAAAGAATAATGACGTTTTTGCAATGATGAGGGAAAAACCATCCCACGAAGTTTACATTGATGGTTTTTTTATTGATGCAACTGAAGTTACAAATAATGAATTTCAAAAATTTGTAAATGAAACTGGTTATTTAACAATGGCTGAAAGAGAAATCGATTGGGATGAAGTGAAGAAAAGCCTACCGGCTGGGACACCAAAACCTCATGATTCGATTTTACAACCCGGTAGTTTAATATTTAATGATCGAATAAAAACCGTTGAGAATATGGAAAATTATTTTCAATGGTGGAGATGGCAAATAGGTGCAAGTTGGAAAGCGCCAAAAGGTCCCGGCTCCAGCATTGAGAATAAAGGTAGCTATCCTGTAGTTCATATCGCTTATGAGGATGCTAAAGCTTATTGTGAATGGGCTAATAGAAGACTTCCTACTGAGGCCGAATGGGAATCAGCAGCTCAAGGAAATTATAAAAATGCCGTTTTTCCTTGGGGAGATGATGTAAATTTATTGAACTCAAATGCAAATATATGGCAAGGTAATTTTCCTGTTAAAAATGAATCGATTGATGGATATGAAATGATTGCCCCTGTAAAATCTTTTCCTGCAAATAGCATTGGTATATTTGATATGGTTGGAAATGTTTGGGAAATTACAGATGATTTATTCAACGTCAATTACTATTCAGAAATAAGCACTGAAACTGAACTAAAAAATCTCAAAGGTGCTAGTAGTTGTTACAACCCAAGTAACCCATACGAAATACAATATGTAATGAAAGGTGGTTCGTTTTTATGTCATGATTCTTATTGTGCAAGCTATAGAATTTCTGCAAGGATGGGTGTGAGTGTTGGTTCTGGGTCTGACCATACCGGATTTAGAACAGTTGCAACACCTGAAATGCTTCTAAATAAATAACTCTTTTTTTGAGCTTTAATACTCTATTTTTTTATATTTAGTATTGATAAAATAAACTAACTAATTTCAAATGTATTATCTGGGTCTAGATGTTGGCAGTTCTTCTGTAAAAGCAGCTTTAGTTGAAGCAAAATCAGGTAAGGGCATTCTAAGTGCACATGAACCAAAAAATGAAATGAGTATAAGCTCATTAAAAAATGACTGGGCAGAGCAAGGTCCAAATGTCTGGTGGAAGCACACATGTACTGCTATAAAAAGGGTTTGTAAAGAATCTAATATTGATCCTAAAAAAATTATTTCGATTGGGATTTCATATCAAATGCACGGACTAGTCATCGTAGATAAAAATGGGGAACCACTTAGAGATTCTATTATTTGGTGTGATAGTAGAGCCGTTAATATTGGAAATGATGCTTATGAAAAGTTGGGTAAGAATAAGTGTATGTCTCATCTGCTAAATTCTCCAGGAAACTTTACAGCATCAAAGTTAAAATGGGTAAAAGAAAATGAACCTGAGGTCTATGAAAAAATATATAAATATATGTTACCTGGAGATTTTATCGCATATAAATTAACCGGTGAAATTAACACAACAAGAAATGGTTTATCAGAAGGAATAATTTGGGATTATAAAAACAATGAAACCGCAAATTGGTTGCTAGATTTCTACGGTATTGATCGAAATCTTACACCTGATTTAGTTGAAAACTTTACGAATCAAGGGGTTACTAATTTGAAATCATCTGAAGAAACCGGATTAAATATTGGCATTCCAATTTCCTATAGAGCTGGTGATCAGCCAAATAATGCTCTTGCTTTAAATGTTTTTGATAATGGTGAGGTAGCAGCGTCGGGTGGAACTTCAGGGGTTATTTATTCAATTACAAACGATATTAATTCTAGGGAACCATCTAGAATAAATCATTTTGCTCATGTTAATTATAACGATAAGAATAATTCCATTGGAAAATTACTGTGTATTAACGGAGCAGGCATACAGTATAGATGGCTTAGAAATCATAGTATTGGCAAATCATATGAAAAAATGAATGAAGTTGCATCAAGTGTTCCAGTTGGGTCTGAAGGAATTTCAGTTATACCCTTTGGTAACGGAGCTGAAAGAATGTTAAATAATAAAAATATAGGAACACATATATGTAACATTAATTTGAATCAACATAGCCATGGTCATTTATACAGATCATCATTGGAGGGAATTGCTTTCTCATTTATGTACGGAATGGAAATTTTAAAAAATGACAATGCGTTAATTAATGTGGTTAGAGCTGGTAATGATAATTTATTTAGATCTAAAATTTTTGCAAATACTGTTGCTACCTTAATAGGTCATGAAATTGAAATCTATAATACAACTGGTGCATTTGGTGCTGCCAGAGCATCAGGAGTTATGAATGATAATTTAGATTCATTTAGAAAAAAAATAACTAAAAACGATCACGTAATGACATTTTTACCACTTAAGAATACATCTGAGTATGTAGACGCCTATTCTAGATGGAAAGAAGATTTACAAGGAGTATTAAAAAACAAATAATATAATTATGAGTAAAGAATATTATAAAGGAATTGAAAAAATTAAATATGAAGGAGCTGAATCAGATAATCCTTTAGCATTCAAATATTATGATCCAAATAAAGTAGTTGCTGGAAAAACAATGAAAGAACATTTCAAATTTGCAATTGCTTATTGGCATTCATTCTGTGGAGTTGGATCTGATCCTTTTGGACCTGGAACATTGAACTTTGAATGGGATAAAAATCCTGATCCGATTCAAGCTGCAAAAGATAAAGCTGATGCTGCATTTGAATTTATTGGCAAAATGGGGTTTGATTACTTCTGTTTCCACGATTTTGATTTAGTAAGAGAAGCTACAACGTTTTCAGAGTCAGAAAAAAGACTTGAAACAATAGTTGAGTACATTAAAAATAAAAAAGAGGAAACTGGAATTAAGCTTCTGTGGGGAACAGCAAACTGTTTTTCAAATCCAAGATATATGAATGGGGCAGCTACTAATCCAAATTTCAATGTGGTTGCTCATGCTGGAGCTCAGGTAAAATTAGCCTTAGATGCAACAATTGCTTTAGAAGGAGAGAATTATGTATTCTGGGGTGGAAGAGAAGGCTATATGTCTTTACTAAATACTGATATAGGAAGAGAACTTGATCACATGGCTAGATTCTTAACCATGGCAAAGGATTATGCCAGATCACAGGGGTTCAAAGGAACTTTTTTCATTGAACCAAAACCAATGGAGCCAATGAAACATCAATATGATTTTGACGCTGCAACTGCAGTTGGATTTCTTAAAGAATACGGACTTGATAAAGACTTTAAACTAAATATTGAAGTTAATCATGCGACCCTTGCACAGCATACTATGCAGCACGAGCTTGCTGTAGCTGCAAAAGCAGGGATGCTTGGAAGTATTGATGCGAATAGAGGTGACTACCAAAATGGTTGGGATACTGACCAATTTCCAAATAATGTTCTTGAGACAACTGAGGCAATGCTAGTATTTCTTCAAGCTGGTGGACTTCAGGGCGGAGGAATAAACTTTGATGCTAAAATCAGAAGAAATTCTACTGATTTGGAAGACATATTCTATGCGCACATTGGTGGAGCTGATACTTTCGCAAGAGCTTTAGTCACTGCTGATAAAATAATGACCTCATCCTCCTATTCTGATTTAAGAAAAAAGAGATATCAGAGTTTTGATAGTGGAAAAGGGAAAGATTTTGAGAACGGTAAATTAGAGTTAAAAGACTTATATGAAATAGCAAAAGATACTAACGAAATAAGTCCTGAAAGTGGAAAACAAGAGCTCTTCGAAAATATTTTAAACCAGTATTTATAACATATTTTGACAACAGTATTAGAGGGTTTAGATTGGATTGTCTTGGGAATATATTTTCTAGCACTGATTTTTATTGCAGTGTGGGTTGTTTTACAAAAAAATAAAAATACAGAAGACTATTTTCTAGCTGGAAGAAATGTTGGATGGTTCGTAATTGGTGCTTCAATTTTCGCCTCAAACATTGGGTCCGAACATGTTGTTGGACTAGCAGGAACAGGTTTTGAATCTGGAACACCCATGGCTCATTATGAGCTGCATGCATGGATAGTATTATTATTGGGTTGGTTGTTTTTACCATTTTACATTAGGAGTGGGGCTTTTACAATGCCTGAGTTTTTGGAGAAACGATTTGATTCAAAATCAAGATGGTTCTTATCACTTTTTTCTCTAGTTGCATATGTATTAACAAAAGTTTCTGTTACAATATATGCAGGCGGGATTGTTGTCTCTGAATTGCTGGGAATACCCTTTTGGTACGGAGCGATTGGGGTGGTGGTTTTTACAGGAATATATACTGTGATAGGAGGAATGAAAGCTGTAATTTATACTGAAACCCTGCAGGCTATTATACTAATTCTGGGTTCAATAATTATCACTTATCTGGGATTGCAAGAAGTTGGTGGGTGGGGTGAATTAAGAAACACCGTTATTGCTGCAAGCCCTGATCATTTTAACATGTGGCGCCCAATGTCAGATCCTGATTTTCCTTGGACTGGGTTGTTGTTTGGTGGTACAATAGTTGGTGTTTGGTATTGGTGTACAGATCAATATATTGTTCAAAGAACATTGGCAGCAAACAATATTAAAATTGGAAGAAGAGGGGCAATATTTGGAGCTTATTTAAAATTACTTCCCATATTTATTTTTTTAATTCCAGGAATAATTGCCTTTGCATTATCGGTTCAAAACCCTGAGGTATTTTCTATTGAAAAAGCTGATAGGGCATTCCCAATGCTTGTTAAAACTTTACTTCCTGTTGGACTGAAAGGCTTGGTTGCTGGGGGTCTAATGGCAGCACTTATGAGCTCACTTGCATCAGTATTTAATTCATGCTCAACTATATTTACAATTGACATTTATAAAAAGTTAAAGCCTAATGAATCAGAAAAAAAACTATTAATTATTGGTAAGCTCGCAACTACTGTAATTGTAATTCTTGGAATCATTTGGATTCCGATTATGGAAAAAATTGGCGGTGGTGTTATGTATCAATATCTCCAAAATGTTCAATCCTATATAGCTCCCCCAGTAGCAGCTGTTTTCATCTTAGGAATTGTTTGGAAAAGGGTAAATTCAAAAGCAGCCATAACAACCTTAATGGCTGGTTTAGTTTTATTAATTATGAGGCTCAGTTCAGAAATTTATTTTCAGCCTGAAATATCTTCAAACACAATAGTTGATAGCTATATGTTTGTCTTTGCCACAATTAATTTTTCACATATGGCAATACTTATGTTCATATTTTCAATTTTATTATGTGTGAGTGTTACACTTTCTACAACTGAACCCGAATATAGTAAAATTGTTGGCCTATCATTTGGAACATTAACAAAAGAACAAAAGTTAGAAAACAAAAATAGTTATGAAGCAATAGATGTGATTTTATCAGTGACTCTGTTAATAATAGTCGTTGTTATTTTAAACTATTTTACTGGCTAATTAAAACTATATATTGAATAAAACAATATACATATTATTTATAACCGTATTATTATATAATTGTAATAGTGAGGATAGTTTAAATAATACGGGTGACCTGGAATCTAATAATCTAATATCTACAACAATCACAATTGAACAGGAATTAGAAGATGGGAATACAATATTAAGGCCTGTAATAATTCAAGCTCCAAATGTAATTGACGCTAATAAAAACTATCCAGTTGTTTTCGCATATCATGGACGTGGAGGAAATAATAATAGCTGGATTAATATACTCGGTAACTATACAAATTCAGGAGCATTTATAGGGGTTTATCCACAGGGTTATTTGGAATCGTGGAATCTGGGGCCCGAACCCTCTAATGCTGATGATGTAGAATTTACTAATTTAATTATTGCTGAATTAGAAAGTTATAATAACTTAAATCTTGAAAAAATATATGCGATTGGTATATCAAATGGGTCAGGAATTGTAAATAAATTAGCTATTGAAACTAGTCATTTTAAAGCTATTGCTCCTATTGTTTCTCAACTAATTGAGAGTCTTCCTCTGCTTGAATCCACTAATCCAGTTTCTGTGTTTCAAGTAAATGGTGCGGCAGACACATCTATTCCGATTAACGGTGGGCTACAATTTGGACATGTGTTTTTAGATGCATTTGAAAGTGCTCAACTTTGGGCGTCTCAATTTAATTGCTCTGAAAATCCAAATACAATAATGTTAGGACAAGATACTTTATACATCTTTGATTCTTGTGATAATGGAAAGGAAATAAGGTATCTCAGAATTGAAAATGGTGGTCATAATTTAAATCTAAATATATTATTTCTAGATGTATGGGATTTTTTCCAAAGATTCTAATTATTTATTTATAGTTGGGGGGCCTGATAAATACCCATTAGATTTTAGAAAAATATCTGTCTGCAAAAGTGTATCTACAAAATCATCACCCCTATTAAAAAAAGCATGTTCTGCACCCTCATACAAAATAATATTACATCTACTGCCAACAGCATCCATTCTTTTTTTATAATTTTCAATTAATTCAACTGGTATTACTTTATCCTCAGTACCGGTTAATATAATTGTTGGGGGAGCCCCTTTGCTTATATTATCGTATGGTGAAGCATCTGAGGGGTTATCAATCCATATCCATTTTCTTCCATAATGTATGACTGGATTATAAAGAATTAATAAGTTAGGTTTAGAGCTAATAGTCAGATCTTCATCACCATTATCAAATAACTCAATATTTCCCGCAACTGCTGCCAAGTGTCCTCCTGCTGATCCCCCGGCAGCAGCAATTTTACTTGGATCAATTGAAAGTAATCTTGCATTCGACCTGATAAACCTTATTGCAGATTTTGCATCCTCCATTGCTTGAATCGGGGATGTGCCGTGCTTATTTCTTATCCTATACTCAACAGAAATAGTTACCATCCCCCTAGAAGCAAAATATCTTGACTGTCTTTGAAATTGTTCTGGGTTTCCAGAATTCCAACCGCCTCCATGAAAAAAAACTATACAACTATATTTTTTTTTGATATCAAATTCTGAAGGTTTATATACAAATAAATTGAGCTCTCCTTCTTTAGTATTCTTATAAAGAATCTTTTCAGGTTTTATTTGTTGAATTTTATTTTGAGAATAATTTAATTGGAGTGAACCAAGTATTAATAATGTACTTATGGTAAACCTTAACATTATTAATTAAAATTTATAAAGCTTTTTACAACTTCATATGTTTTTGTTGGAATCGTATCATTATCATACATAGACATATAATGTCCTTTTAAACCTCGCGAGCTTTTTCTCTCTCCCATACTCCAAAAATTTACTGTAACTAATCCGTTTTTTGATTTTTCTTGAGATAAGTTCATTAGCTTTTGATATACCTCAGCTTGCTTTTTGACAGAATTTAAACTGTTATTTTCACCATCATTATAATAATCTAACTCGGTTATATGAAATTCAAGTTTATTTGAATGAGCCCAGTCAATTAGATCAGATAATTTTTTTAACTCCTCGTCTAAATTTTCAACAAATTGTTTAAGTCCTTGGTTATTCATTAAATGACCTTGCCAACCTATACCATCAACTCTATGACCTTTTGATTTTAAATACAAAACTGTTTCCTTTAACTTATCCCACATTGGAATCTGCATACCACCATTCTGATTATAAACAAGCTTTTTATTTGGTGCATATTTATCTGCGAGTTCAAATGCTTTAATAATATACAATGGATATCCGTTTTCGTCAAGACCAATATCTAACCATGGGTTTTCCCATTTGCTATTTCCTGGCTTTGAGCCAAGCCATTTTCCCGAAGCTAAAATGGTTTCGTTTACAACATCAATCCATTTTATATTTTCAAAATCTTTATATCTGCTTAGAAGTCTGAATAAAAATTCTTCAAGGCTGGCTTGAAGTTCATCAGCTGTTCTGGCATCATCTTTTATCCATTTTGAACACTGTGGTCCAATAGGACTATGAAGTCTAAAAAGTAAGTTATTATTTTTTGAAAACTCAACAAAGTTGTCAATTTGGTCCCATTTCCAACTACCATTTGTTGGATTAATATTTGCCTGTTTTGCAGCATTCATTGCTGTCAAATATTTAAAGTCTTTTAAAAATAAATTTGCATAATTACTGCTAAGTTCTCTATGTATTAATGTTGATCCGACCAAAAAGCTTTCATTCTGAAGAGATGAAATTAGACTGACATTATTGTTCTCTTTTGGGGTTAACAATTCTTCAGATTCATATTTTAAGATTGAATCAACTTGTTTCTTTGTAAATTTTTTAAGTAATATTTCTTTTATAAGACTAAATGTTTCTTTATAAATTGTTTCTTTCTGATTATCTGTCAAGTTGTTATCAGCAGTCAAATTATTATTTCTTGCGTACTTACTATAAAAAACGTCAATGATAAATTCTTTTTGATTTTTATTCATCAGCATTTCTCCAGCGATATAATTTCCGATAACCTTTGACCTTTTATCAGCCCTCGAGTTTGATTTGTCATTAGTCATGATATTTTCTGGAATATTATTTGATTCGACTACAATCTCCATTTCTGAAAGCTGAGAGTTAAAAAAACCGTTGGCTAACTTGACAAACTGAGTTTTTATCCTTTGGTAATTTTCTAAACCAGCTTTATTTTCGGTTTCATTTGGATCAATCTTATAGTCATAAAGCTCTTCAGCATAAATATCATCATTTGAAATTGGCTCAGTACTTTTTTTATTTTTTACCCAAACTGTATATCTATATCTTTCTGATCTAAAACTGTAGCCCATAGTTTCTCCAGAGTTCTTAGAACGTCTTGGATATTGACTAACTGCAAAAATCTTAGATGTGGTTTTTTCACCCTCAATTTGTGGCCTCAAGCTTATACCATCTAGATTTTGAGGCATATCCAGATTTGTCATATCACAGAGAGTGGGAAAAATATCAACAAATTCAGTTGGTGAGCTTATTTTATACATCTCATTAACCCTTGGGTCTTTAATCAATAGTGGTGAGCGTGTTGACTGCTCAAAATTTGTATGTTTGGTCCACTGGCTGTGATCTCCAAGATGAAAGCCATGATCACCCCAAATAACAATAATTGTATTTTTATCTAAGCCTTTTTCTTTAAGCTTATCAACAAGCTTTCCTATTTGCGCATCAATATAACTTGAGGCAGCGTAATATCCATGAATCAATTTTCTTTGAAAATCATCTGCTAAAATCAAAAGATTTTCCTCATTGTGTGGATAGTCTGTTTCAGGTGTATGATAGGAGTTGATTTCCCACCCAGCTTTATAAGCAATATCAACAGGGTATTTGGACTTTATTCTAAATTCCGCCAGCTTAATCTCATTTGGGTCATATAAATCCCAATATTTTGTAGGTGCAACAAATGGCATATGAGGTCGAACGAATCCCACAGCAAGAAAAAATGGTTGTGAAGTATCCATATTATCGATTAAATCAAGGCTACGATTAGCAATTGCACCATCTATATATGCACCGTCAGGAACATCAGCACTTTCATATGGTGGCTTAAAAATGTCAGTAGTATATTTATTTAAACCTCTCTCACTAATACCCTTTGAAATTCCTTCTTGCCTTAGTTGAGATACTTTTGCTCTAATTTCATCACTTTGGTAGAATCCATTTGCAGGAAAACTGTATCCATCAGAAAATGTTAGGTTTCTCTGAGATATAAACGGAACAGACCAAGACGGCTTGTCTTTAAAATTGTCAACACTTCGATTATCAAAAATCTTACCAATACCTATTGTCTGATAGCCATTTTGCTTGAAATACTGAGGAAGAGTTAAAATATCAGGATTCATATCTCTCATTCTTGTTTTTAAATCCCAAACTCTTGTCTTGTCAGGTCTTAGGCCGGTCATTAGACTGGCCCTTGAGGGACCACATACTGCTTGCTGAGTGTGATTATTTAAAAAAACAGTTGATGATTTTGATAATTCGTCAATATTTGGTGTGACAGCGAATTCATCACCAAAACTCCCAATACTTGGCTTCAAATCATCCACGGCAATAAACAAAACATTCATTTTTTCCTTAGCCTGAGAAAATACAGAAATATATGAGAAAAGTAATACGCAAAATACAATTGTTTTAAGACTAGTTACTCTATTCATAATCAGATAGGTTTTAGTTTGTTTAAATATCATTAAAATTTAATTATTATCATAACTTTATGATAATATATAATTGATATGAATAAAATAAACCTAATAATTATAATCTGTTTGCAATTTGTTTTTAGAATTGAATCGCAAAACTATAACCCTGATTTGTTTTTAAAAGATTATTCGGTGGATATGATAATCACAACACAAGTAAAAGCGGAGGGAAATAAGGCTATTCTTAGAGGAACAGAAGCCAAGAAAAATAGAAATTTTGTTTTAGAAAATTACAATGGCATTCAGCCCTCAATTTACCCAGCATGGGATGAAGGATTCTGGCCAAAGAAAAAACCAGAGTCATTAAAAGACTTTAGTTTTGATACAAAATTTTTTGACGAATTAGTAAACTGGGGGATAGAAAATGACTTTCATATAATGCATCACTGTTTAATCTTTCCAAATAAATATTTTCCAAAATGGTTCTCAAAAACTAACTACACAGATAATGAACTAGAATATATTCTTGAAAAATTCATTGTAAAGGTTTTAAACTCAAATGATAATAAAAATAAAGTTGATGTGTTTAATGTAATCAATGAGATTTTTGCCATGGGTAAATCAGGGAAATACAGAGTTTCAGGAAACGAAAAAGAGGATTGTAAATGGATGGATATGGGTTTTGAAAAAGATAATTCAGGACTTGTTGGCGAACAGAATATCAATAGTGAGCACCCCCTTTTTGTTAGAAGAGTTTTTGAAATTGCGTCTGAACTAACGGATGCCAAACTTGAAATAAGAGATTTCAATATTGCTTTTGGTGGAAAAAAAGCTGATGGTTTATATCAACTTGTAAAACATTTAAAAAACTCAGGGGTAAGAATTGATGCTGTGGGTTTTCAATGTCATCTGAATGTAGGGATAAATTACAACTATGAAAACCTTAGAAAAAATATTAAAAGGTTTATAGAGCTGGGAGTTGAAGTTTATATTACAGAGTTAGATGTGGGATTAAATCTTTGGGGGCAAGGAGGTAATCACAAAAAGGTTTCGGATGTAATTAAGACCCAAAGTGATTGGAATAATTTTTTTGAGGAACAAAACAAAATATATTATAATCTGGTTAAAACCGCGAAAGAATCAGGTGTTAAACTTATCAGTGATTGGGGTTTCCGAGACGATATTCCATATGGTGGCTGGAGAAAAGATCAAAAGGCATGGATGGTTAATAAGAACTACTCGAGAAAGGGAGCGTACTATTCAGTTCTAAAAGCGCTTTATGATGCAGATCAAAATAAAAAATAAAATTTTCAGGAATATTATTTCTGACATTTTTATGTAAATTATCATATGAAAAAAAATTTATTAATTTTTTTAACATTTATAGCCCTAAAGGGTTTAGCCCAAAGTACCTCATTTGAAATTGTTGAAGAAATGGGTAGGGGTATTAATTTAGGGAATGTTCTAAGTGCTCCAATTGAGGGTAATTGGGCTTTTTCGGTCTATGAAGAATATTTTGACCAAGTTAAAGATGAAGGATTTAGCAACGTAAGAATTCCTGTTGATTTTTTTGGGGGTAACTTTTTGAATGCAGATTACACTGTGAATGGAAGTGAAAGAACTCTTAGTAGTTTGTCAAACTGCGATGACAACTCGTGTTTTTCAGAGTTAGCAGGCACCCAAAATCAATATGATGGAAGTCCAGATGATTATTATGTTAATCCTTTGTACTTGGATAGGCTACAACAAATTGTTGACTGGTCAATATCAAAAGGACTAGTTACAATAATTGACTTTCATGGAGCTAGACTAAAAGAAAATTTTCTTTACACTTTTGACCAAAATGACATAAACGGGGTGAACTACTATTCAGATCCAACATCGGCAAAAAGAATTGCGGACTTAAATAAATTTAAAGCAATCTGGAGAGATATTGCAGAAAGATTTAAAGATTATCCAGAAACATTACTATTTGAAGTTTTCAATGAACCTTATTTTTGGCTTTCAGCTAATGAAATATCTACCATTTCCAGTGACATAATTAACATTGTAAGGTCATCAGGCTCTAACAATGAATCCCGTAAAATAATTATTACAGGAGGAGACACTAACAGCTGGGAAGTTATTTTTCAAATACCAAATGATTTGATTAATTCTGACCCAAACTTAATAGCGACATTTCACTATTATCAACCAATGAGTTTTACATCATCAATGCAGGAGAACAATAATAATTTTAATCTGAGTCAAAATGCAAAAAATCAAATTACACAAAGATTTGGTCAGATTAACTCATGGTCAACAACAAATAATATACCTGTTTATCTAGGTGAATTTGGAGCAGATAATGAAAATGGAATAAATTATTGGGTAGGAGGGTCTAACGGTGCTTTTGGCGGCCCAAATCCTGCAGATAGAATTGAATATCATAGACATATTGCTGAGCAAGCAATATTAAATAATTTTTCGTTTTCTGCTTGGTGTGCTGGTAACAAATCAACCAAAACCATAAGTTTAAGAACTGATAACCCTGATAATGAAAATATTATTACAGGAGATTGGGTTGAAGAGGTTAAGGACGCATTATTGGGAATTGGTTGCTATAGTACTAATGACGTCTTAATACAAAACCCTGATTTTGAATGTGGCATTAATAATGGTTGGGGGTTATCAACCTTTAGCGGTGCACAAGCTAATTTTTCTGAAACTGAAACTGAATCCTATGAAGGAAAGTCGGCTAAAATTGAGGTTACAGAGTTGGCTACAAGTAATTCTGGGTTCAATAAGGTAATTTTGAATAATCAGGAATATGATCAGGATTTAAGCGGTAAAACGATTAATATAAAATTCCATGCTAAGTCAAGCTCTGATAACAATGAATCTATTTCAATAAAAATTAGGTTAAAGCTAGGTAGTAGTGGTAATAATTATATTGTTTCAGATGAATTAACCCTTGGTTCAGAATATAACCTTTATGAATTTGAATTTAATATTGACGAGACCTATGATACTCATAAATTACAAGTATTATGTGGGAATGCTATTGGCGAATATTTCTTTGATAATTTTGAAACAACAATTAATGACCAATCATTTTCAAATTATGATGAAATTCTTAAAGATGTGGTCTTCTTTCCAATACCATTTGAAAATAATTTATACTTCAACTCAAATCAAAATTTAGATGTTAGTATATATAGTATAGACGGGAAACTAATAAGTATCTTAAAACTACAAAGTGAGACAGGGAAAGTAAATCTTGACTTTCTTGAAAAAGGTGTATATATATTAAAGTACTTCGTTGAGGGGGTAAATTATTACAAAAGGATAATTAAAAATTAAGACTATCCTTCATTAAAGAATTGAAAAATCATTATAGGGTTCAAGTGTTTTGATTAACCCATCCTCGTCGTATTGAATTTCAGCAATTTTAACAGATCTCAAATGCGTAACACCTTTTGAAAGTGAAGAATCATGATAAAATAAATACCATTTACCCTTGAATTCACAAATTGAATGGTGAGATGTCCAGCCGACAACTGGGTTTAAAATTTTTCCTTTGTAAGAAAATGGGCCATAAGGATTATCACCAATTGCATAGCAAATAAAATGTGTGTCTCCCGTTGAATATGAAAAATAGTATTTGCCGTTATACTTATGCACCCATGCAGCTTCAAAAAAACGTCTTTCGTTATCACCAGCTAATAGCAATTTACCTTTTTCATCAAGTATTTGTACCTCCCTTGGTTTTTCAGCAAATTCTAATAAATCATCTGACATTTTTGCTACAAAAGGTAAAAGAGCTGGTTCATCATCATTTGGAAGAAAAGCTATTGGGCTTGTAGAATTATTGGGGTTAAAAACCCCGTTTCTCCATCTTTGTAATTGGCCACCCCAGATACCTCCAAAGTACATATAATATTCTCCATTATCGTCTTTATAAACTGCAGGGTCTATTGAAAAACTTCCTTCAATTGGTTTATCCATTGGAGTAAAAGGGCCCTCTGGGTTTTCACCAACTGCAACGCCAATTCTAAAAACACCTTTATAATCTTTTGCTGGAAAAAACAGATAATATTTTCCATCTTTCTCATTTGCGTCTGGAGCCCACATTTGTTTTTCAGCCCATTTCACATTATCTACATGTAATGCAATTCCATGATCTTTGACAGTACTGTCTATATCTTCCATTGAAAATACATGATAGTCTTCCATAGCAAAATGACTTCCTAAATCATCAAATGCATCACCAGCGTCTATATCGTGAGAAGGATATATGTAAATCTTTCCGTCAAAGACATGTGCAGATGGATCGGCAGTATAGAGATGAGTAATTATGTGTGGTGATATTGATCTTTTATTTAAATCTTCAAAATCAATATGGTCGATACTATTCTCTGGCATTGTGTTCTCTAACTTTTTCTTTTTTTCAATAAATCTTTTTCAATCTTCTCCTCCATCTTTTTATCAATGACATAAAAGAATAGCAAAGCAGCGGCAACTAAAAAAGGAATTGAGGGAAAGATACTAACCAACATTTTAGTGCCTAAAATTGCAGATTCAGTTTGCTCACCTACGCTATTTGGAACATAACCATAGCTACCTAATACAGACGCTACTAATGCGCCCCCAATACTTAAGCCAAGCTTTAGGCCTACCATCATTGCTGAAAAAATTATTGCCGTAGCTCTTCTGTTGTTTTTCCATTCTGAATAATCTGCGACATCTGCAATCATTGCCCAAAGCAATGGTATTGTAATCCCGTAAAAAAACCCATGAAATATTTGGGCACCAAAAATTAAATTAATGGAATCAGGTGAGAGAATATAAAAAACTAAAATGAATAAAGTTGATATAAATAAAAACACCCCAAAAACATTTCTTTTCCCATATTTGTCAGCTAACATTTTTGAGAGGCTTATTCCAGCAATCATAAATATAATACCTCCAGCATTAAAGAGTCCAAATCCAGCAGATACAGGATCATTGCCAAAAAAATTAATTCCAATATTTGATAAGAAATCCAGTATTGGTGAAATGAAATTACTCAGGGAATTTTCTGAAACGTAGTTTTCAAAATAATAAACATAAGCGCCTCCCTTCATTGAAAGTGTTATAAATAATAGAGTAGTTATAGTCAACATAATTACCCACGGAATATTTTTAATTAGATCTTTAATATCTTCTAGTAAACTTGATGATTGCTCTTGGGTTGGAACAATTCTTTCCTTAGTGGTTATAAAAGTAATTAGTAATAGAATCGTTCCGATAACTGCCAGCCAGGTCATGGTTATTTCAATCCCGAGCGCTTTGTCTCCATCACCAGCATACATAATAATTGGTAGCATGAATACCTGAACAAAAAATTGCGCAAACATGACTGCAACAAATCTATATGCTGAAATACTATTTCTCTCTTTCATATCACCAGTTATAACTCCGCTAAGTGCTGAGTAAGGTAAATTGCTTCCTGCATATAATAACAATAATAAAGTATAGGTAACTACCGCATAAATTACTTTGCCACTGTATGAAAAGTCAGGTGTGGTAAAAGCTAATACTGAAGTAACCCCAAGTGGTAATGCAGTCCATAATATCCAGGGTCTAAACTTTCCCCATTTGCTATTTGTTCTATCAGCTAATGCACCAATAATTGGATTGAATCCAATAGCAGCAGCTGTACCAACAAAAAAAATGATAGCAGTTGCATCATCCGCGTTTAAGCCATAAATATCAGTATAGAAATATGCTAAATATGTGATTAAAGTTTGGAATACAAGATTAGCTGATAAGTCTCCTAGACTGTATCCAATCTTTTCTTTAATCGAAAGGGGTTGTGTAGTCATATATTATTTGATTTTTGAAAAGTCAATATTTAGTAATTCAAATAAAGCAGGCTTCTTGTTATATTCTCTATCGAATAATAATGGGTAGTCTGTTCTGCCTCTAATTGGATTTTCATTTCTCCACGTATACTTATCGGTAGTACCCCAAAAAGTTACCCTGCTAATTTTATCATGATGCTTTACAAATAACTCAAAAATCTCTTTATATCTCCTGGTTAATTTTTTTTGAATATTTTTGGGTATCCCAGATTGATATGGATCCCATTTTTTATCACCTTCGAATTTTTTAAATTCTTCTCTTGCTATACCTGCTAACTCATAGGGGTTTGGAATTACCGTTATATCAAGCTCGGTTATCATTACATCAACACCTGTAGCTGCTAAGTCAACAATTGTTTCTTCAATTTCCTTAATGCTAGGGAAATGAAGGTCCCAATGAGCCTGAATACCAACTGCATCTATTCTTATTCCTTTTTCCTTTAAAGAGTTAATTATCCTAATAGCACCTTCTCTTTTCTTTGGCTTATACAGATTGTAATCATTGTATGCAAGCTCAACATTCGGGTCAGTATCATTTGCATATTGAAATACTTTTTCAATATAGTCATCACCCATCATTTCAAGAAATACGGTCTCTCTAAGCGACCCATCATCATTTAATGCTTCGTTGACTACATCCCACATATCGACCTTGCCTTTAAATCTTGTGACCATTTGAAATATGTGATTTTTTAAATGCAGGTGGAATTTAGCTTTGTCATTGATTTCTGAAACATACTCAGGAACTTGATTGTGCCAAACCAAAGTATGACCTAATAAATACATATCATTTTCTTTAGCAAAATCTGTGATTTTCTGAGCATTTGAAAATGTAAACTTTGAATACTCTGGATGTGAGTGCATCCACTTCATTGAGTTTTCAGGAGTTACAGAATTAAAATCTTCAGAAACAATTTTTAAAATTTTTTCGTCTTTATCAATAATTTGATAATCCTCCTGATTAATAGTTGCTCCAATTAAAAAGTAATCTTCAAATTTTTCTTTTAAAGTCTCTTTTTCTTGAGAACAAGCAAGAAATGGTATTGAGATAAATAATGAAATTAATATTCTTTTCATATAAATTTAAGGTATTAAAAAAATGCCAGATAAAAATTTATCTGGCATTCTTTATTTATTGGCTTAATAAATTATCTAACAACTAGTTTAGATACTTTACTTTGTCCATCAACTGTAACTTTCAGCATGTAGAAACCACTATTGAATGAACTCACATCAAGTGTGTTTCCATTAATAACAGTATCCATTACTTTTCTACCAGTCACAGTAAATACTTGGATTTCTTTAGATCCTTGTACCGGAGTTACAATAGTAACATAGTTACCATCAACTGGGTTAGGATAAATCATCATATCAAGTATTTCATTATCACTTGTAGATAGTGTACCATCTATACAGATGTCATCGATGTTCCAATCAGCACCATAAGTACTATTAAGCTGGAATCCGATTACAACACTTTCAGCACTTGGTATACTAAATGTTCTCTGTACAAATACATCTTCAGCATCAGTACCGATTACATCATTTAATAATACCCATGTAGCAGTTGTTGGATCACCTGCATAATCAGTTGCGTACCATACGTTGTGTGCAGTAGCATCAGCTGACCAGTTTAGATATTCAAAGTAGGATACAGTTGCTGTTCCTTCTGATAAACCAGATGTATCATATGATGGGGAAATTGCCCAGTCATCATATGCAGCATCTGATGGTAGGTAACCGTGACCTAATGCAGCAGCTGAATCTCCATTTGCTGGAGTATCAATTTGCCAATCAGAAGTTAAACCACCTAGATCAATAAATGTCCATCCTTCTGTTCCATCCTCAAAGTCTTCACACAATGGGAATGTTACAGGGGCAGCACATTCTACAAATGGATATGGACACCCTGAATCACATGTTGTTTCTGAACCGTCAGTACAGTTAACTTCACCATACGTCCACGCTCCCTCAACTTTATATGCCCAAGAATCCATGTATTCCCATGCTTCACCAGTACCATCAACATCAACATCACCGAATACTTCGATAACACCTCCGCCAAAGTAAAGCTCGATAGCATCATCACCATTTTGTGAAATATCACTACTTGCTTGTAGTACTTGGTCAAAGCCAGTCATTCCGTAAGCTTCCATTGCTTCTAGAGATCTAGCAACTAATATATGTTGACCAGCAGTTGCTGAACCTTCTGGGAAGACATATTCTTCACCGTCAGTACCACCACCGTTGTTAGCAACACCAATTCCATAGTTAGACAGGTCAGCAATATCTTCAGTAACAAGTACATGTATTGCTTTACCGTCAGAACCAGCACTTGGAACTGTAAAGTCAATGATACCTTGTAGTACCATCATACCATCTTCTGAAGCTGCACAACCTACACCATCACCAGAGCAATCTCCGAAGCAGTGTAATAAGTATGTGTCACCATCAAATTCAGGTAGCATTCTATCATTATAGTTGTTTACGTCAGCACATTCTTGACCGGTTAAGTCTTCTTTAGCACCCCAGTCACCACCGTCACCAGGTCCGTTTAAGAATATATAATTCGCTCCAACTTGATCTGTGTTCACCTCAAGTGTAACTTCATATATTCCGTCTCCGTCGTCATCAGACATTGCGTGACCTTGTGCGTCTCCAAATGCACCACCACCTAAATACATACCACTATCACCAACGGTAATATTAGCCGTATCAACAGCAAATGTTAAATTGTAAACTTGACCAGGTGTTTCACCAGGACATAAGTTCCAGAATACTGTATCTAGTGTCATGTCAGCACCAGCGACTGTAAATGCTCTGTTGGTATATGTACCATCAGTAACCGTACAACCTTCAACAGCTCCGATTGATCCAAATTCTTCCTGAACACTCCATCCGTTAATAGTGAACTTATATTCATAGTCACCATCTTCTAATGCAACTGTTACAGTCCAAATTCCGTCTCCATCATCGTCGTTCATTGGAGTACAGTCTCCACACCATCCAACAAAGTTACCGTTTAAGTAAACAATATCACTGTCAGCTAATCCTCCAGGATAGTTACTCATGTTTACATTGAATGTAACATCATAAGTAGTTGATGGAGCAGGACATTCTCCTGTACCATTACCTGAACATTCTCCAAAGCAGTGTAATAATGTATAATCTTCTTCTCCTACTGGATCTAAGATTCTGTCATCATAGTTGGCTGGATCAGCACAATCTTGACCATTTAAATTTTCTTTAGTTCCCCAGTCAGATGAACCGTTAGGGCTATTAAAGAATATGTAGTTTCCTGTAGTACCAGGTGCTAAAGCAATAGTAGTTACCCAAACACCATCACCATCATCATCTGATAATGCGTAAGCGTCAGAACCACCAAGAACTCCACCACCAACATAGATGCCATTTGCACCTACTTCAATGTTCTCAGTATTTACACTGAATGTAACATTTGTTAAAGCAGCAGCACAAGTGACAGCAAAGTCAAGTGTATCACCACTTACAGAACTGTCAGAATCAATTTCTACAAAGATAGTACCATCAGTAGAAGTAATTGCCTGACCAGTATGATCACCAGAAGCATTATACAATACATTGCCAGCACCATCTGTGATGATAAGGAAATCATAATTATTTTCTGTTGAACCAGTAACCGTTACAGTTACTTCTCCACCAGGGTTTGAAGCACTAAATAATGTACCTGATTCATTGTTACCGTAAGTATATGAATAAGTTGTATCACAAGCTATCGCACCACCTGTAGTTGTAAAAGCAACTGTTGCTTCAACAGCAGGGTCTAATGCTTGATGATTTGCATCAACTAACGAGAAAACAATTGTGTGATCACCATTAGGTAAATCACTCAATGTAAGGTCGTCAGATGAGTATACCATAACTTCTGCACCACCATTCAATGAATAGTGAATGTGTCCGTCTACACCATCTCCTTGACCAACAGTAAAGTTTTCTAATGTAAATGAGAAAGTTGCAGAAGCTGTACCTGTAGTTACACCTACACTCATTGAAGGATCACTTGAACATACAATACTTGCAGTAGCTTGAGCACCTGAACTAACTGTGTAAGAAACACCGTTTACGCTAATAGATGCACCATTCCAGCCATCGCCGTAAGAATCGTTCATAACTAATGTGTAAGTATCTCCATAAGACATTTCTAATGTTTGAGCAGTAGTACTACTAGCATCTCCAGACATTACAGCAGTTCCTGAAGCATCTTGAATCTCCCATGAAACCTCGGATGGATAAGAACCACCAGATTCCATGAATACATCAAATGAACAATCAACAGATGGTGGATTAATAGATTCAGTTGCAAATAAAATTTGCTGAATATCAATAATCCCAGCTGATGCAACAGGTCCATCCCCTGGATTTTCAACTAGTTGAAGCCACCAATTTGCTTGAGTGCCATTCCAATTTGTTAAAGTAGTAAGGTCTAACTCATAAGTTTGAACAACACCATCATTTACTACCATATCAGTGGTAGAGTACTCGTTTCCACCACTCGGTGAAACAAGAGTTAGCTTATTTTTTGGTGAATTATTTACTAATGTTATTTGGGCATATTTATAAGTATCTGCATCAACGCTGTAAAGGCCTGTTTGCTCCAACTTTGGATATGGGCTCTGAGCAGCAATATCTAAATTTAATTCACCAGCTACTGGCTGTGTAAGAGTAATACCATTGACTCCAGAAAAACCTTCACTATCAGAAGTATCATCAAATGTATAATCAACTCTTGGAGTAGAAGGAATTGATTCAACAATTTCAATATGATCAATCAAAATATCTCCCGCAAAAGTCTGATTGTTGACTCCATTACCTTTTTTAAACCTAAAGATTATTTCACTAATAGTTCCAGTCCAATTTGAGTTTGCGCCCACATTTATATAATGAGTTACAAAATCTGCGTCATTAGCAGTAAGCGTTTCAAAATTTACATAACATCCACAAGCACCACCTGGTGGACCAATGATTGCCTGCATTTTGTTGTTAGCAGTTTCATTTTTCATCGTGATCGCAATAAAACTACCTAAAGACGTGTCAATTGCTGCGTCTAAATTTCTAAAATTTGAGTTTGCAGACTCTGCATCTCCATCTCCATCAGCATCGGTCAAGGTAAAAGTAACATAAGAGTCACCAGCAGATAATGAAGCATAATTTTGTGCTACAAAGCCATGATCAGTTCCGTTAAAATCCCAAGGTGGGCCATCTTGGGCAAACAAGCTTAAATTGAAAAATATCAAAAAAGCTGCAATGATTGAGTAAAGTTTATTCATAATTAATTTGTTTTTTTTTATTATATAATTTAATAATTTATTTTGATATTGATACGTCGTCCAAGAAAAATTCTGTTCCCTCAGTCATATACCAAAATCTTATTGCTTGATTTGAGCTATTAGATTTTAAGTTAAAAGTATGTGAATATTTGGTCCAATCTTCAGAGAGGATAAAATCCTTTCCTTGATAACTTCCTTGAACATCAGATTGAATCACTACTTTCATTTTTCCTCCCCCATCTTTGTTCTTCGCGTGAAAAGATATTGTAACCGCATCTCCTACTTTTCCTTTAAACTTTTGATTGTATTGTGAACTTAAGTGATAACCCTTTTCACCCAACTGATGAGTTTCTACTTTAAGGGCCTTTTGACTGCCTGGGTTTGTATCAAAATCCTCCACAGAAAATGTAGCATTAGCTCCTTTCCGCGTGACGTCATTCCACCACCAAAACTTACCCTCGGGACTTAGACGTTCCAAATTTGAATTTTTTAATTCTAGGGTTTTTTGTGAATAGGAACTATAGTAAAAAAATAGTGATAAAAGTGCTAAAATAAATTTAATAGTAAGTTTCATAATTGATTTTTTAGTTTATAATATTATTGTTTTATTAATCTAAAAATTTTTGATTGTCCCATATTTATATCCTCAAGCTTTAAAAAATATAAGCCTTTTTCAAGACCTGATGTGTCAATAGAAAGCGAATTACTTTCAAAATTATTTATAGCATTTATCTCATAATTTTTACCCAATATATCGAATACAGATATTTTTGAATTCGAATAAACATTTTGAATGTTTAGTATATCTTTGACAGGATTTGGAAATACAAATATATTTTCAAAATTATTTTCTGAAATAGAAAGTGGGTCAAAAACAGTTACCTCAACTTGACTACTCACAGAATTTCCTGAAGTATCAGAGGCTGTAAAAGTGACAAAGTAAACTCCAACTGTTGATGTGTCAACATTATGAGAAACCTCATAACTTATATCACTATCACAATTGTCATTTACTGTTGGAAGATCAATATCATCTATATCAAAAGTTGAATTAATTTCATATTCATAACTACATCCTGACCCACCACAATCTGATAATTCAATTACCGGTGGTGTTGTGTCGTTTGAACATTCATTAGTGCTAAATTCATATGCCCCGATATCAACTATATCTCCAGAATTTTCGAAATCAACCGCAGGTGAGCCTTCGGTGACAAGTGAAAAATCATCTATATAAAAGTCAGATCCAACACCTCCTTGAACAGGTGGTCCTTTTACATATAAAAAGAAATTATTAGAGATTTCATGATTAAAATCTGCCGTTAACAAAGTCCATTCTTGATCTGAAACTTCAATAGCCTCAGTTAAATTATAATACTCATTTTGATCTGTATCCTTTATTGTTAACTGGGTTGTACCTGTCTCACCCTCAGCCAATTTTACCCAAATATAAAATGTGTATGTTTCCCCTTGATCAAGTAGATTGTTTAATACAATTCTTGGGCTATGCCAATTTGCTGTCCTATCTGTTGTAAATAAGCTTCTATCACCTGACAATGATTGATCGGATGTCGTTTCAATTGTTGATCCAAATGCAGTCCATCCGCCAGTTGCATTTTCAAAACTTGTTGACGCAATAGCGCTTGCCGAAACTGGTCTTGGATTGCCATTAATATCGTGAGTAGGACTGTAACTTGGATTTCCAGCGTTAATAGCTGGAGAACCTTCAGTAAGTGAAAAATTAGTTCCTTCAATAGTTAGTGGACCATCCACAGTTTCAGGTGCTGAAGTGAACATAGGATCGACATTGATAAGATTATTACTTTCGGTAGCCGGCCATGCATAGGTCCCATTAACAATTATATTGTCGGTGGCCACCCTAGTTCCATACACATTATTTAACTGCAGAGCTGAAAACTCACTATCTCTAGTTACCATTATGTTATTTACAACAGTTGCATTTAATACATGATTTGCTTTTATACCACCTACTTTTTGTCCTCTATGTGCTGGATTACCTTCAGCTTCTGAAATATCTTGTATGATTTCATGTACGCCATTATAATAAAGGGTATTGTTTTGATAAATAGCTGAAGCTGAGTGTGAATGGTCAAAATTAATTCCGTTTTTACCATTGTTTAAACACAAATTGTTTTCGAATAAAAAAGTACCCGCATATTCAGGGTCACTTCTCGTAACATATATTCCTTGACCATCCCATATGGATTGAAAATTTGCTGTTCCATAATTTGGATTATTATTACCTGAATTATCTGGAAGTTGTGTCACATAAAATCGGATTCTATTCCAATTATTATAAACAATATTTCCACGAATTATCATTTTAATATCGTTAGTATTATCTCCGGAAACTGCAATGGATTCAGCTAGTACAATGGCGCTTGATGCTGAAGAAGTCCACCAGTTTGAATTATATACTGTGTTGTTTTCTATTAATATATAATCACTGTCATTAAATCTAATTGCAGAACCACACGTGTCGTGTACAATATTATTTCTTATTATAATATTGTGGTGAGCTCCGTAGCCTCCCCATATTCCTTTTCCTCCAAAATAAGAATGGTTGTAATTTGTAGAATCATCTTCATCTTCGGCCATCTCAATTTTATAATTTCTATCTGCCTCAGCCATTTCATAATTAATATCTTGTGCAGGGCCCTCAACTTCAAAGCCCTCGATAATTATATAATTCATATTATTAGAAATAACTATACCACCTCTTCCATCAAATTGAATTTTGGGTGTATGTCCTGGATAATTTCTTAATGTAATATATGCGCCTTCACTTCCTGATTTATTTACAGTAACCACATGTGGATTATCCATGTTTGTATTGTTTGAAGGATCCACAGTACCATAATTTTCATTTTGATAAATACCATCCATAACATAAACTGTTCCTCCGGCGCTAACCACAGAAATTCCTTTATTTATTGTTTTAAAAGGTGCTTCAAGAGTACCTGAATAATTATCTGAACCGTTTGAATCTGAAACATAAAAATCCTGTGCAATTACAAGCTGAGTGCTTGTAAACATTAATATAAAACACACACACAATACTTTATAAGATTTTGAAATCATCATAGTTAATTTGATTGATTTTGAAACGGATCCTTATTTACATAATTTCTCATCTCTCCTAATTTAATACTATATTTTTTAACAAGCTCTTTATTCTCAGGGAGTTTTGAAATATCAATGTTTTGCTTTTTATCGTTTTGCATATCATAAAGCATATTACCTAAATATTTTTCTGCCACTACAAATTCAGTATAAGAATAGTTTTTGTCTATTACTGCTTCGCCTTGCTTATACCTGGTGTAAATTTCATCTTTCAAAATAGTTTCCGGATTTTTAAGAACAGGTGTTAAACTTTTTCCTTGTATGTAATCTGGAGGCGAGATTCCTACTAGCTCACAAAGAGTTGGATATATATCAACCAGCTCTGTGAAAGAATCTGAATTGTCTTTCGCACTATATTTTGGAGAAGATATAATTAATGGAATTTGGACTGCTTCGTAAAAAGTACTATGCTTACACCAGAAACCATGTTCGCCTAAAAAATATCCGTGATCACTCCACAAAATTATTGTGGTATTTTCTCTTAAACCAGTTTCATCTAATCCTTCAATTAATTTTCCGATCATTGCATCCATGTATGAAACACTCGCATAATAACCATGAATCAAATCCTTTGATAATTCATCGTCAAGTAGGCCTTCTGCGGGAATCTCAAGATAATTTTTTCTAAGTTCTGCTGAATTATGTTGTGCTTCAATTGATATATCTGGTGAGTTTAGAGGTTGATATGTATTATCAGCTAGCTTAATCTTTTCGTGATCATACATATCCCAATACTTTTTAGGCTGTATGAAAGGGAGATGTGGCGAAACATATCCAATTGCCATAAAAAAAGGTTTTCCGTTGTTACTAAATTCCTTAAACTTTTCAATCGCCTTGAGTGTAATTTTTCCATCATTATATGCAAAGTCGTCAACGTCAGGATATTCAATAATTGGATTTTTCTTACCATACTCACCTGTTTCAGCATTATCTCGTAACCTTATAGATTCTGGATCCTGAAAATCAGCTTGAGCGGCACCGTTATCTTTTTCTGTCCAGTGTTCTGCAAAATCGTCATTGTGATGGTAAATCTTCCCGTATGAAATAGTTTCATATCCATTTTCTTTAAAAATCTGATTAAGCGGAATTGCATCTGGGGCGTCAACTGAAGCTCGAGTTGAAAAATCATTAAATCTCTTCTCGCTTGGTCTTATGCCAGTCATAATACTTGCTCTACTTGCACCACATACTGCAATATTTGTAAAAGCATTATTAAATTGTACACCCTCAGAAGCTAGCTTGTCCATGTAAGGGGTGATCATTTTCTCGATTTCATAATTATAAGAATTCATAGTTGGCCTTAAATCATCAATTGAAATAAAAAGTATGTTATGTTTTTTTTCAACATGATTGTTGCATGATATTAGAAAAACTCCTAAAATGATTACAAATATTTTTTTCATTATAAATTTAGTTTGATGTTATTTCTGATGCTTTATATCCTAGTCTAATTGCCCTTGCAACAATTTTTTGTTTATCGCCAACCAGTATAGGCTTGTGATATAAATTCCAGCTGTTTGTTCCTATTTTTTCATCTATTTGATAGCCTATTGATGCTCCTTTTGTAATTGATGTCAGTTCATATAAACCATCATGCCTTATTTTAAACTCAACATTTTCTGTCTTTGGCTGAATTAGATTTGGCCAAAATGATTCTACTATTTTATTCTCGGGAATAAATCCCTGATCATTAATTTCATTTTGCCAATTTTGTAAAGCATCTCTAAAATTGTTTATCCTATCAGCATATTTTGGATCATCAATAATATTGTTAACCTCATACGGATCAGTTTCAAGATCATAAAACTCCTCAAAAGGTTTTGTTTTCATAAATATATATTTTGCATTTCCTTCTAAAACATCTAAACTATCCATTTGAATAAGTTTAGAATTCATAGTAATTCTTTCTCTGTATTTATTTCGGTAGATAAGAGGTAGTTCAGGCATAAAGTTTTTTATATAAACATACCTGCCATCCAAAACCGATCTTTGCATATCTGTACTTTCGTCAAATCTATCGGCAGTACCAAATGCATATTTCCTTGGACTTTCTTCATATTTACCAGCTATTGCCTTACCATCATAATGTTTTGGAGGTTCAATATTTAATAGAGATAAAACCGTAGGGCCTAAATCCATTAGAGATACAACTCTATCATCAACTTTTCCAGCATCAATTTTATTTGGATATCTAATTATTAAAGGAACATTTAATCCACTATTTCCAACAGCTCTTTTTTGTCTAAGTAGGTTTCCCCCGTGATCGCTCCAAAACATGATAATTGTATTCTCTAATAATCCGTCTTCCTCTAGTTGACTAATTATCTCACCTACTTTTTCATCCATAGCCTCAATATTAGAATACTTTCTAGCGATATCATTTCTAACCTGAGGAATGTCTGGATAGTATGATGGAATTTCCACATCTTTAGGGTTGACAGTTAGAGGTTTATTGCTCCTTTCCCAAATTCTAGATTCATGGGTTAATAATGTGTTCCAAACATAAAAGAATGGTTTGTCTTTTGGCGCATCCCGAAAACTTACAGTTGATGATACTTCATCCCACGCAGTAAAAGGAGCATTAAATTGATAATCACATTTAAAATTATTTGCGCAATAATATCCATTAGCTCTTAAAATCTCAGTAAATGGTTTAACGTTGGGAGGCGGAACTACCTCATACTCTGGAATATTTTTCCCAGCCTTATCAATTACGCCGATATCATTTCTGTGAGTTACCTGCTCAGGGGTTTTATAATTATGATAATCTCCCGTTCTCATATTGTGTGCTCCAAGTCTAGCAGAATACATTCCTGTTATAATTGAAAACCTACTTGGGGCGCAGACTCCAACAGTTGAATACGCATTAGTATATCTAACTCCTTCTGTTGCAAGCTTATCAAGATTTGGTGTTTTAACAACATCATTACCATATGAGCCTAATATAGGCCCCATATCCTCACAACTTATCCATACTACATTAAGTGGTTTTTGAGTTGTTTTTATGCCTTCAGACCATGAAAAAAATAGTGGAATAATTAGCAATATAAGTTTTGACTTAAGCATATTAATAATGGAGTTTAATATAATCTTCATTTTTTAGTTTACCAGTCAAATTTTGAGGAACTGTATTCCATTTTGAGTTTTTATCCAAAGGATGAAGGGTCGGTTTTAATATTGAGATTGGATCTAGCAAAAGAAAATCTTCTTGAGTTTTCATCCAATCTTCTAAAGCAATTGATAATCTGTTTCTTATTTTTTTGTATTTATTATCCTTAATCAAATTTACTTTTTGATATGGGTCTTTTTTTAAGTCGTACAATTCTTCGTAGGGAACATTTGGAAAAGATTCTGCTCCGATTTTGGCAAATTCGTTTATAACTGGATTGTCACCCAAATTTGAATTGACAACTTCAATGGAATTAAAATTTCTTATGAGCTTAAACCTTGAGCCTCTTACCATTCTAGATGGGAAAATTTTACATTCCCTAATATTTTGTCTAGTAGCTACACCAAATATATATTCATTAATTTGTTTGTCATCACCTTTTAATGACTCTACAAAACTTTTCCCGTCAAGCTCTCTTGGAATTTTAGTTTTTGATACATCTAAAATAGTAGGAAGAACATCTACAAGAGTCAACAATGTTTCGGAGGTTGTGTTAGGCTTAATTATGCCAGGCCATCTAACAATAAACGGAAGACGAATTCCTTGTTCTTGTAAACTCCACTTACCACTCAAGCCATGGTCTGAAGCATAAATAAACATAGAGCTTTCATTAAGACCATACTTGTCAACCATTTCTAAAACTTTTCCAAGCTGATCATTGTCATCTTGAATATTTTGATAATACCCTGGCTTGTGATTGCCAACATAATTTGGGTCATATGGCAATTTAAAAATATCTGCTTTACTATAATTGTCAGTTTTAGGAAACGGGCCATGAGGATAATCTGAAGCAATAATTAAGCAAAATGGTTTATTGACATTTTTTAAATAATCGTCAATTTTTTCTAGTGGTAAATATCTGTTATTAACTTTTGGAAAATAGTGTGTCCAGTCAAACACTTTGTTTGGTTTGACATGGCTCTTACCCGCTAAAACCACTTCATATCCTGATTCCTTTAATAACGATGTAATACTTTTTATGTTTGGCTTTACACCAATATGATTTGCCATACAACCGTTTTTTACCGGATACATTCCAGTAAAAATTTGCGATCTACTAGGAGCACATATGGCCTGACCAGAATAAAAATTTGTAAATTTTATTCCTTGATTTGCTAGAAGATCAACATTACTAGTTTCAACTTTTGGGTTGCCATAAACTCCGTAATCTAAAAGATCCTGATCATCTGAAAGATAAAATATTATATTGGTAGGCTTTGATTCTTGTTGAGCATAAAAACTATTGAGAAACAATAAAAATATTATCGTAACATAATAAGTAAATTGATTTATTTTCATTGTTTAATAATCTTTTTAGTTACTGTCCTTTTATCACTTGTAGAGTTTATCTTTAGTAAGTAAGTTCCTTTTTGAAATTCAGCAATGTCAATTAATACTTCTTTATTATTACTAAACCTGTCGATTAATTTTTGACCTTGCAAATTAAAAATCTTAATATTATAATTCGAATAATCAGGAAGAATCAAATTGAGTTGATCATCTGCTGGATTTGGAAATAACTCAACTTGAATATAATTATTATTTACAAAATTTAACTCACCGTTAGAAAGGGATTCATCAATATCAAAGACAAGTGAAGTTAAAGACAATTCGGGTAAAGTTGTTGTAAAATATCTGTTATAATAATCCATTTCATTTATACCCAAGGATGAAAACTCCTCAGAATCATTGTTGGTAGTTAAAAAAGTTTCAACTGATATTGCGCCAAGTGGAACATCTATTGAAAAATCTTTTTCATTTCCCTCATTGAATATTTGAATTATTACTTTAGATTCATCATCTGAAATAAATCCTGCAACAAAAACTCCATCTTCATCACTTGAGCCAGAGCTAATTAGGCTATAATCTTTCTTGACTAAGTTTGCAAAATGCTTAAATGAATGGTATCTTTTAGGTAAAATTATTTCACCCGTTGGAGTCCATGCAACTAAGCTAGAATAACCATTGTTATCTGCTTCCTCATAAAATAAATGTAACATATAAGCAGTAACCCCACCTTCGTTAAACCCTCTCATTATCCACTTAATATAATTTGCTGCATCTGTCATTGATTGATCTGTACTATTGAGACTAGCCGATTCAGTTACCCACACTGGTTTACCATTAGCCGCTACTTTTAATGCATTCCAATTAGCATTGTGATTTGGGTCTGCATAAGTATGGGTGCCTACAACATCAACAGCTTCCTCAACCGCTGAATTTTCAAACATTGTATTAATATAATTGGTGGCAGAAGTTCCAGAATTTTGAGATTCAACTCTGAAGCACTCAGGTGAAACTATATTAATGTAATCCAACCCAGAGTTTGACAACCTAGCATTAAGATTTATCAATATACTTGATAATTCTGATGGTGTTGTATTCATGGATTCATATGAAACTTCATAGTCAGGTTCATTAGTGGGTGAAATTGCGGTTACTTCAATTCCATATCGTGATTCCATTCCGTTTAAAAAAGCAACGAGAAACTCACTAAATTCTGATTCTCCTCCGCTAATCAGAGTGCCTCCACCATTATGTTGACCGTTTGTTTTAAGCCAGGCTGGGGCGCTGTTACAGTTGCCAATTACGTGATCAAATCCATTAACACTATGGCTAAAAGCATTTTGTAAGGCTTCACCAACATATCTAGTTCTCCAACTACTTGGATCGCTATCATATCTTGTCCAGTCAAGTTGTGATTCGTCTAAGCTATACGGATCGTCATTATCATTTTCAGGTTCTAAATCATGATATACAAAAAACCTAATCATATTAACCTCAAGGTCATTAAAGCAATATTGTTCAATCTGCTCCCTAAACGAGTCGTTTAATACATAAAGCTGCTCTGTTCTTCTTTTAATTCCTGCTCCAAAACCATCAACTACTTGTAGTTTTTCTTCAGGTTGAAAGGTTATTCTGTCGCCCGGGGAAATACTTACCTCATCCAAAAAGTAAGTTACGTCAGATTGCATATACCAAAACCTTACCCTATTGTTATCACTTGAATGTTCGACGGTAAAAGTGTGAGAATATCTTTGCCATTCATTTGTTATCCAAATATTTTGTCCCTGATAACTTCCAGAAACATCAGATTGAAAAACAAGTTTCACTTGCCTAGAGTCTGCTCCCTGAACTTTAGCAAAAAAAGTCACAGTATATTTTTGACCGGCAATAACTTGAAAAGGATATTCACTTTTTGAACTAACATGCCATCCGTTTGCCCCCAATGAATATACTTCACACTTAAGAGCTTTTGTACTGCCCGCAACCAAATCATTTGTTTCAATTGAGTATGTTGCCTCTCCTCCCTCATTGGCTTGATGGCTCCAATATTGAAATTCATTATTTTCAATATCTTCTAAAAAACCATTAGCCAGAGGTAATTGATTTTGTGAAATCAAAGGGCACAAAACCAAAGTCGTTAAAGCTGTTAATATTAACTTTTTCAATTTTCTAAATAAAATGCTGCCACTAATATTATAATTAATGGCAGCATATATAAATTTAAATTATTAGTCAATCAAATCGTTAGTATTGATTTCAATTAACGGAATTGGCAATGACATTACTTGAGACTCGTCGGTACTTAAAGTAAGATCTACTGCTGGATTATGAATAGGGTTATTATTGTGAAATAAAATTGTCTTATTTAAAAAATAATCAAATCCTCTCCTTCTATTGTTATGCGCATCTTCTCCTTCACCTAACAACTCAAATCTATACTCATACATGATTGCATCTCTAAATTCAGCTTGAGTTCCAAAATAATCTGCTTGAGGGCTCATCCCAACTCTACTTAATAGTTCAGTTACAAATCCTAATTGTTGACCATTGTCTAATTCATTTGATATTTCAGCAAGCATTATTAGTAATTCTCCGTATCTATAAATGACTACATTCTGATCTCCGTATTGATTACTGTGCTGAGTGTCTTTCTCTGTGAATTTGAAGAAAAATGGATGTGCCTTGGAAAAGTTTGGCCTATTAGGATTAGAAGGATAAACAGTAACTAAATTTCCGTTATCTGCTCTATTATAACTATGTAAGTAGGTTCCCTCCAGTCTTGGGTCATTTGGATAGGTTGATGTATGATGATTATAAACATCTGCATTTGCCCTTAACCATCCAAAATGTTGTCCTAGTTTATATTTCCATGGGGTAAAATTTCTTCCCATTTGTGAATTTGCAGCATCTTGGCTTATTTGTAATTCCCAAATAGATTCCGAGGAGTTTTCATTAGTGTCGGTAAATAAACTGCTGTAATCAGCAACTAAACTGTATTGTCCGTAAACCTGCATGGCTTGGTCGTAAGCTAATTGCCAGTAATCCATTTCACTTAATCCGTCAGCTCTTAGATCCGGGTTAGTTGCTAGGGTCATGTAAACCTTTGCAAGTAACATATTAGCGGCATACTGCCTAGGATATCCAATTCCAAAATTGCCATTCATAAGGGAGATTGCCATTTCTGCATCAGCAATTATTTGTGCATAAATGTCCTTTGAGGGTGAAGTTGCTAAATGCAAATTTTCATTGTTTGGTAATGATAGCCAAAGAGGTACATCACCCCATAATCTAGTTAAAGAAAAATATGACCATGCTCTGACAAAGTATGCTTGGCCAGCGATGTCATTAAACCCTGATTCATCAGATGATGATGGCTCTAAGACTGTTGAAACATTTTCTATAGCTCCATTACACCTGGCAATAACCCTGTATAATCCACCCCACATATTCTCAGAATCTATATCATAGGTTGGTTTTAGAGAAAATAAGTTTGCATTGTTTACATTATTAACGTTGTTACCGCCGTTTTTACCTGTAACAAATAATCCCGAATAACCTGCAAGTGCAAAAAGTCTTTGCTCCTGAGCTCCGTAGCTAGTTAATCCCTGATATATTCCGTCTAATGCACCTTTTGCAACATTTATATCAGTATAAACTGCTTGAGAATCTAAAAATATTGGATCTTCATCAAGGTCGCATGACATTGATAATATCCCAATTATAGCTAATAATATTATTTTAAAATTTTTCATAATTTAAGAGTTTAGTTTTTTATTTTTTAAAATCCAACATTTAATCCCAATATAAATGTTCTAGCATTTGCTCTTCCGTTCCAGTCAACCCCATTGATTAAACCATTGTATAAAAAGCTTGATATTTCAGGGTCATACCCCGAATAATCAGTCCATGTAAGTAAATTTTGTCCTGCTATAAATAATTTTAAATTACTTATTGAATCATTTTTATTTACATCAAAGTCATAGCTTATGGTAAGATTACTTAATCTTAAGTAACTTCCATCTTCTATAATTCTATCTGTCATTGCTGGTTGACCATTAGTCGTATATCCAATTCTAGGATATGTATTTGTTTGAGCATCTGGTCTCCATGCATTATAATAAGCATCTGGTGCAATATTTAAATATGTAAGTCCTTCTGCATTTTCTAATTGAAGCAAGTTTCCATTTGCAATATCATTTCCGTAAACTCCATTAAATAAAATGCTAGCCGATAGTCTTTTATAGTTTAGATTGAAATTAAATCCATATATAAAATCAGGATTTGGATTTCCAATAAAGGTTCTGTCATTTAAGTCAATAATACCATCTCCATTTTGATCAACAATTTTGACATCACCTGGGACAGCAGCAGTACCAAAAACATTTGGAAGCAAATCACCTGTTTGATATATTCCATCTGTCTCTAAACCATAAAATAAACTTGTTTCTTCACCTTCAACAAAAACATTTGCTGGGTATTTAAATATGTTTCCTCTTGACACCTGTGCTCCAAAATAAAACCTTCTTTCCTCCGCAATACCATCTATATAAAATTCGTCTAATGGCTGTGCTGACAAATTTGTAATTTTTGTTTTATTAAAACCAATATTACCTCCAAAAGTTAAATTAAAATCATTGCTAGATACAAGCTCAGTATCCAATGAAATCTCCAGACCTTTATTTGAAATTTCACCTCGATTTACAAGAATGTTTGAAAAACCTGAGGATGTTGGAATATTTACATTTTGTAATAAGTCTTTTGTAGTTTTCTCGTAAACATCAATTGTACCGCTTACTTTTCCATTAGTTGTTGTAAAGTCAGCTCCAACATTTATCTGCTCCGTGGTTTCCCAAGTCAGGTCAGGATTTGCAACATTTTGTAAGGCAATAGGAACATTTGTGCCTCCATCTGGATTTCCGTACAAATTTGGTGAGACTCCATAATTAGACAATGTACCATAAGATCCAATACCATGATTACCAATTTGACCCCAACCAGCTCTTAACTTAAGCTCATCAAATATTTTTAAATCATTATTCTGATGAACATTCCATGCTAATGCAAAAGAGGGAAAAAATCCATAACGATTATTTTGAGCAAACTTTGAAACCCCATCTCGTCTAAAAGTTGCAGTCAAAATATATGTATTATCATAAGTATAATTGACCCTACCTAATAATGAAAAGATTTGCTGATCACCTTTAATATAGGTAAGCGGTCTAGTAATAACTTGTCCAAACGCTGGGTTTTGTGTTGTAAACTGCGTAGTTACAAAATCTTCAACTGCATAGATATTATTTGAAACTTTTCTTACATCATATGTAACACCAAGAACACTATTAATTCTATGCTTACGCTTTAATGTTCTATTGAATCTTAAAAAGTTATTTACTTGAAAAGAAGAATTGTTTAAACCAGTAATTTGTAGTGCTCCATTTGCATTATTACCTAACCAGGTTGTTGTTCCAAAAAATCTTCTTCTTTCTTTGGTTCTAATGTTTCCACCAATCTTAACCTGATATCTGAGGCCTTGTACAGGCAATTTATATGTAAGTCCAATATTACCGATGTATCTACTTTCTTTTGAAATATCCTCAAAATCATTTATCCAAGAATAGGGGTTTGAAAGGTCTAAATCTTCACCAAAATCCTCAAATTCTTCAGTGATAATTGGTCTAAAAGAAATAAGGTTTTTAATAAAACTTTGATTTGAGCCTCCAATTAAGTCACCACTTTCAGCAAAGTTTGTTGAACTTATATATCCACTCATTCTTGCCTCAAGAATAAGCTTATCATTAAGGTCCTGATTAAAATTCATTCTTAAATCACCACTTTTAAATGACGAGGTTGGAACTACACCAGCTTGATCATCAAATCCAGCAGAAATGTAATAATTTCCGTTATCAGTTCCACCTGAAACAGAACCTCCAACTTTTCTACTAATTCCGCTTGTATATATTTCATCTTGCCAATGATATGAACGAGCTGGTGTTGCTGAAATAGTACCATCAGACTCAACACCATATATTGCATAATCATCATCAATAAAATATCTTGGGTTTAATCCATTACTTGCTTGGACCTCATTAGCATAAGCAGCAAAACCATAAGGGTCTAAAACATTGTATTTTTTTGAAATAACCCTAACAGAAGTATTACTAAACGCTTCAATATTAATCTTACCACTCTTTCCTTTTTTCGTTGTTATAACAACCACTCCATTAGCACCTCTAGATCCATAAATAGCAGTAGCCGATGCATCTTTCAGAACCTGTATACTTTCAATGTCTCTTGGGTTGATTCCATTTAGGCCGTTTTGGCTTTCTTGACCAGAATTACCAACCCCAGCTGGTAACACATCTTCACCTGCCGAAGAAATAATTACACCATCAACAACGTAAAGAGGCTCATTATTTCCTCGCAAACTATTTGTCCCTCTAATTTTTACACTGATTCCAGCACCTGGAGTACCTCCATTTTGAATTACCTGAACTCCTGCAGCTCTACCCTGCAAAAGCTGATCAATAGAGTTTGATTGATTGGCAACTTCTTCATCAACTTCAACTTGAGATAGTGAACCTGTTAAATCCTTTTTTAAGACTGAGCCATAACCAACAACAACTACTTCTTCAAGTTGCTCAAGATCTGGTATCATCATAATGGAAATATTATCTGATGATGAAACATCAACCTCCTGTGTTGTGTAGCCTAAATAAGAAAATATTAAAACCTTGGGTTTATCAGTAGGAATTGTAATAGAAAAATTCCCGTCAAAGTCTGTTAAGGCTCCGAGGTTTGAATTCTGAACTGTAATGTTAACTCCCACTAAAGGAAGGCTGTTTTCATCATTAACAGTTCCCGAAATCGTTTTCGTTTGTGCGAAAACTAAAATTGGGAAAAGAACAAATACTATAAGTAATTTTTTCATGATTAGTTTGTTTCTGTTATTAAATTTATAGAGTAAAGATAACACTAAAGGATATTTTAGAAAAGATATTTACAAATAATACCGTTAATTTTTTATGTTTTATTATCTAAATAGACCAAATACTGAGATATTAATAATTTTTTAATGTATAATTTATCAATTTAGCATGCATCATTACTTAAAAACACTTCGCATGCACAGTATTTTTTTTATATTGTAATGATGAAAAAAAATATTGTCTACTTCTCATTTATTCTATACTCTTTATATTTTGTAAATCCAATAAAGGCACAAATCAATTTACCTATAGATTTTGAGAATGAGCAAATTAGTAATGATGATATTATTCATTTTAATGGTGGCTCAGGTTATGTTGTTTATAATCCTCAAATCGATAATGACAACCCAAGTGAATATGTCGGTGTAGTCATAAGAGATGGGGGTGATATTTGGGCGGGGGCCTATATTGAACTTGATAGTTATTTAGACTTTTCAACCAATACTACATTAAATATGCGTGTTCTCTCACCCTACCCAGGTTTAATGGTCAAGTTTAAAATCGAAGGTGATCAAGGGGCTTTTCCTTCGGAACCTGCGACCGAAAGAGATTCCTATACTACAAAAAATAATGAATGGGAAATACTATCATGGGATTTCTCTGGCGAACCTTCAAACACATACAGAAAGCTTGTTCTAATGTTTGATTTTGGAAATGTTGGTGACGGTACTGAAGACTCTACATTTTATTATGATGATATTTATCAGACTGATCCTAGTGGAGGTCTTAGTCAAATGGATTTACCAGTTACCTTTGAGGATCCTAGTATATATTATGTATTGACAGACTTTGGAGGGAATGGTCCTTCAACAATTTTAGAAACAGTTGACGGCAATTACGCAAGAGTAGAAAAAAATAACGGTGCCGAGACATGGGCTGGAGTTACCATCGGTTCTGGAGCTGGGTTTTTGAACAATATTCCTGTTACAAATACCAATACAAAAATGTTTGTACATGTTTATGTATCAGGCACAACGCAAACTGGAATTCCTATAAAATTAAAAATCGAAAATTCACAGGATCCAACTAAATCAGTTGAGACAGACACTAATACAACGGTTGCTGGGGAATGGGAAACAATGGAGTTTGATTTTTCAAACGAGTCAGAAGGAACAGCGGCCCTCAATACAGATTTTGTCTTCGATATGGCCTCCATATTTTTTAATTTTGGGTCCTCAGGAAATCAAAATATAGTATACTACTTTGACAATGTTTCATTTGGAGCACCATTAAGTCTTGATGATAATTTACTGACGTCTTATAAAATCTATCCAAATCCATTTTTTGATGTAATAAATGTTTTCGGAATCGAAGGAGATGAGACTATTATTGTTAATGATATTCTTGGTAAAGAAATCTTTAAAGGAATAGGTGTAGAAAAAATTAACCTTTCAGTTTTTGAAAAAGGGACATACTTTTTGACTCTTTCCAAATACGGTCAAAGCAGTACATTCAGGGTCATAAAAAAATAATCAAATGAACAGTTTCTGGAATCAAAATAATTATAGAAAACTATTTAATATGTCTGTTTTTTTAATCATTCTTGGTGGGGTATTATCTATTATTGAGTTGCTCACAGAAAATAGTAGTTCAATATTCCTCTCCGGAATTGTTTTGCTAGTTATTTTGAAAATTTTTAAATCTAAATTTTTTTAAGCAATAACTTTCCTAATGATGTTAGTATTATCTAAAATTAGATGATTTTATAAAGCTTTTAATTTTAAATTTGTTTTTTTATTCACTTAGTTTTGATAAGAAAGGGCGATATTTCTGACATAGATGCTATTTTAAATATTACAAAATCATGCGCAAAGCAAATGATTAAAAATGATATATATCAATGGAATGAACATTATCCAGACAGAGGCTCTTTCATCAAAGATGCGGAAAATCAAGAATTATATGTTTATGTCATAAACAGTAAGGTGGTTGCATGTATTTCTCTTTGTTTGCATATTGATGAAGTTTATTTACCTGTAAAATGGAAAACTAAAAATGATAATAATTTATACGTTCACAGATTGGCAGTTCATGCTGATTTTCAGCAAAAGGGTATTGGAAAAATCTTGATGGATTTTGCTGAAAAATATGGCAGAGAAAAAAAATTTATTTCTGTTAGGCTAGATACATTTTCTGTGAATAAAAGAAACTTAAAATTTTACGAATCGAGAGGTTATGAGCGATTAGAAGAAATCTATTTTCCAAAGCAGAGTGAGTTTCCTTTTTATTGTTATGAATTAATAATTTGACAAATTCAGTTAAAATTTCCGACATTCAAAAACTGGCAATACCTGCTTTAATTTCAGGAATTGCAGAACCAATATTATCAATAACAGATACAATTATTGTTGGAAATATGGATGAAAATGCAACTATTTCGCTTGGAGCAGTTGGCATTGTAAGTAGTTTTATTTCCATGTTAATTTGGGTGTTTGGTCAAACAAGAAGTGTGATTGCGTCAATCATTGCTCAAGCATTTGGTCAGAAGAAATTGGAGGAAGTGAAAGATCTTCCCGCTCAAGGAATCTTGATCATTATATTCAGTAGCTTTCTGATTATATTGCTAACCTACTTCAACTCAGAGGGGCTATTTAAATTTTACAATGCAAGCGGTAATCTTCTAAAATTTTGTGTTGAATATTTTAATATTAGAGTTTGGGGGCTACCCTTTACCTTACTTACCATAGGCATCTTTGGAATATTTCGAGGATTGCAAAACACATACTACCCTATGATAATTGCTATTGTTGGAACTATATTAAATATAGTGCTAGATATAATTTTAGTTTATGGAGTTGAGGGTTTTGTTGATCCAATGTTCATTCAAGGAGCTGCCTATGCTAGCTTAATTGCTCAAATATCCATGGCATTTCTTGCCGTTATATTATTGTACAAAAAAACCAATATTAAGCTTGCTGTAAAATTTCCTTTTAATCCCAAGATTAAATCTTTTATGCAGATGTTTGGAAATTTAGTTGTTAGAACTGCTTCACTTAATGTGACATTATATTTCTGTAATGCCTTTGCCACAAAGTACGGAGATGAGTTTATTGCTGCTTACACTATAGCAATTAATCTTTGGTTTCTTGTCGCATTTATTATTGATGGATACTCAAGTGCTGGGACAATACTTTCCGGAAAACTGTATGGTGAAAAATCATATGGTGTACTTATGAAATTCGGAAATGATTTGACAAAAATAGGAGTCAAAATTGGCATTATCATGTGCATTATTGGTTTTATTTTTTATTATCCTCTAGGAAGAATATTTAATAATGATCCTGTTGTTTTAAAAGAGTTTTATAATGTTTTTTGGATAATTCTGGCGATGCTTCCACTTTGCTCAATTGCATTTATTTTTGACGGATTATACAAGGGTTTGGGGTGGATGAAAGATCTTAGAAACGTACTACTATTCTCAACTTTTATAATCTTTGTTCCATTTGTTATTTTATTTGACCATTATGAACTTGGGTTGCATGGAATCTTTTATGCATTTACTCTTTGGATTTTATCTAGATCAATTCCTCTGATAATTAAATTCAGAAAAACATTTAATAAGCTTTCATAAATAATGTAAATTTGGAGCTCAATAATTAACTAAATGCCAAATATTAGAATTACCAAAAAGTTTAGATTTGAAGCAGCACATGCTCTTTATGGTTATGACGGAAAATGTAAAAATATTCATGGTCATAACTACAATCTTTTTGTGACTGTAATTGGGGTTCCTGTCAACGAAAGTTCTAATGTAAAATGTGGAATGGTTATGGATTTTGGTGACCTAAAAAAAATAGTCAATTCTGAAATAATTGAGAAATTTGATCACTCAGTAATTTTAAATAAAAACTCTCCCCACAAAGAACTTGCTAATAATTTAATAATTGATGGCCACAAAGTAGTTATGGCTGATTATCAACCAACAATTGAGGAAATGGTGGTTGACTTTGCTAGCAAAATCTCTTCAAAACTACCAGTTGAAATTAAACTTCACTCACTTAAACTAGAAGAAACAGAAACCTCATATTCAGAGTGGTTTGCTGCTGACAATTAATCTTTTATATATCTTTGGCTTAATAAGTCATGAAAGTAACCGAAGGAAAGAAAATATATTTTGCATCTGACAACCATTTAGGAATACCTGATTCTAAGTCAAGCTTGGTGCGTGAGAAAAAGTTGGTAAAATGGCTAGACACCATTAAAGTTGATGCACATTCAATTTACCTTCTTGGTGATTTATTTGACTTTTGGTTTGAATACAAAACAGTTGTACCTAAAGGATTCACAAGGGTTTTAGGAAAAATAGCAGAAATTTCTGATTCTGGAATTCAGATATATTTCTTTCCGGGAAATCATGATATGTGGGTTAATGATTACTTCCAAAAAGAGCTTGGAGTAAAGGTAATTACAGAACCTCAGGAGTTTGAAATAAATGATAAAAGTTTTCTAGTTGGACATGGAGATGGTTTAGGTCCTGGTGATACTTCTTACAAATTGATGAAAAAATTCATTACGGGAAATAGATTTTTTAAGTGGTGCTTTAGATGGATTCATCCTGACATTGGGGTCAAACTTGGTCAATTTCTTTCAAGGGAAAAGAAAATAATGTCAGCAAAAAAAGATATTGGTGATGTTGAAAATCAGTGGCTAACCCAGTACTGTAGAAAAAAACTTGAAACAAAGCATTATGACTATTTCATTTTTGGTCACTCTCACATTCCAGTTGAATTAAATTTAAACTCAGAGTCTAAATACATTAATCTGAGTGACTCTTTTCCTCTTCCTACAAATTTCACCTATGCCGAGTTTGACGGGAATAAGCTAAGCCTGAAAAGGTATAATGATTAATTTTTCTGAATCTTTCTTTTAAAATCTTTATCCTCTTTTCTTCCATAATACATGTTGCCAATTAGGGCAATGACTTCTTCTACAATTTCATCTGGCTTTGCCGATTCAATCGGAAATACAAGCCCACTCATACTGATCAATTCATTCCCATTGCAATCTAAATCTATCGCAGTAGCATAATAATATCTAAGAACATAATCTAAAGAGTAATTACTGTCTTTATATTTACTTTTGAAAATTAAGGAATCGGAAAAAGTAGTTTTTAAAGTTCTATACCCTTTTTCCATATTATTGTTTTTAATATAGACTTCCATATCTAGTTTTTCTTGTGCTATGGAAAGTGATGTAAATAGCAAAACAACAAAAATAATAAGCCTCATTAGAAAGTAGTTTTAATTGAAAGGATGAAACTTCTAAGTGAAGCTGGCTCGTAAAACCTGCTGCCAAATGCGTTGGTTCTAATATTGTCAAAGTATTTTTCATCAAGTAAGTTTCTTACATGTAAACCAGCTTCTAGGAAAAACCCTCTGAAATTAAACTCGTTTTTTAGAGCAATATTTGACAGTAAATACGAAGGAACTTTTACTTCATTATTATTGTCCGCATATAATGAATTTACATATTTTAAATCCATTTTTAAATCAAAACCCTTGTATCCATAAAGCCACTCAAGGGCAAAATTGGATTTTGGAATTCCAGGTAAATCTCCACTAACACCTTGGTTTTCAAATTCATATTTAGCTTGAGTATATGATGCATTTAATTGCCCTGACTTCCCTAAGTTATAACTAGCCTCAAACTCAGCACCAACTCTTTTTGAGGTCCCTAGATTTCTGTAGAAGTTCATACCCTCAAAACCCTCTAATTCGTAACGAACTATTTCGTCTTTTGTGTCAATATAAAATGCTGCAATGCTGAAAGATAAATTTTGTGAATTCTTTCTAAAACCTATGTCAAATCCGCTTGAATTCATTGGATTTAAATCTTCATTGAATCCAACGCCATTTGGATTTGCTGAGAGCTCACTTAATGACGGTGTTTCATAAGATTCTCCATAATTTATATAAACTTCATCATTTCTATTTAAGTTATAAATTAATCCAATATTGGGGGAAAAAGCATTAAGTGACTTAGAATAATCAAGATATTGTTGATCAATCCCAATATTGTCATGTGATGAAATTTTGTGTAGATCAAACCTTACGCCTGATTGAATACTATAATTTTCTTCGTTGTATGAAGCAAGAGCAAAAGCCCCATAAGACTTAAAAGACTCAATCTGATCAAGGGTTATAAAACCCTTTTCCCCTTCATTATTTTCAAATCTTTTTCTGTCGTCTTTTTGATCTTGAATTGACGTTCCAACTATCCATTCAAAATTCTGAGATTTATCTTTGATGCTTATTTCCGCACCAGAGAAATCTCTCTCTAATTCAACATAACCTCCATTTGTAAATGGCAGTAATCCTACAAAATCACGATTACTGTAATATACATTTGAATTAACCTCACCAAGTTTTGTATCCCAGTCTAAAACTAGTCCTGTTTGAATTTGTTTAATTGATTCTTGTGAATTATAAAGCACATTTCTGTCTCTTGCTTGTGATCTATTTTCTTCAACTGATTCAATATTTAATCCTCCTGGGTCAAAAGCGTAAGGGCTATCGAAATAAAGCAAATTGAATTTCAAATTAATCTTTTGGAATTTCCTTGTATGCTTAAAAAATAAAGACTTGTTTAAGTAGCTACTATGATCTCTATATCCATCACTCTCAGCTTGAGTAATGTTTAAAATAGTGGATGACTTTTGACTGTTTGTTGAGTATAATCCTTTAATATTTTTGTAACCATAACTTCCATAACCAGCCTCCATAATATATTTATTGGAAAGGTTAGAAAAGGTGTTTACACTAACCACTCCACCCGATGCATTTCCATATCTTGTGGATGACAGGCTTTTCATAATCTCTACATTTTCAATCAGTTCAAAAGGGATATTATCTACTTGTGATTGTCCATCTGGTGTTGTGAGTGGAATTCCATCAAGAATAATTTTAATACCTCTAATTCCAAAAGCTGATCGGGCTCCAAAGCCTCTTATTGCCATTCTGTTGTCTTGCGCTTGATTCTCACTATTTGTAATCCAAAGGCCAGGTGAAAAATCAATGGCATCCTGAAAATTAATGGGTCTAATTTCATTTTGCTTGTAGGATATTTCGGAAACCGATAATGCTGGGTTTGTTTGGTTTATTAAAGTACTTTTAAGTACTACTCTGTCTAAAATTAGTGTATCTGATTGTATGGCAAATACATTGATTTGTAACAGTGAAAAGATAATTGAAACTAAAATTCTACTCATTTAGATTTGCTAATAATTTCTCAATTTTTGAAAGTCTAAGATCCTGACTTTTTATAATTTTATTTTGCTCTTTCAGTGCATTGATAAGTACAGGCACTAATCCTTGATAGTTTACTGCTAACATTTCATTGTCACCCTCACTTACAAGTTCAGGAAACACTTCTTGAATCTCTTGTGCAAGTACACCTATCTTTTGTTTGCCTTTCATCTCATAGGACTTACCATCTATTTGTAATAGTTTAGGAAGTGTAGAACCAAGAGATACTATGTTTGACTTTAATCTTGCATCAGATTGAACTTCAACGTCACCCACTACAGTAAGGTCATTACTTACTGTAGCATCACCATTAAACATCACTTTAAATGCATCTGATAAACCTGCTGAGGTGCCATTACCAATTACAAAAGCCGTGTTTGAAGTGCTAAAAGATGTAGCACTATTAGTAACAGAAGAACCGGAAGAATTGTAATGTCCAATTACCAAAGATCCATAATCACTTGCTGTTGTACTTCTTCCGATTGCAGTTGAAACACCTCCACTTGCTGTTGTACTAATTCCCATGGCTGTAGAATTAGGTCCATTTGCTATTGTGCTTAATCCCATTGCTGTGGAACTAATACCGCTTGCCGTTGTGGCATATCCCATTGCTGTGGAAACTTCTCCACTTGCTGTTGTACTTGCTCCCATAGCTGTTGAGTTGTTTGCACTTGCTGTTGTTTGATTTCCCATTGCCGTAGAACCATCTCCACTTGCTATTGTACTTACCCCCATAGATGTAGAGACACTTCCGTTTGCTGCAGTGGCATATCCCATAGCTGTACAATAACTTTCACTAGCTGTTGTTTGATATCCCATTGCTATTGAATAATTTCCGCTTGCAATTGTTTGATATCCCACTGCTGAAGAATAGGTGCCTGAATTGTTTGTACCACTTGTGCTTATTTGTGCATTCATTATAAATGGGAAAATCAATGCTAAAAGTGTAAATAGTTTTTTCATCTTGAAAATTTTTTGGTTAAGATAGTAAGTTGTTTAGGGTTTATCAAGTCATTTCTCAGTCAAATTTTTTTGGTTGATTATGTCTTGAGTAATAGCCAAGATCATTTTCTTTATCCTTCTTTTTTTGATTGTGAATATCCCATATTTGAAGAAATATATATATTGCAAATACACAACCTCCTACTATATACATCGCTATAATCATAATTTATTTATTTTCGTTCATATCTTTTGTTAAATCTAATTTTCTAAATTTCGGAAATTTAATCGCTGTAAACCCAACTGTCAATATTGTCATTACACCTCCAAATACCACAGCAGGTACTGTTCCCATTAATTTTGCTGTTGCCCCACTTTCAAATGCACCCAGCTCGTTTGATGAACCAACAAATATTGAATTTACGGAAGCAACTCTTCCTCTAAATTCATCTGGTGTTTTTAATTGTAAAATAGTTTGTCTAATAATCATTGAAACTCCATCGGTTAATCCATACATAAATAGTGCAAATACTGAGAGCCAGAATATATCAGAAACCCCAAATACAATTATCGAAATTCCAAAACAAAAAATGGCAAAGAGCAGCTTCTTACCAGCATTTCTTGTAAGCGGGATATGAGCAGAAGCAACCATCATTAAAACTGACCCTACTGCTGGTGCTGCTCTTAAAATTCCAAATCCCTCTGAACCAACATTTAATATATCTTGTGCATAAATTGGTAGTAGTGCAATTGCTCCTCCAAATAAAACGGCAACCATGTCAAGAGTCAATGCAACTAAGATAGCCTTCGTTTTATATACAAAGTTTAGACCTGCTTTCAGACTTTGATATATTGGTTCGCCAATGTTGGGATTTAAAATAGGTTTCTTTTTTATAAATCCGATTAATAAAAGCCCAATTACTATCGTTAATAACACAATCCCCATCGAATTGTGAACCCCAATCCATGCTATAGAAAACCCTGCAAATGCAGGACCCAATACAACTGCTAGTTGCCAAGTTGAACTACTCCAAGTTGCTGCATTTGGGTAAACTCGTTTTGGTACAATCAAAGCAACTAATGAAAAAATTGTAGGGCCAATAAAAGCTCTTATAAACCCCCCTAAGAAAACCAAAATATATATTCCCGTTAAAATTTGAGAATTTTCGTAATTATCATAAACATATGGGCCTGTTATAAAATAATAGCCAATGGCAACTAATAGAAATGCTAAAATACACTGAACAAATAACATCTTTTTTTCCCGTTGATCAACTATATGTCCCGCAAACAGTGCTGTTGAAATAGCTGGAATAACTTCAACCAAGCCAATCAGGCCTAAAGAAAGTGGGTCTTTTGTTAAACTATACACCTCCCATTCAACAATAATAAACTGCATTGACCATCCGAAAACAAGTATAAACCTTATAACAAGGAAAAAATTAAACTCCTTAAATCTAAGTGCTGCGTACGGGTCTAATTTTTCTTCCACGCTAATTGGTCAACTCTTTTGCTTGATAAATCAAAAATTCTGCCTCTTTTTTCATTTCCGGTAATTTTAGATGAATAAAGTCATTATAATTTGGGTGTAAAACCAGTAAGTTCATTGAGCTAATTTTCTTTTTATAGTTCTTTTCAATTATACATCTATAAACATTTTGTTGTAGAGCATACCTATTAAAACTATTATCGGCTACATGAGATAATCCATCGTATCCAAAGTTAAAATCCTTTAGAACTGGCTGATTGTTTTGGTCTACTAGTTTTGAGGTTCTTTTCCAATCAAAAATAAATAGTTCGCCATTTTCTTTTTCATAAGCCATATCAACAGTACCAGCCAATGAAAGATTTTTGTCATAAATTTTCCATTCTGTTCTGTAGGGTTTTAATCTTTTGTATTTATTGTGAAAATTTTTGAAATATTCAAACTCTGGTGGATAATCATTGTGAAGTTTAGAGTTGTAAAAGTCTTCTATCTTCTCATGTAATATAGTCCCTTTTGATGCGGCATCAATTCTCTTCTTTTCCCAACCATTTGAGATTTGTTTTATAACTGACTCTAATATTTCAGAATCATAATCAATGTGATCTCGTTCTAATTTTTCTTTAGCCTTTCTCTCTGCCCAGTAGGCTTTATCAAATTTTGGAAAAAACTTATCAATGATTTCAGTAACCGAAAATTTAATCTTTTTACCGTCGACAAAATAATCGTGATTAGCCTCATCAAAACTAATCCTGCCATCATTTATATGTCTGTTAATTTCTGCTAGCAATTTTTAATTGTACTTAATTTCAATTTTAACTTTGGAAAAACCCCTAAACATTTCCATTACTCCACAATACCTGGTAACAGACAAATCAACAGATTTTTCTATTTTATCTTTGTCTAAATCTTCACCAAAAAAATGATACTCTACTGTAACCTCATCATAAAATCTTGGGTGCTCATCGGTTAAGCGTGCAGTTGTATTTATTTTAAAATCATCTAATTCAACTCTCATCTTTTTGAGAATTGCTATAACATCTAGTCCTGAGCATACTGCCAAAGACGCTAGCATAATTGCTTTTGGTGAAGCAATTTTTTTTTCTCCATCTGAACCAGTTCCAAGAATCGTTGATATACCATTTGGGTTAATACACTCAAACTCTGTCGTTCCTTTTTTCCAATTTGTAATAACTGTATTTGTATCCATATTTTTTAGTTTGGTGAAAGGATAATTACAAATTCTCCTTTTGGTTTCTTTTTTTGAAAATACTCAATTGACTCTTTAATTGTACCTCTAAATGTTTCTTCATATAATTTTGTAAGCTCCCGTGATACGCTAATTTGACTTTCAACATGAAAGTAATTTGAAAAATCATTTAACGTTTTTAGTATCCTGTGAGGAGACTCATAAAAGACCATTGTCTTTGTATCGGCTGATAGCTCTTTCAATCTTTTAGTTCTTCCTTTTTTAACAGGTAAAAACCCTTCAAAAGAAAATCTATCACTAGGTAGTCCTGAGGACACTAAGGCTGGTATAAAGGCTGTTGGGCCTGGTAAACACTCAAGCTCGACTTCATTCTTTATACACTCACGAACCAATAAAAACCCTGGGTCAGAAATTCCGGGCGTTCCTGCGTCAGAAATTAAAGCAATTTGGGTATCATTTCTTAGCTTATTAATTATAGATTCTAGTTTTTTATGCTCATTGTGCATGTGAAAAGACTCTACAGGCGAGTCAATATCATAGTGCTTCAATAGTTTAGATGATGTTCTTGTGTCTTCAGCCAAAATAAGATCCACCGATTTAAGTACTTCGATGGATCTTAAAGTGATATCACCTAGATTTCCTATTGGTGTTGGTACAATGAATAGCCTACTCATTAAAAATCTTTAAATTAAATTTAACTAAGGTTAATATCAGCTTGTTTTTTACTAAATTTATTTGTTTCAATTTTAAGAATCAATTAAGCTATCAACTTTTTTAAATTTACGAAATGTTTCTTGAAAATACTTTAAACTTTAGCAAACAAACCGGATGGATTGAAGTTGTTTGTGGATCAATGTTTTCTGGAAAAACTGAAGAGTTAATAAGAAGAATTCGTAGGGCTAAATACGCAAACTTGAATGTAATTATTTTTAAACCCAAACTAGATATAAGAGACAAAAAAAACACTGTAGTGTCACATGATGACACAGTTATTGAGTGCAAAACAATCAAGAAATCTGAAGAAATTTATAAAAAAATTAAAGGTTTTAAAGTAGTAGGAATTGATGAGGCGCAATTTTTCGATGATAGTATTGTTGAGGTTTGTAATGTACTTGCTAATCAAGGAGTAAGGGTTATCGTTGCTGGATTAGATATGGACTATAAGGGAGTTCCATTTAAAAATATGGCTAATCTTATGGCAACATCTGAATATGTCACCAAGGTGCATGCTATATGTCCAAAGACTGGCGGTCTCGCTCAATATAGTTATAGAAAAACAAAGAGTAAAAAAAGGATTCTGCTTGGAAAAGGCGATGAATACATGCCTCTGAGTCGCGCAGCGTTCGTTAAAAAGTCAATCAAAAAAGCAAAAAAAGTTTCAAGAAAAAAAAATAAAGATTGAAAAAAAGTATATTAGAAATTAATCTTAAAGCTCTTGAGCACAACTTTAATGTCATTTCTTCCAAACTAAGTTATCGAACAAAATTCATGGCTGTAGTTAAAGCAAATGGATATGGATCTAGCAGTTTAGAAGTTGCTAGAAAATTAGCATGCTTAGGGGTGGATTATTTTTCCGTTGCATTTGCAAGCGAAGGTGTTGCGCTGAGAAAATCAGGGATTAAAACTCCTATATTAGTGCTGCTTCCACAAGTTGCATCCTTCAAAGAAATTATTGAATATAATTTAGAGCCTAGTCTATATTCTTTTTATTTTCTTGATAACTTTATTGATTATTTAAGCTCTAATAAAACAAAAAACTATCCGTGTCATTTCAAAATAAATACTGGTCTAAACAGAGTTGGGTTTAATGAAAAAGAAACTGAAAAGGCAATGAATAAAATCAAGAATTGTGATTCTATTAAATTAGTAAGTATCTATTCTCATTTAGCTGCAACTGAAGATCCTCAAGAATCAAAGTTTACATTTTCTCAGATAAATTTATTTAAAAAAATCTCGTCAAATATAAAATCCCAGCTTTCATATAACCCTTTTCTTCATATGTCAAATACATCTGGAATTTATAATTATCCCGAGTGTGAATTTGATATGGTGAGATCTGGAATTGGATTATATGGATATAATAATGAGTTGAATAAAGAGTTAAGGCCTGTTCACACATTAAAGTCTGTTATTGCTCAAATAATTGAAGCTGAAAAGGGAGATTCAATAGGCTATAACAGAGCCTTTTTCTGTGAAAAACAAATAAGGGTTGGCATAATTCCCCTTGGACACGCTGATGGAATTAGTAGATCATTTTCAAAAAGTGCATATGTTATAATAAATAATAAAAAGGCAAAAGTAATTGGTAATATTTGTATGGATGTATTCATGGTAAACCTAAACGGAATCAAGTCTGTGGAAGGAGATGAGGTGATTATATTTAATAAGGAAAATAATGCTGAGTATTTTGCAAAAAATGTTGGAACTATTTCTTATGAAATTTTAACCAACTTATCTGAAAGAATTGAGAGAAAGTTTATTAATAAAAATTAATTAGACTTTATTATACGCTTTATTGTAAGCGAATTACCATGATAAACTTTTATAATATAAATACCATTTGCATATGGGCCCATATCAACATTTGAAATATTAAATGCTGTATAAATTTTTTGACCCGTTAAGGAATAAATTTCAACATTATAGGATTCTAGATTGCCGCTAATTTGTAAAATGTCATCTACAGGATTTGGATAAATTCTTATATTATCAAGTAGAATATCTGTTGGTATTGACAAGTTTGAGGTATTTGGGGCATTAGGGCTTCCAAACTCATTTATACAGTCCCAATTTTCGGCAACTGAGTTGTCTAATTCTGGACTGATTAGTTCTAATGTATAGCCTGTCCCGTCAGCACATAAATTCCAATCTGAAGCATTTTCAGAGCAAAATGCTAACACATTTTCATCTTCTAAAGTGTCTCCATAATGTCCTGATGCAATTATATTACCATTACCGTCAAGAATTTCAAAGGAAACTTCTTCTAACCAATCTCCAGAATACCAAATTAGCTCAATTGAGTCACCCTGGGTAGCTTCAAATAAAATGTCTTCAAAGTATCCATTTTGGAATGTTACTTCCTCAACTACAATTTGGCCGTTTACTACAACCGATACAGCATTTCCGTTCCAACCATCTCCGTAAGAATCAATCATATTTAGAGTATGATCGCAATTTGGATTGGAATTGTCTATGTCATAATCAACCTCATCAATTAGTTTACTTGCTGAATTAAATAATCTGACTGCATCAGAGCCACCAAGACCAAAACCTAATTCACCTATGTAGGGAATTCCAGGGTAAGAGCTACTAAAATCAAGCTCATCGCGTACAATCACGAGGAAGCCTTCAGGTTCAATTTGTGTTGACTCTGGAATGTAGAAAATATGGTTGTTATTATCATCCCTAATTTGCCAATCTGATAAGTCAATTGGGTATGATTTCGGATTGTATAGCTCTATCCAATCATTTGGGCTAAATTCATCACCAGACCTAAAATTAATCTCATTTATAATTACTGATTCAATTTCGACTCGAACTGAATCCTCAAATGAGCATATGTTTTGTGAGTCAACTACAACAACATTATATAGCCCTGAGGGTAAGTCTGTAAAGAAGTTATCATCGAAGAAGGTCTGTCCTCCATCGATGCTATACTGATAAGGGCCTTCACCAGAATTTGGAGTTATTGTAATACTTCCATCAGTTGATATACTCGACGGAACTCCAGTAGCCTGTACATCAACAGCTGTTAAGCTGCAAAACTGAATTGCAACATGTTGTTCAAACTCACATGTACCTGCAGAACCGATGATTGAAATATTGTAGTCACCTGGTGATAAGTCTGTAAAGGTGTTTGATTGCGAGTAATTTAAACCTCCGTCAATACTATACTGAAATGGGCCAACCCCTGATGAAACAACAATTGAAATCAGTCCGTCATTCATGTCCTCAGAGCTTGCATTTGTAACATTGACTTCGGCTGTGATTTCACATCCATTTTCACCTAAACAAAATGTTTCCTGTGTAAAATTGTCAAAAATGCCATCATTCTCAAAAATCACATTTCCACTTAAATCAATCATCATAAAATTCCCTTCTCCATATCCGCAACAAATTCCATCACCATATGAGTCAAAGAAATCCAGCGTAAAACACGATTCAAAATTTACACAAATATCTTCGATATAATAATCTGTTTCTGAATTTAATGAGCCTGTGTGAACAATTTCATTTGTTGTGCTATCATATAACTTCCAAGAAGTTTCCTGCGGGTAATTGTCGGGGTTAATGATGAAAGTAACAATATTATATGATGATTCAAGTGTTGTTGTAGTTGTGACAATGTCATTGGCAGTGCTTTCATCATTTTGATTGTTAATAGAAATTATATCTAATAAGATATCATTTGATTCTTGAAGATTTTGATCCAAAACAAGCGTGACTGTTTCTTGTTCAGAATATGGAATTTCGAAAGATTCGTAATTAACTAATATCGAAAGTCCGTTTACCATGGTTTCAATTTCAATTTCGTTAATTGTTGTATCACCTAAATTAGAAATTGTCAAATCTACTTCAACTAAATCGCCGCATAAAACTCTAAGAGCTTCTATTTCTAGTGAAGCATCATACTGTGGTATGTTACTTACCGTGGTTGTTAACGAATCGTTATTCTCATATACATCATCAGGATGACTGAGATTAACAGTAATTTCATAATCACCGCTGTTTGATAAATCTATTGGAACTGTAAATTGAAAATTTGATTCTTCAAAAGGCTCGATAATCTCAGTAATCGTAATCGTTTCAATTATTTCATCACCAAACACAAGTTGAATATCAAAATTACTTATCTCGTTTAATCCATAATTTGCAATAGTAACCGTTACAAGTTCATCATCTCCTAAGCTTGACGATGTCTCAGGGTTTATTATCGCATCAACGGCCAAATCATAGTCGCCGTTAATGTCTGCCCAGAAGGATACCCATGGCCTAGCTTGTTTGATGGCTAGTTGGTTTTGGGCTGTAACTTTATATTCAATATCCATAGCAAAGTCTTCTTGACCGGCAACATCATAAAGTATGGCAAATTCATCATGAATTACAGTCAAATAGTCTCGCATTTGATTTAGGTATTCGTCATCCATTATAAGCTCTCCTGCATTAACTAAGTTTGAAAGCCTTAAAACTAAATAGCCCCCTGACTGTGTAGGATCTCTGTATAGTAAAATTTCCTCAGGAACAGAATTTGGATCTGGGTTTGTTATCAAGGATTCACCAACTTGGGTGTTAAGATAAAATGTATCCTCGGTTTCATAAATTGGATCAATACTTATTCCCACACCATTCGATTGTTCTTGCTGATAGTTCGGGTGGCAGAGTAGTCCCATAGCTGCTGAGAAATGATCAATTCTATAAAAATCTCTTTCTTCGTAAGCCCTAAAATTCCACATACTGGCAAAAACTTGCTTTACAGATTTTGAAATATGGCCTTCATCAGGATATTGGGTCTTAGATGTATATAGGCCAGCTCCGCTAAATCCTGGAAGATCTTCATTGTTGGTGCTTGATCTGACACGAACAGCCGTACCTTCTGGAAAAGCATCATGCATAGCTTGAAGGTCGTCCAACATCCACTGGGGCATAGGCGCATCTTTAATTGCTGTACGTAGTGTTTGAAGTCGATCGACCCTAAAATTTATATCATATTGGAAACTAGGGTTGTCAATCATTATTTGGACTTCCTCATAAAAGTTGTTAAACTGCATGAATTCATCATAATAATAAAATGGAATACCGAATCCGTCTGGAATGGTACCATCTGGAAATTGGAATGTCCTCATCGTCGAAACATTTGCACATTTTGCACCAAATGCAGTTGACATTTCAAAATCAATTTCTGCCAGTGGTAGTATTTCAGTGATACTCAAATCACGTATTGGAAACTGTGGTTCAGATGGTCTAATGTTTTCATACCATTCGTTGACCTCATCAAGGGTGGCTTCTCTGATTTCAAAGCTTTCATTTTCAACCTTATAATATATATAGCCATTTAATAAGCTTGCTATTTCGTTTATAGAAAGAGGGTCGGCTATATATGCATTAGGAACATTGTCTTGGATAGCCCTGAGGTTTACATGAGAAAGTGGTGTTTGAATAACAGATGTAATAATACCCCCAACCCTGGGCAATGAATTAGGCAAGGCATCATAAAGAACAATGTCTCTACTTCCAGGTGTTTCATTTAAATTTTGCATGTGTCTAAAATATCCATATCCTTCAGCTAAATGGAAGGGTATGTAATTTACTTCAGCAAAAACATCTGTCTCCAGAACCACATCAAATCTTGAATCTACAAACTCATCAGCATAATTGTTTAAGTGGTCATTTTCGTCTGCCTGCCCTATAAAATGATTCATGTTGTTTTGTAGAAATGGCATACTTGCTACTAATAATTCATAAGTTCTTTGAGTATCCTCAAAATTATATGCGTCACCAAAAGAGAAATTAAAAGAATAAGTTCCAATAATACCTGTTGGTAATATTGTATTTGGATTAAAAACTATTTCACCAGATGCGTCATCACCAGTAACTGAAGCACCTATACCGTTCCAAAAGCTGGCGTGAATTGTATATGTATTGCTATTGATAAAATAAACTTTCGGGTTAGGTGTATCTCTATCTAATATTCCAAACTTAACATAAAGCTGGTCATCTAAAAATGGGGCCCAACTTACATTATTAACAGTGGCCAGCTCCATAAATGTATCCGCGTCCGGAATTGAAGTTGATCCATCAATAAAATCAATCGCTGGGGCGTAATTGAAAGGCGAATCAGTTGGCATGTTATTAAATTCTGTGATGTCATCAATTCCGTCCCCATCATAATCGTCTGGATTATCAATATCGTGCTCTGTTATAGAATAGTTTTCTAGTGGATAAGCCTGTGATGGTTCAGAAATAATCATAGTGCCATCTAACCCGATGGTAAGTGATGTTGCCCAATTAAATTCCGAATTGTGTTGTGCATGTAGAATATAGTATTTGCCTTGCTGCCCCTGTATTGATAATTGAGCTTGACCAAGATTATTAACCGAGTAATTGTCAATAGTAACAAATTGAGCAAAACAGAGGTTTTGAAAAAGAAATAAAAAAATTGATGTTAATATAAAATTTCTCAGTCTCATAAAGATGTCCGCAATATATTACTAATTACAATCAAAAAATGTCTCAAACACAAATAGTTTCTTATTTTTTTGACTGATAATAACTTTATACACCCTGTTGTAAATGTTTTCATTGAAGGGATTCATATCCTTATCAATTAATAGTCCAGCTAATATTGGCGTTGTATTACTATGACCCACCACTATACTGTTTTGTTTTAAATTTAATAGTTGTTCAGAAAAAAGCTTCAAATTATTTGAGTCATAATATTGTATGCCTACTTTTTTAGACAAAGCTGTTGGCATGGCTGTTTTTTTTGTTCTTAAATAGTTTGTGCTGTAAACGTTTTTAATATTGGTGTCTTCAAAAAATGAACGTAAGTACTCAGATCTTTCTATTCCGCATATTGTAAGAGGAGGGTCCAATTGATTTTCAGACGAAATGTCTTTTTCTGAGTGTCTAATCAGATAAATTGTAAAAGATTCCCCATCTGTCTGGGCAATCAGATGCTTTGTTGTAAAACACACCATAAAAAACAGAAGAGCTGTAATTAATTTTGTTTTTCTCATAAGATCAATCTATTAACTTATCGGAGTATTTAGTCATTTTTGACTCACCCTTTATAAGCTGCTTAGTGGACATATAGCCTGGTGTTCCAGCTACACTTCCGCATGGGAAAGACCCAGCTCCACAATAATATATATTGTTATAATTCGAATATCTAAAAAACTTGTCATTAGGTTCGCTAGAAAAACTGCGCATATCAAAGTTTTGATTGGTTGAAAGTGAGAGATGGTCAATATTTCCTTTTGGAAAAAGAAAAATTTCATTTAAATCTTTTGGAGTTATAAATTTTGAATCAACTAGATCTTCAGGGTTTTCAATAAATTTTAAAAAACTAGAAATAATATTATTTTTTGTTTTATTGAGATCTTCAGCTTTTTTTTCAAATGAAAAATTCTTGGTGAATAAAATTACTTTATCAAATTCTTCAACGTTACCCATTTTTCTTTGGGCTGCTCCTTCAGGGTAGATTTGAATATAGCCTGGAATATAGTCTTTAAGTCCTCTTTTAGAATCTTGACTGTTTTTTTCAAATTCTTTTAAGCTTTGATTAGAAAATATGAATCTGAATGATGTGTCATAATTATTTTTTTCGTCTGTATATTTCCATTTGACAGGATTCTTGAAAAATAAAGTAATTTTACCGCTTGTACCTATCCAATCTTTTTTTTCAAGTGCTATTTTAAGTGGCTTGTCTGCTAAAATTTTTGAAGGAGTAATGGGGTCGGTAGCAAAGAAGATATAATCATACGATAGTTTTTTTTCTATTTTATCTTTAAGGTAAAAAATTGTGTTGTTTGTGGTATCAATTTGTCTAATTTTAGTTGATAACATTAAATCGGCTCCAGCATCTAAATTTATTTTTGAAAGTTTTTCGGTAATTTTCCAAATTCCCTCCTTGACAAAACCCCAATAGCCATTGAAAATTGATCCTGAATCCATTAAAGGGATGTTAATGGCAGAGCCTTGCTCATATAATGAAGTTGGCCCACTTTCAATCACTGTCATTCCCATGTATAATTTTGTTTTTTCGGAGGTAAAATAGTGGTTCAATAAATCATATGCTGAACCCTCTACCCATAGCTTGGTCAGATAATCTCCTAAGTATTCTCTTGCTGATTCAACACTTGGTGTTATAGCGTTTCTGTAAAGGTTTTGTAGATAACCTATTACTTTATTTTCATCATCTCTAAATGCTCTTATATCCCCTTTTTCATTCCACTTTTCTTCTAATTCAAAACATAAATTATTAGTGTCTTGAAAAATTCTTGTGGCTTTTTCAGGATCATTGAAATAAACAATTTTTGGTCCTTTTGGGAAATACGTTTTTACATGATTATCTAATCCCGTTTCTTCGAAAACAAATTTTTGCATCATTCCAAGTACGGTAGCACCATGAGCATAATCGATGTCTTTTCCGTTAATTACAGCTGTATCTTTAACACAAGCTCCACCAACTATATCCTTCTTCTCAATTATTGTAACATGAAAATTATTTTTAACCAAGTAATTAGCTGCCACTAAACCATTAATTCCAGAACCAACAACAACTATTTTTTTCATATTAATCTTCCATTGAAAAGTCTTCCATGAACTTAGTTGTATAATTTCCTTCTAAATAATCTTTACTTTCCATAAGTTTTCTGTGAAATGGAATTGTAGTTTTTATTCCTTCAATTACAAACTCATCAAGAGCTCTTTTCATTTTATCAATTGCTTCTTGTCTTGTTTGTGCCGTTGTAATTAACTTAGCAATCATTGAGTCATAATTTGCTGGGATAGTATATCCAGAATAAACATGAGTGTCAATTCTTATACCATGGCCACCGGGTAAATGAAGGTTTGTAATTTTTCCTGGCGAAGGCCTAAAATCGTGATGTGGGTCTTCTGCGTTTATTCTACACTCTATTGAATGTAGTTTTGGTATGTAATTTTTACCAGAAATTTTTTGTCCATAAGCCACCATAATTTGTTCTCTTATTAAATCATAGTCAATAACCTGTTCAGTAATCGGGTGCTCAACTTGAATTCTAGTATTCATTTCCATAAAATAAAACTTCCTGTTTTTATCAACTAAGAACTCTACCGTACCTACTCCTTCATATTTAATATATTCTGCAGCTTTAACAGCAGCTACACCCATTTTTTCCCTTAATTTATCTGTCATAAATGGAGATGGAACTTCCTCAGTTAATTTTTGGTGTCTTCTTTGAATTGAGCAATCTCTTTCAGATAAATGGCAAGCCTTTCCCTTAGAGTCACCAACAATCTGGATTTCAATATGACGTGGCTCTTCAATTAGTTTTTCCATGTACATATCATCATTTGCAAATGCTGCTTTAGATTCAACTCTTGCAGAATTCCAAGCATCCTCTAAGTCTTCTTTTTTCCAAACAGCTCGCATGCCTTTTCCACCTCCACCGGCACTTGCTTTTAGCATGACCGGATAACCAACTTCCTTCGCTAGCTTCTTACAATGGTCAAAAGATTCTATAATTCCTTGACTGCCAGGAACACAAGGAACACCTGCCTCAATCATAGTTGCTTTAGCTGTTGCTTTATCGCCCATTTTGTTAATCATTTCTGGAGAAGCACCTATAAACTTTATATTATGTTCTTCACAAATCTTAGAAAACTTAGCATTTTCTGAAAGAAACCCATAACCGGGATGAATAGCATCAGCATTTGTAATTTCTGCTGCTGCAATTATATTTGAAATCCTAAGGTAAGATTCAGAGCTTGGTGCTGGCCCGATACAAACGGCTTCATCAGCAAACTTAACATGAATACTTTCAGCGTCTGCCGTTGAATAAACAGCAACCGTTTGAATACCCATCTCTTTACAAGTTCTTATAACACGTAAAGCAATTTCACCTCTGTTGGCAATTAATATCTTTTTAAACATATTGGGCTATTTATTTAAGAGGGATCAACTAAAAAAAGAGGTTGATCAAATTCAACAGGACTTGAGTCGTCAACTAAAATTTTTACAATTTTACCTGAGACCTCAGACTCAATATCATTAAATAATTTCATCGCTTCTATAACACATAATACAGTGCCTTCAGAGATAGTATCACCTATCTCTACGAAAGTAGGTTTATCTGGCGATGGTTTTCTATAAAATGTTCCAATGATTGGGGATGTTATAGTAATAAGGTTCGATTCCTCATCTGCGGGAAGTTCAGGGATTGGGTCAATAGTATCAGTTGTCGGAATAGCAACTGGTGAAATAGGTTGTTGGGGAACGACAATTGGATCTTGTACAACAATTGGTGAGGATCCTGATGACGTTTTAATAGTGATTTTTACATCCTCCATCTCTAGGCTAACTTCATTAGCACCAGATTTTGCAACGAATTTAATTAAATTCTGAATTTCTTTTAACTTCATATTAAAGATTTAATAATATCAAAATTGATAACTTTTTAGGCAAAAAACAACAAAAAAGGGTTTAAATTCAATAAAAATTGATAAAAACAATTAAAAAATTGATAAAAATGCTTAAAATTAATAAATGATAATTTGTACAAAAATTATGAATTCAATAATTACTTACTTTTAAGCTAAAAAAAGCTATATTTTGATCAAAATTGGTCTTTTTCGATAAATATTAACTCTAAATTGGTCAAAAATGATGTTTTTTTGGTAAAAATAATTTTATTTTAAATATTCAGAATATAATATATTCTTAAAAAATTAACTATTTATATAACAAATTATGAAAAAACTTTTTACACTTTTAGCATTAACTATCACATTTAGTATGAATGCACAAGTAAGTACAAACAGTACAAGTCCTACAGGTGTTTATGCTTCAGCAATGGGAAATGGCACAACAGCAAGTGGAAATGAGTCTACAGCAATGGGGTATGATACAACAGCAAGCGGAGAAGCTTCTACAGCAATGGGATATAGTACAACAGCAAGCACACAAGCTTCTACAGCTATGGGCAAACTCACAACAGCAAGTGGAAGTATTTCTACAGCAATGGGATGGCTCACAACAGCAAGTGGAAATTATTCTACAGCAATGGGACAAAGCACAACAGCAAGTGGAAGTCGTTCTACAGCAATGGGAAGAGACACATCAGCAAGTGGAAGTTATTCTACAGCAATGGGAGATAGCACAACAGCAAGTGGAGGTATATCTACAGCAATGGGATATAACACAACAGCAAGTGGAAGTCGTTCTACAGCAATGGGATTAAGCACTACAGCAAGTGATTATGCCTCATTTGTAATTGGACAATATAATTCTTCAGGTTCTACTGTTACAAATAATGCTACTTCATTTAATACAGCAAACACTGCCTTTGTGATTGGAAATGGAACTGCATCTAATGCAAAATCTGATGCTTTTAAAGTAATGTTTAATGGGGATACTACAGTAAGTAATGACTTAACAGTAAGTGGAGATGTAGTGATTTCATCTGATGCAAGATTAAAGTCAAACATTGTGTCTCTTGGTTCTACACTTCCTAAACTATTACAAATAGATGGTAAGTCCTATGAAATGAAAGGCAAACAAAAGATAGGTGTACTTGCACAAGAGATTCAAGAAGTATTTCCTGAACTTGTAAGTGAGGATGACAATGAAATGTTAGCAGTAAACTATCAAGGATTAGTACCTGTACTTATCAATGCATTGAAAGAGCAACAAAGCGAAATAGATAGACTGAAAAAGCAAGAAAAAAGGATTAGTAGACTAGAGAAGCTAGTCGCTAATATGGATTAAGCTTCAGTTTCTGCAGCAACGTTGTCTAAAAGAACTTTACCCCTGTAATATAGTTTACCTTCGTGCCAGTAGGCTCTGTGGTATAAATGGCTTTCACCTGTTTTTGAACAAACTGCAACCTGAGGCATTTCAGCCTTATAATGAGTTCTTCTTTTGTCTCTTCTAGTTTTTGACGTTTTTCTTTTTGGATGTGCCATAGTAAACTATTTTATTTTTTTAAACTTTTTAACTGTTCCCATCTAGGGTCGGCTAAATTACTATTTTCTTTTGGTTTAAGATCTTCCAATATATCTAATATTTCTGACTTTAAGCTTCCGTCTTCAACACCAGGATGAATTCTCTTAGGCGGCAAAGATAATACAATCAATTCAAATATGTACTGATCAACATAAAGCTTGTGCTCTCCATGAGGTAAAACGAGTATTTCGTCGTCCTCATCATTATATTCTTGACCAAACTTCACGACAAGAGATGCTTCATGTTTTATTTCGAAATCAAAAGGCTCATTGGTTAAATCACAATTTATATTTACAACCCCTTTTAAAACAAACTTCAGTTCAAGTAATGTTGATTTTTTTGTTAAGTCTATGTCAATATTTACAGTGACATCATTAAAATCAGAAAAACTAAATCTATCAAAGAACTTTTTGTCTGCATTAAAATTAAATTGATGGTTTCCAGTCTTTAAACCTGCAAACTCAATTTTATATTTGCTGTCTGGCTTCATCTCTAAAATTTTAAAGCGAGCAAATATATAAATTTTCTTAAAAAATCTACAAGAAAAGAGCTTGATTTAGGTTATTGTGGTGTTTCTAGTTTATTTTTAGAAAACTCATCATAAATCTTCCTTCGCCTAAAGACATCAATTGCAAGATAAATTGATGATAAAAATGAATCTATAGATGCGACACCTTTTCCAGCAATCGAATACGCTGTTCCGTGATCAGGGGATGTTCTAATTTTTTCTAAACCAGATGTGTAATTTACACCCATTCCAAAAGATAGGGTTTTAAAGGGAATAAGTCCTTGATCATGATATGCGGCAAGAATCAGATCATATTTTTTATACTCACCTGATCCAAAAAAACTATCAGCAGAAAAAGGGCCGTAAACCAGAAGCCCAGAGTCTTGTGTTTTCTTAATCGCGGGAATAACTAATTTTTTATCATTTTCTGCAATTACTCCACCGTCACCCACATGTGGGTCAATTGAAAGAACCGCAATTTTTGGTCGCTCTATTTGAAAGTCTCTTATCAGTGTTTCGTTCAAGGCATTAACTTTATTTTCAACAAGTTCAGTTGTAATTAAATCCGTAACCCTGGATAGTGGAATATGTTCGGTCAATAATGCAACTCTTAACTCATTTGAAACCATCATCATAGTTGAACTACCCTCGATCTCACTATCAATATAATCTGTGTGACCCATAAACGGAAAATCATCTGAGTGTATAGCTTCTTTATTAATAGGGGGGGTGACCAAAACATCAATTTTACCCTCTTTCAGGTCCTTAACCCCCATTTTAATCGACTCAAAAGCAGCATGTCCAACTTCTTTGTTTAAAGCTCCAAATGTAATTTCTGGAATATTATTAAAGCAATCAACTACATTGATTTTTCCTTCTTTAGATTGTTTAGCAGAGTTTATTTTTTTAAATGACATATCAAATCCTAGACGGGTCAAAGTGTAGTTTAAGTTTTTTACAGGCCCGTATATAACTGGTGTACAGAGAGATAGCAGCTCTTTATTTTGTAGAGAATTCAAAAGAATTTCAGGTCCAACTCCATTCATGTCACCTGTTGTAAATCCTACTTTGATATTGTTTTTTTGATCTTTCAATTTGATTTTAGCTATATCCTAATATTTCTGTAAATTTATCAAATTAAACAGAGATAATGTTTACGGGAATTATAGAAAGTTTAGGGAAAGTTACAAATGTTAAAGTTGATCGTGGAAATATTGATTTCACAATCGAAAGCGAAATAAGTAGTGAGCTTAAAATTGATCAAAGTGTTTCACACAATGGGGTTTGTTTAACCGTAACTGAAACGACTGATAATACTCATACTGTAACAGCAGTTAAAGAAACTTTAGAAAAATCATCTCTTGGAAGCTTTTCGGTTGATGACCTTATTAACCTTGAGCGTGCCATGAAACTTGGGGAGAGGTTAGACGGGCATCTGGTTCAAGGACATGTGGATGGTGTTGCAAAATGCATTGATGTCTCTATTAATGACGGAAGTTGGATTTACAAATTTGAATTTGATATTGCCAACGAGATGCTTTTAATAGAAAAAGGGTCAATTTGTATTAATGGGGTTAGCCTTACAGTTTTTGATATCGAAAAAAATACTTTTAAGGTCACAATTATTCCATACACCTATAAAAACACCCAGTTTAAAAAACTTAAAGAAGGAGATATGGTTAACATAGAGTTTGATATGATTGGCAAGTATCTTGCAAGGTTTAATAAATAATAATTAAAATAATAAAAATGAAAAATGTTTTAAAAATAGTTGGAGTATTAGTTTTAGCTTTTGTTGGTTATGTGGCATATATGCTAATTAACCCTGTAAGCCCTAAGGATACTGTTGTTTACAATTCAGATGATGTGAACTTTGAAGTAGTTTATAGCCGTCCATATAAAAAAGACAGGCTAATTTTCGGCTTAGAGGAAGATGGGGCTTTGGTTCCTTTTGGAAAATATTGGAGAACTGGAGCTAATGCGGCTACCACATTTGAAACCTCAACTGACATTTTATTTAATGGAGAGAAGTTAAAGGCGGGTAAATATGCCCTTTTCACCTTTCCTTATGAAAACAGTTGGACTGTCACTCTAAGCTCAAAAAGTGACGTGTTTTTTGCAATTGTACAACCAGATCCAAAATTTGATGTTCTCAAAACCTCAGTTGATGTAAAACCGATGGAAAAAACATTGGAACAGCTAACTGTTGATTTTTTACAAGACTCTAGTTTTGTAAACATGCGTTTAATGTGGGATAATACAGGTATTTCAATCCCTATAGAATAATAATTATGTTTAGCCTAAAAAACCTTTTTAAAGTTTTATCATTTATTCTTGTTATAACTTTTGCTGTTTACTTTGCGATTGATACAATACAGAGCAAACAAAACATAATGAGCTTTGAAGACTACGACCCACCGTCGTCATTAATTGTTGAGGGTGAAGTGATTAAAAAGGCAAAATATAAGTTTGTAGATGTTCACAGTCATTTGTGGAATATGCCAGTAATGGATCTTAACGAGCTTGTGGCAGAAATGGATGAAATAAATATGGGCTACATTGTCAACCTAAGTGGGTCGGGGTTTGGCCCTCAAGCAGCTAAAGACCTGTATTTTGACGAGTCAACAAAAAACATAGAAGAAAATCAGCCCGGTCGAATAGGCTTATTTGTAAATGTTGATTTTAACAATGTCGATAAAGCTGTTCATGTAGAAGCTCAAGTAAATGCAATAAGAAGGGCTGTTGCCAAAGGAGCTATAGGATTGAAGGTATATAAAGGATTGGGCTTAACCAATAAAGATTCCAAAGGAAACAGAATCAGGGTTGATGACGAAAGGTTAGGACCAATATGGGAGGTTTGTGGAGAATTGGGTATTCCAGTGTTAATTCACTCTGCTGACCCTTTTCAGTTTTGGCTGCCTAAGGATAGTCAAAACGAAAGATGGTTTGAGTTAAAGGAAAAACCTAACAGATTTTACGGTGACTCCAATTTTATACCGCCTTTTGAAGAAATTATTAAAGAGCAGCATACAATTTTTGAGAGACACAAAAACACCATATTTATCAACGCACATTTTGGCTGGATGGGTAATGATTTGAAAAGACTTGGTTATCACCTGGATAAATTCCCAAATGTTGTCACAGAGTTTGGGGCTGTTATAGCAGAACTGGGTAGACAACCGAAGACTGCTCGTCAATTTTTCATTGATTACCAGGACAGAATTATGTTCGGGAAAGACTCTTACAACAAGGAGGAGTTTTACACGTACTTTAGGGTTTTAGAATCTGATGATGAATACTTTAATTATTTTAGAAAACGACATGCTTTTTGGAAAATGTACGGATTAAACCTTCCAGATGAAGTATTAAAGAAAGTATATTACAAAAATGCTCTTCGTCTATTTCCTTCGATTCCCAAAGAACTTTTTGAATAAAAATTAAGTGGTTTTAGCACGGGTTTAAAATTTTACAAAAATTTCGTACTTTAGCAAGCCGTCTTGCAAACAGTGTAAGGCTTAAGTGGACAAAACAAAAAATTAATTACATGAAATATTTGAAACTATTATTGGTTTCTTTAGTAATCCTTTTCTCTCATAATTTCACTATGGGGCAAGGGTCTAAAGATGGTAAAAACGAAAAAAACCCTATTAAATCTGCGCTTAACGCATTTAAATTTAGAAGCATTGGGCCTGCGTTTATGTCTGGAAGAATTGCAGATATCGCAATCGATCCAAAAAATGAAAATGTATGGTATGTGGCTGTTGGATCTGGTGGTGTTTGGAAAACTGAAAACTCAGGAACTACATGGACACCTTTAGCCGATAACATGCCCTTTTATTCTACAGGATGTATCACTATTGACCCACATAATAATGCGTCTATTTGGTTAGGTACAGGTGAAAATGTTGGTGGACGACATGTTGGTATTGGACATGGAGTATACCACAGTAAAGATGGTGGGAAATCATGGAAGGATATGGGTTTGAAAAAGTCTGAACATATTTCAAAAATAATAGTACACCCTGATGATCCCAATACTGTTTGGGTTGCATCACAAGGCCCGCTATGGAGCCCTGGGGGTGAAAGAGGTTTATTTAAAACAACTGATGGTGGGAAAACCTGGAAAAACACATTAGATATAAATGAGTGGACGGGTGTAACAGATATTGTTATTGACCCTAACAACCCTAACATACTGTATGCTGCCAGCTGGCAAAAACATAGAAATGTTGCTGCACTAATTGGTGGTGGTCCCGGAACTTCTCTTTATAAGAGTATTGACGGTGGTGATAATTGGTCGAAAATTGATAAAGGCCTTCCAAGGTCTAACAAAGGAAAAATTGGACTTGCTATTTCTCCAATGCAGCCAAATGTTCTTTATGCTGCAGTAGAGCTTGATAAAAGAGCTGGTGCTGTTTACAGATCAGATAATAGTGGTGGTAGCTGGAAAAAAATGTCTGACACTGTTTCTGGTGGAACTGGACCTCACTACTATCAAGAATTAGTGGCTTCGCCCCATGTGTTTGATAAAATTTATTTAATGAATGTTCGAGTATTAGTTTCTGATGATGGAGGAAAGAATTTTTACACTATGTCTGAAAGACAAAAACACTCTGACAATCATTCACTAACCTTTAAAGCAAATGATCCGAATTACATGTTAATTGGTACTGATGGTGGTATTTATGAGTCATTTGACGACTCAGCTAGCTGGAAGTTTGTAGGAAATCTTCCTTTAACCCAATTCTATAAGCTAGCTGTTGATGATGCTGAACCTTTTTATAATATTTATGGTGGTACTCAGGACAACAACACTCAGGGGGGGCCATCAAGAACATTTGAGTACAGCGGAATTTCAAATTCTCACTGGTTTGTAGTACTAGGTGGTGATGGACACCAGCCTGCTACTGAGCCTGGAAATCCAGATATTATTTATGCTCAATCTCAACAAGGATATATAAATAGAATCGACATGACCAATGGAGAGGCTGTAAGCATAAGGCCCCAGGAAGATATTGATGAGCCTTATGAAAGGTTTAACTGGGACTCTCCTATTTTAGTTAGTTTTCATGACCCTAAAAGATTATACTTTGGAACCCAAAGAGTTTGGAGATCAGAAAACAGGGGAGATAGCTGGACGGCTATTTCTGGAGATCTAACAAAAGATGAGGAGAGGTTAACTCTTCCGATTATGGGTAGGGTTCAAAGTTTTGACAATGCATGGGATGTATATGCTATGTCAACATATAACACTGTTACTTCGTTATCTGAATCAAGAATTGATGAAAATATCCTTTATGCAGGAACTGATGACGGAATAATTCAGCACACTAGGGATGGTGGCAAAAACTGGACTAAGATGACTGTTGACAACTTACCTGGTACTCCATCAAGCGCTTTTGTCAATGATATTAAGGCTGACCTTCACGATACTGAGACTGCGTATGTGTTACTAGACAACCATAAGTTTGGAGATTATAAACCATATATGTTTAAGACAACAAATGGTGGGAAAAAATGGATTTCTATAACAAAGGGAATCCCTGACGGCACTCTTCTTTGGAGAATTGTTCAGGATCATGTAAACCCTAATTTATTGTTTTTAGGCACTGAATACGGTGTATACATCAGTCTTGACCAAGGAGATAACTGGCATAAGTTTTCTAATGGTCTTCCAACAATTCCAGTAAGAGACTTAGCTATTCAAAAAAGAGAAAACGATTTAGTGCTAGCCACTTTTGGTAGAAGCTTTTATGTGCTTGATGATTACAGTCCGCTAAGGGATATGACCCAAGAAAACTTAACAAATGATGGTGTTATTTTTGAGCCAAGAAAAGCTCTTCAGTTTAATCAGATTTATGGTGGCACTAGTAGTGATGGTGGTCAAACATATTATGCTAGCAACCCTCAATATGGAGCAAGCATCACATATTTTGTAAAAGATGCGCCTGAGTCGATGAAAGCAAAAAGGAAGAAATCTGAAAGAGCAAAAAAAGATGGAGATATTCCTTTCCCTGGTTGGGACGCTTTGGACGACGAGATGACTGAGCAGAAAAATCAAGTAGTTCTTGTGGTAAAAGACAAGAATGGGGAAATTGTATCAAAGATTCCTGGCCCCTTAAGAAAAGGTGTTTCTAGGGTTAATTGGAATCTTACCAGCTCTATCCCAACCACTGTCAGAGCTACATCGAGAAGTTCAAGAAGAGGTTGGAGGGGTTCTGGAGGTGGAATAACCACTCAAGTAGACCCAGGAAAATACGACTTGTTTTTAATGAAAAGAGTTAATGGTGTGGTTAGCCAAATTGCTGGGCCTGTAGAGCTTGAAGTTGAAAAAATCCGTTCTGGAACTTTAACAAACCCAATGAAAGAGCAGCATGACGAATATTATGCAAGCTTAGCTGAATTTTCGGCGGTTGTCGCATCATACCAATACAAGTTTGAAAAGTCAAAAGCAAGGGTTTCCACATATCAAGGGATGTTGATGCAAATAACAACTAATATTCCTGAAGCTAGCAAAATGCTTTATGATTTAACCGAAACAATGAATGCTTTAGACAGAAAGGTTGGCGGGAGTGACGCTAAAGGAGAAATTGGTGAAAAAGACTTTCTAACCATAAGCGATAGGCTTTCTACTGCTAGAGGTGGGTGGTATCCAAATTCATATGGCCCAACAGAAACGCACATGCGAAGTTTTGATATTGCAAAAGAAATGTTCAATAGGGTAAAGCCTGAAATGGACACCTACTTTGAAAATGTAATGAAAGTAGGAAAGATCTTGGAGAAGGCCGGTGCTCCAATTGTGCTGGACTAAATCAAGTTTTTAGTTAATATAAGCCCTCGCCCTAATCAAGCGGGGGCTTTGTTTAAGCATACGTTTCGTCTAAGGCATGGGAATTGATTGTATGTTTTGGTGTTAAAAAATGAAAATGAAAAAAATAATAATAGCAATATTGGTTTTTAACTTTGTGTTTGAGTCGGCAAACAGCCAAAACAAAGAATCAACCTATGATTATGTTAAGGCTTTTAAAACCGCTTTTTATACGAATCCCTCAACCGATTCAAGGTCTGTAAGCGGTAAACCAGGCTATAAATATTGGCAAAACAGAGCTGATTACAATATTACTGTTGAATTAGACACTCTTTCCGACATAGTAATGGGAAAAGAAATAATTCGATATACCAACAATAGCCCCGATGAATTAGATTTTTTATGGCTTCAAATGGATCAAAATCTTTTTATGGAAAACTCAAGAGGTAATGCAATTATCCCTCTTAGAGGTAGCAGAAATGGGTCTAAGGGCCAAAAACTTGATGGTGGTTTTAAAATATCTGCTGTTCAAATTATCCCTGAAAGAGGAAATAAGAATCGTTCAATAATTGACATAAAATATGAGGTTTATGATACTAGAATGAAGGTTATTTTACCAGAACCGCTAAAGGCAAACGGTGGAAAGCTCTCATTAAAGGTTGATTTTTCATTTTTATCACCTGACTATGGGTCAGACCGTATGGGAATCCTCAGAACCGATAATGGCAAAGTGTATACTATTGCTCAATGGTACCCTAGAATGTGTGTTTATGATGATTTAAGGGGTTGGAATATTTTACCTTACACGGGTCAAGGTGAGTTTTATTTAGAATATGGAGATTTCAATGTTAATATAACCGCACCTGCAGATCACATTGTTGTGTGTTCTGGGGAGCTGCTAAACCCTCTTGAGACCTACACGCTTGATCAGCTTGACAGGTGGGCTAAGGCTGAGGCAAGCGATGAAACAGTAATGATAAGAGCACCTGAAGAAATTAATGACCCAAGTTCAAGGCCTATGGGTAGAGAAATGATAACTTGGAGGTTTAGGATTGATAATGCCAGAGATGTTGCTTGGGCATCGTCTTCAGCGTTTGTTGTTGATGCTGCTAGGATTAATCTTCCTAGTGGAAAAAACTCGATGGCAATTTCTGCTTATCCTATTGAGAGTTATGGAGATAACGCTTGGGAAAGGTCCACCGAATATACCAAGTTTTCTGTTGAACACTACTCAGAAAGATGGTTTGAGTACCCATACCCTACCGCTATTAATGTTGCTGGAAATGTTAAAGGAATGGAATACCCTGGTGTATCTTTTTGCTACCATCTGTCCAAGGGTGAAAGGTTATGGGGTGTAACAGATCACGAATTTGGCCACAACTGGTTTCCGATGATTGTAGGCTCAAATGAGAGATTATACGGCTGGATGGACGAGGGTTTTAACTCTTTTATAAATGATATTGCAACCAAAGAATTCAACAATGGTGAATATTATCCTGGAAAGCCGAATCAGCATAGAAGGGCTATGATGTATGGTTTTTATTCAGACAAAGTTGAGCCGACAATTACTGCGCCGGACAACTTGATTGAGAACAATATGGGCTTACAATATAGAAAAACAGCTATGGTTTTGTGGCTTTTAAGAGATAATGTTCTTGGCAAAAAAAGGTTTGATGATGCATTTAAAGAATACATACACCGTTGGTCTTATAAGCACCCTGCTCCTGATGATTTTTTCAGAACTATGGAAGATGTTTCTGGAGAGGACCTAAGTTGGTTCTGGAGAGGATGGATTTTGAACAATTGGAGTGTTGATCAGGCAATTACAAACGTGGAGTATGTATTAGGAGATCCGGCTAAAGGAGCCTACATAACTGTAAAAAACATGAGGGAAATTCCAATGCCGCTAAATTTAGAAATTACAACGGTAAGCGGACAAAAAATCAGAAAGAGCCTGCCGGTTGAAATTTGGAAAAATAATATTGACTGGAAATTTCTGGTTGAAACCTCGGAAGCATTTGAGAAAGTTATAGTTGATCCTGACTTTGAATACCCAGATGTTAACCCGCAAAATAATTACTGGTATAAGTCCGAATAATTATATTGAAACAAAATAAATTATTGTCGGTAAAAAAACTATTGCTGACAAATAATCCACCCATTTCGGATGGTTTTCTGTTGAATGCCAATATGCGAGAAGCATTAATGGGGCTTGGAAAGGCATCCTTATTAAAGCTTGTGTTTTGGTTATGCCTAGTAGTTCTTGTGGAATTTCCGAAAGATATAGATATACGTTTGCCGGAAAGACAATAATGAGATTAAAAATAAGGGTATATGCACCAATTTTCCTTGTCTTTTTGTTTAATATTAGTAGGCCTCCTGCAACCTCCAAAAAACCGGTAAGGTAAACAGCAAATCTTTTATATTCTATTTGTGGAGGAGTTATGTTTATAAAATATTGAGGGTCTACAAAATGCCTAACCCCAATAAACAAATACAAGAAACTCATTACCAAAACAGTGATCAATTTATAGTTTTTAATTAGGCCGTTTTTTCGGTTTGACATTTGTCTACAATTAATTAAGTTTTAGAGAGTCTTCGTCTTTTGATTTGCATCAAATATAGTGTTTAGATCATAATTTCTCTTGTGGCACGATTTTTTATAATATGATAATAAAGAATCATGAAAAAATTAATATATATTTTAAGCCTAAGCTGTTTTTTTGGCTTTTCTCAAAATCAAGTAAACATAGAGGAAAGTTCTGTGAAATGGACAGGGGTACAGCTTTCAGGAAAATCACATTATGGCACACTTTTATTCAAGTCTGCTGACTTAAGTTTTAGCGATGAGAGATTAATTGGTGGTAACTTTGTAGTTGACATGACATCGCTTACGGTTGACGATTTAACTGGAAGGGGTAAAAAGTCGCTTGAAGGGCACCTAAAGGCTGATGATTTTTTCTCTGTTAACGACTTTAATTTTTCTAAATTAGAACTGAACGCCGTTAATATGGTTTCAGAAAATGAATATAGTGCTGAAGGCGACCTTACAATTAAGGGTTATACCCACAAAGCAAAAGTTTCTTTCTACAAGGAAGATGATTCAAAAAATTTAAAGGCAAAGCTCGTCTTTGACAGATCAAAATATAATGTTCGCTATGGTTCAGGAAGCTTTTTTGAAAACCTAGGAGATAAATTAATTCTTGATGATATTGAGCTAGAGGTAACTCTTGTAGTGATGTAATAATTTTAGAATTAGTCCAATGAAAAACCCCTCAATTGAGGGGTTTTTTGTGGTCCCACCTGGGCTCGAACCAGGGACCAAATGATTATGAGTCATCTACTCTAACCAACTGAGCTATAGGACCAAATGGTCTGCAATATTAATGAATGTTTTGTTAATGGCAAAACATATTAAATTTCTTCACAAAGCTCAACAAGAACCCCATTAGTTGTTTTTGGGTGTAAGAAAACTATCATCTTGTTATCCGCTCCTTTTTTTGGGATTGTTGAAATAAATTCAAAACCTAATTTCTCTAGCCTTTCAACCTCTTGTTCAATACTATGAACATGAAGAGCAATGTGATGAACGCCTTCTTTTCTTTTTGATATAAAATTTTCTATTGTAGAATCGGGTGTCGTTGCATTAAGCAATTCGATTTTTTGATCAGCAATTTTGAAAAATGATGTTACAACGCCTTCGGATTTTACTTCCTCTTGCTTGTAAGGTTTTTTTCCCAGTAGTTTTTCAAACAGGGCTTTAGATTTTTCTAAATCTTTAACCGCTATTCCAATATGCTCAATTTTTTTAATCACTATGCAAATTTAGTTTAATTTTATTTTTGTTTAAATTAAAGAGGCAAATGTTCTAATTTTATCAAATGGAAACAACAAGACAAAAAAAGGTTTCAAAGCTTCTTCAAAAAGATATTGCAGAAATTTTACAAAACAAGCTCAAAAAGCAAGGAAACCATGGGGTTTTACTATCAATTACCAAAGTTTTGGTTACTGTTGATTTTTCAATTGCAAAAATCTTTTTAAGCGTATTTCCGTCTGAAATGTCTCAGCAGGTTATGGGAGAGGTGTCAAAAATGTCTAGCAGGATTAGGCATGAAGTAGCTCAAAAAGCAAAAAAACAGCTTAGAAAAGTGCCTGAACTATTATTTTTTCTAGATGACTCTCTAGATTATATTGAAAAAATTGAAGACTCTTTAAAGGGGCTTGACAACCCCTTAAAAAAATAGTTTATGAATTTTTCCAGATACATATCGTTACGGTATTTTTTTACAAAAAGTAAAAACACTGCTGTGAACTACATGTCAATTCTTGCAATACTTGGTGTTATAATAAGCTCAGCTGCGATGCTTATAGTTCTGTCTGGTTTTAGTGGATTGAAAAGTTACAGCCTTGAATTTATTTCATCTATATCTCCAGAACTAAAGATTTCTCCAGCTAAAGGCAAGACTTTTGAATTTACTCCAGAAACAAAATCTTTTTTAGAAAAAGAAAACATAAAATATGGCTTGTCTTATGAGGACAAGGCTTTGATTTCAATAAACAAAAACAATAGGATAGTGAATGTTATGGGTGTTGACGATGGTTTACCAGACAAAAATATTGACTCAATAATGTATCAAGGGAGGTGGTTTAATATGGGGGAAAATGAAATTGTTGTTGGCTGGGGTACTGCTTATGATTTAGGTATCAGCACTATGGATGTTATAAATCCTGTTGTTATGTATGTTCCTAAGGCAGGAAAAGGTCAGGTTTTGTCTGAAAAAGATGTTATGAATTCTCGTCGTGTTTTAACCGCTGGAATTTTTTCTTTAAACGAAGAGTTAAACAACAGCCTTGTTTTTTCAGATCTCAAGCTTACCAGAGAACTCTTTGGTCTTCAAAAACAGGCCGTTGGGTCTATTGATGTTTATAGCAAAGTAGAGTCGACAGAAAAAATAAAGTCTTTTTTTGGTTCTGATTTTGAGGTTGAAAACCAAATACAACAAAATGCCACTATTTATAAGATGCTTAACACTGAACAATTTGCCATCTACCTGATTTTTTCCTTAATAATTGTTGTTGCATTATTTAATGTTTTTGGTGCCCTAATGATGATGGGGGTTGAAAAAAGAAAAAACCTTCAAACATTACTCGTGTTAGGAGGGTCTAAAAATCAGGTCAGTAAAATATTCTTTTATCAAGGTTTGATGATTTCGGTTTCTGGCTGCTTTATAGGGCTTTTAATTGGTTGCGGACTTCTTATATTGCAGCAAAAACTATCTCTTTTTATGATCACATCTACTCTTGCTTACCCTGTTGTTTTTGAGCCTAACAACTTCCTCTTTGTGTTTTTTATTGTAATTGTTTTAGGTTGTATTGCCTCTGCTTTAGTGTCACATTATGTTAAAAGGAGTATTCCTCAAATTTCTCAGAAATAGAGTCAAGAATCTCATATATCTCACCTAAATATTCTGTTGTTACTAGTTTTTGTCTAAACGGCTTAAAGTTTTCTATCCCTTTAAAGTAGTTAGAGTAGTGTCTTCTTGTTTCATAAACACCAAGTCTTTCTCCCTTCCATGCTACCGACATTTCTAGATGGCGTTTTGCAACAGCGGCCCTCTCCTTTATTGATGCTGGCTGTTTGTGAAGGCCGGTTTTGAAATAATGTTTAACCTCATTAAAAAACCAAGGGTTTCCAATCGAGGCTCTGCCTATCATAGCTCCATCTAAGCCTAGATTATCTCTAATGTGCATTGCTCTCTCAGGAGTATTTATATCTCCATTTGCAAAAACAGGAATGTGCATTCTTGGGTTGTTTTTTACTTTCTCTATATAGCTCCAGTTTGCGTCACCTTTATACATCTGAGCCCGTGTTCTTCCGTGAATGGCAATCGCCTTACAACCAATGTCTTGCAACCTTTCTGCTACTTCAACTATTTTAATAGAATCATTGTCCCATCCTAGTCTTGTCTTAACCGTAACGGGCAAACTTGTCCTTTCAACAATTGCTTTGGTTAAGCTTTCCATTAAACATATGTCTTTTAGTATTCCTGCACCAGCTCCTTTAGAAACTACTTTTTTTACAGGACATCCATAATTAATATCAATAATATCAGGGTTGGATTTTTCAACTATGTCAACCGCTTGAAGCATGGAGTCGAGGTTTGCACCAAAAATTTGTATTCCTACAGGTCTTTCTTTTTCGTAGATATCAAGCTTAATAACACTTTTTGCCGCGTCCCTAATTAGCCCTTCAGACGAGATAAACTCAGTGTAAACTACGTCAGCTCCATTCTCTTTACAGAGTGCTCTAAACGGTGGATCGCTTACGTCTTCCATTGGAGCAAGTAGCAAAGGGAAGTTTCCTAATTCAATGTCTCCTATTTTTACCAATTCTAGCTGTTTGTTTGTACAAAGATAACCAAGTCTTCAATATGGTCCTTTAACGATAATTTTTTACTTACTTTTGTTCTCTGGAATTAGCTGATGAAAAACATTAGAAATTTTTGCATTATCGCCCATATTGATCACGGGAAAAGCACTCTAGCTGATAGGCTTTTAGAATTTACGGGTGCTATTACAGATCGTGAAAAACAGGATCAGCTTTTAGATGACATGGATCTCGAGAGAGAAAGAGGAATTACAATAAAATCCCATGCAATCCAAATGTATTACAGCCATAATGGTGAGGATTTTGTACTAAATCTTATTGATACACCTGGACATGTTGATTTTTCATATGAAGTTTCGAGGTCAATTGCAGCTTGCGAAGGTGCGCTGCTTGTTGTAGATGCTGCGCAGAGCATACAAGCTCAAACAATTTCTAACCTATACCTTGCTTTAGAAAATGACCTTGAAATAATTCCCATATTAAATAAAGTAGATTTACCTAGTGCCAACCCGCAAGAGGTAACAGACGATATAGTTGACCTGCTTGGTTGTAATGCTGAAGAAGTTATTCCGGCAAGTGCAAAAACAGGTCTTGGAATTGAAAACATTCTTAAAGCTATTATTGATCGTGTGCCTTGTCCTAATGGAGATGCCTCAAAACCATTACGTGCTTTAATTTTTGATTCTGTATATAATCCTTTTAGAGGAATTGAAACCTATTTTAGGGTAATCGACGGTTCAATTAAAAAGAATCAAAAAATAAAGTTTTTAGCTACCAACAAAGCTTATAGTGCTGATGAAGTAGGAACGCTTAATTTAAAGCAAAGCCCAAAACAAGAAATATTTGCTGGAGATGTTGGATATTTGATCACTGGAATAAAAGAGGCTAAAGAAGTTAAAGTTGGTGACACAATAACGGATTTTGAAAGGCCAACCGAGGATGCAATTTCTGGTTTTGAAGATGTAAAACCAATGGTTTTCGCCGGTATTTACCCAGTCGACACGGAGGATTATGAGGAACTTCGAGGGGCTATGGAAAAACTACAACTAAATGATGCTTCTCTTGTGTTTATTCCAGAAAGCTCTGCTGCCCTTGGGTTTGGTTTTAGATGCGGGTTTCTTGGGATGCTTCATATGGAAATTGTACAAGAAAGGCTTGAAAGAGAGTTTGGAATGACTGTAATTACCACTGTTCCAAACGTTTCTTATCATGCTTATTCCAAAAAACAGCCAGACAATATTATACTTGTAAATAACCCTTCAGATTTGCCAGACCCTTCTTTTTTAGACAGGGTCGAAGAGCCTTTCATTAAAGCCTCGATTATTACAAAATCCGATTTTATTGGCAATGTTATGTCTTTGTGTATAGAAAAAAGAGGGGTGATTAAAAGCCAAACTTATTTAACAACAACCAGAGTTGAATTAATTTTTGACATGCCTTTAGCGGAAATAGTTTTTGATTTTTATGATCGGCTAAAGACTGTTTCTAAAGGGTATGCTTCTTTTGATTATTCTCCTTTAGGGCTACAACAATCAAAGCTAGTTAGAGTTGACATCTTGTTGAACGGAAAACCCATTGATGCTTTGTCAGCTCTTATTCACACCGACAACGCGTACAGGATGGGTAAAAAAATCTGTGAAAAGCTTAAGGAGTTGATTCCTAGACAGCAATTTGATGTTCCAATTCAAGCTGCTATTGGAACCAAAATTATCGCTAGAGAAACAATCAAAGCTGTTAGAAAAGATGTAACCGCAAAGTGTTATGGTGGAGATATTACTAGAAAAAGAAAACTTCTAGAAAATCAGAAAAAAGGAAAAAAGAGAATGCGTCAAGTGGGAAGTGTTGAAATTCCTCAAGAGGCTTTTATGGCTGTTTTAAAGCTTAATGATTAGTTTATTAATCTTTTAATGTAATTCTTAAAACTGAGCAGGCTGCTCTCTCTGTAAATTTGTCTTTTCCTCCCCCAAATAAAACCTTAATCCAGTTGTCCTTTTCCGGGGTTCCAAGAATCAACAAGTCATAACTTGCTGAAATTTCTGCAATCGTGTCAACTGGCTTGCTGCTTTTTACTACTTGTACGTTTGCCGAAACCTTTGATTGTTTTAGCTTTTCCTCTGATCTGTTTTTAATTGTCTCAGTGGTTCTGCTGTTTTCTGGCACAACATGCAATAGCGTTAGTGTTGCTCCATAATGCTTACAGATATTATTTGCTATGCCTATGAAGTTTTTATCTTTTCTTCCTGGTCTCAGCGCAAGTACAACCTTGCCTATGTACCTTGCGCCGTTATCTTTAAATAGGGCTAGGTTTGAATTAATGTTTGCAAGCAGCCACCCTATCGGGTTGCTGATAAATATTCCCGAATTTGGTCTTGCTCCCCATCCCATGACCAGCCACTCACAACTTTCCTGAGAGCTAAGTTTGTTTATGGTTTGGGATAGTTCATATGTAACTACAGCCTCAAAACCAACATTAAGATCTTTTGAGTCTGAGAGCCGCTTTATTCTTCTTTTTAGAGATGTTGACTCCGGTGAATCTTCCATGAAGACCGATGAGTCAGTTTGGTTTGGTACTTCCGTTATGTCAAAAGCTTGAACCTCATTTGTGCTTTTTAGAGCTGCTGCCATTTCTACCAATGTTTCAGGTGAGGTTTCCTCACCAAGTAAAGGCACAACAACTTCAGCTTTAGTAGTTATTGCGTCTTCTGTGCTCTCTGTTTCTTCTGAGTACTCTTTAATTTTCGAAGTGTCTTTTCTAAAAAAAGAAAGGATTCCATAGCTTGAAGCAACCCCGCTTCTGTCTGATTTACTGCCGTAAACTAAAAATATTAAGAACCCTAAAATTACAACTCCTATTACAGAGACTACAGGCATAATTCCAAGAAATGCTAAAAGAACTATTCCGCTTACTATACCAAAAGCTTGAACCCATGGATACAAAGGTGATTTAAATGTTGGTTTATACCACTGTGCATTTGTTTCTCTTAGTACAATTACAGTTAGCTCGTTGAAGATAAACATCAACACTTTGAATGCGCTTGCTAGTTTTGCAATCTTTACCACATCCAAAAAGATGATTGCTAAAGCTATTAGTGTTGAGGTTGTAAGAATCGCTGACACCGGAGTCATAAACCTTGAGTTAATTCCTGCCAAATAGCTTGGAAGCAGTCCGTCTTTTGACATTGCAAAAGGAAATCTAGAAGAAGCTAAAACCCCTGAGTTCGCCATCGACATAAGGGTTAAAACCCCAACCACTCCAGCTATTAATCCAAAGGTGTCTCCCCCTATTGTTTGGAAAAGCGTGTGTATAGGTTTGATATCCGTTGCTAATATTGATGCTTCAACATTGCCAACCAATGCAAGAGCCACAAAACAATATATTGTTGTAATCAAAAACAATGAAATGATCATTGTGAGTGGAAGATTTTTTGCTGGATTTTTTATCTCTCCCGCAATAGCAGCAATTTTTGTAACTCCCGCATAGGAAATATATAAAAAAGCAACCCCCGCAATAAACCCGTTAGTTCCGTCAGAAAAAACTGGCTCTGTCAGCTTTGAATCAAAAGAATTAAAGCCCAATACTATAATTACAATTAGCGAAATTATACTCACTGACACGATAAACAGTTGGGTCTTTTCAACTTTCTTTAAGCCAAAAACATTTAGTAAAAATATTAATAGAAGTGCTAAAAGGGCAATTGCTTTTGTATATGCTTCATCAATGTTTACAACCACATAAAGATAAGCGCTAAGGCCAACTAAAGAGAAGGCGCTTTTTAGTAGTAATGACAGCCAAAGGCCAATTCCTGCAATGGTTCCAAATAGTGGACCAAACGCTCTTTCTATATACACGTAAGTTCCACCTGATTTTGGCATGGCTGTTCCCAGCTCTGACTTTGAAAGAACCGCGGGAAGAATGCAAAGTGCTGCTACTAAGAACGCCAACCATACTGATGAACCGGTAATCCCTACGGCTAATCCAGGAAGAACAAATATACCACTAAGCATTCCGCCAATACTAACGGCAATAGCTCCTGGCAACGATAAGGTTCTTTCTAACTTCTTCAAATTATTGTTTTATATTTATTAAAAATACTAAATATATATTTCAATTGAATTTATATCCCATCATTGCTGGTAATTTTATGCTTGACGGAGGCGCTATGTTTGGCGTTGTTCCAAAATCTATTTGGCAAAAAACAAACCCTGCAGACAATAACAATATGGTAAAAATTGCTGCACGCTGTTTGCTTGTTGAAGATGGCAACAAGCTTATTTTAATTGATGCTGGAATGGGTGATAAGCAAAGTGAAAAGTTCTTTGGCTATTATTATAGGTGGGGGGAAGAAACCCTTGAATCCTCCTTAAAAAAACATGGGTTTCATACTGATGATATTACCGATGTTTTTCTGACTCACTTACATTTTGATCATTGCGGTGGCGGGGTGATTCGCTCTGGAGAAAACTCTTTTGAAACTACTTTTAAAAATGCTAAATACTGGAGTAATAAGAACCATTGGAACTGGGCAACAGATCCAAACAAAAGAGAAAGCGCCTCTTTCTTAAAAGAAAACATTCTGCCAATAGAAGAATCAGGTCAATTGCATTATTTAGAGAAAGACAAAAAAAGTTATTTAACCAGGTCTGATCTTGGGTTTGATGTGCTCTTTGTGGACGGTCATACTGAAAAACAAATGATACCGGTTGTGAATTATAAAGGACAAAAAATTGCCTTTGCTGCTGACCTTGTTCCCACCCACGGTCATATTCCCTTGCCTTATATTCCTGGCTATGATATTAGACCGCTGATTTCCTTAAAAGAAAAAGAGTTGTTCTTAAATTTTTGCCATGAAAATAACGTATTTTTATTCTTCGAACACGATGCGTTTGTGGAGCTATGCTCACTTAAAAAAACAGATCGAGGAATTCGGCTAAATGAAAAAATATCTGTGCTTGATTAAAGAAATCAATCCTTAAAACAAAGAATTGAAACTTTAAAATCCAAAATACAATGAAAAAATATTTACCCATTTTCTTTTTATTCTTAATATTAAACCATGCACTTATAGAGCAGGCCAATCAAAATAAAAAGTAATGCGAAATAAAACTCTTCTTCTTTTTCTTTTCTGCTGTAGTTTCGGCTTCTCTCAAAGCAGCTATTGGCAGCAGCATGTAGACTACACAATGGAAATTGATGTAAATGTTAAGAACCACACCTACAGCGGACAACAAAAACTTGTCTATACAAACAACTCGCCTGATGTATTAACTAAGGTTTTTTATCATCTCTATTTTAATGCTTTTAAGCCCGGAACTGATCTAGAACAAAACTCAAGATATTCAATTGATGATTCTCGAACGATGTCTGAAAAACTTCTGTCTTTGCCAAAAGAAGATTGGGGTGATGTTCAAATTAAATCATTGAAACAAGATAGAATTCCGGTTGATTTTACAATGGAAGAAACTATTTTGGAGGTTCTTTTAGAAAAGCCTTTAAGGCCTGGTGAAAGCACAACTTTAGAAATGGTGTTTTTTGTACAAACCCCTGCAATGATTAGGCGCTCTGGGAAAAATAGTGAAGACAATGTTGCTTTTTCAATGTCACAGTGGTATCCAAAGCTTTGCCAGTATGATGATGAAGGTTGGCACGCCAATCCGTATATAGGCAGAGAGTTTTACGGAATTTGGGGTGATTTTGATGTTACCATAAATATAGATAAAGACTATACTGTTGCCGGTTCTGGGTACCTACAAAACCCTGAGTTAATCGGGCACGGATATGCGCCGTTAAAGGAGGATGTTGTTCATGGAGATAAAATTTCCTGGAGATTCATTGCCCCCAATGTTCATGATTTTAGCTGGGCTGCAGATAATAATTTTACACATGATTTTATTGATATTGAAAATGGTCCAAGAATGCATTTCTTTTACAAAAGTGATTCTGAATTCATAAATCTCTGGAAAGATTTTCAAGAAAATTCTGCAAATTTTTTAACCTTCTTTAGCGAAACGATTGGAAAATATCCCTATAATCAGTATTCTGTAATTATGGCTGGTGACGGAGGTATGGAATATGCTATGTGTACGTTTATTGATGGTGTTGGACATCCTACTTTGAGAAGCCTATATTCGGTTACCTCACATGAAATTGCGCATACATGGTTTCAATTTTTAATGGCCACCAATGAGTCTAAGCATTCTTGGATGGATGAAGGATTTACAAGCTATATTGATGATGTCGCTCTGAATGTTGTTCTAAATGAAGGAAAGGCTCTTCCGAATGCTGGTGCATACAGGGATTATTTTAGGTGGGTTGCTACGGGTCTTGAAGAACCGATGACAACACACGCTGACAGATTTAGATACAATAGTGGTTACGGAATGTCAGCTTATGACAAAGGATCTATATTTTTATCTCAACTACGATATATTATAGGAAAAAAAAATTTTGATAAGACACTTAAAAAATATTTTGATGATTGGTCTTTTAAACATCCTAAACCGATTGATTTTATAAGGTCTGCTGAGAAGGTTTCAGGGTTAGAATTAGATTGGTATTTACTAGATTGGGTACAATCAACTATGACTATTGATTATTCTGTTAATTCTCTTTACGGCGTTGATAATAAAACCCGAGTTGTTTTAAAACGAATTGGTCAAATGGGTATGCCAATTGATTTAAGAGTAGAGTTAATTTCTGGTGAAATAATGGGTTTTAATATTCCTATGACAAAAATGCGTGGATCTAAACCTTTAGAATCATCGAAACTTTTAAAGTCTTGGAGCTGGGCAAAGCCTTATTATGAATTTTGGGTAGATTTAGATATCAAAAATATTTCTAAAATATTAATAGATCCAAAAAATGAGATGGCCGATATTAACCGAACTAATAATTCTTTAGACTTATAGCGTGCCTCCTTTTTCTGTAAATAAAAACAATTCATTAAAAAGTACTTCTGAAATTGATGCTGTTTTTAAAGAAGGGTCTAAACTGTCTTCAAAATTAATTTCTCTTTACTATGTTGAGTCTGAGAAAGAAAATCATTTGCGGATTGCTTTTTCCGTTGGGAAAAAAACTCACGCACTTGCTACAACCAGAAATAAACTGAAAAGACTAATGAAAGAAGCTTTAAGATTAAATGGTCATGAGTACTTAAACCAAAAACTGCCCTATAATCTTGTTTTTATCTACTTTTCTTCTAAGGAAGAGTCTTTTAAATCTATTGAAGAATCTATAAAATCGCTACTTTTGTCTTTTAAAAATAAAAAGTTGTCTTGAATAAAATAATTGTTTTTTTTAGTCTCCTTTTGACTTTTAGTCTACAGGCTCAATTTAATATTGAACATTCCGTATACTTTGATACTGATATATATAATTTAACTAAGACAGAAAAAACAAGACTACAAAAATTTCTTAGCTCTCTATCAAAAGATGAAGTTTTAAAAATTGAAATCTATGGTTTTTGTGACGACAGAGGTAGTAATAATTATAACCTTGAGTTATCTCAAAACAGAGCTAATGCAATAAAAGAAATATTTGATCAAGCCTCTTTTTATCCGGAAAAGATTTCTTCAGTTGATGGTCGTGGAGAACTTCTTTTAAATATTGTAGACGAAACAGATGCTTCAGTAATTAGAGCTTTAAATAGAAGGGTTGATATTGTAATTAGTTACCCAGAAGTTGAAAAAGAAGCTGAGGTAATTAAAAAAGAAGAAAATAAAATTATACTTGAAAATGTATTATTCATAACAGGATATAGCTATTTAACTCGCCCCTCAAAAAAAACCTTAGATAATGTTGCTGAAACTTTAAAAAAAGAAACTTTTTCATTTGTAATTCAAGGTCATGTTTGTTGTACTGAAGGTCCGCTTGACGCTGTTGATCGCAAAACAAATAAGAGGAACCTTTCTATCGCCAGAGCCAAATATGTTTATGATTATTTATTAAAAAAAGGAATTAAAAAGTCTAGAATGTCTTATGAGGGTATGGCTCATAAATTTCCTTTAGGAGGAAGTGAAGATAAGGACAGACGTGTGGAAATTTTGATTTTATCAGACTAAATTAAAAAACATTCTTTGGTGTGGGATTCCGTCCTCTAAATATTCTTGTCCTTTTGAGTAAAAACCTAAATCTTTATAAAAAGTATCTAAATACATTTGCGCGGAAAGTTCTATTTTTTCTGCTTTTATATTGTTGCTGATATATTTCATTGATTCTAACATTATTTCCTTGCCTAAATCCTTACCTCTATTATTTTTTGAAACCACTACTCTTCCTATGCTAGGATTTTCATAATAATCTCCTTTTTTAAATATTCTAGTGTAAGCTATTATTTCGTCTTCTTTCTTATGTAATAGGTGTATCGCTATTTGATCTTTATTATCTATATCTTGATATACACAATCCTGTTCTACTACAAAAACTTCAGACCTTAATCTCAATATTTGATAAAGCTCATCTTTATCTAATTCAGAAAATGTTTTGATTACAATCATTTATATTTTATTGACTCTTCTTTCATGTCTTCCTCCCTCAAATGCAGTTTTAATAAAAGACTTTACAATATGTAAAGCTTCTTCTTTTGAAATAAATCTGGCTGGAATACAAATAATGTTTGCATTATTATGTTGTTTAGCTAACACAGCTAATTCCTCATTCCAACATACTGCAGCCCTTACTTTTTTATGTTTATTTGCAGCCATTGCAACACCATTTCCACTTCCACAAACTAATATTCCTATATCACTTTTATTATTATCAACATCCTTTGCAACCGGGTGTGCGAAGTCTGGATAATCAACACTACTTTCTATGTCTGTCCCATGATTATTTATATCATGTTTGTCATTTAAATTTTCAATTATATAATTTTTATAATCAACCCCTGCGTGATCATTACCGATTGATATATTCATAACTTGTTTGTTCGTTGTTTATATTGTTTAATAAAATACTCTTTCTGTTTTTTTTATATGTTTTTTATATAGTTTTCATTTTTAGTTTAAAA
>CACLAD010000005.1 GCA_902604715.1 uncultured Bacteroidota bacterium
CCAGAAAAAATAAATAAACCTGAGATAAAATCAAGGCTAACTGTGATAGAAACAGATTTTATGAGGTTTGAATCAATGCTGACAAACTATGAAATAAAAAATGAGATTAAAATAAAAATGGTAAAAAAAATTAACAATTCTTTTTCTAATCTAAATTTTCAAATTGATAAATTACTAGAGAAACAGGAAATTAATCTTGATCAGTAGTTTTTTGAGCATTTAAAGCATCTATACTAATCTTGGCTAAATTAAAATTTGGAGCAATAGCTAATGCATCATTCAAAATTGAAATTGCTGCGTCAATGTTATTTTCTCTGTCCTCATTAATCTTTACCAATCCTTTTAGGTAAGTAAATGCAGCTTTCATTGGAACCGAATAAGGCTGCTGGGTTTCATAGTAGTTTCTGACAATTTCCCCATCGGAATTTGCAATCCCGAAGGTTATATTTCTAGTAGCTCCCATTAAATCCCCTGTTCTGATCTTCATTTCTGCTAATTCATAAGCAATAAAAGGGTTGGGCTTTCTTTTAAATAATTCTTCATAATGAATTAAAGCTTGGTCAATATCGTTAATGGCTTTAAGAGAAAAAGCTTTAACCTGTACAGCTAAATCAGAATCTAATTCATTCTTTTCAATGCCAATTGTATTTAAAGCTTCAACATGTCTACCTTCATTCATGTAAAGTGTAGCTAAAGTATCTTTTCTAGCCTGACTTGGCTCAAGAACATTTAAGTGGGTTAAAGCATTTATAACACCTTGAATATCTGCTTGAGATTGCATTTGTTTATAATATTTTTTGTAATGTGCTGTAAGCTCTTGATTTGATTGTGCTGATGAGCTCATTGTTATAAACAGAACCAATAATGTGATTATCCTCTTCATAATATTATTTTTTGCGAAGCTAACTAATTTTTTTTAAAATGCTACCTGAACCAAAAATGACCCAGACATGAATTCATCATCATTAAGGTTATTTAAATTTTCATAGTCAGTCTTGAAAAGACTTGCTTGTATTTTTAAATTATTTCCTGCCAAATATTTTGAAATCCCAACTCCCATATTTGAAGATTTTCTTAAAATGGAGCTTCCAAAGGAATCAAACTCAGGATTTAAATTCTCATAGATTAAGTCAAAACTTATTCCATTTTTTGAAAAATATCCAAATTGAATTCCCTGACTATCACCAACTACCAAATATTCACTTATTTGTTGTGGAATTAATAAATTAAACGCATTTGGATCTGTGTATATCTGATTTAATCCTGAAGCAAAAGAATCAGCATATTCCAGCAAAATAGAAAAACCTTTATACTTTAAATTTAAGTCGATAAATAACTGTGAATAATCGGGAAACAATTCATCTCCAGAATCATCATAAAGAATAAAATCACCATGACCATCACCAACCTGATTACTGGCACCAATATTTTTAGAATATGCAACACCAATTTGAACTTTTGGCTTCTCTTCACGAACAATGTCAACTGTTGATTGTCTGTTACCACTTGAAAAATCACCTAAAGGTAAAACATTAATTCTTGATCCAAATTTTACTCCACCTTTGTCAGAATCTCTTGAGTCATCACCAAAAGAATTTTTTCCGTCACCTGATGTTATCGCAACAGTGGGTTTAAAAACTATTGATTTCCCAAAACTTGTTTCAAAAAACAACCCGAACTCTTCTCCGTTTTCAGTGTATGTGCGACTTATCAAACCTCTATCGGTAAATCTAAGCTGATCCTCATTGTGAGCCATTTCTAAGTTATTATGACCTACCTGCATTTGACCAAAATATAAACTTGTTTTGTCATTAAAATGATAACCAATAAAGGCTTCTACAAGAGGATTATTAGAGCTGTAATCCATCTGAATTGTGAAACTTAACTTTTCTTCTTTTGCATATCCAGTAAAAAACAAATTTGAGTTTTGGCTTTTAAATTGTCTGTAAACATTAGAAAATTCACCATCGGATGTATAGATTTCCTCATCATTATAAATATATGTTGGTTTTATAAAACCGAATATATTGAACTCATAATCACCTTCATTGAAGGAAAACGAGATTCCATCTCCAAGGCTAAAACTAGTGCTATTTCTTTCGAAGTCTTGGGTGAAGGCATAAGAAATTGATATTAAAAATAAAGTTGTAAAAATTAATTTTTTCATATTCTAGTTATTAAGATTTTTTATTCTATAAATTGGTAATTGACTATTTAGCGAGGTATTAATTATTCCAAAACTTACATAACTGTTTGGAGCCTCGGGTTCTAATAATTCTACGATTAAATTCGATCTCTTTTGATTCATACTGATTAATATATCTCCCTTTGAAAATCCATTGTTATTATACTCAATAGACGTGACAACTTTTTGCATTCTCATCTTTTCATAAACTTTAAAATTATCGTAAAATTCAATAACTCTATAACTCCCTGAATATATCACAGTGTCTTTTTGTAACTCAACATAATCAACCCCTACATCTTTTAATTTTTCGATAAATCCAAAATTATTTTGTTTGACTATATATGCTAATGGTCTATCCCTTTTGGAAATTGCATAAGAATCTTTTGAACTATGCATCGTAGTTTCGAAATCAATCATCTCATTAGATCCAATATCAATTGCTTTAATCACATCACTATAGACAGATCTTTGGTGTTCTAAAACAATATCATTTGAGTAAGTATTTGCTTTAGCAATTTCATCAAAAATAAATATTGAATTCTCATATGCAGTTTTCAAAAATGAAAAACCAACAGAGAGACCAGAGTTTATCCTTCTTTTAAAAGAAGTTTTTCCAATTCCAACTCCTCTTATTTCAAAAAGGGTTGCAATACCGTTATTTAGAGCATAAAAATTTGAACTTGATCTTGCAGTATTTGAACCTGTACTAAAATGAATTTCACCCTTATATTTTTCTGACTTAATATAATGCCTATGTCTAAGATTTAACTTATCAAGAGATTTTTTTGCATTTTTAACAAATAAGGTGTCAATTATAGTCCTAATATTTTCAGGCACATTTAAGTTGCCTGTATGCAAAAACATTACATCATAAGGGTTTGCTATTCCAAAAGAACTTAATTGTGCAAAGTCTTTTCTAAATGGTCTATATTCATGAAAATCAAGTGCAACGTGAGGGTCAAAATCTGCAAAAGCCACTTTAGAAGCTTTTGTTTCTGGTGCCATCATTTTAGTATGATCTCTGTTTAAATCTAAACCATTTGCAGCGTACCGATCGTTTTTTAAAAACCCATCAATATTTGCCATCGGGAGAATTGCCAATTCGATTTTATTTAGCAAATAATTATAATCTGAATCTTCTAAAATGAGGTGAATTAAATACAATAAAGATTCTGTACTTGCAGGTTCATTTCCGTGTAAGCCACCTTGCATCCAAACCTTTAGTTTTTTTTCATCATTATGATTTTTCTTTTTGATGTAGATAAGTGGGATTTTTTTTCCTTTTTGAGACTCTCCAATAAAACTTGATGAAACAGATTCAGGATACTTTTTAACCTTTTCATCAATAAAATCTATCAACTCTTCGTAGTTTGTAAAACCCTTCTTCTTTTTTAATGCTGGTGTGATGTTTTCAAGATTATTAAGTTCACTGAAAAATTTATTAGTTATTTTTTTTGGCTCTTGATTTAGTTGTGCATTGGTTGCCAAAAAATTAAAGATCAATATGTAGAAAATTATTTTTTTTAGCATAATCTATCAAAAAGAAATAGTTGTAATCAATCTGAATAATAATTCATCATTGTAAACCACATCCGTGGAAAGGTCATTGTCGTGATTAATTCCCAAACTACCGTCTACGTATGTTACTGAAGCTTGTATCTTAAATCCATAGTTTCTTGCGCTTAGCTTCGTAAAACCAAGTGTGTAATAATTTGGTCTGTTATAAAAAGTTGCGTTATTTAGAAAGGAATTTTCATCCGCAATCAAATGAGTATACCTTCCGTCAATTGAAAAATTATTTTTAAATAAATAACCTAGCTGAAAGTTATAGGCCTCACCTAACATCATTCTACCTTTAACATATGCATCAACATTATGAACATCGTTGACTAAAAAAGTTGTTGAAATTGAACCATCAGTTCTTACCCTTTGAGTAATATCAGTAGGTACTGTTGCAGCTGACTTTACGTATTCACCAAGAGCTGAAAACCCCCTGTATTTAAAAAGAAAGTCTAGCCCATATTTTGAATAGTCTGGAAGGGACTCCTCATCATTATTATTTAAATATAAAATCCTTCCACTATACCTTCCTCTCCTACTACTAATTCCTGAATTGTGACTGTAATGAACTCCAAAAACAAGCTTTGGCACTTGTTCTCTCATAACGTCAATCTGTCTAAACTGACCAATATTTGTAAATAAACCAAAAGGTAAATAATCAATCCTACCTCCAAGTTTTAATCCACCTCTATCGTTATCCATTACATTCTTTCCATCACCATTTGATAAAACAAAATAAGGCCTTAAGAAAGAACCTCTCCCAGATTTTATCCTACCGGTAACAAAAACCCCAAATTCACGAATTGATGCAAATGCAGAAGTTAATCTACTTCTTTCAACCAATTGTAAAGAATTAGAACTCATCCATAATTCACGATTATCTGCATATGTTGTCCTTTGCCCAAACTTAACAGAAAAAGAATTGTTTGGCGCATAGTCAATGTAAGCATCCATTAACGGATCTTCATTGGTTTCACCAATTTCAGAAACTCCACTTAAATCTACTTGTAATCGATATTTAAACCTTGGATCTTTGGTTTGACCATCAATTCTTAATCGAAGCCTTCTCATCCTGTATCTAGAGGAACTTTCATCATAACCCTCAGTTTGTTTTAGTTCAGCCATAGGTTGAGCATATCCAGTAAGTCTAACGCTTTGACCGGACTCACCAACAAATCTTAATCCATCCCCAAATTTATATGATTGCATCTCTAAACCCTGAGAATAAGAAAGGTTAACTATGAAAAAAGGTATAACAAAATAAAATAATCTCATATATCTTTTTTAATTAAAGTTAGTTCCATCAATCTTAGTTCCAGGTGAGAAAAAAGCTCCTAAGGCTTCACCAATTCCAGCATGTTGATAGAAAAGAATACCATCATCACCAGGCTCCAAATTAAGATCAGGATATCTGGTGTAAGATTCATTTGGGTTATTTGATAATGGTTCTATATCAAATGTCAAAACAACTTCACCATTTGTATTATATAAAGTGACAAAATCCCCTGCATTATTCATATTTAAGATTCCAGCAGATGCGGTCTGAACAATTGCATTACCAAAGGCTCCTGTTGGACTTCCTCCACCAAATAAAACTAATACACCCCCCGAAGGAATTATTGTCCCTTGAGGAAAAACATGTCTTTCTTGGGCATTATCATGTACAGTGTAGCCTGAAACATCTAGTGTACCTCCAAGATTTACAAACTCAATGAATTCGTCCTCCTGAGCTTCTCTTATTCCATCACCATTTGCATCACCTTCAATTCCAGACGGTGGATCATAAAGTACTTCATTGATAATTAGTAAAGGTTGTGAACATCCATTATACTCTGGAAGCCCTGCCTCATTTGGACAATCATCATCACTATCGTTAATTCCATCACCATCAGAATCTGAGTCATCATCCAATAATGAAATTGTTATTGAAGAGTTAAGCACAGTCACGTCACCTTGAGCTTCAATGGAAATAATAATTGTTTCAATGTCTTCAATATCTTCATCTTGCATTGAACTTATAGTTAATGAACCTGAACTATCTCCAGACGGAATTATTAAAGAGGCTTCGCTGCTTACATAGTCCTCATTAAATGTAGCCGTTCCCGAAAATGAAATAGGAAGGATAGTTTCTTGTTCAACTTCAGAATTTAATGATGCCGTTATTGTTGTTAAACCTTGGTCTTCACTGATTTCATTTGAAGATGATGTTAGTGTTAAGGCCGGTAAAATATCATCTGTATCACAAGAGTGAAGTGTAAATAAAAAAGCTGATAAGAAAAGTAGTCTGATTTTCATATGCTAAAACGTTATATTTAATATTTATTAAACATAGAAAAAATAAATGAATTGTTATTTTTTTATTCATATAAATTTCATTTATTTATAATAACAATCCATTGGTAATAATGAAATCAATTTTAAATAGCTTTCTTTTAATTTTTACCATTTTCATAATTTCCTGTAGTCCAGCTGGCTCTAGCTTTTCACCGAATCCAGAACCTATAATTCCAGCAGAAATAAGTACTGGTACAGGCATGTTTATTTTTACAATGAATGATATAGATTTTGAGGTTTTTTATCACGTGCCAAGTTCATATACTGCTTCATCTAAAGTTGTTTTTGCGATGCATGGAGGTGGACGAGATGCAGAGGGTGTAAGAAATTATATGATAAATATTTCTAATCAATACAATTTTATAGTTGTTGCTCCAAAAGTCTCCTCCTCTGATTTTTCATTGGGTGATGGTTATATTCTTGGGAATGTGTATGTTGATGGTGATAATCCAAGTGCAAATACATTGAAAAATGAAAATGAGTGGAGTTTTTCAATTATTGAGCCTATTTTTGATTCTATCAATATTTCGCTTTCTCTTATAAATGAAAAATATAATTTATTTGGTTATTCTGCTGGCGGACAATTTGTTCAAAGATTTTTACTATTTAAGCCAAATGCAAGATTTGATAAGGTAGTTATTGGAGCAGCTGGCTGGTTCACTGTTCCTGATTATACCACACCTTTTCCATACGGATTAAATAACAGTATATTAATGAGTACGAATATTAATAGTTTGCTAATGAAAAATTTATTTATTCAAGTTGGTGCGCTAGATAATGATCCCAACTCTTATAACTTAAGACATAATGAATATGCAGATGCTCAAGGGCTAAACAGAGTAACAAGAGCAATATATTTTTATAATTTCGCTCAATCGATTGGTGAATCAAATAATTATAACTTTAACTGGTCCTTGCATATTTTACCAGAAATTGGTCATAATTTTGGACCATTAGCTGAAAATGCATGTGATCTAATGTTTAATTAATGAGATTAAATAAAAATATTATTGGATTAATTTTAGGGCCAATACTGTTTTCAGTAATAATGATATTTGTTGATGCTGAAGGTTTAAGTTTTGAAGCAAAATGTATTCTTGCTTCAACTGCGTGGATGGCTGTTTGGTGGGTAACTGAGTGTGTTCCAATTTCTGTAACAGCATTACTTCCGATTGTTCTTTTTCCTATTACAGGTGGAATGGATTTATCAACAACTACTGCTGCATATGGGCATAAATTAGTATTCCTTTTTGTTGGTGGTTTTTTAATAGCACTTGCAATTGAAAAATGGCACCTTCATAAAAGACTTGCACTAAATATAATCAGGTTTACAGGGAGCAATAAGTCTAGGGTAATTCTTGGATTTATGTTAGCTACGGCTTTTTTATCAATGTGGATTTCAAATACCGCAACTTCAATAATGATTTTACCAGTTGGACTTGCTATCATTTCCCAACTCAAAGATGATCCAAAAACCATAGAAAACGAAAATGAATTTTTTGGTAAATCCCTGATGATAGCAATCGCATATAGTGCTTCAATTGGTGGTATGGCAACTTTAATTGGTACCCCTCCAAACATGGTTTTAGCTGGAGTTGTTGAAGAAAGTTATGGTATAAAGTTAAATATGTTTGATTGGATGAAATTTGGTGTTCCATTATCATCATTTTTACTGATTATATGCTGGTTATACTTAACAAAAATTGCTTTCAAATTTAAAAACGAAGAATTCTCAGCCGGTAAAGAAGAAATTCTTAGACAAATAAATAAACTTGGTAGATTTTCAAACGAAGAAATAAAGGTACTTATAGTATTTACTTTAACCGCTCTTGGGTGGATTTTTAGAGGAAGCATTGAAACAATTTTTCCAATGATAGACGATACGATAATTGCTATTTTCTTTGCTGTAACATTGTTTATTATCCCTACAAAAAATCGTAAAACCAATACTACACTTCTAGTTTGGGATGATACAGTTAAGTTACCGTGGGGTATTCTGATATTATTTGGTGGAGGGATGGCCATAGCAAGTGCATTTGGGAAAAGTGGTTTAGCATTATGGATTGCTGACCTACTTCAAAATCTTGACAATGTTTCACTGTTTTTAATTATTTTGATTATTGTCACATCAATTAACTTATTGACTGAAGTTACATCAAATATGGCAACGACTGCAATGCTACTACCAGTACTTGTTACAATAGCCTTGGCAATCGAAGTTCATCCATACTTTTTATTGATTGGCGCAACACTAGCAGCATCTTGTGCATTTATGCTTCCAATATCAACACCTCCAAATGCTGTTGTTTTTGGATCTGGATTTTTAAAAATTGAAGATATGTTTAAGAAGGGAGTGTGGATGAATCTAATCTCAATATTAATAATATCTTTAGTTGTTTATTTTATTCTTCCATACGTTTTTGATATGACAGCAGAACTAATCCCGATTAGTTAATTTTAGAAATTGGTAGATAATTGATTTTGTTCAACCATTTCCCTAAAAAGTTTTTCCAACTTTTCGTGTTTTGAATTATCTTGAAAGTGCTCATGATATATTTTTAGTCCAAATTCAATTGCTCTTTGAGAATTTTCAGAAAAACTGGAAACCCAATCATTAATTGATTTTTCAATCTCATCATGTTTGCAAATGTGGTCAACAAGACCCCAATCAAAAGCCTTATTCGTATCAATTTTATATCCTCTAATACACCAATCTATAGTTTTCTTTAATCCAATTATATGAGAAAGAGATTCCATAACCTGAAGAGGAAAAATACCTCTTTTTACCTCGGGCAAAGAATATGAAAGATTATCACATGAAATTACATAATTACACCCAGCAACTATTAAACAACCACCAGCATATACATTTCCCTGAACTACAGCTAACTTTGGTTTATATAGACTGTTAAATAAATTACCAATTATTACTTTTTTAGATGGCTCAGGAATTGAAGACTTGTGAGGTTCAACATTATTTTTAAGAGCCTTTAAATCAGCTCCAGCAGAAAAAGTATCACCACTAGACTTAATAATCACCAGTCTTACATTTTTATTTATTGAAATATAATTAAAGCAAAATGCGATTTCATTAATCATTTGAGGATGTAAAGCATTTTTTTTGTTTGGTCTATTCAATGTTAGAAAAAAAATACCTTCATTTTCATCAATATTTAAAAAATGAAAATTATTTTCCCAGAAATTTGATAATTGACTGTCACTAAAATAATTCATACTGTATAATTTACATTCTAAAAACCCCAAAGGAGTCCGTACCTTTAATAGTGTTGTTGTATACAGCTGTAAGAGCCATTGATAAATATTTTCTGGTATCTCTTGGATCAATAACTCCATCATCCCAAACTTCAGATGTAGTATGCCATACACTTGCTTTTTTTTCTGCTTGTTCTGCTAAATTGTGTTTTTCTTCCAACAACAACTTCTCATCTATCTCCTTATTTAATGACTCTGCAGATTTTCTTTTTACTATTTCCATAACACCTGCTAACTGATCAGCACCCATAACTCCTGATTTTGAATTTGGGTATGAAAAAAGAAATCTAGGGTTAAATGATCTTCCACACATAGCATAATTTCCAGCCCCGTATGAATTGCCAACTTGCAAGCTAATATGAGGGACGGTACTACCTGCAACTGCATGAACCAGTTGTGAGCCTGCGTTAATCATCCCGTTTTGCTCATACTTTTTTCCAACCATGAAGCCTGTTGTATTGTGGATAAATAAAAGTGGTGTATTAGATTTGTTTGCAAGCTGAATAAAATGAGTTGCTTTACGTGCAGACTGAATAAAAATGACTCCATTATTTGCTATTATTCCAATAGGGTATCCATTTATTCTAGCCCAACAACACAACATTGTTTTTCCATAATTTTCTTTAAACTCTGTAAACTCAGAGCTATCTATGAACCTCATTATTAACTCTCGAATATCAAAAGGCTTTTTTAGGTTTGAGGGAATTATCCCAAGAATTTCATCTTCATTAAATCTTGGTTGTAAAGCTTGTTTTTCGTGTTCAGATTTCTTGGATTTATTCTCATAAATTTTAGACACTAAATCTCTAGTTATCTTTAAGGCATGTTTTTCATCGTTTGCTAAAAAATCTGAAACACCAGAAATACTGCTGTGCATCCATGCTCCGCCCAATTCCTCATCGTTTGCATCTTCATTGGTAGCCATTTTTACAAGTGGAGGGCCAGCAAGAAATACCTTTGCATTATTTTTTTGCATTATCGTATAATCAGACATTCCGGGTACGTATGCTCCTCCTGCCGTTGCATTTCCAAAAACAACCGAAATTGAAGGTACTCCTTCTTTGGATCTCTGTGACATCTCCATGAAAAATTTTCCATAATTATTAAATACCCTATCTTGATCTGGAAGGTTGGCACCACCGCTTTCAACAAGGTTAATAGTTAGTAATTTATTTTCTGAGGCAATCTGTGAAAGTCTTAAGTTTTTTAAACTTGTTGCATAATCAATAGCTCCAGCTTTTCTTGTAGAGACATTGGCATTTATCAAGCATAAAACACCAGAAACATAACCTAATACAACAACTGTTGTTCCACCAGCGCCAAACCCTCCTTCATGTTTTAAGCCAGCTAGGGACATAAGCTCAACACTAGGTTTATTTTTATCAATAAGAAGGTCTATTTTTTCTCTTGCCAATAATTTCTTTCTCTTTCTGGCTCTTTTAATTTTTTCTTTACTTCCCTCGTTTTTAGAAAGTTCATAGTAGGATTCTAACTCTAAAATAATCTTCTTCATTGAAGCATAATTTTCTATATACTTTTTATCTAATACATCAATATTAGAGCTTATTTCTTGCATCATTAACCGGGAATAAAATCTTTAACAGTTAATTTAACAATTTTAATTTTAAGTGTAATTAATTATTTTATCAAAAATTTAAAAAAGAGGCTTAAATTATCAAAATATTTTTTTGGCAAATTATAAATTAATAATTCGTAATAAACTAAGACAATTTTGTAATTTGTTAATTCAAAACAAACTAAAAAATGTCAAGTAGCAACAAATATCATTTTAGATTTTATGATTGGGAGGAAAAGTTTAGAGATAAGCCCTTTTTAAGACAACCTTTTGGCGATAATTGGGAGGTTTACACGTGGGGGGAAGCTGGTCTGATGGCTAGAAAATTAGCTACAGGTTTGAAAAGTTTAGGTTTAGAAAAAGGCAGTCATATAGGGTTAATGTCAAAAAATTGTCGTGAATGGATTATAGCAGATCTAGCGATTATAATGGCGGGTTATGTATCAGTACCATTTTTTCCTAATCTTAAATCACATGAAATTAAAAACTTGCTTGAATTTGGTGATGTCAAAGCTCTTTTTATGGGTAAGGTTGAAGACTGGCAAGAAATAAAAAAAGGTGTTTCAGATGAAATGCCAGTCATTGCTTTTCCTCACTATGAAGGAAATTCTAAGGTTGAAACAGGATATCAATGGGATGAATTTATAAATCAATTTGAGCCTCAAAAAGAGAATTACCACCCAAATGCTGATGACACATGGACAATTATTTTTACATCAGGTACAACCGGAGATCCTAAAGGAGTTGTTCTGACATATGACATCAATCAAAACACAGATGTGATGTATACAGAAGATTATAACCCTCTTTGTGTAGATTTTGAAGGAAACAATTCATTTTTTTCATATTTACCTATGAACCATATTGCAGAAAGAATAGCAATTGAATTCACAAGTTTTAAAAATGGTGGTGTCATTTCTTTTACCGAATCAATTGATACATTCCTTAAAAATTTATCCGATGTTCAACCGTCTGTATTTTTTGGTGTTCCAAGAATCTACACGAAGTTCCAACTTGGAATATTATCTAAATTCAATCAAAAAAAACTTGACTTATTATTATATATACCTTTTTTATCATCTCTAATAAAAAAGAAAATTCAAAAAAGTCTTGGATTGTCAAATGCTAAAGTTATTGTTTCAGGGGCTGCTGCAATGCAAGTTGCACAAAGAAACTGGTTTAGAAAAATTGGTATAAATATTACTATAGGTTACGGAATGACAGAAAATTGTGCTATAACCACTCAAATTCCCGGAACAAATTTCAATAAACCTGGATCAGTTGGAACAGTGCAACCAAATGTAGAGATTAAGATTGACAAGGGAACTGAGGAAGTACTTATGAGAGGGCCATATGTAATGGCAGGTTATTACAATGATATTGAAACAACCAATAAAACAATTAAAAACGGATGGCTTCACACAGGGGATAAAGGAAAAATAGACGCTGATGGTCATCTTTACATAACAGGAAGAGTAAAGGATACATTTAAAACAAGTAAAGGAGAGTTTATTGATCCGGCTAAAATTGAGGCAAAATTTGGTGAAGTTGAATATTTTGGCCAAATGTGTATTGTTGGCTTAGGTATTCCACAACCGATCATGCTTGTTAATATTTCTGACTTAGGGAAAAAATTAGAAAAAGAAGAATTAATAGAAAAATTAGAAAATAAATTAGAATCTGTTAATTCAACTATTTTCAATTATTTGAGGATTTCAACAATAGTAATCTGTAAAGACGAATGGACACCTCAAAACGAGATACTTACCCCAACAATGAAAATTAAAAGAGGTAACGTTGATAAAATGTATATGAGCAAGTTTGATGAATGGCACCATAAAAATGAAAAGGTAATTTGGGAATAAAAATTTGTGATGATTAAAAAAATAAATATTTCAATTTTTATCTTTTTAATTCATATTTCAGTTTATTCCAATAAATTAATTAGTGGTATAGTATTAGATTGTAAAACCAATTTACCATTACCCGGAGCAGAAATTATATTTGATAAAAATAGCTCAAATAACGAGCTTGTACTGTCAAACTTCGACGGGTATTTTGAATTAGTAATTTCTGAAAATATTAAAGAGATTTTTATTCGTTATCCAAAATATAAGGAGCTTAAAATAGCAATTAGTGACAACAATAATTTAGGTGAAATCACTCTACTAAAAAGGGGTTGTAAAAAATGACTATTATGAATTATTTTACTAAAGAACATGAGATGTTTAGAGAAAGCCTAAGGGATTTCCTAAACAAAGAAGTAAAGAATAATATCGATAAATGGGAATCCGACCAAAAAATTCCAAAGGACATTTGGAAAAAAATGGGTAATCAAGGTTTCTTGGGATTAACTTACCCCGAAAAGTATGGGGGCTTCGATCTTGACTTCTTTTTTGAAGTAATCTTATTTGAAGAAATGTCAAAAATGAACTCCGGAGGTTTTGTTATTACACAACAAGTAGTACAGTCCATGTCCTCTCCTTATATTTTAAAATATGGAAGTGAATTCTTAAAAGAAAAGTATCTGCCTGGAATTATTTCTGGAGATCTAATTGGATGTATTGGAATTACCGAGTCCGATGCAGGATCAGATGTAAAAAATATTAAAACAAGGGCTGAGAATAAAGGAGATCATTACATTTTAAATGGTTCAAAAACATACATAACTAACGGAGTTTACGGGGACTTTGTTGTAACTGTTTGTAAGACCAACCCAAGTGCGGGTACCAAAGGAATAAGTCTCATAGTGGTTGACCTCACGACTGATGGTATTAATAGGACTAAAATCGATAAACTTGGATGGCACGCTTCTGACACTGCTGAAATTAGCTTTGATAATGTTAAAGTTCCTAAGGAGAATTTAATCGGAGAAGAAGGAAAGGGTTTTTACTACTTAATGAATGGCCTTCAGCTTGAGAGACTAATTTTTGTCCCAAGCTGTATCGGAGCAATGGAGTTAGCAATTTCTGAATCTATTAAGTATATGAAGGAAAGGAAATCATTTGGTCAAACCATCGATAAATTTCAAGTATTGAGGCATAAAATAGCAACTTTATCTTCTAAAATTGAATCGTTAAAAGTATTTGGATACTATTGTTGTGATTTATACAATAAAAAGATTTATGATGTTAAACTATGTTCGATGGCAAAATTATTAGTGACAGAATTACATGAAAAAGTTGCAACAGAATGTCTTCAGTTTTTTGGTGGAAATGGATTCAGTGAAGAATATCCACTAGCTAGAATGTATAGGGATTGTAGGGTTGGCACAATTGGCGCTGGGACCTCTGAGATAATGAGAGAAATTATTGCAAAGGTTATTTTAGATGAGACAAAATATGAGGAAACAAAGTCTTAATTGTTTTTATTCAACTTATCAATTTGTTTTTGAATCTCTGAATCTTCAATTCTACTAAATAGTAACTCAGGCTCGTTAATTTTAAGGTTTTCAGAAATCAAAAAATCATTATTTTTTAAATTATCCCAAGACCATTTCATTTCGTGATTGCTTGATTGTAATATACTTTTTATTTTTTTTGAAGTAAAAGGTAAAAATGGTTCTGAAACAATGGCTAAAATAGATGAAATATGTAATGACAGAAATATTATTGTCTTAACCCTTTCAGGATCATCATTAATTATTTTCCAGGGCTCCTCGTCAGCTAAATATTTGTTACCGATTCTGGCAATATTCATAAATTCTGAACAAGCATCTCTAAATTTAAAATTGTTTAAATGTGACTCAACGTTAATTATTGATTGATTGACTAATTTTAATGCTAATTTATCTGAATCAAATAATTTATTTTTAGTTGGAATTATGGACTGATAATATTTTTTTGTCAATACAACCACACGGTTTATAAAGTTTCCTAAAATTGAAACTAACTCTCCATTATTTCTATTTTGAAAATCTTTCCAAGTAAAGTCATTATCTTTATTTTCAGGTGCATTTATTGTCAAAACATATCTCAAAACGTCCTGTTTGTCAGGAAAATCTTTTAGATATTCGGGTAGCCATACAGCCCAATTTTTTGAGGTTGAAATTTTAGAGCCTTCTAAATTCAAAAACTCATTTGCTGGTACATTTTTTGGAATAACGAAATCACCATGTGCTTTTAACATAGATGGAAATATTATGCAATGAAATACTATATTATCTTTTCCAATAAAATGAATTAACTGTGTTTTATTGTCTTTCCAATATTTTTTCCAATCCTTTTTATTTTCAATTGCCCATTCTTTTGTTGACGAAATATAACCAATTGGCGCATCGAACCATACATACAATACTTTTCCATCTGCTCCTTTTACGGGAACTGGGACACCCCAATCCAAATCTCTAGTGACTGCTCGCGGTTTTAAGCCATCATCAAGCCATGATTTACATTGACCATATACATTTGATTTCCAATAATCTTTGTTATCTTTTAAAATCCACTGCTTTAAAAATCCTTCATAATCACCAAGTTTTAAAAACCAATGTTTTGTTGATTTTAAAGAGGGTTTATTTCCTGAAATTGAAGATCTAGGGTTAATTAAATCTCTTGGGTTATGGCTAGTTCCACAGTTTTCACATTGATCCCCATAAGATTCTTCAAAGCCACATTTTGGACATGTGCCAATAATAAATCTGTCAGGTAAAAATTGCCCTTCGTCTTCATCATAAAATTGCTCTGATGTAATCTCTTCAAAAGAACCATTTTCAAACAATTTTAAAAAAAAATCAGATGCTGTTTGGTGGTGTATTTTTGATGAAGTTCTTGAGTAATTATCAAATGAAATTCCAAATTCAAAAAAAGATTGCTTTATATTTTGGTGATACCTATCTACAATTTCCTGCGGTGATTTATTTTCTTTTTTGGCCTTGATAGTTATAGGAACACCATGCTCATCACTACCACAAATATAAATAACATCATTTCCTGTAATTCTTAAAAATCTTGCATAAATATCTGCAGGAATATAAACACCAGCCAAATGACCAATATGGATTGGACCATTGGTGTAAGGAAGTGCCGCAGTAATGGTATAGGTTTTACTCAATAATATTTTTTATATTAGTAAAAGTAATCATTTATGATTATAAATATGAAGTTAAATATAACTTCTTATTAATTTTAAAAGTGGTATTATGAAGTTAAAATTCTGTCTAATTTTCTTAATACTATCTTTAAGTTTTACCTTTAAATTATCATCACAATCGAGCATAAATAATAAATTGATAAAACCTGAATATTTAACGAAAGGAGACACAGTAGCTATTGTAGCACCCTCAGGAGTGTTAAAGAATTATGACAATTATATTAACAAGGCGAAAGAGTTATTAAAAAACTGGGGATTAAATGTAATTGTGACTAAGAATGTTTTTAATGATGCAGGGCACTTTTCCGGGACTGATCAGGAAAGAACTCTAGATTTTCAAATGGCACTTGATGACGAATCTGTTAAAGCAATTTGGTGTGCAAGAGGGGGTTATGGAGCTATGAGAGTTATTGATAATTTAAACTTTGAAAAATTTAGGAAAAATCCGAAATGGATAGTTGGATACTCTGATATTACGGCTATTCATAGTGATTTACATATTGAGAATATTGAATCAATTCATGCAATTATGTGTAAAAGCTTAAACGAATTGGACATTTATAATGATGAATCTGTATCATTGCTAAAAAAAACTCTATTTGGAGAAAAACTATCCTATCAGATAAAAGGAAACTCATACAATATTGAAGGAGATACAAAAGGACAATTAGTGGGTGGCAACCTAACACTACTTCATTGCCTTCTTGGATCAGAATCATCAATAAATACTGATGGAAAAATTTTATTTATTGAAGACTTGGGAGAATATTTATATCATATTGACAGAATGCTTTATTCGCTAAAAAGAGCTGGGTATTTTGATAATTTAAGAGGTATAATTGTTGGAGATTTTACAGATTTGAGAAAAAATACAACTCCGTTTGGGAGAAACTTAAATGAATTGATTTTAGAAATTATAGTTGATTATAATATTCCAATTGCATTTGATTTTCCTGCTGGTCATGGTGAGGAAAATTTTCCGATGATTTTTGGTAGAGAAATAGAGTTTAGTGTTAAAAAGGAAGGTAGCAGTATTATTTTTTCCCATTAAGTATTAATATCTTCTAATACTTTGATTGCCTTTGACACTGAATCAATATTTTTAATTTTGACTATAAATCTATCACCATCCGCTAAATTTTTTTGAGAAAAAGAAATTGAATTTGGATTTAAGTCAGAATAGTCAAATAATTTATCAAGCTTTTTCTTTTGTTCATATGAATCGAAATTAATCATGTAGGAAATTAGGATGTTTTTTTTTAATACAATTTTATCAAATCCTAATGCTTCAGCAAGCCATCTTAACTCTAGACTATTAAGTAATTCAACAACTACATTTGGTAAATTTCCAAACCTGTCGGTTAGCTCTAATTTGAATGAGTTTAATTCATCTAATTCACAAATCTTATTTAATTGAGTATAAAGTTTAAGTCTCTCAGTACTTGAATTAATATAGTTGTTTGGAAACATCAATTCAAGATCTGTTTCAAAAACCAAATTTACTTTTTTGGAAAATTTATTTTTTTCTAAATCAAAATTTTTAAAACTATCTTCTTTTAATTCGTTGATTGCCTCATCAAGGATTTTTTGATATGTTTCAAAACCCATTTCATTGATAAATCCACTTTGCTCACCGCCTAATAAATCCCCGGCACCACGTATTTCCAAGTCCTTCATTGCGATATTAAAACCACTACCTAGTTCGGAGTAATAATCAAGTGCAGTAATTCTTTTTTTTGCTTCTTCTGTCATATTGGAAAATTCTGGAGTTATTAAATAGCAAAAGGCCTTTTTATTACTTCTTCCAACTCGTCCTCTCATTTGATGTAAATCACTTAATCCAAAATTATTTGCATTATTTATAAAAATTGTATTCGCATTTGGAACATCTAGACCACTTTCAATAATAGTGGTACTAACAAGTACATCAAATTCTCGGGTTATGAATTTTATCATTAATGATTCTAATGTTTTTCCGTTTAACTTTCCATGCGCTACTGCTATACGAGCTTCAGGTATTAAGTTTTGAAGAAGACTTGATATCTCATCGATATTTTGAATTTTATTATTCACAAAAAAAACTTGTCCGCCTCTTTCTATCTCATATCTAATTGATTGAGAAATAATATTTGCATCAAATCTTATTACAGATGTCTCAATTGGATATCTATTTGGAGGTGGAGTTGTAATTAAAGATAAATCTCTAGCAGCCATTAGGCTAAATTGAAGCGTTCTTGGAATAGGTGTAGCTGAGAGGGTTAATACATCAACATTTTTTCGAATTGATTTTAGCTTGTCTTTAACAGCAACACCAAACTTTTGTTCTTCATCAATAATCAATAAACCTAAATCTTTGTACTTAATCTTGTCATTAACAAGTTGATGTGTACCAATAATAATATCAATCTTACCCTCATTTAGCTTTTCAATTATTATTGATTTTTCTTTATTAGTTTTGAATCTGTTAAGGTAATCAACTGAAACCGGTAGCTCTTCGAGCCTAGAAGAAAAAGTCTTAAAATGCTGGAAGGCTAAAATAGTTGTTGGAACTAATACTGCTACTTGTTTGTTGTTGTCAACAGCTTTAAATGCAGCTCTAATTGCTAATTCGGTTTTTCCAAATCCTACATCTCCACAAACTAACCTGTCCATTGGTTGTTCACTTTCCATGTCATTCTTAATTTCTTGTGTTACCTTGAGTTGATCTTCTGTATCTTCATAAATAAATGAGGCCTCAAGCTCATTTTGTAAATAGCTGTCTTTATCGTACTTAAATCCTTTTTTTTGTTTCCTTTCTGCGTAAACCTTGATTAAATCATAAGCTATTTTTTTTACGTTTTTTTTGGTTTTTTGTTTTAACAAAGCCCATGCTTTACTTCCTAATTTATATAATCTCGGAACCTTTCCATCTTTACCATTATATTTTGAAATCTTGTGAATGGCGTGAACACTTAGAAATAAAACATCCCTTTCACCATAAATAATTTTTATTGACTCTTGCATTTTTCCGTCAACTTCAATCTGTTGCAGGCCGCCAAATTTACCAATACCATGATCAATATGTGTAACATAGTCTCCTTTACTAAGGTTGTTTAATTGTTTTAAAGCAATAGATAGTTTATTATTAAATCTTTTTCTAAACTTAAACTTATGATATCTTTCAAAAATCTGATGATCAGTATAAAAAATAATTTTATTATCTAAATCAATAAATCCAGCAGATAACGGTAGAACAACAGGCTCAATAATACCATCATTATCTAAATCTTCAAAGATTTGTCTCAATCTATTTTTTTGTTGATTATTTGTACAACACAGATTTACTCTATAACCTTCTTTTTTCTTTTTAGTAATATCTGAAAAGAGAAGATTGAAACTTTTATTGAATGAAGGTTGTGGCTGAATATTTATTTTGAAATCAACTTTTGAGCTAATCGAATTGAATTCAATTATTTTAAAATTTTGAATTTTTTGATTTACTAAATCTAAATTGACATATAAATTTTCTGGACTTACAAATTCATGTCTATTTGAACAATTCTCATAATTTACTTTTGCTTTATCTACTATATTTTCAAGTTGTGAAGTAAATAATTTTAAGCTTTGAAAAAATATAGTTGTGTCATTAAAAAGAATTTCAAAAATATTTTGAATATTCTTTGATTCATTTGAGACCTGAATGTTAGAAATTATTTTGACCGATGTGTGATTCTGATCTGATCTTTGAGATTCAATATCAAATGAGCGAATTCTTGTGATTTCATCTCCAAAAAATTCGATTCTAAATGGTGTTTGACTTGAATATGGAAAAATATCTAATATACCTCCCCTGACAGCAAACTCTCCGGGTTCAACTACAAAATCTTCCCTTCTAAATTCCAACTCAAATAATTGTTCATTTAGTTTATCAAAAGAAATATTTTGATTCAATTTTAGATTAATCGAATTTTTTTTAATCTCCGTCTTATTTATCTGATTGACTGCAATTGCATTAATATGAGTTACTATTATTGAATTTTTATTTTTTGAAAAATTTAGATGTTCAATTACCTCGGTTCTTTGTAGCAGATTATAGTTGTTAGGGTATTTATTAGAATATGATTCCTTTGATAATTCAGGGAAGTAAAAAATTTTCTTCTCAGGATTAAGAGTTTCTATATCGTTTAAAAAATATAAGGACTCTTCTTTATTATTAAAAACAAATAAAGATGGTTTTAAAGATTTTTTTATAATTGTAGAACAATAAAAAGATAATGAAGAGCCCAATAGACCTTTTATCCTAATTATTTGATTTTGGGCAATGAAATTCCAGAGTCTTTGCAAAATTAAAGACTCTTCAAAATTTGTGAAAAAACTTTTATTTGTCACCAAATAAATTTTGGGCAAATATATTAGAATTCAACATATTATTGATATTTTTTTTTCTTGAAAATAAAATAATTACATTGAGGATATGAAAATTAAAATTAGAAATGCTGTCATAGAAGACATGAAACAAGTTCATAACTTAATAGTCGAATTGGCAATTTTTGAAAAGGAACCTGATGAAGTTGAAATTGATGAAAAAGATCTTCAAAAAATGGGTTTTGAATATGAAAATCCACTGTTTCATTGTTTTGTTGCAGAGGTTGATAATAAAATTGTTGGTGCAGCAATAATTTATAATAGATTTTCAACATGGAAAGGAAAGACTCTACATTTAGAAGATCTTGTAGTTACAAAAAAAATGCGTGGTCAAGGAATAGGAAGTAAACTTTTAGATAAAGTAATTTTACATGGTAAAAAATCTGAAGCTAAAAGGATTTCTTGGAATGTTATAGACTGGAATACAAACGCGATCGAATTTTACAAAAATAGAGGAGCTGAAATTGTTGAAGGATGGAGCATTATTCATCTATCAGGAAAAAATCTTAAAAATTATATTTAGAAGTTTTTTTGCTTAAAACCCATACAGAAATATTTTATTTCATCCCTACACTTGATATACTTTACTATTTTCTCATCCTCATCATCAATTCTTGTAGCTGACGGATCAAGGAAATTTTTATGAATTCTTACAGCGTTTTTTGAAGGAATATATGGGCAAGTTTCATTGGCATGATCACAGACAGTTATTATATAATCAAATTCAATCGACATATATTCATCAACCAAATTAGACGAGTTACTTGAAATATCAACACCATCCATTTTCATTACTGAAACAGCATATGGATTTAGACCATGTTTTTCTATTCCAGCACTATAAATGTTCGCTTCTTTAACTAATAGTTTTACTAAATAGCCATGAGCCATTTGACTTCTACACGAATTACCTGTACATAATACGAGAATATTTTTCATCTAGATTTGAAGAATTAGTTTGGCTACCATAAAGTAAATCAAAATGCCAAAAATATCATTACTCGTGGTGATGAAAGGACCGGTGGCAATTGCCGGATCAATACCCCTTTTGTTTAAAAATAGTGGAATAAAGGTTCCTATAATACCCGCAACAATAACAACAGCTACCAATGCGATTGATAAAGCTAAAGCAATATCAATTTCACCTTTCCAAAAATAAATAAACAGGAATAGTAGTCCAGCTAAAATTACACCGTTGAGAATAGATAATAGAGTTTCCTTAAATAACCTATTATTAATACTACCCTTTATTTCATCATTAGCCAATCCTTGAACAATTATTGCACTTGATTGTACGCCAACGTTTCCAGCCATAGCCGCAATAAGAGGAGTAAAATAAAATAGGATTTTATGCTGAAGTAAAATTTCATCAAATCCACCCATTACAAAAGCAGCACCAATACCTCCGATAAGACCAACGATTAACCATGGAAGTCTAGCTCGAGTCAATTCAAAAATTGAATCATCTACATCTACGTCTTGTAAAATACCAGCGGCTAATTGGTAATCCTCTTCAGCTTCTTCTTTTATTAAATCTACTATATCATCAATAGTAATTCTTCCTAATAATTTCTTTTTTTTATTTATAACCGGAATTGCACCAAGATCATACTTTTGCATTGTGCTAGCTACTGATTCAGCAGTATCGGTATCAAATACATGATCAACATTTTTTTTGTAAATGGACTTAATTTTTGTTTTTTGATCAGCAACCAGTAAATCTTTCAGCGATAAACGACCTAAAAGAATATTGTCATTGTCTACTACATAAACTGAATGAACCCTAGTAACCTCAGAAGCTTGAGTTCTCATTTCTTTAACACATCGAGTTACTGACCAATTTTCATTTACTTTAATAAGTTCTTTCGCCATCAGGCCACCAGCTGAATCTTCATCATATTTAAGTAATTCTTTTATATCTGCCTTGTGCTCAGCATCTGATATTTTGGATATAACTTTCTTCTGTTTTTCTTCGGGAAGCTCTGAAATAATATCAGTAGCATCATCAGAGTCCAATTCTTCGACTTCCTCTGCAATTTCTTGTATAGATAAGTTTTTAAGAATTTTTTCACGATAATCGTCATCTAATTCCATAAGAACATCAGATGTCTTTTCTGAATCTAATAACTTGATAATATAAGTTGCATCATCAGAATTTAGTTCTTCAAGAACTTCAGCTATATCGGCATGGTGGTAATTAGAAAAGATTTTTACAATAGATTTTTCATCAGATAATTTAACCAACTCTAAAGTTTCAGAAATTAGCTCATCAGTTAGAGCAAATTTTGTATGTTTTTCATTTTTTTTCAAGTTTAATTTTTTAAATCTTGGTTTATTAAATTGGTTAAATCAATAAATTGATCAACAGATAATTGCTCCGGTCTTTTATCAAAGATAGTATGTTCTCTTAAATTTTCACTTAAATTAATTTGTTTTAAACTATTTCTTAAGGTTTTTCTTCTTTGATGAAAAGAAAGTTTTACAATTTTGAAAAATAATTTTTCATCACAATCTATTTTTAAATTCTTTTTTCGTTTGAGTAAAATCACAGCAGAATTTACTTTGGGTGGAGGTGAGAAAAAATTATTAGAAACCTCAAATAATAATTTGGTTTCGTAAAAAGCCTGTGTTATAACGGAAATAATCCCATATTTCTTAGTCCCCTCATTTTCACAAATTCTTTGTGCTACTTCATACTGAAACATTCCACACATTTCAGCTATTAATTTTCTATTTTCAATAATTTTAAAAACAATTTGAGAAGAAATATTGTACGGGAAATTTCCAATAATTGAGAAATTATTGTTTTCAAATAATTTCGAAAGATTTAGATTTAAGAAATCTTGGTTGTAAATTATATACTTATCGATTTTTAATTCTGAGATCAAATAGCTAACTGACTCATTGTCAATTTCAACCAGCTTTAAATTATTATTTTTCTTTATTAAGAATTGTGTCAGTATTCCGGTTCCAGGTCCTATCTCTAAAGTATTTTGGCAGGGGGATAAAGACTCAACAATTCTTTTTGCAATGCTTATATCATTTAAAAAATGTTGACCTAATGATTTTTTTGGCGTTACAAATCGCAAAATAAATTATTTAATTATGGAAAATCCGGTGTATTCTTGTAACACCTTAGGGATCATAATTCCGTCTTTTGTTTGAAAGTTCTCAAGTATTGTTGCAAAAACTCTTGGTAATGCCAGCGAACTGCCATTTAATGTGTGAACAAGGCTGGTTTTGCCTTGAGCATTTCTATACCTAATCTTTAATCTATTTGATTGAAATGTTTCGAAGTTAGAAACTGATGACACTTCTAGCCACTTATCCTGAGCAGGGGAATAAATTTCAAAATCGTAAGTCAAAGCTGATGTAAAACCTAAATCACCCCCACAGAGTGTAATTATTCTAAATGGTAGCTCTAGCTTTTCAATAATTCCCTTTATTTGGTCTTTCATTATATTTAATGAATCATAAGATCTTTCTGGGTGCTCTACCATAACAATTTCCACCTTATCAAACTGATGAAGTCTATTTAAACCTCGCACATCAGATCCATAACTTCCAGCCTCCCTTCTGAAACATGGACTATATCCAGTTTTTAAAATAGGTAAATTTGATTCTTCAATAATTTCATCTCTAAAAATATTAGTTATCGGGACTTCTGCAGTTGGGATAAGAAATAAATTGTCCTGTGTAACTGTATACATTTGCCCCTCTTTGTCTGGTAATTGACCAGTCCCAAAGGCAGAGTCCTCATTCACTAAATATGGTACTTGTACCTCATCGTATCCCAAATCAATATTAGAATCTAAGAAGAATGATATTAGTGACCTTTGAAGTTTAGCCCCCTTGCCTTTGTAAACTGGAAATCCAGATCCTGTGATTTTAGTACCCAGTTCAAAGTCTATCAAATCATACTTTTTTGCCAATTCCCAATGTGGAATAACTAAATCTTTGTTGGCTTTAGTTTTAGAATTAAATATTACCAAATTGTCTTCTGAGGAATTTCCAGCAGGAACCGATTCATGTGGGGTATTAGGAATTTGAGACAAAATATCTTCTATTTCATTTTTTACATCACTTAAATCATCTGAAAGAACTTTTGTAGAACTCTTTATTTCTAAACTTCTTTGCTTAAGATTAGGTATTTCATCTTTATTGCCTTCTTTAAATAATTGTCCGATTTCTTTAGAAATAGTATTTGATTCAGCTTGCATATTTTCATATTCTGTCTGAATTCGCTTTCTTCTTTCATCAAAAGAAATCAATTTGGCTATAAAATCTTCCGAATCAAAATTTCTTTTTTTCAGAGATTTTATAACCTCTTCTTTATTGGCAATTATGTAAGATGTTTTTAGCATAATCTAAATTTAAATTGTTTTTTTAAGATTAGTGATTAATTCAAAACATTTTTTTTTGTCCATTTGTAGTTGTGTGGTCAACTCATCGACAGAATCAAATTTTATTTCTTCTCTAATTTTTTTAATAACTCTTATAGAAATTTCCTTATCATAAAGGTTCTGATTAAAATCAAAAAAATGAATTTCGATTGAATGCCCTTTGTCTTTAAATGTTGGATTAACACCAACATTCATCATCCCATTGGTGATTTGTCCTTCAAACAGGGAGCTAATATAATAAACCCCATTTCCAAGTTTGATTTTATATTTATCAATCAAAATATTTGCAGTTGGAAAACCAAGACTTTTTCCTCTTCCTAATCCAACAATAACTTTTCCTGTCAATATAAATTGATATCCAAGAAATTCATTTGCGTTGTTTATTTTTCCATCGATAATTAAATTTCTAATTTTTGTTGAACTAATTGAAACTTTATTTTTATGAAATGCATCAACCTTGGTCACGTCATATCCATAATCTTTAGAAAATTCTACAAGCTGATTTGAGTTCGCATTTCTGTTTTTTCCAAAATGATGATCATATCCGGTTACAATATGCCTGACATTTAATTTTTTAACCAAAATATCTCTTACAAATTCTATTGGAGATAATTTTGAAAACGACTTACTAAAATCTTGGGTCAATAAATAATCAATGTTATAGGATCCAAAAATTTCGTTTTTTTCTCTTTGAGTAGTTAATAATTTAATATCTGCGTCGTTGTTTAAAACAATTCTTGGGTGAGGGCTAAAGGTTAGAATAATTGACCTTAAATTTTTACTTTTAGAAATACTAATAACTTTATCAATAAGTTTTCGATGTCCAAGATGAACACCGTCAAAAGTTCCAACTGTAACAACAGAGGGGGCATTTTCAAAATAATCCTGGATATTTAATGAAATCAAGTCGTAAAATTTAGTTATTAAAATTATTCATCGTTATAGTAATTCCTGAAAGGATAAAAGAATTTATAGATTTTGAGATTAAATCAAAATTTGAATGGATAATATCATACTCATTACTATTAAATATTCCAAGAACAAAATCAATTTGGTTTGAATATTTATCATTTCCAATTCCAATTCTTAATCTGGGGTATTCAAGTGAATTTAAAGCTTGCTCAATATTTTCTAATCCGTTATGACCTCCGCTACTTCCTTTTGCTCTAAATCTTATTTTCCCAAGGGGCAGATTTAGATCATCACTTATAATCAGTATATTTTTAAGCTTTATGTTTTCTTGTAGCATCCAATACTTTACAGATTTTCCACTAAAATTCATAAATGTATTTGGTTTGAGTAATAACACTTTTCTGCCTTTTATTGAAATTTTTGAAATTTGTCCTAACCTGTTAGTTTCAAACTCAGATTCATGTTTTTTACAGATGAAATCTAGTAATTCAAATCCAATATTATGTCTTGTATTGTAATACTTTTCACCAGGGTTGCCTAGGCCAACAATTAAAAACTTATCCATGAGAGCAGATGATTTAATGTTAACAAAAATAAAAAAAGCATTCTGACTAATCACAGAATGCTTTTTTAGTTATTAATTATAAATTAACTTAAGATTCTACAGGTGTTTCAGCATCAGATACCTCTTCTTTTTTCTCTGAAGATTCAGTATTTTCAGAAGTAGCTTCTCCACCTTCAGTTGTTTCTTCACCTTCTTGACTTTCTTCGTCTTCAGATTCTACAACTAGTGCAGCCCTAGCTCTTCTTACTTGACAAACAACAGTATTATCAGGATGCATAAATTCATAGTTTTCATTTTCCAATTCTGTTATATATACTCTATCCCCGATATTTAATTCTGAGATATCAATCTCAATGTTATCTGGAAGATTTGTCGGAAGAGCTTTGATTCTAAGTTTTCTTTTATTTCTTTGTAGATTTCCACCAAGCTTTACTCCTATAGCATTTCCGAATAATCTCACCGGTATATCCATAGCAATTTTCTTATCATCAAATAATTGGTAAAAATCTATGTGTAAAATCTTATCAGAAACAGGGTGGAATTGAATATCCTGTAAAACAGCTGAATAAGATTCATTATCACTCAGGGCAATCACAACAGTATATGCATTTGCAGTATATACCAATTTTGAGAATGCCAATTCTGGTGCTGAGAAATGTATTGGTCCATCCCCTCCGTATAATACGCAAGGAATCTGTCCAGCATTACGTAGTGCTTTTGAAGAAGACTTACCTACGCTTTCTCTTTTAGATCCGTTTATTGTAATTGATTTCATTTTAATTTAAAGTTTACATTATAAAATTTGAACTTATTGACTGATTATTATGCACTTTATGCATAACATCTGAAAATAAATCGGCGCAAGATAACACTTTTATTTTAGAATGAGGCTTAATCTTGGGAACTGAATCAGTAACAATTAATTCTTCTAATTTTGAAGATTCAATTTTAGAGTAAGCATCACCTGAAAGAATAGCATGCGTACATATAGCTCTTACACTCAAAGCTCCTCTTTCAATTAATAAATCAGCTGCTTTGGACAATGTTCCAGCAGTATCTACCATGTCGTCAACTAATATTACATTTTTTCCATCAACATTTCCAATTAGTTCCATATGGGAGATAGTATTTGCTTTAGAACGTTGTTTATAACAAACGACTACATCACAATTTAAATTTTTGGAATACGCATAAGCCCTTTTGGAACCACCCATATCAGGTGAAGCGATACAAAGATTATCTAATTTGAGACCTATTACATGAGGTATAAAAATTGTGGATGCATACAAATGATCAACAGGTATCTGAAAAAACCCTTGTATTTGATCAGCATGCAAATCCATCGTTATTAATCGAGTTGCCCCTGCGGACTCAATCATCTTAGCAATCATCTTAGCCGCTATTGGCACCCTTGGCTTATCCTTTCTGTCTTGTCTAGCCCAACCAAAGTAGGGAATAACAGCAGTAATATGTCTTGCAGATGCCCTTTTAGCTGCATCTATCATTAGTAACATTTCCATCAAGTTTTCAGGGCTTGGGTTTGTCGAGCCTATAATAAAGATTCTGGTTCCACGAATCGATTCTTCAAATGATGGCTGAAATTCACCATCAGAAAATCTTGAAATAATTATATTTCCAAGTTTTTCACCAAATGAGTTAGAAATATTTTTTGCTAAATCTAGACTATTCGTACAATTAAAAATTTTTGCTTTTGTATTCGCAGCTGCCACTATATTTAATTGGTTTTTAAATGTTTACACATAATTTTATAAGGGACAGCAAAAATAGAAATTTTAATTTAAGGAAAGTATTTAATAATGATTATTTTTTACTTTTGCCTGAATGCTCAAGTGGCGGAATTGGTAGACGCGCTGGATTCAAAACCCAGTTCTTTTAAGAGTGTGGGTTCGATTCCCACCTTGAGTACTAAATTAAACTGCAAGTAAGATTATTGAGAATACACCTAATGCAATGATTAACCTTAAAATGTTATGCAGATTTAAATAATCAGAAACCTGTCTGGATTTATATAGCTTTAAAATAAATATTATTAACAATAAGAGCGAGAGTCCATAGTATAAATCCATATATCCGGCAGAAAAATTAATAAACAAATTAAAAATCAAAAGAATATTTATGAATGATATTAATGATATTATTATTCTCGAAAATCCTTCTCCTAATACGACTGGAATTGTCTGATAATTTTGGGTAAAATCCCCAACAAGATTTTTTAAATCTTTGGTCAGGTCCTTTAATAAAAGGATGAAGAAAAGAAATAAAGCGTAGGCAACAAGAATTGAGTCAAAATTCATAAAATACAGCAAAATGGCAAAAAAAGGTGTTATTGTAAGAAGAGAATAAAATAAATTTCCAATAAATATAATTCGTTTTAATTTATGTGAATATAACCATAAAAAGAATATGTACACAGAAAAGAAAATAACAGCCCTTACAGAGATTAATGAAGCAATAAACACCACTACAAAATTTAGAAAAAAGTAGAAATATAATTTTGTTGAGTTTTTTACAACATCATCAATTTTATGCTTAATTGGTTTATTAATCAAGTCTTTTTTTTCGTCGTAAAAATTATTGATTATATATCCGGATGCTATTGAAATTGAAGAACATAGAATTATTAGAAATAAATTCAAATCTAGAATAACATCCATAAAATTTTTCTCACTTAAAATAAAAATAGAAGTTAAATATTGGGCAATTACAATAAGTAAAATATTATAAATTCTTACCACTGAGAAAATACTAAGAAACTTAAAAAGAATTGATTTTTTTTTAACTGCTAATGACATATTTAAAAGTGGTAAACAACTTCTAAATTATAACCTTTTAAATCATTCTTTGCCTTCTCAATATCTGGGGCAAAACCAAGTATGTATCCACCGCCTCCTGAACCACATAATTTAAGAAAATATGAACCACTATCAATTCCTTTTTTCCATAACTGGTGGAATTCATCAGGTATCATAGGCTTGAAATTTTCAAATACAATTTTAGATAATTTTTTTGTGTTAGCAAATAAGCTTTTAATATCACCACTTAGGAAACTATCAACACAGCTATTAGTATGCTTTATGAATTGGGATGAAATCATTTTTCTAAATCCGTCAGATTTCATCTTTTCCATAAAAATACTGACCATTGGGGCAGTTGAACCCGTTTGACCGCTGTCTAATAAAAATACAGCCCCAGATCCATTAGATTTTTGAGATGGAATTCCAGCAACATTAATATCATTTTTTGATTTTATTAATATTGGAATACTTAAATAACTATTCAGTGGGTCTAGACCGGAAGATTTTCCATGAAAGAATGATTCCATTTTTGAAAAAATAGTTTTTAATTTAAGTAGTTTTTTTCTGGTAAGATTCTCTAAAACAGTTATTTTGTTATTTGAATATTTATCATAAACTGCTGCAACTAATGCTCCACTACTCCCTACTCCATAACCTTTAGGAATAGAAGAATCAAAATATAAACCCTCGTTTAAATGCTTTTCAAATAAAATCAAGTCTAAATCTGAAAGTCCTTTGATTTGTTTCAAGTGATTACAAAAATCGAAAAGAATTGAATTTGAATTTTTAGATTTTTCAGAAGGTGTTTCCGATATCTTTAGGGCACCTTTAAAAAAATTATATGGAATTGATAACCCTTTTGAGTCTTCAATTATACCATATTCTCCAAACAATAATATTTTTGAATAAAACAAAGGACCTTTCATCATATCAAATATACAAATTTAGATTTGCACAGGTCCTGATCCAACAAAATCAGAAATATAATTTTGATTAATACAAAAAAGGGAAAGCTCTTCCTTGATAAAAATCATCACTTCTTCCGAAAGTTTTTCAGGAAATAAGATATGTACATTTGCCCCAGCATCGAGAGTAAAACAAACTGGGATTTTTGAATTCATTCTGAACTGCCTAATTTTATCTATGACTGATAATGTGGCCGGTTTCATCAAAATATAAGAAGGATTACTACTCATCATGAGGGCATGTAACATTAGTGCTTCACTTTCAACTAGTTTGCAAAACTCATTTAAGTCTCCTGACTTTAAAATATTCATCAATTTTGAAATATTATTATTAGCCTTTTTGAATCTGACATCTGAAAAAGGGTTGTTATTCATTAATTCATGGCCAACAGAGCTTGACACTTCTTTTTTACTATCATCAATTATCAAAATGACATCTTGGTAATTATTAAACTCTGCAGAAATATTATCACTTATCTGAATAGAATATAAGTTGGAACTAAAAGAGAAATCTGAATGTGATCCCCAAAAGTTAATACCTCCATATAAACTCCTACATGCACTACCAGAACCTATTCTAGAAATAAAAGATGCTTTTTTAAAGAAAAAATCATCATTAATAGAAGTAATTTGTTTTTCTAAACTCATTATACATAATGACAAAGCACTTATACCGCTTGCGGATGACGCAATCCCACTGCTATGCGGGAAACTGTTTGAGCTTGAAATTGTAAGATGATAATCCAAAAGAAATGGACAATAATTTTTAATTAAAGAGAAAAACTTTTCAATCTTTGGTCTAAATGATATATTTTTTTCTCCTTCGAATAAAAATTCAAAATCAATATTATCAGTTTTATTTACTCTTCTTTTGAATGAAACAAATGTTGTTGTTTTACAACCAGATAAAGTAAAACTAATTGAGGGGTTTTTAGGTGTTTGGTCAGAATTTTTACCCCAATATTTTACAAGTGCTATATTGCTAGGAGATTCCCATGAAAAAGAAATTTCATCTACTTCCCTTTTTATTTCTTTACATGTAAATTCTTGTATAATCATTAAATAAAAGTGAATTTGTGCGGGCGGAGAGACTCGAACTCTCACACCTTGCGGCACTAGATCCTAAGTCTAGCGTGTCTACCAATTCCACCACGCCCGCAAAAATGAGAGGCTAATATAAACAATAGTTTGTGAAATTGAGGATATATATTGTTTTTAAAAGCTGTTATTGGTAATTTGGATTATGAATATTTGCCTAAAATTATAATGAAGAAAAAATTCGAACTAAAGTTTATTGAAACCTTAGTTTATTCAAATTACGGCATTGAAGTTAAAGCCACTCAAGTCGAAGGTGAAAGTGATGATAACTTCAAACTTAATTCCAAAAATAAATCTTATTTCTTTAAAATTTACCCAAAAAAAACAGACCCAAAATTCGTAAAATTTCAAACCAATCTCCTTAATTATTTAAAGGATTATAAAAAAACTACCAACAATAAATTGACATTAGATAAAAAATCCTACGCGACTTTTTTTGATAAGGAAAATGAAATAAGATATTTTAGGATGAATGACTGGATTAATGGAAGACTATGGTCATCTGTAAATCCAATAAATAAAAATTTAAGACATGAATTAGGGTTGGAAAGTGCAAAACTAATTTTGAATTTAAAGAAAATTAATTCAAATTATTTGCGTGAAGATTTTGACTGGGATTTATCAAATTATTTGTGGGTTGAGAGGTTTTATAAAAAGATTGATATTGGTAAAAAGCGCCAGCTAATAATTGAAAAACTTCTTGTTAATTTTAAAAAGAAACAGTCTGTATATGATGGGTTAAGAAAAAACCTAATTCACAATGACCTAAATGATAATAACATAATAGTTTCCGAAAATTTAAGAAATCCTAAAATAGTAGGCTTTATCGATTTTGGAGATTGTATAAAAAGCCAACTAATTAATGAATTAGCTGTTACATGTACCTATGGAATTATCGATAGCATAAATCCACTTGATTCGGCATGTGAGATAGTTAAAGGTTTTAATTCAGAAATTAAAATTAGCGAAATAGAAATAGAGTTTTTATACGAATTAATACTTTTAAGAATTTCAATTTCAATTTTAAAATCGTCTTTGAATGAAAAGTATAATCCTGGTAATAAATACTTACAGGTAAGCAAAGATGACATGCTTTTGATTTTTGATAAATGGGCTAATATTAGTCAGGAATTAGCCACATATTTTTTTAGAAATGCATGTGGTTTTACCGCAATCCCAAATGAAAAAAATTTCAAAAAATTAATTGGTAAAAAAAAATCTTCCATTGATATTTTATTTAACAAAAATGAAACTAATAAACTAGAAAATTTAGACCTAAGTGTTTCTAGCAAATGGCTTTCTAGTGACTTGATAAATGACATTAGTTTATTTGAAAAAAAAATAAATCAAAAACCATTTTCTACATTTTTTGGTGGCTATCTTGAGACTAGGGCAGTTTATGATTCGTCTGATTATGAGGTATTAACTGAAAGGGGGTTTGAGAATAGGACAACTCATCTGGGTATTGATTTTTGGGTAAATGAAAAAACTTCAATTAATTCAATTGAAGACGGAATTATAAAAATAATTACAAATGATAAAACAATTAAAGGATATGGGGGATTAATAATAATTGAGCATAGTATTGGAAGTTTAAAATTTTATTCTCTTTATGGTCATTTAACTGATCAGAAAAAATCTAAACTTAAAGTCGGAGATTTTATTGAAAAAGGAGAAAAAATTGCTGAGATTGGGTCAGTAAAAGAAAATGGTGGATGGAGTCCTCACTTACATTTTCAGATAATGCTAACACTTCTTGATTATAAAAATGACTTTCCCGGGGTTTGCCTAGAAATTGAAAAAAAAGTATGGTCTAGTATATGCCCAAATCCCAATCTAATTTTAAATATTGATGTTAAGACTAGTAGTAAGTTTGATGAAGATGAATTAAAAATTTCAAGAAAAAAATATTTACCTAGAAACTTGAAATTAAGTTATAATTCACCAATCTATATTGTTCGAGGGTTTAATCAATATTTATATTCAAATAAGGGTAAAAAATATTTAGATACAGTAAACAACATTGCCCATGTAGGTCACCAAAATATAAATGTTCTTAAAGCAGCAAAAGAACAAATTGGAGTTTTAAACACCAATACAAGGTATTTACATGACGAAATTATTTCTCTTTCAAAAAATTTAGCGACAAAATTTCCAAAAAAATTGTCAAAAATATATTTGGTTAACTCAGGGAGTGAAGCTAATGAGTTAGCAATTAGAATAAGTAATGTAAACAGGAATTCTGAAAACTTTATTGTAATGCAAGGGGGATATCATGGAAATACTAATAAAACAATTGAGGTTAGTAATTACAAATACAATAGTAAAGGCGGGAAAGGTAAGGCAAGTAATATTTTTGAAATTCCTATGCCAGATGAATTTAGAGGAAAATATCGGGGAAAAGGAGCAGGAAAAAAATATTTAATTGAATTTGAAAAAATAATCTCAAAAGCTAAAAAAGCAAATAAAAAAATTAGTGCAATGATTGTTGAGCCAATTATAAGTTGCGGAGGACAAATTGAGCTGCCAGAAAAATTTCTAAAAAAATGTAAGAAAATTTTAGATAGGGAAAATATACTTCTAATAGTTGATGAAGTTCAAACAGGATTTGGAAGAGTTGGAGAAAAATTTTGGGGTTTTCAATTACATGATGTCATCCCAGATATAGTTACATTGGGTAAGCCAATGGGAAATGGTCATCCTATTGGAGCAGTTGTTTGTACTGCTGAGATTTCAAGGAAATTTGATAATGGATTAGAGTTTTTTAGTTCTTTTGGTGGTAATCCGGTTTCATGTAGAATTGCAAATGAAGTAATTCGTGAAATCGATTCAAGAAATCTTCAAAAAAATTCTCTCAAAACTGGGAAATTTCTTGTAAGTGAGCTAAAAAAATTAGCAAAAAAATATTCAATAATTGGCAATGTGAGAGGAAGAGGTTTATTTATTGGATTAGAACTTGTCAACCAAAATTTAATTCCTGAAATGGATAAAGCAATCTATTTAGTGAACAGAATGAAAGAGCTTGGCGTTCTAATGAGTAATGACGGTTTAGATAAAAATGTAATAAAAATTAAACCTCCTATTATCTTTTCAATTGATGATTCAAAAAGATTAATTATGCTTCTTGATAAAGTTATGGCTGAAGATTATATGCAGATGAATTAAAATTTTCGATTCGGGTTAAACCTCTCAATATTAATACTGGTTTGTTTTTGGTCAACAATTTCTGAAACGATTTTCCCAGTACCCGTACTCATACTCCATCCCATCATTGCATGACCTGTAGCAATAATAACATTTTTAAGATTTTTAGTTCTTCCGATATAAGGGACTCCATCGGCTGAAATGGGTCTAAACCCATAACCAGCATCATTTCTGTCAATTTCTGGAATTTTAACCGAAGGATAAAATGACTCAACAGCATCACATATTGCATTCACCCTATTTTTCCTTATCCTATCATTAATCGACGAAATTTCCATGGTTCCAGAATATCTTGTAAATCCGTTCATCGGGGTAATTGCACATTTAGGTTCAACCAAAATTGCAGGGCAAGAAATTTCTGTTTTTGATGAATGATTTACACTGTATCCTTTACCCGCCTGAAGAAGCAGTTTAATTCCAAGCTTTTTACATAATTCAGAAGTCCAAGTACCGGCTGACATAACATATTCGTCAAAACCTAAATTTTGATTTGAGATGTTTACCGATTTAATATTATTGTTTTCAATACGAAAAGATTCAATTTCAGTGTGAGTAAAACATTTTACTCCCTTTTTTTGTATAAAATCTTTTAGTTCACTAATCAACTCAGCAGGTGTTGTATGATGATCACAATAAAAATATGCTGCACCAATTGAGTCTATATTTATATTAGGTTCAATCGTTTTTATTTCATTTTGATTTAAAATTTTTGCTCGTAGGCCATTTTGAACAGCTAAATCAACTACTTCTTTTTCTTTTTCTAGAGATTTTTCGGTTTTACATAACATCAACAACCCTTTTTGATCGTAATGAAAACCCATATCATTATCTTTCTTAATGTCCTTTAATAACTCTTGACTCAAAAGCGACATTTCAATTATTGGAACAATAGAACTTTTTACATTATTATCTGAACATGACTTATTAAATGCATATAACCATTTGAAAAAATCTACATTTATCCTAGGCTCAATATAAAATGGACTTGAAGAATTAAACATCCATTTTAAACCTTGCTTAATGACGCCTGGTGCAGCTAATGGAATAATATGACCAGGGGATAAATATCCTGCATTTACATAAGATGCTCCACTATTCATTCCGTATTTATCAATAATGGTTACATCATGACCACTTTTAGACAGGTAATATGCCGAACATATCCCAATTATACCACCGCCTACTATTAATATTTTTTTTGACATTTTAAATTACTTGAAAACCTTCACAAAATGGATCATCATCATCAATAATTATTTTATTATATCCGTGAATTCTAGCCCACCCTCTTATCACTGGAGTTATTCCGCTAAACTCTTTAATTTTAGTACTTTTTTCAACCTTACAAATAAATTTAGAACCAATGTAGCTTTCGTGAATAAAAGCCTCTCCAACTCCAAGCTTATCTTGAGAAAATAATTGTGCCATTCGAGCCGAACTTCCTGTACCACAAGGAGACCTATCGATGGCTTTATCCCCATAAAAAACTGCATTTCTGGACGAAGATGTTTCATCAATTACTTTTCCAACCCATAATATGTGAGATACATCTTTTATAGAACTGTCAAAGGGATGAATAAACTTGTCCACGTATTTTTTATTTATCTTTTCCCTGATTTCTCTGGAGTAGCTGATAAGTTGATCAGCTTTATAATCATTTAAATCTGTGTAATTTTCTTGTTTTTCAATAATTGCATAAAAATTACCACCATATGAAACATCAAAATTAATTTTACCAAGATCTTTTGAAATAACAAATAGATTTTTTGCAGCCAAATAGCTATCTACATTGACTATTTCGACCCATAAAACCTTACTGCCTTTTTTTTCATACTTTACAATAATATTACCTGCCGGCACCTCGATATTTAAAATTCCATCGACTTTAGGTTTTATCAAGTTTTCCTCTAAAGCTATAGTAACAATACCAATGGTTCCATGTCCACACATTGGTAAGCAACCGGATGTTTCTAAAAATAATATGGAAAAATCATTATTTGGATCATTAGGCGGAAAAATCATACCACCACTCATAATATCATGACCCCTAGGCTCAAACATCAATGACTTTCTAATCCAATCAAAATTTTTGATAAAATCGGATCTTTTTTGACTCATTGATGTGCCAGCTAAATCAGGTTTTTTAGAGAGAATTAATCTAACTGGATTTCCACAGGTATGTGCATCAATGCAATCAAAAATGTGCTTAGTCATTTTTTGTTTCCTCTATATAATTATTTATTCTCCTCTCAAGAGTAGACAATGTTACAGTTCCATACTCTAAAATTCTTTCATGAAATTCTCTAATATCAAATTTTTCTTTTAGTTCAAGTTTTGCTTTATTTCTCAATTCTCGAATTTTTAATTCTCCTATTTTATAGGACAAAGCTTGTCCTGGCCATGAGATATATCTATCTATTTCAGTATTTACTTCGTGTAAGGATAATGCTGTATTATTAGACATATAATCTACAGCTTCTTCTCTAGACCAACCTTTAGCATGAATACCCGTATCAATTACCAATCGACAAGCTCTCCACATTTCATAGGTAAATTTGCCAAATTGTTCATATGGTGTTGTGTAAATACCCATTTCATCGGCTAAAAACTCGGAGTATAAACCCCATCCCTCTCCGTATGCAGATAAATATAAGTTTCTTCTAAATTGAGGAATACTATCACCCAATTCATTATTAAGAGCACTTTGTAGATGGTGGCCTGGGACGGCTTCATGAACAGTTAAAGCGGGAATTGTATATAGAGTTCTACTTTTTAAATCATAGGTGTTTACCCAGTAATAACCAGGGTCGGTACTATTTTTAGAAGTACCCACATATCTACCGCCTGTATATTTTGGAGCTATTGCATCAGGAACCGGAGCAACTCCGTATGGTTTTCGAGGTAGGGTTTTAAAAAACCTTGGAAGTTGTTCATCAGCTCTTTTAGAAATATCCCTTGCATACATAAGTAGCTCTTTTGGGGTTTTAGCATAAAATTGATCATCGGTTCGAAGAAATTTAAAAAACTCTTTGAAGGAACCCTTAAAATTCAAATCTTGAATAATTTTAATCATTTCTTCTTTTATGCGTGCTACTTCCTTTAATCCGATTTGATGAATTTCATCAGCACTGTATAATGTACTTGTTGTGTAATAATTTATCCTATTTTGATAAAATTCAGTCCCGTTAGTGGTTTCTGAAACCCCAATAGTAGTTCTTGTATTTGGGTAGTATTCTTTTTCAAAAAAATCTTTAATTCTAATAAATTGAGGGACTACACTGTTTTCAATAGCTTTTTTTGCTTCAATAAGAACTGAATCTTTTTGGATCTGTGATAAACCATTTGGTAATGTTTTAAAAGGGGAGTAAAAATAATTTAATTCAAAATCCTTAGTTATATGGTCATTGTATGTTGATTCATAACCGTCAAAAATAATAAGTGGTTGTGAAACGCCCTTCTTCAGTCCTTTTCTTAAAAGTGGTAGATACTGATCAACATATTGAGGGATTGAATTGAGCTTATTTAAATAATTTTTAATCTGGTTGTAATTATACATTGGTCTCACATTATAAACCAGGCTGCTATGAAAACCAGAATCCGAAAGAAGTGGGTTTAGAAATCTTTCAAATTCATAGTATGCTACTATATCTTCTAGCACAAAAGACAATAACTCGAAAGAAATATTGTCATTTTCATCAAGTTTTTTTACATCAATATGTGATAGTTTTATTAAGAGGTTTTCAGCAAATTCTTTTTCGCTTCTAAAGTGTTCCTCTGAAAAATTTCCAAGTGGATAATCCTTATAATCATATGGTTCGTGGTTTTGGTATTCTTGTATTATAATTTCTAATTTTTTATTTTCTCTATCACAAGAAAATATGAGAAACATTAGTAAGATTAGTAATTTAAATTTCATAAACTTGATTATATTTTGAAGAGGCTATCACCCTCTCTAGTGGTGATTCCGTTAATATTGCGTTCAATGTTTAGAGGATTATTATTTTTTAATTCACTTGGTAGTAAATTTTGAGGAAAATCTTGAAAACTCACCGGTCTTAACCACCTTTTAATAGAATTAATTCCAACGGCAGAAAATCTTGAATCAGTAGATGCAGGGTAGGGTCCACCATGAGTCATTGACGGGCATACCTCAACTCCTGTTGGCACGCCATTAAATATAATTCTACCAACCTTTAACTCTAAAGCATTAATAATTTCCTGTGTTAAATAATCGTCATTCTCTTCAGCTAAAAGTGTTCCTGTTAACTGGCCTTCCATAGATTTAATTACATTTAACATTTCATGTTGATCTTTACATAAAACAAGCAAAGAGCAAGGGCCGAATATTTCTTGTTGCAAACTTTTATCTTCAATAAATTTATTTGCAGTTACTGATGAGATTACATGATTAGGAAAATTATCATCTAGCTCAATTTGTTTTTTAGTTAGTACAGACACACTTTTATTTTTTTTGATATTTTCTACCCCGTCATTATACGATTTGTGAATATTAGGATGCAACATACAAGAAGGTGATATCTTTTCAATTTCTTCAACTAGTTTATTTTTGAATAAATTAAAAATTTCAGTGTCAAAAGAAATAATAATACCTGGGTTCGTACAAAATTGACCAGACCCAATCGTTATTGACTTAGCATATTTTGCTGCCAATTCTGAATATTCATTTTTAAGCTTTTTGGGGAAAATCAAAACCGGATTAACACTTCCCATCTCTGCAAAAACAGGAATAGGAGTATCTCTTTTTGAAGCTAAATTATATATTGCTCTGCCTCCACTTAAACTCCCTGTGAATCCAACGGCTTTTACGTAATGACTATTTACTAACTTTTCTCCCACCTCAATACCTTTACTATTTAAATTTGAAAAAACTCCATTGGGCATTTTTGTTTTTTTAGCAGCTCTAATAATTGCAGTTGCTACTAATTCTCCAGTTCCAGCATGCATTGGATGAGATTTTAAAATCACCGGACATCCTGCAGCTAAAGCTGATGCTGTATCACCGCCTGCTGTTGAATACGCTAGAGGGAAATTACTTGCTCCAAAAACTAAAACAGGACCAATTGGCATTAACATCTTTCTCAAATCAGGTTTTGGAATCGGTTTTCTTTCTGGGATAGAAGTATCAATTGATACTTCTTGAAAATTTCCTTCGATAAGAAGTTTTGCAAAACTCTTGAGTTGATTAACAGTTCTGTTTAATTCAGCTTTGCACCTATCCTCTGAAAGTCCTGTTTCTGAACAATATACATTTACAATATCATTTTTGATTAACTCTAGTTCATCAGATATCTGATTTAAAAACTTTGACCTTTCTAATGACGATACTTGTTTAAATATTTTAAATGCTTCATTTGCAAGTTTAGTCGATTTTTCAATTTCATTATCACTAGCCTCATAAAATGAAATATTATTTTCAATATTTAATAATGGATTAAATGTTTTAAAACTTACAAATGAATTTGAAGACAATTCGCCTCCAATATAATTTTTACCAGTAATCATAATTAATAATTATATTTTGTCAAATCAGGCCTATTACTAATTCCATAATTTATAATAGACAAAACCTCTTCCCTTTCTTTTCCATAAAGAGGTTTTCTGGGAAGTCTTACATTTTCGGAACCAATATCTAAAATCGATTCGGCTAATTTGATGTTTTGAACCAATTTTGGATTTATGTCCAATTCCAGTAGAGGCAAAAACCATCTAAATATTTCAATTGCTTCTTTAATTTTTCCTTGAGAGTGAAGTTTATAAACAGCAACTGTTTCTTCTGGAAACGCACAAACAAGACCAGCAATCCAACCATCAGCACCCATTATTAAGCTTTCAAGTGCAATTGTATCAACTCCGGTCATAATTTTCAATCTAGAACCAAAACTATTTTTTAGCCTTGTAACATTAGAAATATCTCGGGTTGATTCCTTAACCGCCTTTATGTTATTACATTTTAATAATTCTTCAAACATATCAATTGTAACTTCTATTCCATAGTCAACAGGATTATTATATATCATAATAGGAAGGTTAGTTGACATAGCAATAGATTCAAAATAACTAATTGTCTCATTTCTTCCTGATTTATATCTCATGGGAGGTAAGACCATTAAACCACTTGCGCCATACTTTTCAGCACATTTTACACTATCTAATGCTTCTTTTGTTGACTGTTCAGCAATATTAACAACAACAGGAATTTTATTATTGATAAATTCAACAGTGTTTTTGGTAAGAATATTTTTTTCATCTTGACTTAAAGTACTAGCCTCACCTAAAGAGCCTGCAAGTACAATTGCTTGCACGTCTGATTTTAGCTGAAATTCTAAATTCTTATTAAATAGGTCTAAGTCCAGCTTATCATCACTTGTAAACTTAGTAGTAATCGCTGGCATAACACCACTCCATTCCATGTAAGATATTTTATAATGAAGATAATATATTTTTACTAATTTTTTTGTTGGATTAGGTTATGAACAAGTCTGATGCTAAACCATCAGTTAAAAATTTATAATCTCTAGAGGGATGTAATTTATTATCGGTTTTAACCAATACTCCGTCCAAAATTTTTAGCTGAATTTGTTGTCTTAATTTTTCTAAATTGAGATTTGAAAATTTTGATTCGATTAAATCTAAGTCTAGTCCTTTAGAAGTTCTAAGGCCGATCATTATTATTTCATTTAAAATATCTGTTTCAGATAAAATCTCTGATTCGTAAGCTACTGAATTTAATTTTATTTTATCAATATACTTCTGATTATTACTGATATTCCACTTTCTTTTAATTCCATCAAATGAATGAGCAGAGGGTCCAAAACCAATATATTTTCCTCTATTCCAATAAGTAACATTATTCTTACATTCATATCCAGGCTTAGCAAAACTCGAGAATTCATAATTTACATATCCTAATCTTAATAGATAGTCATAAACATACTCGAATTGTAGTTTTTGATCTATATCACTTACTTCTTCAATCTTATTTTTTTCGATTAATTTAATTAAAGCTGTTTTGGGCTCAACGGTTAATACATATGTTGATATATGAGGCACATCATATTTTAATCCAATGTCAATATTTTTTTTCCATATATCAAATGAACTTTCTGGAATTCCATAAATTAAATCAATAGAAAAGTTTTTGAAATTGTCTTTAATTAATTCAATTGCTTGAGTGGCAGTACTTGAGTTGTGACTCCTATTCATTAGTTCCAGATCGGAATCAAAAAAAGACTGAACCCCAAGACTAATTCTATTTATATTATTATTTTTCCATCCTTTAATATTTTTAATATTAATATCGTCTGGATTACATTCCAATGTTACTTCAGCATTCTCTGAAATATGAAATTTTTTGTTAATTGCATTTAAAATTTTCTCAATATCATTCTCGCTAATTAGAGATGGTGTCCCTCCTCCAAAATAAATAGAGTTGATTTTCTCATTTATTTCATCAGCTCTTAAATTTATTTCATTTACAATAGAATCAATAATTGAATCTTTTGATTTTAAAGAGGTTGAAAAGTGATAATCACAATAGTGACATGCTTTTTTACAAAATGGAATATGAATATAAATGCTAGCTATGACTTTCTGATTTTATCTTTATTTTGTTTGACAAAACTTGACCATCCAGAATATTTTGATCCTTCAATTATATTTTTTGAATTGTAAAAATGGCATACTGCGGCAGCCAATCCGTCTGTTGAATCTAGATTTTTTGGCAATTCTTTTATTTGAAGTAAGTTTTGTAACATTTTTGCAACCTGTTCCTTACTTGCATTCCCATTTCCTGTTATGGCCATTTTTATTTTTTTTGGGGAGTATTCGGTAATTGGGATTTCCCTTGAAAGTCCTGCTGCCATTGCAATCCCCTGCGCCCGACCAAGTTTTAACATACTTTGAATATTCTTGCCAAAAAAGGGAGCTTCAATAGCAATTTCATCAGGCTTGAAATCCTCGATTAAAGCAATCGTTCTTTCAAATACTAGTTTTAATTTAAGATAATGGTCTTTGTGCTTTTTTAGATTTAACTCATTCATCTCAATGAGACTCATTTTTTTATCACTAGCCCTTATAATTCCAAAACCCATTATCGTGGTACCTGGATCAATTCCTAAGATAATCTTTTCACTCATTATTAATTCTCAGTTGAAATTATTATCGGTATATTAAATATCACATCAACTTCTTGACCTCGTTTAATTGCTGGGTATAATTTAGGCAAACTTGAAACTGTGTTTTCAAAAGATTTGGTAATAACTTCCTTGTATTTATTATTTTGATCTGAAATAGTCATATTCTCAATTGAAATTTTTCCAATCTTATCTACTTTTAGAACCATTCTAACTGTATCAATAAGAGTTCTGTTAAGAACTAAATTATTAGTCTTTAAATTTTCTCTAAATGAACTAGTAATTGTTTGTACAAAGCAATTATTTTTATTTTTTACATTACTAATTTCCAAACAATTTTCAAAAACCGGATACTGATCAACATCTTCCCAATTAAATGATTTTAGCTCTTCACTGATAAATTCATCAACTGTTATTTTTTTATCAAATTGAAAATCAAATTCGCATGAAACAAATAAAAAACATAAAATAATAATCAGAGTTTTTCTCACAATTGATTTTATTAGTTAATTTAATAAAGTTAATTGATTTTATTTAAAAAAATGTGGATCTGATTTTACTAATATTATCTTTTATAATTATGATAATAGGAATTGTAGGAAGTGTTATTCCCGTTTTGCCTGGCCCTCTAAGTTCATGGGTAGGTCTATTTATGTTTAGTAATATTTCCACAGTCAAAGTTGATAGTAAAATACTGGTTTTTACGCTTATCATAGCTTTGATTATATTTATTCTTGATTATATAATTCCAATTTATACTTCAAAAAAATTTGGGGCTAGTAAGTTTGGAATTATTGGAGCTTCAATTGGTACTTTAGTTGGATTATTTTTACCTCCCTTTGGAATTATATTTGGTGCTTTAATTGGAGCAATAGCTGGAGAATTATTTTTAAATAAAAACTTTGAAAAATCTATCAAAGCTGCTGTAGGAGTTTTTCTTGGTTTGATAGTGTCAGGATTTTCCAAGGCATTAATTTCAATAGTTTTTCTTGTAATTTATATCAATCTATTTTTAAATAATCTTAGTAATTTATTTTGATTTTATCGTTTATTATTTTAATTATCTAACCGTTATCTCTTTGGATAGATTATCAATGGATAATTTAAATTTTCCTGATTCGACAACAAACTGGTTATCAGAATTTGCAAATGCCAATTCACTAACTGGAAGTTCAAATGTAATTGTTTTCATTTCACCAGCTTTAAGTTCAATTTTATCAAAATCTCTAAGTCTTTTTACATCAGGTGTCAAAGAAGCGTACAAGTCTGAAGAATAAAGCTGAACAGTTTCAGAGCCATCAATTTTACCGGAATTTTTGACATTTACTGATATTTTTATTGAATCATCTAAATTAAACTGGTCATTATTTATTTCTAGATTACTGTAGGTAAATTCAGAATAACTTAAACCAAAACCAAAATCATATAGATTATTTACTTCACCAACGTAATTATAAGCACCTTGAGAATTATTTTGAACCTCAGATGGCTTGAAGTAATAAGGAATTAAAGAATTAGGATAAGCGGGATATGTGTAAGGTAACTTACCAGATGGATTTACTTTTCCAGAAAAAATATCAGAAAGTGCATCACCCCCAAAATTCCCAGGCAAATAAATATTGACAATAGCACTCATAAATGGTTCTATATCAGTAATTAATCTTGGTCTTCCAATATTTAAAATTAAAATAATTGGCTTTCCAGTTTCGGCTAATTTTTTAGCTAGCTTTATTTGTAATTGGTGTAAGTTAAGGTCATTTAAATCTCCTGGCTTTTCAGTATAGGTGTTTTCGCCTAGACAAAGAACGATATAATCAGATTTACTAGCTTCACTAACTGCTTTATTTATATCATCTTCAACCATATCATAGTAGCTTCCATTTTCCTTGTATGAAACACCAGAAACATATTTAACATTATCTTTTCCATATTTGTTTGCTAGGGCCTCAAAAATTGTATTAAAATCTCCAGCAAATTTATCAGTCAATTCACCCTGCCAAGAATATGACCAAGCACCATTCAGAGTTCTCATATTATTTCCGTTAGGTCCAGCAACAAGAATTCTTGGTTTTCCTTTTATCGGTAATATGTTGTTATTATTTTTTAATAAAGTAATCGATTCAGAAGCAGCTTTATAAGCAAGTTGGTGGTGCTTTTTTGAGCCAAAATCTAGGTAATCTTCATAATTGGTGACCGGATTTTGAAAAAGGTCAAGTTCAAACTTAAGCTCTAAAATTCTTTTTACAGCATCATCGATTCTGTCCATACTTACCTCCCCGTCTTCAACAAGTTCGACTAAATCATTAAAAAATTGCTCATACTCATATGGAACCATGGACATATCAATACCAGCATTTATTGCAATTTTAACTGCTTCTTTTTGAGTTTTTGCAACTTTATCCCTGTTATGAAGCTTTCTAATATCCTCCCAGTCGGTTAAGATAACTCCCTGAAAACCTAATTTATTCCTCAAAATATTAATGAGTAAGTTGTAATCTGCATGAACTGGTATTCCGTTAATAAGCCCTGAATTTATCATAACAGTTTTGGCACCAGCTTCAATTGCTTTCTTGAATGACTCGATATGATATTCGCTTAAAACATTATCAGGTATATAAGCAGGGGTTCTATCTTTCCCAGAAATTGTTGCATGATATCCTACAAAATGCTTCATGCAAGCTGCTACTTTATGTTTATTTGAAACATTATTATCAAAACCTTGATAGCCTTTAATCATTTCTACACCAAACCTTTCTACTAAAAGAGGGTCTTCACCAAAAGTTTCAAATTGTCTTGGAAATCGGGGATCTAATCCAAGATCAAGTACAGGCGAAAAATTCCATGGTATACTGGAGGCTCTGGTCTCATAAGCACAAACCTGCGCCATATTATAAGCATTTTCAGGATTCCAACTTGCTGCAGTTGTGATTTGTTGTGGAAACATTGTTGCCCCATCTGTGTAAGTTGTTCCATGTATAGCATCAATTCCGTAAATAACAGGGATTCCAAGTCGATTATTATTCATGGCAATCTTTTGAATTTTTGAAATATTTTTAAACCACACACTTGGTTTCTGTGCTGTATTATTGATTGTATTTAGAACTGACCCTACTTTGAAATCAACCAATGCCTTATTTGCTCTACTATCATCAATTTCCATTGGAAAGGACGATGAAAATCTGTTTGGTCCCTTAGCAATAACTGTAAGATTAATTTGTGTCATTTGACCAACTTTTTCTTCTAATGTCATTTGAGAAATTAGATCATTGACAAATTTTTCTTTTTCATTACCCAACGACTCATTTGAGGATATTACAAGTAATAAAATAAAAAGGGAGTGTATATATTTTTTCATAATTTTTACTGATAAACTCTAATATAATCAACTTCCATGGTTGATTCGTTAAACTGAGGATCTACATCGAACCAATGGCCGCCCATTGCAACATTTAATATAAAAAACATTTCTTGGTCGAATGGCCAACTTTGGGAATCTTGAGGAGATGGTGAGTATGTGTAATATAGTACATCATCAACAAAAAACTGAATTCTATTTTCATTCCAATCAATTGAATAGATGTGAAATTCTTCATGGTAATCGTTAACGGTTGTATAGCCATGAGTCCAAGTATCTCCATGACTCATTGGAGTATGAATTGATCCTGCTATGACAGTAGGATCATGACCCCAGTGCTCCATAATATCTATTTCTCCACACGCTGGCCATCCAACTTCATTGAAGTTTGCTCCAAGTAACCAAAGAGCAGGCCAAGTACCACTGCCAGTAGGTAATTTAGCTCTAATATCGACCCTACCGTATTGGAATTCAAATTTATTCTTTGTAATAATTCTTGCAGACGTATATTCATATCCAGCAATATTTTCCCTCATCGCTGTAATCTTTAAAACTCCGTCTTCAACTTTAACATTATTTAAACTACTTGTATAATATTGAAATTCACCATTACCCCAACCCCAATCACCGTTACCAATTTCATGAGTCCAAGTATTAGAATCTACAGCGCCATTGTAATTAAACTCCTCAGACCATGTAGCTTCAGGTGCTTCACCTTCAACATACAAATCAAATGTTTGAAAAGTACTAGTGTAATGACCTGTTGATGAGTAGGCATATACATACAATGTATACGAATTTAAACCTTCACTAGTGTAAGAGTATTCAGTTTGACCACTGCTTGATTGCTCAGTAACGCCACCTCCAAATCTAAACTCATAGTTTACAGCATCAGTAGCAGTAGCAGTACAAATAATTGATCCAGAACCATCACCATTTGGATTTGAGTCATTTTGACCAACAATACTAATATCAAGCGTTAAATTAGAAGGAACTATAACCTCAGAGTTGCCATTTGAATTATTATTAGAATCACCAGGTCCCTCAGATGAACAAGCAATTACAAAAAACATTGAAAAAATTGTAATTTTTAAATAATTTTTCATGATAATGGTTAGAGTTTGACAAATATAAAAATAAGAGAGAAGTTTAATAAACTTCTCTCATAAAAATTTTAATAATAGATAATTTTATTCCTGGTTAGTTATTTTTATAAACCACCCGTTGGTGTCAAACCCTACTGTCCTTAAGTATATTTCATTTGAGCTCCTGTAAAGTATAGTATAGGAGTGGTTTCCACCAACATAAAACCCGGCAAAACCAGTTCCTGAAAAATTCAAGATAAGATTTCCATTATCCTCAGAAACTGTCCAATTTGAATTGAAGTTGTCTGCAGGATAATATAAATGCTCATTGTCTGAATTTGGATCTCCCAATCCTTGATTACCGAAAAAATCCTCTTCCAGTGGAGGGGCTTTTCCAAAAATACTTCCCTGAGTTTGATATTCCATTGTTCCATCTGCTGTAAACACCATTCTGTCATCATACATAGCGGTATCAGCTTTGTCATATGGACCCGCATTCCACCATAAAGCAACTCCATCAGGTGCCATATCATCTGCTGGGCCAACACCCATATGCGCAGGTGCTTCAGCCATAACTCTCCAACTTCCTGTTGTCAATGCGGCTACTAGATCAGCAGGAGGCTCAAATGTATATAGGACCTCAACTGAAGTTGAGCCGTTGGACATCACCCCAGCTGTTCCTGAGGCGATAACTTCAACAGTATAAACATGTACACCCGTGTTAGTAAATCTTGTTGTAAATACCCCACTTGGAACCATATATTCTACCCCATTTTGTATAAACTTATAAGTAATAGCATCAGCAGCAGTTGCAGTAAATGTAACATAACCACTACCATCACCATATGGATTATCAGCATCAGCTCCTTGAAGGGAAACAGATATTGTTAGGTTAGTTGGACTTAATATATCTCCGAATTCATATTCTTCTTTCTCACATGAAGTGAAAATGAACAGAGAAAAAGCTGTAAGTAAAAAATTTATTCTTTTCATAGTATTATTTTAATCAATTAATTGAATTTCATCAACTCTATATGTTGCACCAGCTGTATTCCCAAAATCATAAAATACAATGAATGATACATATTCCAAATCAGGTGCTCCCGTAAAATCATAAACAAGTGTTTCCCATTGATTTGCAACAGTCGTTGTCATATCAACCTCATGAGTTAAACCTGCGACATTTCCAGCACTTGTTTCAAGTTTAACTTTTACAACTTTTCCAGTTTCTGGTGCATATGATTTAAGATGAATTTGACTTGCGCCGTTGAAATCAATTACATCAACTGCAAAGCCCATTCCACCCCATACTTCAGCACCATCGTCTTTGACAAATTGAAGAACATTTCCAGTTGTATTTTCGCCTGAAGGGTCAGGGTTTGAAATCACTTGAACACTACCAACGCCACCAAAAGAAAAGCTTTCCGGAACATCTTCTTCAAAATTTTCTATTCCTTGAATATACTCTCCTATACCAACCTCAACGTCATCAAAGTGATATACTCCTGAATCTTGATTACCAAAATCATAGAATACAATTGCGGTTATATAATCTAAATCTGGAGCTCCAGAAAAATCATATGTAAGAATTTCCCATTGATTAGCAACAGTGGTTACCATATCAAATTCATAAGTTAATCCAGAAACATTTCCAGCACTAGTTTCAAGTTTAACTTTGACTACTTTTCCAACTTCAGGGGCGTATGACTTTAGTCTTAATACATTATTGCCATTGAAATTTATATACCCATCAACAGCGAATCCCATCCCTCCCCATACTTCGGCACCTTGATCTTTAGTGCATTGCAATACATTTGCTGAAGAGTTTATACCTGAATTGTCCGGATTTGCTACAACTTGTACATTGCCAACACCACCAAATGAAAAATTACTAGGAACTTCACCTTCAAAATCTTCAAAAGTTGAAAACCCATCAAATACTGGAGGGTCAGTAATAACAACATCCTCTGAATATTGAGTGGTAGCGGAGCCACCACTCAGAGCGGTCACTATTAAGTTATATGTACCAGCTGATTCATAAGTATGAGACAATTGCTCGCCTAATTGCATTGGTGTAGCATCGCCCCCAGCCTCATCTCCAAATAATACTTCGAAAGATGTTGCATAATCCGCTGTAGCAGATACCAATATATTGTATGAACCAGATGAACTAATCAAATTAACAACTAGGTTTTCTGGAGCAATAAATGCAACAACAATTGTAACATTTCCTTCAGCAGTAGAGCCATCAAGTGCAGTTCCAATAATGGTTGCTTCATATGTTCCTTCCATGTAAACGTGATCAGTACTATTTCCTGGATTTATTGACCCTGAGATATCAGACCCATCACCATAATCAACATGAAAAGTAACTACCCCCTCTCCAGTTGGTGTAATAGTAACAAGTCCTGTATTGTCTTGGGTAATACTAACCAAAGCTGATATATTAGTAGGTTCTGAAATTGTACCTACAAAATCAGCATTACTTTCATTTTCATCAACACAACTTATTATGAAAGCAGTTAAGAAAAATAGTCCTATAAAATTTTTTAATATTCTCATATAAATTATTGTTAGTTTAATATCCTGCATTTTGTGTTAGTCCAGAAATGTCGACTTCCTGCTGAGGAATAGGAAAAACTTCATGTTTACCCTCAACAAATCCAGCAATTAATGATGATGCTCGCCCTGTTCTAACTAAATCGAAAAATCTGTGACCCTCTAGAGAAAGTTCAAATTTTCTTTCTTCCCATATTGCATCTGTTAATGCACTACCTGAAGCAGAAATATCATTATCATCACCTCCAAAAGCTCTTCTTCTAACTTGATTTAAAAATTCCTGAGCTAGTCCATCATCAATACCACCACGATTGTAGGCTTCAGCCGCCATTAATAATACATCTGAGTATCTGATAATTCTGAAATTAGTAAGGTAATTTAACTCTGTTTGACCTCCTGATTCACCTGCTCTTGGAATATATTTATTATTAAAGTAACCTGTATGGTCATATCCTTCAGTGTAGCTTGCGCCAGTAGTAGCTGCAAAAGCCTCAATATCTAAAACCGTTGCATCTCTTCTTGAATCTCCTTCTTCAAAAGAGTTATAGAATTCTTCCGTTGGAACATTAAAACTCCAACCCTGAGCATACTCTGGACCACTCCATCCTCTTGGTCCATTCATTATAATTGCATAATTTCCTTCACTACAATGAGCACATCCCCAATCATACCAGTTTGATTGATTAGAATATTGGATTTCAAATACTGATTCTGGACCATTTTCTCCAAATCTTAAAAACTGACTTCCGTAGTCAGATACTAATGAATAAACACCAATTACATTATCAAGTGCAGAAGCAGCTTCTGCAAACTTATCTTGATAAAGTAGAACTTTACCTAATAATGCATATGCAGTATATTTGTTAACTCTACCCACTTGCGATTGAGAATTTGGTAAACTAGCAATTGCATTCTGTAGATCTAACTCAATTTGAGCATATACTTCATCTTTAGGTGTTCTCATTAGAGTGCCGGCCTGACCAGCAGTAAGTCTTGCTTCAGTGAATAAAGGCACGTCACCAAAGAACTTTACTAGTTCAAAATAGTAATAAGCTCTTAGAAAATAAACTTCACCATACATAGCTTCCTTTCCTTCAAAGTCTATATTTGCTTTATTTTCTTCCATATAATTTGCTCTATTTACACCTTCATATAAAAACTGCCATATTTGTCTAAGCACATTATTTTCGGGGTAATGAGTCATATCATCAATCTGTTGAATTCCGATATAATCGGTTGCACTCTCGCCTCCACATAATGTTATTTCTGAAGCAATTGCACCAAGTTGAATGTTGAAAAACAACCATTGTAAAACGTCATATGTACCTACTAGAGCTGCATCATAATCAGCTTCTTGTTGAAAATAAATTTCAGAAGTAATTTGATACCCCTCTATTGCTTCATAATCAACATGATCAGTACATCTGTTGAAAAGTGAAGTAACTAAAATCAGTAATAATATTTTCTTTAAATTTTTCATATTATTTTATTTTAAAATTTAATATTTACACCCATTGACCAAATTCGCGGTTGTGGATAAGTTCCATAATCAATTCCTGTGTTTAAAACACCACCAACTGAAATTTCAGGATCATATCCAGAGTAATCAGTTAAGGTAAGAGCGTTCTTAACTTGAACATAAGCCCTAACCTCGTCAAAACCCCAAACATCTACTAGAGAGACAGGGAATGAATATCCAAGCTGTATGTTTTTAATCCTTAAATAACTACCATCTTCTATATACCTGTCAGATGCTCTGCTGTTATTATTAGAATCAACGAATGTTACTCTTGGTTCGTCAAAACTTGTTCCAGGACCTGTCCATCTTGATAAAGTTGAAGCAAATCTATTCGTATAATTAAGATTTCTCTCATAAGCTCTATAGATATCATTTCCAACTGATGCATAAGCGAATAAACTTAAATCAAATGCTTTATAGTCTAGATTTAAATTCCATCCAATGGTAAAGTCTGGAAATGGATCTCCAATTTGTGTTCTGTCATTATCGTTAACAATTCCATCACCATTAACATCTACAAATCTGATATCTCCAGGTACTGCACCATTTTGAGTAGCATGATTATTAACTTCGTCTTGGGTTTGAAAAATACCATCTGTTACATATCCAAAGAAATAGCCTGGAGAAAACCCTTCTTCAAATCTTACAATATTTCTATAGGGGATGCCATAACCTGCTCCCCATATATATTTATCTCCATTATTTATCGAAATAACTTCATTTTCAGCTGTTGTGAAATTTATATCAGATGAAATTGATAAACCTCCAACTGATGTATCAAGAGAAATTGTAGCATCTAAACCAGTACTCTCTGTACTTCCAATATTTGTTGTAGGATAAGATGGTACTCCTAGATAAAGGGATAGATTTGGACTAAATAACAAGTCATCCACTGTCTTTTTAAAATAATCTACCGAAAGAGAAACCTTATCGTTAAATACTCTTGTATCAATTCCAACATTCATTTGAACTTGATTTTCCCATGAAACATCATCATTAGGAATTGATCCTAAAGATGAACCAGGTGTGATTGTACCGCTAAATACATAGCTTGGGAATGTTGAAATCAAGGAAAATTGAGGGTTTATATTATCGTTTCCCAGGGTACCGTAACTAGCTCTAAATTTAAGGTAATCTAGAACGGGCATTTCATCAAAAAAATCTTCTTTTGAAACAACCCATCCAATTGATGCAGATGGGAAAAATCCAAATTTATTATTTTTTCCAAATGATGTACTTCCATCTACTCTTACTGTAAAAGAAGCATAGTATTTTTCATTATAGTCATATAAAACCCTTCCAAAGTAGGATAAATTTCTATTAACGTATTGCCATGAACCTGATGTTTGTTGCGTAGCATTCCCTGTAGCTGCACTTACATCAGCATAATCCCATGAGTTAAATGGAACATCTTCATTAGTTGCTGAAATATTACTTCCTTTTCCTTCCCCTATTGAGAAACCGGCGACGGTTTGAAAGTTGTGATTTTCGTTAATTGAAAAATCATAATTTCCATAAAGCTCATATGTATAGTTGAAGAAATTTGTATTTCCTTCAAATACTCTGTTATGAGTTGACGTAATATTTCCTTCACTATCGATTGTAACGATTGGGGTTAAATCAGGATTCGCATTTGTTTGGTTATGTCCTGTTCCATAAAACTGGAAAGGAACAAATCCTTTATCATAAATATTAACATATGTGTAACCAAATCTAGAAGTTATATTTAGATTTTCCATTAGCTCGTATTGGAGTTCAATTTTACCTTGAATCTTGTCAACTTTATTTTCATTGTAAGTATTGTCAATTTGGGCTAAAGGATTAACAATTTCTTGTGTAATCGTTTCGCTGATTCCAAAAGTGCCATTTTCAAAAGGACTGACTGTTGGGTCAAAATTTAATGCATTAGACAGTACACTTGTTATTCCATTCTCGGCTAAACTTTTACCTTTAATATTTGAATAATTAGTGTTAATTAACAGCTTGGTTTTTTCACTCAAGTCCGTATTGAAATTTGTTGTGAAGTTGGTTCTGTTAAAGAATGACTTTTCTCCACCAGCAACTACACCATCTTGACCGGTATATCCCGCAGACACATAATAAGAAGTATTTTCACTACCCCCAGATGCAGTTATTGAGTGATTAACTATCGGTGCGTCTACTAAAACTTCATCCTGCCAATTTGAACCAACACCAAAATCAGAAATATTTGGAAATACAATTCCTTCTCCCGCATTTACACTAGCTTCATTAAGTATAGCTGCATATTCACTTGCATTAAGAACATCAATAGTTTTAACAACCTGTTGAGAACCAACAGATGTACTAAAAGTAAATTTAGTTTCTGAATTTCTTTCACCAGATTTAGTGGTTATTACAATAACTCCACTGCCACCTTTTACCCCATAAATTGAGGCTAAAGCAGCGTCTTTTAAAACATTTACGGATTTGACATCGTTTGGATTTAAAGAATTCAGATCATCAATTGATGCAGATATTCCATCGATAATCACAAGTGGATCATTTCCAGCATAAGAGGTTATCCCTCTGATTAAAACAGTTGGTTTAGAACCTGGGGAACCACTTGAAATAATGTTTATTCCAGATGCTTGTCCCTGTAAAGCGTCTTCAACTCTTACAGGCGAAGATGCTTCGATTGCATCTGCATTTACTGTAGAAACAGCACCAGAAATATCACTTAATTTTTGAGACCCATAGCCGATTACTATTATCTCATCTAATTCACTAAGATCTTTATCCATCAAGACTGATATATTGTCAGAAAGTACGTCTGTTGGTGAAATTTTTAAGTTCAAAGTTTTATAACCAACATAGCTAAAAACTAATGTTGATCCAGATTCAAAATTTGATATGGTGAAATTACCATCAAAATCTGAGACAGCTCCTTGATTTTGTCCTTGGATAACAATATTAACGCCTACTAGAGGTTCACCATCTTCAGAATCAGTAACAGAACCTGAAAGGTTTTGTGCTTGTAACCCTGTTAGAACAGCAATAAAAGAGATAAAAAAGTTAAAAAATATTTTATTCATGTAAGTTTAATTTTTAAACCCGAAATTTAAGAATTTAAGAGGTAATTATTAATAAAATATCTAAAAAAAAACAATAAATATTGACGCACTTTGATTTTAAAAAAAAATAGATAGTTATTAAACACAAAAATCAATTAAATCATAATTTGATAATTGACTAAGTATAAGACTAAAACAAAGATTTGAGTTAAAACAAAAAAGCCTCCCAAAAGGAAAGCTTTCATTGGTTTTAAAAACCGCTTGTAAAAAAATACAAGTTCAACACAGTACAAAGATAATTAATTTTTTAATATACCAACATCATATAGTTGTTTGGCAGAATTAATTATTTCTATATCTGCACTATTCGGAAACCACTCAAGTACTTCATTAGCATTTTTTGTTTGTAAAGTTTCAAAAGTTCCCAGCCTTTTTGCGATTGACCGCATTGAAGGAATAAAAAGAGCAAGAAATTTAAAAATGAAATTGGGAATTACTTTTGTTGGTACTTTGTTAAAGCCAGCTTTTTTAAGAATCCTGGTTAACTCAATCAGTTTGATTGTTTTTTCAGAAAGTAAAAACCTTTTTCCATTTGATTTTGTTGACTCCATTGCTCTTACGTGAGCATCAGCTACATCCATAACCCCAACAACACTGATCGCCATATCGGGAACAAATGGTAAATTGAATAGTTTTTTTATCGTTAATCTATTTGACATGCTTAGAATACCTGATAAAGATGGACCTAAAACTAATACGGGATTAATAGCGCATGCAGTTATATCAGACCTTTCTACCATTTCCCACATTTTTTTTTCAGACTTTGTTTTACTGATTTCATAAGGAAGCAAATTTTTATTTGATAAATCTGTCCAATCATTATCACCATGTTCAGATTTATCATTTCCATATATAGCAGCGTAAGACGAGGTTTGAACAAATTTTTTAGCACCATTTTTAATCGCCGCATTTAAGCATCTGGTCATCCCTTCAACTGCAGGCTTCACTAGAGAATCTTCATCAACATCACCTGGGATTACTGGTGAAGCAACATGTAGTACGTACTCACATCCTTTTAATGCATCATCCCAGCCCTCATCTTTTAGAAGGTTTAATATTGTAAATTTTAAATTTTCAAAAGCTACATTGTGTTTATGTAATGATTTTTTAACCAGATCAATTTGACTTTCCTTTCTAACGGAAGTTACTACGTCATATCCTTTTTCTAATAAAATCTTTATGCAATACATTGCAATATAACCAGAACCACCGCTCACAAATACTTTTTTCATATATAAAAATCGAATGACTAATGTATAAATTTTTTGGTATAGTATTTGGGATTTTTGAGGTATGAAACATATTTTGTTATTATATATATTTATTTTTAGCCAGCAAGTTCTTTTCTCTCAACAGTTTTACACTGATAAAGGAGTGACAAAATTTGATGGTTCCAAAGCAGCCTTTGAGCCTATTAAGGCAAGTAATAATAACACAGTTTCTATAATAGATTCATCAGATGGTAAAATTGCAGCGGTTATACTTATTAGCGAGTTTGATTTTAGATTAGGGCTTATGCAAGAGCATTTCAATGAAAACTATTTAGAAAGTAATGTGTATCCAAAATCAACATTTGAGGGTCAAATAAAAAACTTTAGCCTAAACGAATTAAATCAAGACTTTAAAGAGCATGAAATTGAGGGTGTATTAAGCATTAAGGGTGTTAATAATGATATCATAGCAATAGCTAAAATCAGAAAAATAGATGGAAAAATAGAACTTTCATCTGGTTTTTCCGTGATGCTTAGTGACTACAATGTTAAAATTCCAAAAATTGTTTTTAAAAAAATAGACGAAGAAGTAAAAATTAACTTAAATTTCGTCTATGAAAGAAAACAATAATCTAAAATTTTTCACATTTTTTTTAATTATTTTATTTTCCAATTCAATTAATAGCCAAAATAGTTTATTAGAAGAAATTGATTACAACAATGAAGATTATAAAGTTGGATTATCGGCTTTTAAAGCTCATAAGATAATTAACGGCCAATCAACTAAACAATCAAGTAAAAAAGAGCTTTTTTTATACGTTGCGCATAGATTCGGGTCTATTAACGGAGGAATTAAAACTCTTTTTGGACTTGATATAGCAAATACTAAAATTGAGATGTTTTATGGAATTTCTGATAATTTTCAGGTTGGATTTAGTAGAGAGTCATTGAAAAAAACTTATACAATAAATTTCAAAAATAAAATAACAAGCCAAGAATCTAATTTTCCATTAAATATTTCTATTTATAACAGTTTTAATTATAATTCATCTGATTTCCTGGCTCCAGGTATTGATTTATCATTTTCTGATAGATCAATATTTTTATCTCAATTATTAATTTCTAATAGAATTAGCGAAAAGCTTTCCTTTCAGCTGACCCCATCATTCATTAAAAGAAACTACAATGAGGAGAGGCTTATGTTTGATAACGGGGAAGTGGTTTTCGAAAATGGGTTGCCAGTTTTTACAACTTTTGACAGAGAATATAATTATGCTTTAGGACTGGGTACCAGCTACAAAATTAACAAACGAACTGCATTAAATTTAGAATATTTTGCAAACTTAAATAGGGTTGAAAATTCGTCAAATGCTGACGCAATTAGTCTGGGAATAGATATTGAAACTGGAGGTCATGTATTCCAACTAATATTTTCAAACACCCAAAGCATTGATGATGTTTCAGTCATTTTAGATGCTGAAGGAGACTGGACCAAACGTCAAATATTCTTTGGATTTAATATTTTAAGAATATTTTAGAACTACTCTTTAATAAATCTCTTGACAGAAGTTGTTCTACCGCTGAGCACTTTTAATACGTAAATACCTCTGGATAATCCTGAAATATTTAGGCTGGTTTTTCCATTTGTAGCATTTGAAATAGTTCTAATATTTTGTCTTCCAAGCAAATCATATACTTCAATTAATATTTGATCATTGCCAATATTATCTAATGAAATATTAATGATGTCAGATGCCGGTATAGGCGAAATATTAAAATTTAAAAGGCCTTGTTCACTAACTGATGCGGTCGCAGTAACAGTTACAGTCCCATACATGGAGTTTGGATGCGGGTCACATATGTATGTTGTTACACCAGGAATGTTAAAGGTATGTGAAAACTGGTAACCAGGTCCATAATAACCACTATCGAACATTTCAACACCTCCAGTTGATCTGAGATTATGTGTTCCTGAACCCCATGTCCATATAACGGTATCATCAACAGCAATCGTAATCTGCTGATTGGTGCTTGACATATTCCAATTCAATTGATGAGTTGTTTGAGAATATATTAAGTTAGAGAATAGTAATATTAATAGTAATTTATATTTCATGTTAAACAATTTGAATATAAAGTTTACAACTTCTATACCAAAATATATTTGGGTTTTTGGCACAAATATTGAATTTTGTTTTTGAATTTAAGAAAACAAATAATTTATAGTAAATGAAAAAAAAATTAGAAAATAGAAGGGAATTCTTAAAAAAAGTCTGTCCAACTATAGCATTCGCTTTTTTTGGATTATCATTTCTAGAAGCATGTTCTACAGGAGATGATTCTGATAACGATAATTCAGGAGGAAATGATCAAAATGGTGGATCAGACAATAATGACAATAATAATGATCCGCTAGGATTTAGTTCCTCAGGAAGCATATTTACAATTGATTTAACTCACCCAAATTTTTCAAATTTATCGTCTGTTGGTGGTTGGATGAATGGATATAACATAGGGCTAAGCATGTTGTTTTTAAGAATTAGCTCTGATCATATTCAGGCTTATACAAACGTTTGCCCTCACCAAGGAACTCAAAACCAATGGTCCTTACAATCTGGAAATATTTTCAGATGTGCTAATCATAATTACTCTTTTGATAGTACCTGTGAAACCTCTGGTTCACTGCCATGTTATTCAACAAATATAGATGGTGATAATCTAATCGTTGCTACTTAATCTGTTAGCTTGAAAAATTTATTTGGAGAAATTATATATTGCAAATGTTGCTAGCCAATGCTCACCTCCATAACCACTTTCAAACATAATATTATAACCCTCGTCAGAGTGATTTTTTGCAATCTTTAATAATAAATTTTTATCACTATTCTTTTCAAGTTTTATTGCAATATCCTTTAAGGTCCATGCTCTATGAAACATTAAACCAATTAAGTGACCAATACCCGGATCTTCTGGGTCGAGTACTTCAGGGGGGTTAATTATATTACCAAAACTCTCTTCATCAAATGAAGGTAAAAATTTATACAACCAGTCATTAAAGTCTCTTTTTTCAAGAATTTGAGACATTAATGCAGCTTCAGCAAGGCAAGGAGAAAGAAAATCAGTACCCGAAGGTTCATATTGTACAGGGCAATTTATGTCTAATAGAAAATTTTTAATACTATATTCCTTAATCTTGTTAAATAATAACTTGTCATTTGCGACAATAGAATACTCTATCATAAGTGAAAACGAAAATGCAGTGTTTGCATGAGTTCCTGGTCTGAGAGGAGTTGAAAGTTTATCTAAAAATAATATAGTTCTTTCACTCAGGAGATCAACAAGCGGCCTCATATTATTTGCCCATTTCTGAGCTTTATCATTATCCCAGGAAACTAGTTCAGAATATAATTTCATTAACCAAGCCCAACCATATGTCCTTTCGAATCCCTTTGCAAAATCCTGCTTAAAAAATTGATATTCCTTCTTTAAATTTTCCTTACTTAGATTTTTATCAAGTTTTGATAAAATAACATCTCTGTCTGTTGTTTCTGGATAATCCTTTAATATTTTGACCATTGCCCAATGGCCGTGAACAGCCGAGTGCCAATCCCAGCATCCATAAAACGAAGGGGTAAGTTCATAGTGTGGTTTTAACCAACTTTCATCACTATATCTGTATCCTATTTTATATGGATATTTTTGATCAACACATTTTACAGAAAGAGAAACTAGTTCATTGGCTAATTTCTCATTAAGCCTGATATTATCGATTTTTTCAACTTTATTTCCAGAGCAACCTGTAATCAAAATTATTATTACAGCAACAAGATATTTACTTGTCTTTATCAGCATTTAATTAAATTATTTCTTTATTATCTTAAACGTATTCTGACCAATCTTGACGCTATAGATTCCCGGTTGTAAATCTGAAATATCAAATCTGTTAATTCCAATATTTAAAGCCGACTCAAAAACAGATTTTGAGTTTATATCAAAAATAATTATACTTTTATTTTCAGAGTGATTAGTTATACTCAAATATGAATCAATTGGATTTGGATGATAAGAAAACTGATTATAATTTTCGTTATTATTTACAGAAAGATTACATTCTTCAATTAAACCATTAATTGAGTAATTCGACACAAAATCCCAAATTTCATCGTCTGAATTTATATCCATATTACCAAAGCTCCCTGGCCAATCATGTTCACCTCCATTAACTCTGAATTCAATAACTGATACACAAGAATCTCCATTTTCCCACACTCTTTTAGTCACAGTCGAGCCATCGTTACTGTCATAATCTGGTAATTCAATTTCAACAGGATTATCATCTGTATTATTAAAAGTAGCCCAGTACTGATGAGTTTCTTCTGCAGAAATATAATAGGTAACTCCGTTGTAAACAACTCCATTATAATTTGATTCATAGTCTTCAGTTCCAAGAATGGTCATTATTGCTGTTGGATGATCAGGGTTACAATTTTCATATTGATATTGACCCATCGTTCTTGCAACTGCTACACCTGATGCAATTTTGTTGTTTAAACGACAAAGTAATTCATATACAAATTCACCTCCTAAAGAATATCCACATGCATAAACTCTTTCAAGATCAATTTGATATTGACCTGAAAGTTCAGAAATTAAAGCATCTATAAAATAGATATCATCATGATCTGATTCACCTTTAAAAATCCAGTTTAAAGATCCATCATCAGTGGGGTCTGCAATTGCTTGTGGATATACCAAAATAAAGTTATTATTATCTGCTAAATCTCTCATGTCAGAAATAGCGATTTGTGATTGTGAGGTACTGTTGCCCCCGTGAAAATTAAACATCAAAGGGGATAAAGAGTTTTCAGAATAGCTAGAAGGAATATATAACTCATATTCCCTTGTGCTTCCATCATACTGAATTGTTTGGCTGATAAAATTCTGAGCAGTTAATGTTTTACAAAAAAGTAACAGAAATAATAAAGAAATAAATTTAATCTCGTTCATAAAACAAAAGTAAAAAAACCTTCTCAATTAGAGAAGGTTTTTTGCGGTCTGGACGGGACTCGAACCCGCGACCCCATGCGTGACAGGCATGTATTCTAACCAACTGAACTACCAGACCGTTTTAGCGTGAGCAAATATACATTTGATTTTAATTAGAACAAATATTTTCTTTTAAATAAATTTCGAATTAATACTCAGGACATCCAAAACAATCCTTGTTGTTTAGGAAATCATAAGTTATTGAGAATTCAGATATTCCTCCATCTCCTCCAATCTTACTTAAATTAAAGTCATACGAATACCCAAATTTAAATCCTTCCCAGGCCATACCGATAATAGGATTTATCGAAGTTACAAAATGACTTTCTTCAGATGTTTGAATCGGGTTAGTTGTAGCAGTAAGGGCAAAAGAGAATCTATCAAAAACATATTGAAACCCCAAATCAAATCTATCATATTTAGCCTGTTTCATAAAATTTGTTATAAAGTAAATACTACTATCATTATTGTACTGTAAGACAGGTAATTCTAATGAAGCATGAACAGAAATAAATATATCTAATGGAATATCCCCTTGTGAAACCATTGATACGTTTGGTCTATTTAGATGCCTTAATGTGATACCAATCCAATGATTATCATTATTAAATAAGAAGGAAGCTCCAATATCAACATACCTAGCATTCTCACCCAGTACTACAGGATCGAAAGTGTTAGAATTAATTATGTTTTGGAATATATTGATTTGATCTTCAAATAATAAATTATCAAATCCAAAATCTTTAGTTGCAAAACCAAAAGTAACACTTGGTCTAAAGTCCCATTCATAATTTAGCTGCACTTTATACATCCAACTTAAATTTAATTGTTTTAAGGAATAATTAGTAAATGTTTCCTGATGATTCATTAAGCTAATTCCAACAGCACTGTTTAAATCTGGGTACCAATCATCAAAATACAAATATTGAGAGTTAAGGTTAAAATCAAATCCAGACCATTGTTGGTTTTTGTATAGTAATCCTGCTTTTGTAGTTTCATAGAATCCAGAAAAAGAGGGATTAATACTTTCTGGAACCATAAATGATTGAGTAAAAGCGGGATCCTGTGAATATGAATTCACTGAAAAAATAATTGCTAATATTAAGATAATTCTCTTCATAAATAATTTTTATCTCAGTAATACAAAAACTCCTCTTAAATTAATTTCTTCATTATAAATCGTAGTTCCGTTAACCACAATTAAATAATTACCATTTTCTGCTAATTTACCGTTTAGAGTTCCATCCCAACCATTCAGCTCAAGATTATTCTCGTAGTAAATTAATGAACCCAAAGTATCATAAATACTCATTTCAATATTGTTTACACATGTATAAACTGGTCTAATAGTGTCATTCATTCCATCTCCATTTGGAGAAAAAGCATTTGGCAATACGATATCATAACCGTCTGTAACTTCTATTTCAACAGTATTTACTTCTAAACAACCATAATTATATTCAACAGTCTGTGTTACAGAGTATGCTCCTGAATTTAAGTATTGATGAGTTACAACATCTCCAGCTACTAATGCACTGCCATCTCCAAAGTCCCAGGTTACATTTATATAATCACCTGATGACGTATTAAAGAAGCTTAATTCGTTATAAATACTTACTCCACAATCGATATTTCCATTACTATCATAATCAAAGGATGCTTCACCAAATACATCATCAATATCAATTAAAATATCGGTGCTAACTTGACAACCATATTGATCAGTCACAAGAACATTGTATAATCCATTTTGATAAGCAGTCATGAATGTATTATCATTTATACTTACCGATCCACCTGACCAATTTACTGTATATGGGCCAAGTCCACCTGAAATTGTTATTCTATTTTCTTGAGTTACAAGATTATTTTCACAGAAAGGGACAATTTCTGTATCCAACTGAACTGTTAAATCTTCTTGTCTAAATATGTTAAATGTTTCAGAAATCGATATACAACCTTCACTATCTGTAACTGTTACACTGTAATCACCTGTACCTATATTATTTAAATCCTCAGTTATTGCTCCGTTACTCCAGAGGAAATCATAAACACCAGAACCGCCTGTAACTGTAATATTAATATTTCCACTATTAGGATCATTACAATCAAGTGCATCTACAGTTGACCCTGAAATTTCAATTTCACTTAATACACTAATACTAAATGTTTGAGGATCACCAATACATACAACACCATTATTTTCATAAGTTGGTGTCACAGTTATTGTAGCTACTTCTGTGATTGGATTTAGATTTATAGCTGTAAATGATGGAATGTCTCCATTTCCAGAAGATGAAAGTCCAATTGAAGTATTATCATTAATCCAAGTGTAGGTAGTATTTCCGTCAGTATTCGGAGTTGTAAATTCTATTATCGATGATATTTCATTATTACATAATACAATATCATCAATATTACCCATTTCTGGTGATGGATTAACTATTATAGTAAATGTTTCCGCATTACCATCACAGGTAGTTCCATTATTTTCATAGCTTGGAGTAACCGTTATTGTTGCATTAATTGTAGACTGAGTTGAATTTGTGAGCTGGAAACTAGGTATTCCACCTTCTCCTGAATCAGCCAATCCAATAGCCACATTATTATTTGTCCAATTAAATGTTGTTAAGCCATCAGTGTTTGCGGTACTAAACGAATATACAGGGGTAAATTCACCGTCACATAAAATTGTATTATAATCAGCCAGACCGTTTATTTGTGCTGAAGGATTAACAATTATGGTGAATTGCTCTGGGTTTCCAGAACAGATAACTCCATTATTAGTATATGTGGGGGTTACAGTTATTGTAGCTGATTGCATACTAGTTGATGTGTTAACCACCGAGAATGAACCAATATCTCCAGTACCAGCTGAAGGTAAACCAATAGAAGTATTTGTATTAGTCCAGTTATATTCAGTAACACCATCAGTATTTAATGTAGTAAATTGAATTGGATCAGTTAGTTCGTCATTACATAATATTTGATTATCAACAGGATTTACTTGAGCCCCTGGATTTACAGTTAGTATAAATAATTCAGATGGTCCGGTACACTCAACTCCATTATTGGTATAAGTTGGAGTAACGGTTATAATAGCATTTTGAGAATTTGCGGCATCATTTAAAACTTCAAAACTTGGAATATTTCCAACTCCACTATCAGCTAAACCAATTAATGGATTTGTATTTGTCCATTCATATGTTGTTATCCCATCAATATTAGTAGTGGTAAATTCAATTGGGGCAGTTACTTCTCCTTCACATAAATCCTGATCATTTATGGCATTGACCTGGGCAGTTGGATTTACAGAAATTGTAAAAGTCTCAGCTGGTCCATCACAACTTACCCCATTATTTGTGTAAGTAGGTGTCACTACAAATGTAGCTGTTTGAGATTCAGATGTATTATTTAAAACTACAAAGCTGCCTATATCACCAGATCCACCTGCAATTGGTAGTCCGATTGTAGTATTGTCATTTGTCCAGTTGAATACAGTTGTACCATCTGTATTTGTTGTTGTGAACTCTATTGCATCAGTAGATTCACCATTACATAATACCTGATCAACTACAGCGTCAACTTGTGCATTTGGATTTACAGTAATTGTAAAGGTCTCAGATGGACCGTCACAACTAATTCCGTTATTAGTGTAGATTGGTGTAACTACAATTGTTGAAATTAACTCATTATTGAATGAATTGGTTGCAGTAAAAGAAGGTATATTACCTGTGCCAGAGGAAGAAAGTCCAGTGGTTGTATTATCATTTGTCCAGTTGAATATTGTTGTACCATCTGTATTCGTTGTTATAAACTCTATTGCATCAGTTGATTCGCCCTCGCATAGGATTTGACTAGAAATACTGCTTACCTGTGCAGTTGGATTAACAGTAATTGAAAAAGTTTCCGATGGACCTGTATTACTTACACCTCCGCTTTCAAAGGTTGGTATTACAGTAATCGTTGCTATCTGAGTTGTATTTGAAGAGTTAATAGCAGTAAATCCTTGAATTGTTCCATTTCCAGATGATGCCAAAGAAATAGATGTATTATCATTTGTCCAAGAATAAGTTGTAACACCTCCAGTATTCTCAGTTGTAAATACAATAGGATTTATTATATCCTCATCACAAACAACTATATTCTCAATAGGATTTATTTGAGCAGTTGGGTTAACGGTAATTATAAAGGTGTCTGTTGGTCCTGAGTTACTATTACCACCGTTTTCAAATGTTGGTGTAACAACTACAGTCGTTGTTATAGGACTAGTTCCTGTATTTACAGCAGTAAAACCAATATCACTTAATCCAGTATTGGTTAAACCTGTGGTTGGGTCTGTATTAGTCCATGTATATGTTGAAGTTCCGCCTGAGTTAATTGTTGAGAAAGGTATGTCTACATCATCACCATCTGTAACCACCAAATCCACTGTTGGGTTTACCTGTGCTGTTGGATTTACAGTTATTTCAAATGGAGTTGCAGGCCCTGTACAACTAACTCCACCATTTTCAAATGTTGGTGTTACAGTAATTGTAGCAATAACAGGACTTGTTCCTGTATTAATCGCAGTAAAGGCTGGAATATCTCCGGTTCCGGATGCCGACAATCCAATTGAAGTTAAATCATTTGTCCAACTAAATGTTGTTGTACCGTTTACATTTGTTGTTGAGAATTCCACTAAAGCTGTGTCAAACCCGTTTGAAACTATTTGATTACCAACTGAATTTACTTGACCAGTTGGGTTAACAGTTATTTCAAATGTTATTGGATCACCAACATTTGTATCTCCTCCATTTTCAAAACTAGGTGTTACGACTATTGTTCCAGAAATTGGGGCATCAGTGGTATTTGTAGCAGTAATATCAATGTTTCCGGTACCCGCATTTGAAAGACCAATTTCAGAATTATCATTAGTCCATGTATATGTCATTGTACCACCAGTTATATTAGTAGTAAACTCAATTAAAAGATTTTCTTCATTACACACAACCTGATCTTCTACAGGATTAACTTGTGCAAGTGGATTAACAGTTACAACATAATCAGTTGGTAATCCCTCACAATCAAATCCTACATCACCAGTTGCAATTGCGGTGTACGTTACAGTTAGTGGCTCTGTAGTTGTGTTAAATAATGTTTCAGCAGGAATTGTATCTGTTCCTGATGTTGTTGTTAAACCAGTAATTCCATTTTCAGTTGTAGCAGTCCAGGTAAAAGTAACCCCATCAGTTGGACTTGACAAAGTAACTGGAACAGTTGTATCTCCACTTGTTATGAACTGATCATCTTCTGAGAATTCTACCTGTGGAGAAGGGTTTACAGTTATTGAAAAAGTTTCTGATTCACCCTCACAACTAACATCATTATATGTATACACTGAGGTCACAGTTATATTAGCTGTGATTGGGCCAGTTGTAGAATTTGTTGCAGTAAAACTAGGAATATTTCCGGTTCCAGATGCAGCTAATCCTATGTCAGTATTATCGTTGGTCCATGTGTAAGAAATTTCACCCGATTCTTGAACTTCGTCATTTGTTGATTCTTCAATAGTTGTACTAAATTCTACGGCAAGTGTATCATCACCATTACAAAGAACTTGATCAGCAATTACATCAACTCCTACAGTTGGATTAACCGTTATTACCACTTCAAATGGATCACCCTTACAACCATTGAACTCAGACTGAACGGTGTAAGTTAATGTTGCTAGTGAATCAGTTATATTTGTTAATGCCTGGCTAATTGAAGTCTGAGATGCTCCATCGGATCCACCAGTAATTGCACCAACTGGATTACTTACTGGTACTGACCAGCTATATGTTGTTCCAACAGGCACTATCTCAGTAGGAGAATCATCAGTCGGTTGAATATTAAATGTTTCACCGTCACAAATTGTTTCATCCTTGTCAGCAATAAGAGGAACGGGCTGAACTGTTAGGGTATATTCAAAAGGTGTTCCAGCACAACCATCTGCTATTGGAGTGATTGTATAAACTAAATCTTGGTCTGTATTAGTTGTATTTGTAATAGTCTGAGAAGGTATGAATGCAGTTGTACCACTTTCATCATATCCAGTTAAGTTTGTATTTTCGGTTGCTACCCAAGAATAGGTAGTACCTGCAACATCTGAGGTGAAATCAAACTGTAATGAATCGTCTGCAGAACACACATCCTGTGATGTGACAGTGTTTGTAATCGTTGGTGTTTGACTCAATGTAATTACAACAGTATCAGAAGCTGGTGTATCACAATTTGAACCAACTGTAACAGTAATATTATATGTTCCAAATGAATTTAATTGTATCGTTGGAAATTCGTCTGAGTTTGTAGTTCCATTTACAAATGCATAATCAGAATTGGTAATTCCAGAACCTGATACTGTCCAAGTATAATCAGTTGGTGCTGAGAAAGCAGTTGAGTATGTTGGTGTAATTTGATTTTGAAAATCAACTAAAAGAGTATTAGTTGAGCAATATGTTTGTGATGCTATAGGGAAAGATACTGTGGGATTTCCAAGGACATCAAAAGTTTCAGAATGAGTATCTGATCCACACTCTGTTGTGACGGTCAAATCAACTGTATATGTACCAACCTCAGTAAATGTAATAACCGGGTTTTGACTATTCAATGTTGTTGGATTACCATCATTATCATTTCCGAGTGTGTATCCAGAATTGGGAGAAACAGACCAAACATATGTGGGTGTTTCATTTGGAAGTGTGGGATCGCAAACAGCCTCAATTATATTTGATGCATCGGTCAGGGTAATCTGTTGATTCTGGCAAATATCTCCAATGTCGTTAAAGTCTGCATCAGGAATATCTTCAATGTTTACAGTATCTGTGTATACAGACTCGGCTAAACATGCAGCTGGGTTTACAGCTATCAATTTTATTTCCCAACAACCGACTTCATCAACGTCTGAAGCTGGAATTAATAAGTCATCTCCAACAACCCACGATGAATTTAACAGTGATACTGGTAAAAAGTCAGAAAAACTTGGTTTTTTAACCTGCCAATCGAAATTAACTTCTCCTGCACATTCACCAGATGTGGTAGGATATGATCCTGGTGTTGTGGTATTAATTGCCTCAATGTCTTCATTTACACATTGTTCGGGATTTAAATTAAATTCAGCTTCTGGAGATTCAGCTGTGGCTATTTCTTTGGAAGCTCCCAATCCATTTTGAACATATGAATCACATTGTGGTTCATTTGAAGAATTTACAAGTCCTTTATTGAAAAGCTTTTTAGAAACTATAAAGCTATTATTTCCATTTGCACTACACGAAGGCTGATCAAAAACGTGAGTTATAGGATCAATTGGATTTGAATAAAGTTCTAATAATTCTGCCTGAGTATAAATTTCAGGTGAAGAGCCATCTCCAAAATTAACAATGTAGTAAGATCCCATATAGTTACTTCCAATACCAAGATTTGATGTATCTACAGAGAAGGTTACTTCCTCGCCCACACAAACAGTCTCTGAAGAAGCATTACCAAAAATTGTTGCACTAGTATGAAATAAAAATGTGTAAGCAAATACACTTACATTACCCGATAAATCTGTTTCTGTTATTTCAAAATTATAGGTCCCAACAGTTAAATCTGCTGGTATTTGGTATATATTACCTGAAATGGCAGGAACAGCAGTTGAAGTACCATTTTCAATATCAATAAGTCTTACAGCAATAGTATTATTTGAGTCTGTGGGATTCACAGTGAAAAACTGATAACTCGAGGGCATACTTCCAGACAGTGAGTTATAGTTTTGGTTCATAGACCCTATATATGGGTTAATGATATTAGCATCTTCATTCAAACATTGTGTAAAGTTGGAATTTGAATCCATATTTGTTGTTACACTCGGCACATCAGAGATACTAGAAGTACATTCACCAACGGAGATTGTCGATGTTGAGGCACTTGTAACAGCAGGCTGTGTAGATCTTACTCTAAGTTGATAGTCACCAACTTCCAAATTAGTTGGAAGAGTTCCATTTATTAGGGGAGTATAAAAGTCATAAACCGTATTTAGAGTTGTAGGGTTTGACCAATCACCGCCAGCACCTGAAATCTCAAGAATGAACGAGTTATTAGCTGAATCCTGAAGATTTCCTGCATTTTCAAGTGTAAATACACCAGTAGGATTAATATGCACAGAAACTCCACTACCAGCACAATAATCAGTTGAACTATTGAAATTCACAATATCAATAGTCTGTGCAAATGATAGGACACAAAAAAACATGAATAATATGGTTAGCCTTATTCTATGCATGACTTTTTATTGGCCTACAAATATATATGATTTTTTTTAGATAAGCTTATCTAAAGCTTTAGCGTAATCGTTTTTCGATGAAACTCCTACTTTTCTGTCTACAAGCTCTCCATCTTTAAAAATAAGTACAGTTGGGATATTTCTGACACCGAATTGTGCAGCATATTGTTGATTTGAATCAATATCAACTTTACCAATTATGGCCTTTCCTTCATACTCTTCGCTTAATTCGTCGATAATAGGACCTACCATTCTACATGGTCCACACCATGCTGCCCAAAAATCAACCATAACTGGCTTATCACTTTTCAATACTGTTTCTTCAAAATTGCTGTCTGTAATTTCTAATGCCATAACTTTTAATTTTTTGATGCTAAAAATAACTAATTTATCTAATTTAATTTGTAAAAAATATTTTTTACTTCTAAATCACTCAATAGTTTTGGTGTTATATTTATTTTTTGTTTTTCACTATCCATTTCAACTATGATTTTTTCTTCATCGTCATAGACATGAAAGCTCAGGTTATGAGTTCCATTATGTTCACTTAGAAGAGATTTAATTGAATCTATCCTTTCATTTTTTATATCCTCTAGTTTGAGCTGGATTGATATCTTTTTTGCAAATGTCTTTACAACATCTTGTAATAATTTAAAATTGGAGTATTGAATTCTTGGCTCACCTCTGACTCCTGTTTCTTTATTTAGCCAACCTTCAACTATTTTAGTCTTTATATGAAGAAAATTATTGAGGGTTAAAAAATGTTTAAATCTTAAGTATTCCTCACCAAAAATTCTAAAATTATATGAATCAACATAATCCTCTAAAACGAAGAATGCCCAGCCCTTGCCTTGTCTACTGACTCTGTGTTCAACTTCGGTAATAACTCCCGCAACACTAATTTCTTTATTTACAAACTCTTTTGGAGATTTAAATACACTAACATCACCATTGCAAAAGGACTCCATTTCAACCTTAAAATCGTCTAATGGATGACCTGAAATATAAATTCCTACAACCTCTTTTTCCTTGGTCAACTTTTCGATCGTTGGCCATGGTTTAACCTGGGGTATATCCGGATTTGATACCTGCATATCGTTTGTTCCTGCAAATAAGCTTACCTGTGAAGAATTCTTATTTTCTTGAAACTTGTTTCCATGTCTCAATATTTTTTCTATGAAAGTTATTCCATCTCCGTTATCATGAAAATATTGAGCCCTATTAATTTTAAATGAATCAAATGCTCCCGCTGCAGCCAAACTATCAAATGCTTTTTTATTTGCAGCTCTTAAATCAACTCTTTGTGATAGGTCAAATATTGATGAATACTGTCCATTTAACTTCCTCTCACTCACAATAGCTTTAACCGCTGAAGCACCAACACCTTTAATTGCACCCATCCCGAAACGTATAGCATTATCTTTATTTACAGAGAACTTATAATATGATTCATTTAAATCGGGACCTAAAACCTCTAACTTCATTCTTTTACATTCGCCCATAAAAAAAGTAACATTTTTTATATCGTTCATATTATTAGATAACACAGAAGCCATATATTCAGCAGGATAATTTGCTTTTAAATATGCCGTTTGATATGCAATCCAGGCATAGCAAGTTGAATGAGATTTATTAAAGGCATAACTAGCAAATGCCTCCCAATCTTTCCATATCTTTTCTACTTTTTCTGTCTTAAACCCTTTCTTTTCTGAATTTTCTAGAAATTTGGGTTTCATTTTATCTAGCACATCCTTCTGCTTTTTACCCATCGCCTTTCTGAGAATATCCGCTTCACCCTTAGAGAAATCACCAATTTTTTGAGATAGTAACATAACTTGCTCCTGGTATACTGTAATTCCATATGTGTCCTCTAAGAATTCTTCCATTTCTGGAAGATCATAAACTATTTTTTCATTTCCGTGTTTTCTTTTGATAAAACTAGGAATATACTCCATTGGACCCGGGCGATATAATGCGTTCATTGCAATGAGATCATCAAAAACTGTAGGTTTTAAATCTTTTAAGTGCTTTTGCATTCCAGGAGATTCGTATTGAAAAATTCCGACGGTTTCACCTCGTTGAAATAATTCAAAAGTTTTTTTATCGTCAATTGGGAAATTGTCAGGATCTAATTCTATTCCGTACTTAGCTTTAACGATTTTGACGGTATCTTTAATAAGAGTTAAAGTTTTTAGACCTAAAAAATCCATTTTAAGCAATCCTGCTTGCTCAACTACAGCATTATCGAATTGTGTAACAAATAAATCTGAATCTTTAGCAGTTGCAATTGGAACAAAATTTTTGATATCGTTTGGTGTTATTATCACACCACAAGCATGAATTCCTGTGTTTCTTAATGTGCCCTCCAAAAGTCTTGCTTGTTTGATGGTTTCCGATTCTAGGTTGTCAGACTGGGATATACTTAGTAATTGATTTATTTTATCAAGATCATCTGCTCTAAATTTATTTCTTAGTTCTTTGTGCTCTGTTTCAAAGATAGAACTTAGCTTAGTCATATTCGGAACCAGTTTAGCAATTCTATCAGCATCACCTAAGGGAAGATCTAGAACTCGGGCAGTATCTCGTATTGATGACTTTGCTGCCATAGTTCCATAAGTTATAATCTGAGCAACCTGATTTTCTCCGTATTTCTCAATCACATAATTAATCACCTTATTTCTTCCAATATCATCAAAATCAATATCAATATCAGGCATGCTAATTCTATCTGGATTAAGAAATCTTTCAAAAAGTAAATCGTACTTAATGGGATCAATATTTGTAATCCATAGGCAGTATGCAACAACCGATCCTGCAGCAGAACCCCTGCCTGGCCCAACTGAAACATTCATTTCCCTGGCTTTTCTGATAAAATCCTCTACAATTAAAAAATATCCAGGATACCCTGTGTTTTTAATAGTCTCAAGCTCAAAATCAATTCTTTCTTTTAATTCTTTACCAATCTCATCATATCTTTTTTTAGCTCCGATATATGTCAAATGCCTTAAGTAATTATTTTCACCCCTTTTACCATCATCATCATCAATGTCTTTTGGATCAATAAATTCCTCTGGAATTTCAAATTTTGGTAATAAAACTTCATTAGTGAGGTCAAATGCTTCAATCTTAGAGACAATCTCGTTGGTGTTTTCGATTGAGGATGGAAGATCAGAGAAAATTTCTTTCATTTGATCTTGTGTTTTAAAATAGTACTCATTATTTGGTAAACCATATCTAAATCCCCTTCCTCTTCCCTTGGGAGTTGAAAGCTTCTCACCATCCTTTACACATAATAAAATATCGTGAGCATCAGCACTGGCATTATCCAGATAAAAAGTATTATTAGTAGCTACTAATTTTACTTTATGTTTTTTGGAAAATTCTATTAAAACATTGTTAACGGTGTCTTCATCATCTTGTCCATGGCGGTTTATTTCCAAATAAAAATCATCTTTAAAATTGTTTTTCCACCAAATCAACGATTCCTCAGCTTCTTTTTTTCCGGTATTAAGTATCTTGTTTGAAATCTCACCATAAAGATTTCCCGAAAGGACAATTAAATCATCTTTAAAATCTATTACCAGATTTTTATCAACCCTGGGGACATAATAGAACCCTTTGGTGTAAGCAAGTGATGATAGCTTTGAAAGGTTATTGTAGCCATTTTTATTCTTAGCTAAAAATACAACTTGATATCCGTTATCTCTGTAGTTTTTATTTAAGTGGTCTTCACAAACATTAAGGACACATCCAAGAATTGGTTTAATTAAGCTTATATTTTCTTTTGAATTATCACTATTTTCCTTGATTTGTCTGTTTTTCTTTTTAACGGTGTCAACAAACCTAAAGGCTCCCATCATATTGCCGAGATCTGTCAATGCAACAGCTTTCATATTACATTCGCTTGCTTTTTCAACAAGTTCTTTGATTTTAATGGTAGATTGTAACATCGAGAATTGACTGTGGTTGTGTAGGTGTGTAAAGTCTACATCTGAAAGATTAGTACTTTTAAGTTCTTCAGAATGTCTAATGTCTAGTTCATTCTTACTTTTTTCAAGTTTATCTTTTAATTCTTCAGATTTTTTCTTGAGATTAACATGCTTTATTCCAGCCATCTCTATTTTTTCAGGGTTGTTTTGAATAAATTTTTCAAAATAATCACCCTCAATCTGTAATTGATCTTTTTTAAAGTTTTTTATTCTTATCAATTCCAAGAAACATCTTGCTGTTGCTTCAACATCAGCTGAGGCGTTGTGAGCATTTTGAAAAGGAGAAGAAAAAAGAAATTCGTGTAGCTCTGTTAATGTTGGTAATTTAAATTTGCCACCTCTACCACCTGGCAGTTTACATAGTTCAGCAGTTAGCTCTGTACAAGTGTCAAGCACATCTGTCAACTCAATATTTGAGGCTAAACCAATTCTGTAAAACTCACAGCCAATTACATTCAAGTCAAAATTTACATTATGTCCGATTATGAACTTTGATTTCGAAATTGAGTCATTAAATTCATTTAAAATATCATCTAAATTAACCCCTTCTTTTTCAGCTAACAGAGTTGAAATACCATGAATTTTTTCGGATTCAAAAGGAATATCGTAATCCTTTGGTTTTACAATGTAACTTTTACTTTCGATTAAATTTCCTAATTCATCATGAACCTGCCATGCTATCTGGACACATCTTGGCCAGTTTTCAGTATCAGAAATAGGCGCTCTCCAATTTTTAGGTAAACCGGTTGTTTCGGTATCAAAAATTAAATACATTCTGTCTTATGGTTTAATCCTGAACTTCAGAATTTACAGGAATTTTATAAAAAATTCCTTCGGAAACATTAACTGTATATTCTCCAGTGCCATTGTAAGCATCAAAATGAAAATTACCACTAATAGTATTATTTAGATTATCAATCTCTTGTATCTGAACAAATCCATCACTCAAATATGCAACACTTCCTATACCGTCATTTTGGGTAGAGTATTGCAATGTATCCTGAAATACAGCAAAGTTATCAGTCCAACTATATAAATTGTACTGATCCACTTGAGGAGAGTCAACTACAATTGATATTACACCCGTCTGATTTGCTCCTGAAATTGATAACTGATTATTTTGAATTGATACAGTATAGTTTTCTGCGATCCATTCATTACTACCATTAACTAATGCCTGAAATGCAGGTGTATTATTTGTGATATCGTCTTCACAACTGAAACAAAAGAGTATAAATAATATTATATATATTTTTTTCATTTAAGAATATCGATTGAAGTAAATGTAATACAAAAATTTCAAAGAATTGTCTATGAATTAGAATTTTATATTATATTTGCCAGCTCATTAATAAACTTGGTCGAGGACCTTAAAATTTAATAAATATGTCAGTAAAAATAAGACTTCAAAGACACGGTAAAAAAGGAAAACCTTTTTACTGGATAGTAGCTGCAGATTCACGCTCGAAGAGAGATGGTAAATACCTTGAAAAATTAGGTACATACAACCCAAATACAAACCCAGCAATAATTGAGATTGATGTTGATAGTTCAGTTAAATGGCTTCAAAACGGGGCTCAACCAACAAAAACCGCTAGAAATATCCTTTCTTACAAGGGTATCATGCTAAAGTATCACCTTCTAGGTGGTGTTGCTAAAGGTGCATTTGATGATGAAGAAGCAGAAAAAAGATTTAATGCTTGGATAGAGGAAAAAGCTCAAAGGATTGAGAATAAAAAATCTGAACTTGAAAAATTAAAAGAAGAACAAAAAGCCAAGGCATTAGAAAATGAGAAAATTGCCAATGAAGCAAGAATTAAGGCTAAAGAAGAGGCATTAGCGGCCTCTTTAGAAGAAGCTCCAGCAGAAGAAGCTCCAGCAGGAGAGGCTCCGGCAGAAGA
>CACLAD010000006.1 GCA_902604715.1 uncultured Bacteroidota bacterium
CTCGAACATATATTGTCTGTTGATAAGCAACTATATTATCATATTCTCCAATGATAGGGAATAGGTTATTTTCTGCATCAGCTTGTGTTTCGTGATAGCTGATTAATAAATTTGGTAATCCATTGGCAATTGCTGCATCAGAGTCGGTAAGGTTAAATATTCCAAAACCATCTGCGTCAGCATCGCAATACTCTAGGTTAGGAGGATTGCTTACAGGGGGTGGGATTTGAACGAACAACTCTAAAGTAGTATCTGAGTAACATCCAGTTACTTCAGTCATATCATCTTCAATTCTCACATACAGAGTCTGTGGATTAATAGTATTTGTGTAAGCTGTCACATTTTCAATAGCATTTATACCTGCATTCATGTCTTCTTCAGTCTCATGATAGGTAATAACATTCTCTGCAATACCAGCCATAATGCCTTCTGTCTTAACAGAGATGTCTAAGGTGGTTATTCCGTCGATATCATCGTCATCACAAACAATCAGTGGAGTAGGTGCTGCAAAAACAGGTTTTGGTTCAACTGTTAGAGTGAAGTTTATATTGGAGATAAAACAACCCGTTGTAAAAGGATCACTATTATCAACTTCAACACGGGTATAAATTGTTTGTTGCTCATTAACCGTATAAGGGCTTTCCAATGCATTAAATCCTGTGTCTGCGTCTAATTGAGAACTGTGATAGCTTACGATGTATAAATTAGGGTCCTGTGATCCTAATACTTGAGCATCATACTCTGTAAGATCAATATCTATAACCCCAGGGGTATCTGTACATAAAATTTCATCAGGTACTTCATTATACTGTGGAACAGGCAGTACTTCTAATAGCATAGAGTTGATTCCAAAACAATCATTATCTCTCTCAACTCTAAGATAGACTGTTTGGGCATTAGGCACTTCACTTATATACTCATTAGGTAGTTGATTTAATTCCAATAATGCATCGTCTTCACTTATATAATACGCTATAGATAATTGACTAGCATCTGTTATGTCATTATTTGGATTTGCTACAATTAATGATAAGACATATTCATCAGCGTCACTTAATGTAAATAAACCTAATCCGTCATAATCATTACCGTTTCCTTCACTGTTATCACAAACAATTAATCCTGCATCTTCAGGAATAGGGTTGAAAATAGTTTCTAAATAAAAGTAAGAAGTAGTGTAACAAGTTGTGTTGATATTTTCTACTCTACAATAGATATTTTGTAAAGGAGCTAGATTTACATACGCTGTAGGATCTTCAATTGCATTTATACCTGCGTCCAGGTCTTCTTGAGATAAATGGAAGGTAAGTACATAGTTATTAGGATCGTCTCCTATAACAAGATTTTCAGCAGCCTCTTCCAAGTTATAAATAGAAATACCATCTTGTACATCATCAATATCACATTGAACTAGATCAGTATTTTCGATAACATTTGGTAATGGATTTACGGTTACATTAAATGATCCAAAACTAAGACAACCTGTTTCATTTTGTTCTAATCTTATATATATAGTTTCACTAGCAGAACCAGTATTTGAATAATTTGTCAGTGCCGCAGTGGAAAGAGCATTAATATTATCTTGGGAGTCACTGAATGATGTAAAATAAGATAAGCTAACATTCTGTCCATTGATGATTTCATCATCTTTGGTAGTTATATCAAATACCTCCGTAAGATCTCCTGGATTTGTGTAATCACATAGTTCGTAGTCTGTAACCTCTATTACACCAGGAATATTTACTATTATTCCTTGAGTGGTGGTTGAGTAACAACCGGTTACATCATCTTCTAGTCGAACAATCAGTTCCTGTGTGTTGGGATTGCTATTTTGATACTCTGTTGGGAGAATATTAGTATTGTTATCCGCATCTTCCTGAGTTTCATGATAAGTAACACTAATTCCTGTTTGGCCATTTAATATAGTATCATCCAATGAGCTAAGATCAATAGTTGTAATCCCGTCATAATTAGCATCACAAACTTCAAGAATAGGAGGGCTGATGATTTCAGGGATAGGATTAACTATCAGATCTAAGGTTGTTGTCGCAGCACAACCAGTTTCATTATCTTCTAATCTTACATGTATTGTTTGATTATCTGCTGTTGTATTTGTATAAAGATCAGTAATTGAATTCGCATTGTTTTCAGCATCATCAATAGTTTCATGATAACTAACGACAATTCCAGTTTGACTATTTAAAATTTCGTCTGTCTTTTGTGATAAATCAAAATATGAAACAATACCATCATAATCATCATCACACTCCTCTAAAGCTGTAGGAACTATCAAATCGGGTAAAGGATTTATAAAAACAGTTGACTCTTCAGAGTATACGATGCAACCATAACCAACTCTGTCAACTAGAGCTCTGTATTTGAAGTTATTCAGACTTAATGGGATATCATTTATTGTAAGTATTGCAGAATCTACGCCATTATAATATTCATTATCTACTAAAATATTCCAATCGATTCCATCAGAAGATGATTCCCATAAATAACTGTCAATTGTTTCGGATTCAATGATAATCTGCATTGTGCCATCTTCACAAACAATAATTTCAGATTCAGGTTGAATGTCAATAGTTATTGGTGCATTGATTATAAAATCATTGTTAATCGGTAGGGTGTAACCGTCTACTCCACTGGTTACAATACCAGTGTTGTCCCCGTTAATGTCATAAGTTGAAATAGGGTCATCCCCTAATAAGCCATCATCATTCTGATCCGTATAGCCAGCTTCAACAACATCAAGACATCCATCTGAGTCTGAATCCAAATTGATGTAGTTATAGAACCCATCATCATTTGAGTCTAACAGAGTAAAACTTAAAGTACTAGAATCAATTTCAGTTTCAATTGAATTTGATAGACCATTATTTCCAACCTGAATCTCATCAATTGTTCCATCTAAATCTTCATCATTTACAATTTCTAATGCACCAGACTCATGTAAGTCATATATCCCGTCATTGTCTGAGTCTAAATCTAAATAGTCAAATACCCCATCATTGTCAAAATCAATTGCTATAAAATTGTCTCCAAAAACGTCGTCATATCCATCATTATTTGTGTCTATATTCAAAATTGGATTATAATTATTTCCGCTAGCCTCAACAATATCTAAAATACCATCATTATCAGAATCATAATCTCTAGCATCAACAACACCATCTCCATCAGAGTCTATTGGCACACAAGTAGCAACAACATTGAAGATTGCTGCATTTGTACTTTCCGGATTAGAATTATAATGGGTTAATTCAAAGTAAGTTGTTAAATGTGAATAAAATTTAAATGTTGCATCAGTACTATCAAGACTTTCTCCATTTAATCTAAATCTTATCTCAAAATTTGAAAAGTTGGTTATACCACTTTCAAAAATTCCGTCAAAGTTAGTATCGATAATTATTTGGTCATCTGGATCAAGCAAAGTAATGGTTTTGTTAAATGGAACCTTTAAGCTAAACCATTCTTGATTACCCAAGGTATTTGTAGAAATTGGATTACCAGTAACTGGATCTACAAATGAACTGTAAGTAATAGCTAAACTAATTTCGCTGTCAAAAGTTGTTGAAGAAGAAATATAACCATCTTGTGGAATATTTTCACTATCTATTGTGGCTGGTGGAGATACTGTTTGCCAATTTCCAATTTCGTCTCCAATCCAATTTGCTAGGATAATGTCTGATGATTCTAATCCGAAGGTATAATTATAAATTCCATCAATTGTTCCACCCGTATCACCAGTTAGATCTATTGTTTTATCACCAAGTGATTCAAAGCAATCTAGTAATCCATCATTGTCATTATCAATATCTATATTGTCGTTAACTCCATCATTATCATAATCTTCAGGACAAGCACTCACAGGAATATTATTTGAAAGGAGTGAACCTTCACAACCATCAATCAAACCTGAAATTTGATAATATCCTGGTTCAGTAGGGGTGAAGTTATTTGAATTAGCACCTGCAATTGGTACATCATTATAATACCACTGATACTGATCATATGTAGAAATACTGCTTAAACTTAATGTTAGATTAGGAATACATAAGTTATCCTGATTATCTAAAGTTTCAAGTATAATTTCGGGTCTAAATTCAAAACCTGAATAATAACCACCAAATGTAGCATAATCGTAGGCTCCAAATGTAGCTACGTATACTTGTGCGGTTGATTCGATACTTACATCTCCAATCAAACCCTCAATTGTGTAAGTTTCATATAATGGATTAGCGTCCACTATTTCAGCAATTGCACCATATGATTCAATAGGATTTCCGTTAATATTTACCTGAGCACCAGCTTCTGTGGCAATAGTGATTACACCTCCAAAAATTTCATCTCCAATTTGACTTACACCAGGGATATTATTAACACTCTTTGGTGTTTTACAATTGATAGGGGGTACGTAAAAAAGTCCAACATTTGCAACTCCATTGCTTATTCCGAAAGCACCTTGAGATCCTGGTCTGGTACCTCCGATAACCTGGTAGGCAAATACTGGATTGTTAGTATTTACATACATGTTATGAGATTGATTGGTAGGCGGCTGATCATCAGCATTTAGCGCTGGGTTTACAGAAACACCATTAACAGTTTCTGGATAACCATCATTGTTAACATTTCCATTTCCAGTATAAACAGTATTTGAATAACTAGCACCATAAAATGCAGAGGGAATAGAATAATACTCACCTGCATTAATGGTTGTTTGTAAGTTACCGTTAACATAAATTTCTGTATTATCCTCATGAGCAACAATAAGTGGTCTCTCAACCTCATCAGGCCCTAAACCTCTAACAAATATATATTCGCTTCCAATAATACTTGCAGGAGCAACCTGATCTATTCCCAAGTCCTGTCCTCCACCTTCATTATAATTTGAGTTACTTCCGGTAAAAGAACCAGAATTGACGGCAATCGGTTTATCAGATTCTATAAATGTACCAATCAATCCCGCAGCATTAGCTGCGTTTGTATTAGATGGATATGGGGTTATTGCAACAGAATAACTCTCACCAGCATTAAGTATTACATTATTTGTAGGTATATCATTAATTATTGTTACTCCATTTCCGAACTCCTTAAAATCTACAGTTGTGTTATCTTGGGTAGCTAATACAGAAACAAAATTCAAATAATTTGAAGGTGTACCACCTGTTAAATTTCCTTCATTTTCAAAAGTTCCTGCTCTAAACTCAGTACCAAGTGCCGCTGTACCTTTACTAACTACGCTCCCTGCTTGATAATAACTTCCTGCAAATAACCTTGCAGATACATAAGTTAGATCCTCAGATTCAATTATGAATCCCTTATTATCAAATGGACTACCATCTAAACTTCCAGTAGTAATAATCAGATTGGTATTTATACCACTACCAACGTAATATTCCCAAGGATCTGAATTTGAAGCAGTCCCAGAAATTTCAGCCCCGCCCATTGGTTTTATTATAACATTTACTGGAGTTTCACTTGGGGTTGAAATATATAAATACTGATCTAGCGGATTTGCAGAACCATTTCCGGTAGTTGTGATAGGGGGGATATAATGACTTTTACTGTATTGAGCAAAAGTGTAATTATAGCTTAAAGCTATTAGCATTATTAAAACTATCCTCAATATCCTCATAAAACCCATCTGTGTCAATAACTTAATTTAGTCTAAGGAAATACTTAAAATAGAAAACAAAAACAAAGCCATTTCCAAATTACTAAAGATAATAAAAAAAATACCCCCCTAAATAAAAGGGGTATATATATCAATATCACTTGATTATATCAAAGCTTCTTTTAATGAAATTTGTTAATCCCTCCCCATTGAGAAGACCGTGAGAAAGTTTTGCCAAGTCTATACTTTGAGAAATTAATCTTTCTTGTTTTTTCTTTGTTTTTGTTTTTATAATTTGAGAAATTAGGTCTGAGTTGGTATTTATAACTAGATTGAACATTTCAGGCATATTGCCGGCTCCAAACATTCCACCGCCGCCACTTTGTTGCATCTCTTTCATTCTTCTCATAAATTCAGGATTAGTTATAATAAAGGGATTTTCTTTAGAATCCATGGATTCTAACTTAATAACAAACTTTTCATCATTAACAACATTCCTAACAATTTCCTCTAATTCCTTTTTTTGATCATCATTTAGTTTTGAGACCTTATTTTTGTCTTTATTGATTAGATTGTCTATATGATCTGAATCAACTCTTGCAAATTGAATTTTTTCTTTTGAGCTTTCAAGTTTTTGAATTAAATGGCTAACTATCGGAGAGTCTAATAAAAGAACTTCATATCCCTTGTTTTTAGCATTTTCAATATAACTATGCTGGGCTTGCTTATCAGATGAATAAAGTATTACCAGTTTGTCATCTTTATCTGTTTGTTTAGCTTTGATTTTGTTATATAACTCTTCATAAGTGTAAAATTTATCATCAACCGTGGGATAAAGTGCAAATTTTTCAGACTTTTCAAAAAACTTTTCTTCACTCAGCATTCCATATTCTATGATAATTTTTATATCATTCCATTTCTTTTCAAAACCATCTCGATCATTTTTAAATAAACTAGCTAGTTTATCAGCAACTTTTCTGGTTATATAGGAAGAAATTTTCTTTACAGCTCCATCAGCTTGTAAATAGGAACGAGATACATTTAGCGGAATATCCGGAGAATCAATCACACCCCTTAAAAGTGTTAAAAATTCTGGAACAATACCTTCAACATTATCGGTTACAAAAACTTGGTTTTGATAAAGTTGAATTTTATCTTTTTGGATATTTACATCATTGGTTAATTTTGGAAAATAAAGGATACCAGTAAGATTGAATGGATAATCTACATTTAGATGGATGTTAAATAATGGCTCCTCAAATTGCATCGGATATAGTTCTCTGTAAAAACCTTTATAATCCTCACCTTTAAGATCTTTGGGCTGTTTTGTCCAAGCAGGGTTTGGATTATTTATGATATTATCAACGGTCTTAATTTTTGGCTTTTCACCTTCCTTGGCATCTTTTTCCAAGGGAAGCGTTTCTTCTTTTGTTCCGAATTTAATCGGAATTGGCATAAATTTATTATACTTTACAAGTAACTCGGAAATCTTATTTTCTTCTATAAATTCCTTTGAATTTTTATCAATGTGTAAAATTATTTCAGTACCTCTGTCTTTTTTGTTGCCTTTGTCCAATGTGTAGTTTGGGGACCCATCGCAGGTCCAATGAGCTGATGGTTTATTTTTGTAAGATTTTGAAATTATTTCGACTTTTTTAGCCACCATGAAAGCAGAGTAAAAACCTAAACCAAAGTGACCAATAATCCCAGAATCTTTGGCACTGTCTTTATATTTTTCTAAAAATTCTTCAGCACCAGAAAACGCAACTTCATTAATATATTTTTCAATTTCATCAGAAGTCATTCCGATTCCTTGATCAATAATGTGAAGTTTTTTTCCTTTTTTATCAATTTTTACTTCAATAATTGGTTCTCCAACTTCTATTTTTTCTTTACCTATGCCAGCTATGTGCTTTAGTTTCAAAGTGGCATCAGTAGCATTACTAATTAATTCGCGTAGAAATATTTCATGGTCACTGTATAAAAACTTTTTTATCAGTGGGAAAATATTTTCAACCGATACATTAATGTTTCCTTTTTTCATATTTGATAAATTTTAATAGTCCCGTTCAATAAAAATGCCAAATAAAAATTCGTGACAATATGACATCATATAAGAATTTAATCTTGAATTAAACCCAGGCTTTCACTCACTTGTCCGTTAACTGAATAGTGGTATGCTCTCCAAATATTTCCGGCCTCACCCTTATTATATTTCCAGGCTATTTCACCATCAGGTGTAATTTCCCATAAACCATAGTCTGATTCAGTTATTAAAGTGTTTCCATTTGATAATCGTACAGCTCCTGATAATTTAGTGGCAAACAATTCATCATTAGTATAACTCCATCGAATAGTTGGTTCATTATTTGAATTTGAATTTAAATTAAGTTGGTTTGGGAGTTCTAATTCGTAAACAATTGATTGACCTGTTGAGTTACCATTCACATAAACCAGTACATTTCCCTCACCTTCAACACCGTCTTCTAACAAATTTGGGAAATGATTTTTATCAAATAATTTTTCACCTAGGCTATCATAGGTATTGGGGTTGCCAAATCTGTAGATTAAATCACCTCCATTATCGTAATTTCCACCGTAATCTGAGTGAGATTCTTGAATTGTTGTACTGTGGTCAATCACCCATATTTCATCAAAATAATTAACACTTAGAAATATGATGTCATTAATCGCATCATAATCTAACCCATTAGCATGCATTATATCTCCACCCTCAAAAAAATTTCCACCAGGTGGGTTGTCAACAGTGTAATTTATATTAATTTTTCCGGGGTTCGCGTTTAAATTACCATAATTAGGTAATGATTCAAATTTATCCTGTATAATGTGATCCCAACTTCTCCATTCCCAAACAATTTCGTTGTTTGAAGGATTAATCTCAACAATTTTTTCGGTAAATATATCAGTTTCAATATCTACCCCATTGCCCACAGCTACTTCGTTGGCTATTCTTTCCCAAACCATAATCAAAATATTTCCGTTAGGCAGCATTTCTACGTCATGGTGAGAAATAGTATTTTCATCACTGATCTCATACTCCCAAAGTGTATTATTATTTTTATCTAAAATTTTAGCAATACCTCCCCAACCACCAAAATCAATGAATGGGTCTGTTGATTTGAAAATTCCTACCAAATCACCATTTGGTAGTATCTCTAAATCATTTCCAGAATTAGTATCGAAATTCCATTCCCAAATCTTAAACCCCTGTTTATTTATCAGATATGAGTTTGTAGATGAGTTTTCCACAACAAAGACAAAATCATCACTCATATTGTTTTCATCATAAAAATCAATGCTATCAGAGTAAACAACCGGTTCAATTTGATGATCATTGGTCTCTGTACAGGACAAAGCAAGTATTAGGAAAATATGTATTTTAAGAAGGATTTTAATATTCATTTTGAGCAAATATATAAACCTGCAACCGTAATCAGGCCGTTAATAGGTAATAATTCATATCCAAATATATAAAGATTTTCTTTTGCATATTCTATCGCGCAATCCCATGTGACTATGTTACATTCTTCTAATGTTAAATAACTTAAGTAAGAATATATAGTAGGGCTAAGGTTTATTAAATATGTTAAAATTGGTGCAAGTACAACAACAAAGTATATTAAATTTCCTTTCAATTTTCTTTTGGTGTAAAGACCAAAAACAAATAATCCTAATAAGGGACCGTATGTGTATGAAGCTACTGTTAATAAGCTATCAATAACATTACTACTTAGAGCATACTTATAAATTATAATGGTTATCATTAATAGTATACTCATCATAACATGTACAATCTTTCTTGTTTTTTTATTTTGCTTCTCATCTTTACCCATAGCTAAGAAATCGACACAAAATGAGGTTGTTAGAGAAGTCAGTGCACTATCTGCACTACTATAGGCTGCAGCAATCAAACCAAGAAGAAAACTAATCCCCAAGACTAAACCTAATTCACTGCTAAGAGCTATTTCTGGAAAAAGCAAATCAGTTCTTACTTGACCATTCATTGATGGAATCTCAATGCCATTTATTTCTTTGAAAGTGAATAACAGGCTGCCTAAAAACATAAATAAGGCAGTTACTAAAACTAGTACTATACTAAAACTAATCATATTTTTTTGAGCATCCTCAATAGATTTACAAGTCAAGTTTTTCTGCATCATGTCTTGATCAAGCCCTGTCATACATATTGTCACAAAAACCCCCCCAATAAATGATTTAAAAAAATAATTTCTGTCATTTATGTCTTCGGTAAAAAAAACTTGGTTGAATCTTTTAAATTCATCAGAAAAGAAATATTCTGAGATACTTAAATCAATACTATTCAAAATAGAAATAATAGATATAATTACTGCCAAAATCATAAATAAAGTTTGCAATGTGTCAGTCCATACAATGGTTTTTATACCACCTTTGAATGTGTATATCCAAATTAGAGCAATTGAAATTCCAACAGTCACAGGAAATGGTATATTCCAGTTATCAAAAACAAATTGTTGAAGAACAATGGCTACGAGAAATAAGCGAAAAGAAGCACCAAGCAATCTTGAAATGAAAAAATAAAAAGCTCCAGTCAGATGCGCAGACTTACCAAATCTTATATCCAGATATTCGTATATCGAGGTTAAATTTAGCTTATAATAAACAGGAAGTAATATATAACTAACAATCAGATAGCCTACAAAATATCCAAATACAACCTGCAGGTAACTAAATTGTGAGCTTTCAATCCATCCAGGTACAGAAATAAAAGTAACTCCTGATAATGATGCGCCAACCATACCAAATGCAACCACATACCATTTAGAGTCTCTTCCAGCATTAAAAAAAACATTATTACTATCATCCTTACCAGTCAGATAAGAAATAATATAAAGTACTAAAAAATAAATAGCAATTATTGAAATAATCGTAGCTGAATTCATGTTAATTTTTTGCTATCCTAAGTTAATTATAATTTTTTACGTTTTTTGAAAAAAAGAATAAATCAAAGGAAGAGTAACTTCTTAAAATTTGTAAGTTTGTTTAATGGAGTTTTCTTCAAAATTTATTGAAAATGCGGTTAATGAAATTTCAAATTTACCAGGTATAGGTAAAAAATCTGCATTACGTTTGGTTCTCTTTCTATTAAGACAACCTGAATCCCAATCTAAAAATCTAGCAAATGCAATTTCAGAGATGAGATTAAACGTAAATTTCTGTAAAAATTGTCATAATATTTCAGATTTGGATGTTTGTGAAATATGTACAAATCCCAGAAGGGATCAATCGGTGATTTGTGTGGTTGAAGATATTAGGGATGTAATGGCTATCGAAAAAACAAGTTCATTTAATGGTCTTTATCATGTTTTAGGAGGTAAAATATCTCCTATTGACGGAATTGGACCAGATGATTTAAATATTGAATCGTTAGTTGAAAAAGTAAAGAACAATCCAATAAAAGAGGTAATTTTTGCGTTAAGTACCACAATGGAAGGTGATACAACTAATTTTTACATCTACAGGCAAATTTCTGATTATAATATAGCCACATCAACAATTGCGAGGGGTATTTCAGTTGGGGATGACTTAGAATATGCAGATGAGATCACATTGGGTAGAAGTATCACAGACAGAATTCCATTTGAAAAATCACTAAAAAGTTAAAATTGAAAGTTTCTGTAATAATTGTAAGCTACAATTGTAAAGCATTCTTGGATTATTGTATTCAAAGTGTAATTAAAGCTTTAAATAATATTGACGGAGAAATTATTGTATTTGATAATTCGTCTTTGGATGGTACAGTAGAATTTATAGAATCGAAAAACTACAATTTGAGACTAATTAAATCTGAAAATAACATTGGATTTTCTAAAGCTAATAATAGTGCAGCAAAATTTGCCAAGGGAGAATTTTTATTTTTTCTAAATCCTGACACCATTATTCCTGAAGATATTTTTCATCAATTTTTTAAATTTAAATTAGATGATTTGGGGATTTTTGGATTTAGAATGATTGACGGAAAAGGGAATTTTTTAAAGGAGAGCAAAAGAAATCTTCCAAACATTAAAATTATTTTAAAAAAGCTTTTAGGTTTTGATGGTAAATATTATTCTTCACTGGGTGAGCTTGATTCAGGATCTGTTGATGTTTTGTGTGGCGCAAATATGATTATCAAAAACTCTATATATAAAAAGGTTGGTGGATTTAATGAGGAATATTTTATGTTCGGAGAGGATATAGAGATCTGCTATGAAACTAAAAAAATTGGAATGAATAACTTTTATAGCGCTACTTCGACATTAGTTCACTTTAAAGGCGAAAGCACCAAAAATGACATAAATTATCTTAAGAATTTTTATGGAGCAATGAGAATATATTTTAAAAATATATTTTCTTCAAATCAATTTTTATTGACAACAATTTTACTTATTTCAAAACTCCTAATCCTGTTTAAAAGTATTATGCCAAAAAAACAAATTGTCGAAATCAAAACCGAAAAAAATATATTAATTGGTGAAAAACCGATCAATAAATTAAATGATTTGTTTGGTGAAATATCTTTGGTAAATGAAATTGACAGCAGTCAAGATCGATGCAATATCATTTTTGATTCTAATTATCTTAGCTTTAAACAGATAATTAGTCATGTTGATAATTTACAAAATGGGAAAAAAATAAAATTTTGGTTTTTACCAGAGGATTATTCTTATGTTATTGGGTCATCTGGAATGAATCACAAAGGAAATATTATTTTTTGATTAAATGAATATTAAAATCATGAATTGGACTATTTTCATTAATTTTGAGTACTTAATTCAAATCTATTTTCATGTCTAAATTCGAGTTGAAATTGCCTAAAATGGGGGAGAGTGTTGCTGAGGCTACCCTCACGGCTTGGCTAAAAGATATCGGAGATACGATTGAATTCGATGAGGCAGTTGTAGAAATAGCAACCGACAAGGTTGATTCTGAAGTTCCCTCTGAAAAAAAGGGAGTCTTGATCGAAAAATGCTTTGAAGTAAATGATGTAATTGAGGTTGGTCAAACTATAGCGATTATCGAAACTGATGAAATAGAAATTTCAGCAGAAACAAATACCGAAAATAATATTCATGAAGAAAATACAAAGTCAACTGAAGATAAAAATATACCTGAAAAAGAACTTGCTGAAGAAATAACTGAATCGTTAGAAAAATCTGCAGATATGATACTAAAAACCGATAAAGTATCAAACTCTAATAAGGGTTTTTTGTCTCCTTTGGTAAAGAATATGATTAAGAAGGAAGGTATTACATCTGATGAGTTAACCAAAATAAAAGGAACTGGAAAGGATAAAAGAATAACTAAAAATGATATATTATCTTTTTTATCTAATAGAAATGTAACCCTTCATAAACCTATTGAGTCAGATTCAAATATTATTCAGCCAGAAAAATTAGATGTTTCTGACTTTAGTGATGAAGTAATTGAAATGACAAAAATGGGGAAAATTATTTCCCAGCATATGACAGATTCTGTTAAGATATCTGCTCATGTTCAGTCTTTTATAGAGGTAGATGTAACTAATATTTATAATTGGAGAGATCGAGTAAAGTCCGCTTTCGAGAGTAGAGAAGGGCAAAAATTTACTTTTACTCCTATATTTATCGAAGCAGTAGCGGTTGCTTTAAGGCAATATCCGATGATGAATATTTCTGTTTCAGATGATAAAATTATTCTCAAAAAGAAAATAAATATCGGAATGGCAACTGCACTTGCAGATGGAAATTTAATTGTGCCTGTAATTAAAAATGCTGATCAGTTAAACCTTGTTGGTATGGCAAAATCGGTTAATGATTTAGCAAGTAGAGCCAGATCCAATAACCTAACGCCTGACGATGTGGCTGGAGGAACATACACGGTGACAAACGTTGGGGTATTTGGAAGTATTATGGGTACACCTATTATTAACCAGCCTCAGGTTGGAATATTAGCTTTTGGCGCCATTAGAAAGATGCCAAGTGTTATTGAAACTGAAGAGGGAGATTACATTGGAATTAGAAAAAAAATGATAATTTCTCATTCTTATGATCACAGGGTTGTTAATGGAGCAGTGGGAAGTAAGTTTATAAAAGCCGTTAAGGATTACCTGGAAAACTGGAACTCAACTCGCGAAATATAAGCACAATGAAAATAATTTGTGTTGGAAGAAACTATGCTGATCACATCAAAGAATTAGAAAATCAAAGGCCAGAAAATCCTGTTTTATTTCTTAAGCCTGATTCCTCTTTAATTTTGAAAAATAGACCATTTTTTATCCCTGAATTTTCTGATGAGATTCATTATGAAATAGAGTTAATTATAAAAATCTCCCGAATTGGAAAACATATTCAACGTAAATTTAGTCACAAGTACTATAATTTTATAGGTTTAGGTATAGATTTTACAGCAAGAGACTTACAGTCTCAGCTTAAAAAAAGCGGATTACCGTGGGAAAAATCAAAAGCATTTGACGGATCTTGTTTTGTTAGTGATTGGATTAATTTATCCGAAATTGAAGATTTAAATAATATTAATTTTAGATTAGAGCTAAATAAAAATGTGGTACAAAACTCAAATACATCTCTGATGTTGTGGAAAGTTGATGAACTTATTTCATATATTTCAAAATATTTCACATTAAAGATTGGTGATATTATATTCACAGGAACCCCATCCGGAGTTGGAAAGGTAAGTGTTGGAGATGAATTAGTAGGCTATCTTGAAGAAAAAAAATTATTTAATTTAAAGGTAAAGTAGGAAATATTGGAAGATATATCAATAATAATAGAAAAATTAAGAAAGGCAAATTTGACAATTTCTGTAGCCGAAAGTTGTACTGGTGGGAGGATTGCCTCAAACATAGTATCATTCGATGGTGCTTCTGAATTTTTTTTAGGAGGAGTTGTCACATATTCTACTCCTTCAAAGATTAGAATATTAAATATTGATAAAAAAAGAATCGAACTGTATGGAGTTGTAAGTCCTGAAATTGCAAAAGATATGTCTAATGCTGTAAAGGATTTGTTTGCATCTGATATATCAATTTCGATTACAGGCAATGTTGGCTCTAAGTCAGGAGATGGTTTATCTCCTGTTGGACAAGTTTTTATTTCCATTAATTTTATGAACAAAGTGGATGTTTGGGAATTTAATTTGAAAGATAATAGAAACTCGAACATTGAAACCGCTGTTTCTAAAGTATTTACACTACTAAATAATATTTTAAAAAATTAAAAAATTTAACTTGCGAATAACAAAAAAATTGTAATTTCGCGCCTGAAATTATATGTTTTACTGAGAAAAACTTTTATATGGCACGTGTATGCGATCTTACTGGTAAAAAAAGAATGGTTGGAAACAATGTTTCTCACTCCTTGAATAGAACAAAACGAACATTTGATACTAATCTGATCAAAAAGCGTTTTTATATTCCTGAAGATGATAAGTGGATTACTCTAAAAATAACAGCATCCGCTCTAAAAACAATTAATAAAATTGGAATTAAAGCTGCTTTAAAAGATGCAAAACTTAAAGGTTTTTTAAAATAATTTTAAATGGCAAAAAAAGGCAATAGAGTTCAGGTAATTTTAGAGTGTACGGAGCATAAAGACAGTGGTATGCCAGGAACATCAAGGTACATTACAACTAAAAATAAAAAAAATACACCTGATAGAATCGAATTAAAAAAATTTAATCCGATTTTGAAAAAGATGACTGTTCACAAAGAGATAAAATAAAAAATCATGGCAAAAAAAGCTGTTGCATCATTACAATCAAAATCAAAAAGGCTCACAAAAGCTATAAAAATGGTAAAATCCCCAAAGACTGGTGCTTACTCATTTGTCGAATCTATACTGCCTCAGGAAAAGGTCAATGAATTTCTGAGTAAATAACTAATTTCTGTTATTTTAACCTTTTATTATTTACTAAATATCTTTTGTTCTATATTTATACTGTAATTACATAACATTATATTATGGGCTTATTCGATAAGTTTTTTTCTCTCTTCAAAAGAAAGAAGGATAAAGAACCCCCATCTGAAGATAAAGAAGAAACTAAATCTGAGGAATCAAAAGAAGAAACTCCTTCTGTAATTATTGAAGATAAAGCACCAGAACCAGAACCAGATCCAGAACCAGAACCTGAGCCAGAACCTGAGCCAGAACCAGAGCCTGATCCAGAACCAGAACCAGAGCCAGAACCAGAGCCAGAACCGGAACCTGAACCTGAGCCTGAGCCTGAACCAGAAGGCTTTTTTAAAAAAATATTTTCAAAGAAAAAAAAGGACTCTCTAAATAAAGGTTTAAAAAAGTCAAATCAGTCATTTTTTTCAAAATTAAATAAGTTAGTTGCTGGAAAGTCTAAAATTGACTCAGCAGTTCTTGATAATTTAGAAGAGGTTTTAATTTCCAGTGATGTGGGGGTCAGTACTACTTTAAAAATTATTGATAAAATTGAATTAAGAGTTGCTGAGGAAAAATATTCAAATTTAAGTGAACTAAATATTCTTTTAAAAGCTGAGATAGCATCTTTACTCATTGAAAATGAAGAGGAACTAAACGAAACAAATGCTTCTTTTAGCCATAAACCATACGTAATTATGGTTGTTGGAGTTAATGGTGTAGGTAAAACTACAACTATAGGAAAATTAGCTAATAAGTATAAAAAAATGGGTCTAAATGTTGTAATCGGAGCTGCAGACACTTTTAGAGCAGCTGCTATTGATCAACTAGTCACTTGGGCTGAAAGAGTTGATGTACCCATAGTTAAGCAGCAAATGGGTAGTGACCCAGCCTCTGTTGCTTTTGATACTTTAAATTTCGCTAAATCTAATAATGCTGATGTCGTGTTAATCGATACCGCCGGAAGGCTTCATAATAAGGTTAATTTAATGAATGAGCTATCTAAAATAAAAAGAGTAATGGATAAAGTAATTGATAATGCTCCTCATGACGTTATGTTAGTTTTAGATGGTTCAACAGGTCAAAATGCATTTATTCAAGCAAAAGAATTTACTAATGTAACCGAAGTTAGCTCTTTGGCAATTACCAAACTTGATGGAACTGCAAAAGGTGGCGTAGTAATAGGAATTAGTGATGAATTTAAAATTCCTGTAAAATATATTGGAGTTGGTGAGGGGCTCGAAGACCTACAAGACTTTGATAAGCTGGAATTTGTTGACTCCTTTTTCGACTAGAATTTGAGAACAAAATATTCAGATAATAACAAAATAAATGTTATTACACTTGGGTGTAGTAAAAATACTTACGACTCAGAGGTTCTTATGGGTCAACTTAGGTCAAATAATAAAAATATTGTCCATGAAGAAAATGGTAATATTGTTGTTATTAATACCTGTGGTTTTATCGATAACGCCAAACAACAAAGTATTGACACGATTTTAGAAAATGTTAAGAAGAAAAACGAGGGGTTGATTGATAAAGTTTTTGTTACTGGTTGTCTTAGTGAAAGATATAAACCAGATTTGAAAAAAGAAATTCCTGATGTTGATGAGTATTTTGGAACAACAGAAATGCCGTCTCTACTTAAACATCTAGGTGCTGATTACAAACATGAATTAATCGGCGAAAGACTCTTAACAACACCCAAAAATTATGCTTACCTAAAAATCTCAGAGGGATGTGACAGACCATGTAGTTTCTGTGCAATTCCGCTTATGAGAGGAAAACATAAAAGTACTCCCATTGAAGATCTTGTTAAAGAGGCAAAAATTTTAGCAGAAAAGGGTATAAAAGAGCTTATTTTGATAGCTCAAGATTCAACATACTATGGAATTGACTTATATGGTAAAAGGAATTTATCAAAGCTACTAAAAGAGCTTGTAAAAGTTGAAGGAATTGAGTGGATAAGATTGCATTATGCCTTTCCAAACGGATTTCCTTTAGACGTTCTTGAGGTTATTAATTCAGAACCTAAAATCTGTAATTATATTGATATTCCATTACAACATATTTCTGATAAAATATTGAAATCTATGAAGAGAGGGGCTTCGATGGATAAAATTAATAAACTCCTTCAAAATTTTAAGAATAAAGTCCCTGGAATAGCAATAAGAACAACTTTAATTGTTGGTTATCCAGGAGAAACAAGTGAGGATTTTGACTTATTGAAAAAATGGGTTAAGAAATCCAAATTTGATAGGTTAGGATGTTTTACTTATTCTCATGAAGAAAACACTGGTGCTTTCAATCTTATTGACGATGTTCCAGAAGAAATAAAACATAAAAGATTAAATGAAATAATGGAAATTCAATCACAAATTTCTTGGGAATTAAATCAAAATAAAATTGGAAAAATATTTAAGGTTCTTATTGACAGAAAAAGAGGTCGTTATTATGTTGGTAGAACACAATATGATTCGCCAGATGTTGATAACGAAGTGCTAATAGAAGCTAAATCAAATTTCTTAAGAGTTGGGCAGTTTGTCAATGCCAAGATAATAGATGCTTCAGATTTTGATTTATACGCTGAAGTTTAGTTTATATAAAAAATGGAGTTTACCAAAAATAATTTCCCATTTTCCCAAAAATTTCTAAATAGAATGTTATCAGCAAAATAAATTACATTACCTCTCCCAATCCTCTCATGACCAAACACCAGAGAATTCTTAAAGTTTTCTTTAATCTTATTTCCAACAAATCCTATTGTTGAGTTTTCATCGTCATCAATTTTACCAACATTAAACCCTCTTTTTAATTTCTCATAAGTCGAGGATGATGTTTTTAGTGAATAATATTCGTTTTCGTAACCGTACGCCAGTGGGTGAGTATTATCAATATTTACTTTAAATATTGCACCAGATAGATAATTTTGGACTCTTTCTCTTCTTAAATCTTCAAATTTAACATCTTTATTTCTTTCAGTTTCATTTCTTTTTACTTTAACAGAAAACCCATCTTTATTTGCAAAAATTCTAATTGCATTTTCAAAAGCAATTAGATTACCACCTCTAGAAATCCATAACTTAATTTTTTCTAGATTAGTTTCATTTCCTAATGAACCGTAATATCCACTAGGAATAATTAAAGTGTCAAACTCATCTAATTCAATATCTTCAAAATTTTCAATATCAAGATGAGTAAGAGGATATTTAAGTTCTTGCTCAAAGAAGTGCCATATTGCCCCATAGTTGAGTGAAGACACCATATTACTACTATCCTCACCTGAAATGATTGCTACTTTTCTTTTTCTAACAAGTTTTACAGATTCGGAGCCTAGATCAGGGCCAATTTCGGACATACCAGTATAAATATTATCAAGCTTGATTTTATTTTTCTCTGCAAGATTTAAAATTATTTCATCATAATTTTTTATTATTTGGTCTCCTTTGTATATAATGTAAGATCCTCTTGGTAGATGTACCTCACCATTCTTTATAACTTTCTCATTATATCTGACCTTAATTTTATTATTAATTAAGCCAGACAAAAATCTTGCATCATTCATATGGTTCCAAACTCCTGCATAAGCTATTGCATTTTTATCTAAACTATATTCAATTTTATTTTCTATATAATCACTTACATTAACTTTATTTTCAGTGCTGAATCCGTTAAGACCGTAAACAAAAGGTAGGCTCCATGCTGTTATATCATATGTGATTGAGTCACTAAGTTTTGTATTTCTTTCAAATAACACATCTACAAGCTTTCCCTTGGCTTGATAATTTGGTATAACTAGGTCACCCGATGAAGTTCTGTAACTTACAGATTTATTTTTATTGTAACTAAATGCACTTAACTTTTGAACTTTTGGGGAATAAAAGTCAATTTTATGTTTACTCAAAAACTCTGATAATTGATTTATTTTATCACTATCTCCATTCATAATATAGTTCACATTATTGTTATTAATAAAGAACTTGTTAAATTCCTCATTTAGTTTTTTTGAGTTGGCGGATGATATTTCAATAGTAGATATCCCTGCTACTGTATTATGTCTTACACGATCAACAAGGGTTAAATTTTTACCTTCAGAATTTAATATTCCAAGCCCAGCGATACCTCCGCCGGCTTGCTCATATGTCATTCCAATAGCCCCCAAGTAAGTTGGGTATGTGTCACCATAGCTGGGGTATAATAAGTCAAAAAACTCCTTAGTAAAATAAAGCCAACCGTTTTTGTCAAAATATTTTGCGTTATTTTTCCCTAACATATGTTGAAAATCCCTTTGCCATTTGGTAATAACCTCATGATATGGTTCAGCCGCTGGAGCAAAGTAAAAAGGTTCATTTATACCTTGTTCATGAAAATCTGCGTGAACATGTGGTAACCATTTATGATATTCTTTTAACCTCTGCTGAGACTCAACCTGAGTAATCCAAGCCCAGTCTCTATTTAGATCAAATAAGTAATGGTTGGCTCTACCTCCGGGCCAAGGCTCGCTATGTTCCCTTGAAATTTTATTTGTATTGTAAGGAACTGTTCTTGTTTGATTATACCAATTTGCATATCTATCTCTTCCATCAGGGTTTAAACAAGGGTCAATAATAACAACTGTATTTTCCAATAAATCTGCTCTTTCAGTCAATAGCTCATAAATTGTCTGCATTGAAGCTTCGGTTGTTGATGATTCATTACCATGTACATTGTAGCTAAGCCATACAATTGCTACATCATTAGATTTACTTATATTTTTTTCTAGGGCTGATATATTATTTAATCTAATATTTTCAATTTTTGACATATTTTTTTCTGATGAAATAATTGCATAAAACAGAGGTCTTCTTTCATAAGTTTTTCCATAATTTACAAGTGATACATTTTTATTCATTTCAGAAGCAATGTGATCAAAATAATCTACAACTTGGCTATGTCTTGAAAATTGAGTTCCGATTTCATATCCTAAAAATTCAGAAGGTGATTTAAGATTTTGACTATTGACATCAGAAATAATGACAAAGAGAATAAAAAATTTAATTATTGATTTCATAAAAATTGACTTATAATAGACCTAACAAATATAGAAAGAATTATACAGTTCAGTATATTTGTCTAATATGAGTTTAAGAGAAATTGAGTACAATAAAGTTGATGGTTTTAGTAAACTACTAATTGATTATGTCTCGAATAGTGATCATTTTAATGATTTAATCTCTGACTTCCCAAGTATCGATAATCTCAATAAACAAATTTCTCGTAAGTCAAAAAATTATGATAAGACATTTAGAGAGACCTTGATTAAAGAAATTAGCACTCAATATAACGATATCGACTTAACTGAACTTCAAAAGTCAAACATCAAAAAATTAGCTGAAAATAAAACGTTTACCATAACAACAGGTCATCAGTTAAATTTACTTACTGGTCCAATGTATTTTATTTATAAAATAATTTCAGTTGTTAATTTATGTGAAAAAATGCAGAGGAAATACTCAAAATATAATTTTGTACCAATTTTTTGGATGGCCTCAGAAGATCACGATTTTGATGAAATTAATCATTTTTCATTTCATGGAAGTAAATTTAATTGGTCATCACCTCAGACAGGAATTGTAGGTGAATTTAAACTTGATTCAATTAAAGATGTTGCCATCGAGTTTGAAAAATTTGTTTCTGATTTTCCATATTCTAATGAAATAATTAAAATATTCAGGGATTGTTATATGAATTCCACCGATTTATCTGTTGCAACGAGAAAACTTGTTAATATTTTGTTTCGCAAAAATGGTTTGATAATAATTGATGCAAATAATAAAAATTTAAAGTCCTTGTTTTGTGACATTATAAAAAAGGAGATTAACGAAAAGATTATTTTCAATCAATCTAAAAAATCAATACAAAGGTTAAACGAATTAAATTATAATATTCAAGCTAACCCAAGAGAAATTAACCTATTTTATATCGAAGATGGAAAAAGAGAAAGAATCATTGAAATGAAAAATGGTTTTCAAACATCAAACGGTTTAAAAAAATGGAGTTCAGAACAAATTCATGATGATATTAAGAGTAGTCCAGAAAAGTTTTCCCCAAATGTCTTATTCAGGCCAATATTTCAAGAGTACATTTTACCAAATATATGTTATATCGGTGGCCCTGCAGAGGTTGCATATTGGTTGCAATTAAAATCTGTGTTTGAAAGTTTAAATATATCTTTCCCCATAATTCTAAACAGAAATTCAGCTTTACTATTGGATAAAAGGCTGATTGATAAATTGAATAAGCTTGATGTTTCGATTGAAGAAATACTAATGCCTAAAGAAATATTAAAAGAAAAATTAATTAAAAAATACTCAAAGTTAAAACTAGATTTTACTAATCTAAAACAAAATTTAACCGATCAATTTTTAGAGTTAAAGAAAATAGCAAGTCAGACAGATAAATCCTTTATTGGTGCATTAAGTGCTCAGGAGAAAAAGCAGATAAATGGATTAAACATGCTTGAAAAAAGGTTGATGAAGTCCGAAGAGAAAGTTCATCAAGATAAAATTAATAGGGTGCTAAAAATTAGAGATAAATTATTTCCAAATGGAAAACCTCAGGAACGGATATCAAACTTTTCTGAATTTTATGTTAATAAGGGAATTGATATGATAAGTTTGATTAAAAATAATTTAGATCCGTTGAGTCGTAAATTTTCTGTTATTGAATTTTAATAATTATACAATTCTATTCTTTTTATTTAAGAAATCAATTTCTATTTTTACACATGCAAAATAACGTATTAATTCTCGATTTTGGGTCACAGTACACTCAATTAATTGCTCGAAGGGTTAGAGAGTTAAATGTGTATTGTGAAATTCATCCTTTCAACAAGATTCCAAAAGATTTAGATACTTTCAAAGCCTTAATTCTTTCTGGAAGCCCCTATTCGGTCAGAGAAGCAGATTCACCAAGAATAAATTTAGATATATTATTGTCTAAATTTCCAACACTAGCGGTATGTTATGGCGCTCAATTAATTGCCCAAGAATTAGGCGGTGTTGTATCAGCATCAAATATTAGGGAGTACGGAAGAGCTAATCTGGTCATAAAAATAAATGATTCAATTCTATTTGATGGAATAGAAAACAATAATCAGGTCTGGATGAGTCACAGTGATACAATAAAGCAGTTACCAAAAAATTCTGTATTACTTGCTAGCAGTGATGATGTTGAAAATGTTGCCTACAAGTATATGGATAACACATATTGTTTACAGTTTCACCCTGAAGTGTATCACACAGTAAGGGGAAAAAAGTTATTAGAGAATTTTCTGACTAAAATTAGTAAGTTAAAACAGACATGGACACCAGATTCTTTCATAGATACGACCATAAATGAGCTTAAAACAAAAATAGGCAATGACAAGGTAATTCTAGGTCTCTCTGGGGGTGTTGATTCCTCTGTTGCTGCAATTCTTTTACATAAAGCAATAGGCAAGAACCTTCACTGCATATTTGTAAATAATGGTTTGCTAAGAAAAAACGAATTTCAGGATGTTTTAGACCAGTACAAGGAAATGGATTTAAACATTAAAGGAGTAGATTACTCTGAGGAGTTCTATGATGAGTTAGCTGATGTTTCTGACCCCGAAACAAAGAGAAAAATAATCGGAAGAGTTTTTATTGAAGCTTTTGAGAAAGAATCAAGCAAAATAAAAAATGTTAAATGGTTGGCTCAAGGGACTATATATCCCGATGTGATAGAAAGTATTTCTGCTACGGGTGGACCATCTGCAACCATAAAAAGTCATCACAATGTAGGTGGACTTCCAGATTTTATGAAACTTGAAGTTGTTGAGCCTTTAAAACTTCTATTTAAGGACGAGGTTAGAAGGGTTGGTAAGTCTTTAGATATAGACAAAAATATTTTAGGAAGGCATCCCTTCCCTGGTCCAGGATTAGCTATCAGAATATTGGGGGAAATAAACAAAGAGAATATTGAAATGCTTCAGGAAGTTGATCACATATTCATAACTGCACTAAAAGAGGCAAAATTGTATGAAAAAATTTGGCAAGCTGGCGCAATGCTTCTTCCTGTGAAAAGTGTTGGTGTAATGGGTGATGAGAGGACATATGAAAAATGTGTTGCCTTAAGAGCTGTTGAAAGCACAGATGGAATGACTGCTGACTGGGTTGATTTACCTTATAAATTCCTTCAAGATGTTTCTAACAAGATTATAAATAGGGTAAAAGGGGTAAACAGAGTTGTTTATGATATTAGTTCAAAACCACCAGCAACTATTGAATGGGAATAATAAATGTTTAAAAATTATATCTTCATACTATCGTTTCTTTTCTGTTTCAATACAGTTTCTCAAAGCATTGAATCTACTCAAATTGATGAAGACCAAAAAATTTCAGACTTTTTAATAAATTATGATATTTCTCCAAATGATTTTTTTATTCTAAATCCAGCTTTCACAAGCTCCAGGTTTAATTATTTAAAATTAGATTTGGAGAAAAAATTAAAATCAGGTGATTTTATAAGAATATTCGAATCAATTGAAAATAATAAATCTGAGCAAATAAGTTTTATTATTCATAAGATAAAAAGAAAACAAACTCTTTCCGAAATCTCATCAATTTATGGTGTTAGCGAAAATTTAATTTTAAAATACAATATTGAAATAGAGATAAAGAGAAATAATATTCTAAAGATTCCTGTAAAAAAAGCCAGAATTAATAAATCTAATGTTGTAGATAAATTAAAAGCTTATACAGTTAAACCAAAAGAGGGAAAGTGGCGCATTGCATACAAATATGGAATTTCGATTAACACTCTTGAGAATATTAACCCTGAAATTGGATCAATACTTAAATTAGGTCAAAAGATAGCAGTTCCAAATAAAGATGAGATTAAACTTAACACTGTTGAAGAGAATAATGATTATTTTGAAATTCAAAAGAATATTCAAATTAGTGTTCTTGAACAAAAACTAGGTTTAAAGAATAATTCAATTATAAAGCTCAATCCTGGAATTTTAGATAGTGTTGAAAAGGGTATTATAATTAAAGTCCCAGTTTCAACAAAGACCAATGAAGACGTTATAAATCTTTCAAAAAAATCACTTCAGGATAATATAGTTGATTTTGATAAAAAAAAGTTTGCAATAATCTTACCTTTCAGATTAGATAATTTTGATTACGACTCAATACAAAAATCTACGCCAATCTTAAAAAATGATAAACTTCTAAACATATCTTTAGATTTTCTTTTCGGAGCTGAAATGGCTGTTAATTCTTATTCAGAACTTGGAATAGATGTTCAAATGGATGTATTTGATAGTGCTCTAGACAGTAGTAAAATCGATCAAATTTTAGATGAAAATAATTTTGAAATTTATGACTTTATAGTAGGCCCACTAACAGATAATCTTTTCAATTATTTTGTGGATTCTACCAAAGACCTGAATATAAAAATTGTTAAACCTTTATCAAAAAAACAAAACACCGACAGAAGAATAATTAATACAATTCCTAACGATACATTATTGTTTAACGAAATTATTTCTCATGTTGAGAGTGACACCACCCGATCTGAAAAATATATTATATCTGATTCAAAGAGTGTTGAAATAAGTAATAAAATCAAGAAAATTTTCCCAGAATCAAAACAATTTTTTTCTAAAATAAACGAATTTGGGGATGATACTAAAACTTTGGTATATAATGATTTAGATTCAACTTTTGTCAAGGGTAAGAATATTGTTTTTTTAGAAACTAAAGAACAGGGGTTTGTCTCTAATGTTTCAAGTATCTTAAATTCATTTATTAATGATACGATCAAAATAGAGCTGTTCACTACAAATAAAAATAATGCCTTTGAGGGGGCTAATGTTTCAAATAATTATTTATCAAATTTAAAATTTCAATATGCATCAACCAATAAAAAAATTGATATTGTAGAAGATAAATCATTCATTGATAAATTTATTTCAAATTATAATTACTTCCCGAGTAAGTATTCTATAAGAGCCTATGACATTACATATGATTTGTTACTACGAATAAGTAATGGGGATTTGAATGATAAAAATATATTTGAAATTGAAAGTCAATATTTTGAAAATAAGTTTAGATATAAGAGAAGTTCAAGTGGCTCAATTGATAATATTGCTAACTACCTGATCAAGCATGAAGATTTAAAAATTGAGGAGATGACTGATAAATAGAAAAATCAGCGGTATTTTCTTACTCCATTGCGTTTTATTTCATTAAATTTGTTCGCGTTTATAACGCATTATGTCTTCACAAACTAAATATATTTTTGTTACTGGTGGTGTTAGTTCTTCTTTAGGAAAAGGAATAGTGGCGGCCTCACTAGCTAAGCTTTTACAAGCACAGGGTTATAAAACAACAATTCAAAAGCTCGACCCATATATTAATGTTGACCCGGGAACTTTAAATCCCTACGAACATGGGGAATGTTATGTGACTAATGACGGTGCAGAGACTGATTTGGATCTTGGCCATTATGAAAGATTTTTAAATGTTCCCACATCACAGGCTAACAATATAACAACTGGAAGGATTTACCAGAGTGTAATAAGTAAGGAAAGGCAGGGAATGTATTTAGGTAAAACAGTACAAGTTATCCCACACATAACTGACGAGATAAAAGAAAATATAAAATTTTTAGGCAGTAATGGTGAGTTTGATATTATAATAACTGAAATAGGAGGTACCGTAGGAGATATAGAATCATTGCCTTATATTGAGGCATTACGACAATTAAAATGGGAAATGGGAGAAGATAATCTGATTGTTATTCATTTAACTCTAATTCCATATCTATCAGCTGCAAAAGAATTAAAAACTAAACCAACTCAGCACAGTGTAAAAACTTTAATGGAAAGTGGTGTACAAGCTGATATCCTTGTTTGTAGAACGGAGCATGAATTAAATGATGAAATAAAAGAAAAATTAGCAAGATTTTGTAATGTAAATGTTGATTGTGTTATTGAATCGGTTGATGTCAATACCATTTACGATGTTCCCAATCACATGTATCGTGAATGTTTAGATAAAGTGGCACTAAAAAAGTTAAAGCTAGATTATAATGAACCTGATTTGGGTTCTTGGAATAATTTTCTTGACAAATATAAAAACCCAAAAGATACAATCAAAATTGCTCTGATTGGTAAATATGTTGAGCTTCAAGACTCCTACAAATCCATATTGGAATCGTTTATTCATGCTGGTGCAGTAAATGAAGTGGATGTAGATGTAATTCCTTTACATTCTGAATTTATAAATTCTGAAAATGTACATGATAAACTACAATCCTTTAACGGAATTTTAGTAGCTCCTGGTTTTGGTGAAAGAGGCGTGGAGGGAAAAATCGAAGCAATTAAATATGTTAGATTAAATAATATTCCATTTTTTGGAATTTGCTATGGGATGCAAATGGCTGTTATTGAATATGCTAGAAATATGTTGAAGCTAGATGATGCAAATTCTACTGAGGTTAATCCTAACACAAAAAATCCAGTAATCGATTTGATGGAAGAACAAAAAAACATAACCGAAAAAGGAGGTACAATGAGATTAGGTGCTTGGAAATGTGATATAACCAGGGAAACTTTGTGTCATTCTGTTTATAAAACTGAAAATATTGAGGAAAGACATAGGCATAGATATGAATTAAATAATAAATATTTAAATCAATTGGAGGAAAATGGATTAGTAGCATCAGGAAAAAATAAGGACACTAATCTTGTTGAGGTTGTTGAAGTTAAAGATCATCCATGGTTCATAGGGGTTCAATATCACCCCGAATACAAAAGTACTGTTTTATCACCTCATCCATTATTCGTATCTTTTGTTAGTGCAGCAATCTTAAATAAGAATAAATAGATGGAAGACAATAAAATTGATATCAACTCATTAATAGGGTTTTTTCTTATAGGTTTAATTTTTATAGGATGGTTATATTTAAATCCTCCACCACCTTCCCCAGAGGTAGTTCAAACAGTAGAACAAAACGATATTCCAGATGAAAAGCCGGTTGAACAGGATTTATCGGATATTCTATCTGAATCTAAAATTGACGAGTATCAAGATAGCACTTTAAGCTTTAAAAACTCATTATCTCAAAGTAATGAGGATATCTTAGTAGATGCTGAAAAATTTATTGTTAAGTTTTCACCCATTGGAGGTCAAATTTCCTCATTACAGCTAAAAGGTCACTTAAATTATTTAGGTGATCCAATCAATTTAATTGAATCAAATAATTCATCTTTTAATTTAGATTTTACTACAAAAAATGGCAGAATATTTAATACAAAAGATCAAAAGTTTACTCCGTCATTGATCGACCAAGGTTCAATCAAAAAAGTATCGATGAAGTTAGTTGTTTCAGAAGATGTTTTTATCGAATACATATACACTATTAACCTAACTGATTATATAATTAATCTTGATATTAGCTCTAAAGGATTCTATAATATCCTCGATACTACTCAAAGCTATAATTTGAATTGGGAGCTTAGTGCATTTAGAAATTCTAAGAGTATTTCTTACGAAAATAGATATTCTTATTTAACATATTATCACGATGAAGATAAGATTGATTATTTATCAATAAGTGGAGAGGATGAAGATGATGAAGAAGATGTAAATTGGATATCCTTTAAGCAGCATTTTTTTAGTTCTGTTTTGATATCTCCAGATGAAAAACCATTTAAAAATGTTGATTTTAAATCTGAAGATTTAGTTCAAGATAATAGTATAGACACGCTGTTTACTAAAAAATTTGTTTCAAAAATTCCGTTTGATTATGTCAATAGTGAGTTTAAAAACTCTTTGAAATTTTATTTTGGGCCTAATCAATATTCACAACTAAAAACTTATGAAATTGGGTTGGAAGAGAGTGTCGATTTTGGATGGGGGATTTTCGGATTTATAAATAAAAATATTTTTGTTCCGCTATATAGAACATTGAGTAACTTATTTCCTTACGGAATTGCAATTATATTTATGACTATTATTGTAAGGATTGTCCTTGCGCCAGTTTTATACAGCTCGTATGTTTCCCAAGCTAAAATGAAAATATTAAGGCCAGAGTTGGATGAGATTAATCAGAAGTTTAAAGATAATGCAATGAAAAGGCAGCAGGAAATGATGTCTTTATACAGAAAAGCTGGTGCCAATCCAATGAGTGGATGTTTGCCTGGATTACTGCAAATTCCCGTTTTTTATGCTTTATTTATGTTTTTCCCATCCGCTTTTGATTTAAGACAAAAAAATTTTTTATGGGCAGATGATTTATCAGCATATGATAGTATTCTTGATTTTGGCTTCTACATACCACTATATGGGGATCATGTTAGTTTATTTCCAATATTAGCTTCTATATCAATATTTTTCTACATGAAAATGACTACTGGACAGCAAATGGCTTCACAACCACAACCTCAAGAGGGAATGCCTGATATGAGAAATATGATGAAGTATATGATATATTTTGCACCAATAATGATGATGGTATTCTTTAATAATTACTCAAGTGGATTGAGTTTATATTACTTTGTTTCAAATCTTTTATCAATCGCCATCATGTTTACAATCAAGAATTATATTCTTGATGAGCGTAAAATAAGACAGCAAATTCAATTTAATAAGTCACAACCTGTAAAACCTCCCAGTAGATTTCAAAGAAGAATGCAAGCAATAATGGAAGAAGCTGAAAGGCAAAAAAAGAACAAATAGTTTACGAATCAGACTTAAGTTAATTTTATTTAGTGGCATAAACTTTGATTATTTCATGATAAACAAGTTATGGACAGACCTAAATGTGGATGTGGAAATACACAAAATCCAAGCGGTTATTGTGATGGTTCACATGTAAACAAAAATTAAATTTGAAAAGAATAGTTGTAATTGGTGCAAGTAGTTCATCGAAGTCAATCAATAGGAAGTTGGCAAATTATGCTGCTAAATCAATTTCATTCGATACTGAAATTATAGATTTAAATTTGAATGATTTCGAAATGCCAATATACAGTGAAGATTTACAAAATTCTTTGGGAATCCCCCAAAAAGCCTTCGATTTTAAAAGGGAAATTTCTGAGTCAGATGCACTAGTATTATCCTTGGCCGAACACAATGGCTCATATACAGCAGCTTTCAAAAATATTTATGATTGGATTTCTGTGATTGAGGCTGATATATGGTGTAGTAAACCTATTCTTTTACTATCAACATCTAATGGCGTTAGAGGTGGTAAAACAGTACTTGAGACTGCACATAGCAGGTTTTCAAGGGACTACAAGTATCAAATACCTTACTTTTCACTACCTAATTTTAATAAAAATTTTAATATAAATGAAGGTATTTTAGATGTTAGATTAAATCAAGATTTTCAAGCTGTAATTATAGATTTTGAAAATATTTTAAATGAAAATTAATTTTTATCCACCTAGTAAACAAGCAAACGGTAATTTCAATTTTGGTGAGATAGTTGAAAAAAAACCAATTGGATTTCCTCAGGATGGCGGACAATTGAAGCCTTTTTCAAATCTATTTTACTGGGCCCATGCTTGGACAACTGGCAAAAGAAGTACAATTGGTTTACACCCACATCAAGGTTTTGAAATATGTACTTTCGTTTTGAAAGGTAGCATAAATCACTTCGATACGAAACTGAATAAATGGGTTAGACTTGATGAAGGCGATGTTCAAATAATCAGATCAGGAAATGGGATTTCACATTCAGAGGAGATACTTGAAAATTCTGAAATATTTCAAATTTGGTTTGATCCAGATTTATCAAAATCCCTAAAAAAGCCAGCTAGCTATAATGATTATAAAATCGATGAATTTAAATTTACTGATTTAGATGATCATATGATAAGACATATTTATAACAAAAAATCAAAAATGTGGATGGATTCAGAAGACATAATTATTAACGAATATTTCTTTGATAAATTTTCATCAGTAAATATCAAAATTGAAAATGAAAAAATCCATTCTTTTTTCTTAATTGATGGCGAAGTTTCTTTAAAAAAATTTAAATTTAACAAAGGAGATTTTTTTACCATTTCTAATGTTGGAAATATTGATTTAGTGGCATTAAAATCTGCTAAATTATTTGAGGTTTCATCTCCAATTAAACCATCATACAAGACATATTTTAATTAACATCGTAATTATTAACATCGTACAGTGAAAAAAGTTATCGTTGGTTTATCAGGAGGAGTTGACTCAAGTGTAAGTGCTTTGTTATTAAAGCAACAAGGATATGAAGTTATTGGACTTTTTATGAAGAATTGGCATGACGACTCTGTTACTATTTCTGATGAGTGTCCTTGGTTAGATGACAGCAATGATGCAATGTTGATTGCTGAAAAATTAGAAATCCCATTTCAAACTGTTGATTTAAGCAAAGAATATCATTCTAGGATTATCGATTACATGTTCAACGAATATGAAAATGGAAGAACTCCAAATCCAGATGTTTTATGTAATCGTGAGATTAAATTTGATATATTTCTTGAAATAGCACTTAATCTTGGAGCAGATTATATAGCTACTGGTCATTACTGTCAACTTAATAAAATTAATAAAGATAATAAAGAAATTTTCAGATTACTTGCTGGTGCTGATGAAAAAAAAGATCAATCATATTTTCTTTGTCAACTAAATCAAAAACAGCTTTCAAAGGCAATATTTCCTATTGGCCATTTAACAAAGTCTAATGTTAGGGATATCGCAAAAAAGAATGATTTAATTACCGCTGATAAAAAAGATTCTCAAGGATTATGTTTTGTAGGAAAGGTAAAATTACCTGATTTTTTAAAGCAAAGGCTTACCCCAAAAAAGGGTAAAGTAATCAAAATTGATTCTGAATCAGTAAAACAAGAAATAGATTTAAATGAGGTTAAATCAAAAGAAAAGGAATTAGAATTATTAAGTGCGTCGTTTTCATTTACACATGATGATGGTGAGGAGATTGGTGAACACAATGGGGCATACTATTATACAGTTGGACAAAGAAAAGGTTTAAATATTGGAGGGTTTAGTGAACCTCTTTTTGTTCTTGAAACGGATGTTTCTAAAAATATAATTTATGTAGGAATGGGAGAGTCACACCCTGCATTATTTAAAAAAGCCCTTTTTGTAAACTCAAATGAAATTCATTGGATTAGAGAAGATTTAAAAATTAATGAAAATGAAACAATGAATATTAACTTTAGAATTAGATATCGACAGCCATTACAATCTGGAACCGTTTACAGATTCAAAAAGGGTCTGTATATACTTTTTGACAAACCAATTTCATCAGTTACCAGCGGTCAATTTGTAAGTTGGTATATTGATGGTGAACTAATAGGTTCAGGAGTAATAAATTAGTTGTTCCAAATACTCCAAGATTCATTTGCTTGAATTTCAAGCATTTCTAATCCATTTTTTGTTTTGCATCCTAATTCTCTTCCTCTTCTTAAAAATAGCGACTCAATTGGGTTATAAACTAAGTCATACAAGACATGTTCTTTGGTTAAATGTTTATATGGGATATTTGGACATTTATTTATGTTTGGAAAAGTTCCAACGGGAGAACAATTTATTATCATTTTAAACCTGCTTATTAATACATCATTAAGATTTTCATAAATGAATTCAGATTTACCTTCTTTTCTTGAAACAGTACTATAATTAATTTTTAATTTTTTAAGAACATATTTGACTGCTTTTGAAGCACCGCCGGCACCAAGAATTAATGCACTATCAGGTTTTTTATTTTCAATTAACGGAATTAATGACTTTTCAAAACCAATAATATCAGTGTTGAATCCTATATTTTTATTATCAATTTTTTTTATTGTATTAACAGCACCAATAGCTTTAGCTACTTCATCAATTTCATCAAGAAATTTTATAATTTCCTGTTTGTAGGGAATAGTGACGTTATATCCAGATATCCCATTTTTTTTTAAAATTGATTCAATTTGTGAAATATTTTCAATGTCAAAGTTTGAATATGTACAATCCAAATTTTCTTTTTTAAATTTTTCTGAAAAATATTTCTTTGAAAAACTATAATCAATATTTTTTCCTATTAGGCCGAATTTTCTACTTTTTTTCATAACTACTTAAAAAAATAACTATTGCTATTCCAATTAAAATAAACATAAAAGCATAAAATGTTTCATCATTGAAATCAGGTAAATATCTAACTATTTTATATTCGTTCTCTACATTTAATGTGGATTTCCAAGGCCAAATTACACCTAGAGAACCAATTATGAAACCAAAAATAATAGAATTACAAAGTTGGTTGAATTTGCTTAGTAGGTAACCAAGAATTTTAGACAATAAAATTAGTCCAGTTATTGAGCCAAGAGTAAATACGGACAATACGTTTAGATAATTGATACGCACATCACTGTATATGTTTGAAAAGTCTCCTCTTAATATCTCACTTAAGCTGTCGTATAGAGCATTTACTGAATCAACCAGTAGTAATATATAGTTACCCATTAACATAAGTAAAAATGAACCCGATAGACCTGGTAAAATCATTCCACTAACACTAATTATTCCACAAATAAAAACAAAAAATAAGTTGTCATTTTCTTGTGATGGATTTGCAAAACTTAACAAAACACCTATCGAGGTTCCTATTATAATGAAACAAATATTTTTGAAGTTATTTAAGTCGATAATTGTTCTGAGATGAAAAATAGTTCCTATAACTAATCCAAAAAAAAGACTCCAAACATAAATTTCAAAATTATTTAATAATACGTCTAATATCTTTGATGTTGAAAAGTAACTAATTACTATTCCTAATAAAATAAGAACTAAAAATTTACCATTAATATGTTTTAAAAAATCTTTGAATTTCCCCTCAAATAGATATTTTAAAGCTATTTTATCTAATCTTTTTAAGCTGTATATTAATTCCTCATAAAAACCAATTGCTATTGCAACTAAACCTCCTGAAACACCTGGAATCTTATTGGCAGTTCCCATGAGTATTCCATTAATTAGAATTTTTAAATAATTAGATCTCGATTTATTACCCTTCATTTAATCTTTTTTTATTCTTTCTAATAGAATAACTATTACAAAACCTAAAATAACAAGAGATATTGATAAGAGGAAATTAAGGTTTGACAATTCTGTAGAAAAACTTTTATTCCAAGGCCATACCTTTTCAATTGATCCAATTACTAATCCTAACATAATAGTGTAAGTGGTATTCCTATGTTTATTAAACAGATACTTTAGAATTCTGCTAAAACCCAATAATCCGATTAATGCACCAGAAATAAATGTAAAGATTACAATCATTTCTAAATTATCAAGTGACTTAACTAAATATGCATAAACCCCTAGAATTACAAGTATTAACGAGCCTGATATGCCTGGTAAAATCATTGCAGATGAGGCAATTACACCTGAAAATAAAATATACAATAAACTTATCTTATCAGTCTCATAAACAGAGAATGACGATAAGAAATAAGAAAAGATTATTGATATAATTAAAAAAAAGATGTTTAAACTACTCCATTGGTTTACTAATTTATAAATAACATTTACTGTTGCAAATATTAATCCCAGAAAAAATGACCAAATAAACAAAGGAAAGCTTTCCAAAAAATTGGCTGAAATTTTTACAAAAGAAATTAAGCTAATTCCAATTCCTGAAACAAGTGCTAATAAAAAGTTTCCGTTTAATTTTTTCCAAAAAGGGTTGAAACCTTTTTTAAGTTCAAAAAAAAGGCTAAGTTTCAATTCGCTAATTGATCTGATTAATTCTTCATAAATACCTAATAATAAAGCAATTGTCCCACCAGATATCCCAGGCATTGCATCTGCAGCACCCATAAAAATTCCCTTAAAAAACAATCTTATATAATCAAATGTATTTCTACTTCGCATATTAAAATTCTAGTGTTAAACTAGTAATTTTTTATTGAAGTTTTGGACAAGCAGTTTAAATATATTTTCCAGTATTTAGATTTTTCTTGATTTAGCTTGATTGCTTTCTCAATATATTCTATCGCCCTTTTGAATTTTTTTTCTCTGTAATAAAACATTGATAGCCTAAAAAAAGCTTTATCCATATTTGGGTCATTGTTTATACACTTATAATAATAGTTCAGCGAATTTTCAAAATCATACTTCTTCTCAAAGCAAAATGCTATCCTAAATAGGGCATAAGATGAATTGGGATTAATAGAAATTATTTCTTTGTAATTATTAATAGCTTCATCATATTTTTTCATCTTTTCTAATAATTTGCCTTTATCTATGTAAGGACTTGTGAATGAATCATCTGAAAAAATAGAATAATCAAATGCTGCAATTGCTTCATTATACATTTTAACTTTAACATAACTTTTACCTAGATTATGCCATCCAATTTCGCTGTAGGGGTTTTTAGATAAATATTCCTTAAGGAAAACTATTAGCCCATTGTTATCTCTAATCATTTCATAACAATAGAGAATATTATAGAGAGCACTGTGGTCAAGATAATCGTAGTTTAAACTTTTCTTAAAATAATAACTAGATTTTGAAAAGTTTTCTATAAATAAATATTCTATTCCGATCTGATAAAATAATTCGCTTTTTCTTCTATAATTATTTATAATACTCTTTAGTAAAGAGATTGATTTATTATGTTTTTTTTGCTTCGAAAGAATGCTAGACTTTAGAATTATCGCTTCATAATTATTGTTTTCAATCATCAGTATAGAATTTACTAAATCCAAAGCGCTGTCTAGTTTGTCTTCTTGAATAAAGATTTCAATTTCAAATAAGCATAAATTAGTATTTGACGGATGTTGACTTAATGATAGCTTGAGTGCTTTTTTTGCATATGCTAATTTCCCGGAATCTATGTAAAATGAAATAATATTTTCAAACTCCAAAGAATCAAAGAAAAGAACTCTATTTTCCTTAACCATTTTTTCGAATTTACTTACCGAAAGGTTTATGTCATTAACATTATCCATTTTAAATCATCTTTGTGTTAAAAATAAATATGATTTGTTTTAAAATGAATCAGTGGATTTTAAACTTCTTAACAAACTAATTAACACCTATTAGATTGTATCTAGTATATTTAGAATGATATCACAGCCCTCTTCAATTTCCTTTTCAGAGATAGTTAGAGGTGGAGTAATTCTAACAGCTCTTTTTTCGATTAAAAGCCAGAAAAGAATTAAACCTTTATTTTTAGCCTCTAAAACTAATTTATTTGCAATTTCAGAATCATTCATAATCAAACAAAGCATTAATCCAACTCCTCTTATTTGGCTGATTAGCTTATGATTTAATTTTTGTCTGAAAAGTTTTTCTTTTGACAAAGTACTTTCCATTATTTTAGAATCTAATACAATTTTTAAAGTTTGAAGTGCTGCTGCAGTAATTACTGGGTTTGCTCCAAATGTAGTTATATGACCAAGAATTGGATTTACATGAAGAACATCCATTAATTTTTTAGAGCTTGTAAATGCTCCTATTGGAATTCCACCACCCAGACCCTTTCCGTACACAATTATATCAGGTACACAATAAAAATTTTCAAAACCAAATAATTTTCCTGTTCTTCCAATTCCGGTTTGAATCTCATCTAATATCAATAAAGCACCAACTTCTTTACATTTTTTTTTCACCGAGCTTAGGTATCCTTCGGCAGGTAAAATGAACCCGGCACTACCTTGAATGGTTTCTAAAATAACACACGAGGTTTTTTCGTCAATTTTGTGAATATCTTGAAATGAGTTAAAGTCTATAAACTCTACATCAGGTATTAGTGGCTCAAATGGTTTTTTTCTTTCATCTAAACCCATTAATGTTAGTGCCCCCATGGTACTTCCATGATAAGCATTCTTTGCAGCAATTATTTTCTTTCTGCCAGTATGCCTTCTAGCTAATTTCATTGAACCCTCTAATGCCTCTGTACCAGAATTTGTAAAATATGTGCAATTTAGACTTTCAGGTAAATTTTTGGCCAATAATTTTGCTAAATCAAGAGAAGGTTTGGTAATAAACTCGCCATAAACCATTACATGCATGTATTTTTGAGATTGACTGCTGATTGCATTTATAATTTCTTCATTGCAATGCCCAACACTGCAAGCTGAGACCCCAGCAACAAAATCTAAATATCTATTATTATCGTTGTCATAAATATAACTCCCCTTGGCTCTAGAAACCTCTATCATAAGCGGATAGGGAGTAGTTTGGGCTTGATATTTTTTAAAATCTGAGTTAATAATTTTTTATTCTAGGTTTTTGATTTTAGTGAATTGGAATTTTTTATCCTCTATAAAAAGATCATCAATTGTTTTTATAATTTCATCTTCCCTAAAAAAGAATCCTTTTAATAATTTATCATTTTCATTAAATTCATCCTCGGGGTAAACATTTCCATCAATTTGATTGATTTTTGTGAATGTATCTATATTTTGTTCCGTAATTGAAATTTTTATTTTTGCTGATTTGGATTTATCTATACCTATCAGTTCATTTTCAGAATTTCTTAAATAGTATACAGATTCAGCATTTTTAATAATATCAACTTCTTTTAATTTACCGTCAATGAAATTTCCGTTTAGTCTTTTTCCAGAAATCTGATTAAAACCAATTTCTAGTGTATCCTTCTCTATGATAAAAGCATTGTCAAAGACGAAAAGAGAATCAATTATGTTCTTATCAGTGTCAAATTTGATATGAATAGAGTCACCTGTAATTTGACTTTTGTTACTCCAAAGAACTGGCTTTTTAATTTTTCTTGATCTTTCATTAAAGTCATTTTGTTTATTTATCAATTGGGCAATTCCCGTTAATTGACTAAAATGAATGGAGTCACATTTTCCGCTTAGATTATTTCTTAAAATTTTACCATTCATGAAAGCTCTAATAATTTGTTCATTTTCTTTTCCGGTAATAATTATGGATTCGCCGTGAATGTATGTCGTATCCTTTTCCTTGAATGAGGCAATAAGTGCTCTTTTTTTTACAAACATCGAATCAATACTCCTATGAATTTCAGCATAGTGACCTGTTGTTAAAGTTTTATTTATTGTATCTAAAATTTTTATATTATTTGTTGCAGACGCATAATTTTTAGACTGGTCAAAATATATACTATCACCGTTAATTTTATATTCTTCGAAATCTATTTTAGAATTCTTTATAAAATAACCATTATCATTTTCGGTGTCATAGAATCCGATTTCACAATAGATTTTTGAATCATCTGTGATAATGTCAGTCGGACCAAAGAAATATGACTTTCCCGATTCGGTATAATAGTTTAAGACATCTGAATATATATTATATTTTGGGGTTCTCAAATCAACTTCTTTTTCAAAACGATATTTTTTTTCCTTGGCAAAAAAAGTTCCTCTTAGGCTGTATATAGTATCGTTGATATTCCTGATAAGTTTCCCCTTGTTTGTATAAAATCCTTCTTGTAAATTTCTGTCAAAATATATTGATTCAGTGTATAAATCAGATTCAGGTTCATTTAAAATAACATCACCTTTAGCAAAAACTAAACGGGTATCTCCATTATATTCTAGATAATTAGCTTTTAAGTTAAGTGTATCGCCTTGCTTGAGTGAAACCTCCCCATAGGCTTCAATAAAATTTCTACCCTCATAAAAAAAAGCCTGATTACATGTCATTAAAACCCCATCATGAGATATAAGTACTTTATCATTTTTATCTCTTGTTAAAACAGATGCATCTGGATACTTGACTTTATCTTTTTCAAAGAAACCAGCTCTTTCAATTTTTATTTTTGTTTTTTCTTGTGCCTTCACATTTAGAAAAATGCATGAACTAAAAAAAACGATAATGATTAAGAAGAAGGATTTTTTCACCAATTTATCTAAATAATGTTTCTTTTCTATCAGGTCCTACTGAAACAATAACAATAGGAATATTTAACTGTGTTTCCAGAAAATTAATATAGTTATTTAAGTTATTAGGTAAGTCATCAGCTGATTCAAGCTTTCTTAAATCTTCAGACCAACCTTGAAACTCTTCATAAATTGGTTCAAGTGAACTGTCAGAAAGGTCATATGGAAGATTTTCAATTACTTGACCTCTATATTTGTATTTTGTACAAACGAGTACTTTATCAAAACCACTCAATACATCAGTCTTCATCATCATCAACTTTGTAACTCCATTAATTTTACATGCATATTTAAGCGCTACTAAATCTAACCACCCACATCTTCTTGGCCTTCCAGTAGTTGCTCCAAATTCATTTCCAATTTTACTCATTTTTTTACCACATTCATCAAATAGTTCGGTGGGAAATGGTCCAGAACCAACTCTGGTAGTGTAGGCTTTAAAAATTCCAAAAACATCATTTATGGAATTTGGAGATATCCCTAGGCCAGTACAAGCACCAGCAGCAGTTGTGTTTGATGAGGTGACATAGGGATAGGTACCAAAATCAATATCTAGCAAAGAGCCTTGGGCACCTTCAGCTAATATGGATTTATCCGTTTCTTGAGATTCAAACAATAAATTTTCTGAATCAACAAAATTGATTTTTCTCAGCTTTTCAATAGCATCAAAAAATTCAGATTCTAAATCCTCAAGACTAAAATCAAGCTCAACATTATAAAAATTAATTAATTGTTGATGTTTTTTTGAAAGCTCATAATATTTTGTTTTCCAATTCTCATTTTCTAAATCCCCAACTCTGAAGCCATTTCTTCCCGTTTTATCCATATATGTTGGGCCAATTCCTTTCAATGTTGAACCTATCTTATTTTTTCCTTTAGATTTTTCACTTGCCGCATCAAGAAGTCTATGAGTTGGTAGTATTAAGTGTGCCTTTCTTGAAATAAATAAAGTTTTGCTTATGTCAACATTTTCTGCTTTAATATTTTCAATTTCTTTATTTAAAATAACCGGGTCAATTACAACACCATTACCAATAAGGTTTATTTTTTCCTTGTGAAATATTCCAGATGGAATAGTATGTAGAACATATTTTTTTTCGTTAAACACAAGGGTGTGACCAGCATTTGGGCCACCCTGGAATCTGGCTATTATATCATACTTAGATGTTAAAACATCAACAATTTTGCCTTTACCTTCATCACCCCACTGAAGTCCTAATAATAAGTCAACCGCCATTTATTTTGTATTATTTTTTTTTCCATAGAAGTATAATGAATGACTGTCAATTGTCACATCAAATACTTCTTCTATTGTCTCTTTAATTGTATTTATTCTTGGATCACAAAATTCAATTACTTCATCTGAATTACTAAGGATTAAATGATCATGCTGTTTATTGAAATAGCACTTTTCATATGAAGCCTGGTGGTCATTTGAAAATTGGTGTTTTCTGACTAGTGAACATTCTAGTAAAAGTTCAATAGTGTTGTATAGAGTAGCTCTTGATACTCTATATTTTTTATTTTTCATTTTGATATATAGAGACTCAATATCAAAATGAAACTTAGTTTCATAAACTTCCTTAAGAATTGCATATCTCTCAGGAGTTTTTCGATAACTTTTTTTTTCTAAAAACTCTGTAAATACATCCTTTACTATATTCTGATTATCAATATTTTTTGACATTATTAACTTCTTTATCTATGTTCTTTTGATTTTATCAATTCCGTTTAAAACTTTAAGTTTCTTAATAAGATTATTAACTTCTAAATTTGATTTTACTGAGATAATTATATTACCCACAAATGTATTTCCAGCGGTCTCAAAATTAAGTCTTTTCATATTAATATTCATATTTTCTGAAATGACTTTTGTTATATTATTTAAAAGACCGAGTTTATCAATTCCTGTTATATTAATTTGTACTGTGAATTTTTCTTGTGAGGAATCGATCCATTTAGCTTTTATGATTCTATAGTCATAATTTGATTGAAGACTTACAGCATTTGGACAATCTTTTTTGTGAATCTTAATCCCATCATTTATTGTTATGAATCCAAAGACTTTATCCCCTGGAATAGCATTACAACAAGGTGCATTTTTGTAATCAAGTTTTTCTTCATCGTTTCCAAAAACTAGTAAATCATACTTTGAAGTTATCTCATCCTGATTAACGTCGTCAATTTTTATATCACTGTTTCTTGAAATCTTTTTTCTGATGTAACTAATAAATTTATTACTTCTGGAAGCAACAAATTTCTTTAATTTTTCATTATCAATAGTGTTAATTCCTACTCTGTAGAATAAGTCTTGGCTTGTGTTAAGTTTAAAATATTTTTGAAGCTCAGTAACTATACTGTCATTGAAATTAATTTTAAGAGATTTAAGTTTTCTTCTGAGGATTTGTTTACCATTGTCAGCTAAAAGTTTCTTTTCTTCATTTAAAGTGGCTTTAATCTTTGATTTTGCCCTTGCAGTAGTAGCATAATCTAGCCAGTTAGCGTTGGGTTTTATCTTATCTGAAGTTAAAATTTCAACTCTATCACCACTAGACAATTCTTTGTTTAATGGCACTAACTTTCCGTTTACTTTTGCTCCTCTAGTTTTTATCCCAACTTCAGTATGTATTGCGAATGCAAAATCTAAAGGTGTAGCCCCTTTTGGAAGAGATTTTAGATCACCAGTTGGAGTAAAGACAAAAATTTCTTTTGAGTATAAATTTAACTTGAACTGCTCAACAAAATCAACAGCATTAGTTTCAGAATTTTCTAATGCCTCCTGTAATTTATTAATCCAGGAATCCAAATTATCATTAGAATCATCCTTTTGCTTATATTTATAATGTGCAGCATAACCCTTTTCAGCGATTTCATCCATTCTTTCACTTCTAATTTGAACTTCTACCCATCTGCTCTTAGGACCAACGACCGTAATATGTAAAGCTTCGTAACCTGTAGACTTGGGAGCAGAAATCCAGTCTCTTAATCTAGTGGGATTGGGGGTAAAATGATCGGTCACAATTGAGTAAATTTTCCATGCTACAAACTTTTCTTTTTCAAGCTTTGATTTGTAAATAATTCTAACAGCAAATTTATCATACACTTCTTCAAAAGAAATGCCTTGTCTAATCATTTTATTATTAATTGAAAAAATAGATTTTGTTCTTCCCTTTATATTGTATTTAAGTTTTTCTTTTGTTAATGTTGAACTAATAATCGAGTTAAATTTTTTAATGTATTTGTCCTGATCTTTTTTACTTTCAATAAGTTTTTCCGAAATCTCATGATAAGTATCAGGGTCAGTATATTTTAGTCCAAGGTCTTCTAATTCAGTTTTTATATTGTATAATCCGATTCGGTGAGCTAGTGGGGCATAAATGTATAATGTTTCAGATGCTTTTTGAATTTGTTTTTCATAAGGCATACTTGATAAAGTTTGCATATTATGAAGTCTGTCGGCAATTTTAATTATAATAACCCTAACATCCTCGTTAAGAGTGAGTAGCATTTTTCTGTAATTTTCAGCTTGAATTGAAACATCAGAATATCCCTTAGTGTTTAGTTTTCCAATTTTGGTTAAACCGTCAACAATTTTTGTAATATTTTCCCCAAATTCATTTTTAATTTTTTCAAGAGTATGATCTGAATTATCTTCAACTACATCATGAATTAGTGCAGCTGCTATTGAAATCGCATCTAATCCAATTTCAGCGGCAACAATTTTTGCAACTGCAATAGGATGGAAAATGTAGGCTTCTCCAGATTTTCTTCTTTGGTGTTGATGAGCATCAACAGCATAATCAAAAGCTTTTCTGATTAGTTTCTTATCCTCTTTACTGAGAGATTGGTAACTAATTCTTAAAAGTTCTTTATATTCCTTTGCCAGGGCTTTCTTTTCTATTTTTATTTCCTGAGTTGGCATATCTTAAAATTAGCATAAAGAAGATTAATAGGCAATTTCTTTATGTAATATTTAAGAACCTATCTATTAAAGTTGTATTGCCTGTTTATCTCATATAAAGTAATTGCAGCTGAAACAGAAACATTGAGTGAATCAACTAAACCTAGCATGGGAATTTTTATTAACTCATCAGAATTGTTTGACCAAAATTTTGATATTCCCGAACTTTCAGAACCTAAAACTATGGCTGATGAATTCCCAAATTTAATTTTTTCTAAACTATTTTTTGATTTGAGAGATGTTGCATAAATTTTAAATTTATGTTCTCTTAAAAAATCAAGAGTATTTTCTGATTCCATACTTACAATATTAAGAGAAAATACTGAACCCAAACTTGATCTTATCAGATTTGGGTTATATAAATCACATTTTTCATTATTAATAATAATTAAATCAACATCAGCCGAATCACAGCTTCTCAAAATAGCGCCAATATTACCGGGTTTTTCAATTCCGTCAAGAACAATTGCTAAATTGTTTTTACCCTCGTCTAATTTTAAATTATTATTTTTTTGAAATACAATTGCTACTACACCCTCTGTTGAGCTCCTGAAGCTTATTTTTGAGTAAATATCATTATTTACCTCAATTATCTCCGAATCATATCTAGATTTGATAGCTTTTGGATCAACTATATTGGGATTACAGTAGATTTTTTCTATTAAATATCCATTTGAAAATGCCATTTCAAGCTCCCTTTTACCCTCGACAACAAAAGACTTAGATTCTTTTCTTGATCGAGGTTTATTGGCGAGCTTTATAAGTTTTTTTATATCCTTATTTTCTGAACTGGTTATTCTTTTATTCATTTGCCTGAAATTTATATTTCAAAATTAACGAAATACTTTCATTATAATTTTTGATTCCAGATTGAATATTGTTTTGTTTTAGGTATATATCATAGCTTTTTTTTGAAACTTCCTCTATTTTTCCTTCATAATTTTTCCAAAATTTATTTATTTCAACAAAATCCTTAATTATACCTTTGTTTATTCTCTGCAGTAAATATTTGTATTTTTCATAATCAAATTTGGACAGCTCATTTAAGCATAATCTCAATGCATAGGATAGTCCACAATATTTTAGATATTCATCATCACTACTAATTAACATTAAATAGGAAATAAAATTTGCATCTTTCTCACTTGCTATACCCAATTGATGTGCTATTTCATGATTAATTACAAATATTAAACTGGTTGAAGGAATTTTGTAATTAATATTTGCTTCATTAGTGAAAGGATTAATATATCCACTGAATCCCATATAGGTTAGGGGTAAACTAAATAATGACTTTTTCACCGAAATATTTTTGTAGTCAGATTTGATAATTGGTATTTTTTCTTCAAGCTTATCAAAGTTATTTTTTGAAATTTCAACATTTTGTTTAAAACTATATTTATTGATTGGTCGAACACTGTCATTTTTAAATAGAAAAACATGTTTCTTATTAATTGTATCGATTATATTTTCTGTAAAGGTTATTAATTCACTTTTTTCGAAATCACCACTAATTTCAAGATGATCTTTGATTGGAATTCTTTTGTAATTTAAACCCCAAAGCACATAAAAAAGGAATATAAAGACAAAGGCTGATGAGCCAAGATTTAAAAGAATATTTTTATTGCTTTTAATTCCAAAGAATATAAAATAAATCAAGCTTATAATCATAAATAGATATAACAAATCTCCAATAGGAATGCTAATCCACCCAGTCATAAGTCTTAATTTTTCAGAAATAAATAAATAAAAAAAATCAGAGTAGTATTTTTCTACAAATGGATTACCAACTTCAATGTTTTTAATAATTATTAACATTGGTAATAAATTCAGTGAGAAAGCTAACTTTAATTTTTTCATATTTAAATAATACAAACGAAATTATAAATTTATTATTCGTTAATTTTGTAAAAATATGATTAATTATGAGTCAAGAAGTTTCAAATATACAACCAGTAGAGGTGTGGAAAAACTTTGTTTTATTAAATCAAGTTCCTCGTCCGTCTAAAAAAGAGGAAAGAGTAATTGAATTTCTAATATCCTTTGCAAAAAAAAATAATCTAGAGTATAAGCAGGATGAAATAGGAAATTTAGTAATTACTAAAGAGGCAACTTTAGATATGACTACTTCTCAAACAGTTGTATTACAATCTCATGTTGACATGGTTCATGAAAAAAATAATCAAGTTGAATTTGATTTTTTAAATTCTGGGATTAAGATGTATGTTGATGGAGACTGGGTCAAGGCTAAGGGAACTACTCTGGGTGCTGATAATGGGTTAGGTGTAGCAGCAATTATGGCTGTTTTAGAAAGCAAAGAAATTTCACATCCAAAAATCGAGGCTTTATTTACTATTGATGAAGAGACTGGAATGACAGGCGCTCTAAATCTATCTGACTCAATTTTATCTGGTAAAATATTGTTAAATCTTGATACTGAGGAGGATGATGAAATTTGTATAGGTTGTGCTGGAGGTATTGATATAACTATAAATAGAAGTTATATTTTAAGTGATTTATCTAACGATGAAGTATGTGTGGAAATTTTATTGAACGGATTGACAGGTGGTCACTCAGGTGCAGAAATACATAAAGGTTTAGGTAATTCAAATAAAATTTTATTCCAAATACTAAATGAAATAATTAAAGACTTTAAAATTAGCATATGTTCAATTAATGGAGGGGGGTCTTAGAAATGCTATTCCTAGGGAAAGCAGTACAGTAATTTCATTTTCAAAACATAATATTAATTTATTTGAGCAAATAATTAAAAAAAATTTACAAAAATATAAAACAAAATTTAAGGGCACTGATTCAAATTTAAATCTTGAATTTCAAATATTAAATGATAAAAACAAACAACTTAGTTATAAAGAATCTGTTGAATTAATAGATGCAATCAATAATTGTCCAAATGGAGTTTTTGAAATGAGTAAAAGTATAGATGGGCTTGTTGAGACATCAAATAACTTGGCTAAGATAAAATTAATTGAGGGTAAACTAAAAATTATGTGTTTAACCAGATCCTCATCTGAAGTTTCAAAAGCTAAACTGTCAAAGGTTATTTCTAATATTTTTCAAGATATTTCCTGTGATTGTACATTTTCAGGTGGGTACCCTGGATGGGAGCCAAACATAAGTTCTAAAACTTTAAAAGAGGTTAAGGATTCATACATTAAGTTGTTCTCCTCGGAGCCCAAAGTAAATGTTATTCATGCTGGTTTAGAGTGTGGTATTATCGGCTCTCATTATCCAGATATGGATATGATCAGTTTTGGACCTACTATATTAGGGGCGCATTCTCCAGATGAGAAAGCCTCAATATCTTCAACTCAGAAATTTTGGAGCTTTTTTACCGAAGTTCTTGCAAATATTCCTCAAAAAGTTGATTAATTAGAAATATCAATTAATTCAATAATAAATTCAAGGTCCGAATTCGCAGGGATAGTATTTCCCTGTGCCCTTGAACCATATCCCATATAAGAGGGGATAAATACGTAAACTTTATCACCAACATTCATCATCATTAAAGCTTCTTTAAAGCCTTCGATTAATTGCATTTGGTTTGAAAATGGAACTTTTAAAGGATCATACCATCCTTTATTTTCAGAGTCTTCTGAGTATCTGTCATAATTAATCATAATATCTTTTCTGTTGGTCCCAAATAATACTCCGTTAGAAGCTAGATAACCCTCATAAAAAATAAAAATTTCATCGCCTTCCATTGGTTTTACTCCGTTTCCTCTTTCGATAAAATGAATTTCAACACCAGAACCTAATTTTTTAGCCTTGCTTCTATAATTTGCATTTTTTTCCTTTTCGATTCTAGCAAGAGAATCCATTTTAGCTATAGCTGCTCTTTTCTTTTCTTCTTGCACCATAAAAAGCTTTGGTTCCATTTCATTCCAGGTTGTAACTGCATCATATTTTTTTGCTTTTGAACCAACTCTTATTATTTTTACTTTATTGATAACAACATCTTTAACAGGTCTATCTGCCACAGCGGTTTCAACATTTGAAATTGCATCCTGAACCTCAATTCCTTTAACTACATGACCAAAAACAGTATGTCTACCATCTAAATGTGGTGTAGCTACTTCTGTTATAAAAAACTGACTACCGTTGGTCCCGGGTCCAGAATTTGCCATAGAAAGTACACCTGGTTTGTCATGCTTTAGTGATAAATCAATTTCATCTAAAAACTTATATCCTGGTCCACCCGTTCCATCCCCTAGTGGATCACCACCTTGTATCATGAACTTATCTATAACTCTATGAAAAATTATTCCCTCATAGAATTTTATACCTTTAAAATCATTATTGACTTTTGGGTGATTTCCTTCTGCAAGTGCAACAAAATTCGCAACTGTAACAGGCGTTTTTTCATAAGTTAATTTAATTAGCATTGTACCCATACTCGTTTTAAATTCAGCATAAAGACCATCATCAAGATCTAGATTATTGTTATTGCATGCAAATATCATTGAGCATGCAAGAAAAAATATTATAAAATTTGTTTTCATTTCTGTTTTAGATTAATAATTCTTTATAGTTTTTTAATGAATCTAAGAAGTAATATATCGTGTCATCAAGAGATCTTTTACTTACTGCACCTGCTGCATTTTTATGGCCTCCGCCACCAAAGATTTTTTTAGAAAATTTATTAACATCAAATTCACCCCTAGATCTTAATGAAATTCTAATTACATTATCATTAGAATTTTCCATAAAAATAACAGCAAACTTAATATTTTTTATTGATAGACCATAATTTACGATTCCTTCAGTATCACCTTTCTCATAGTTAAACTTATTAAGTTCTTTCTGAGCTAATGAAATGTAGCACGTATTTAGATTTTCGACAATTTTAATTTTGCTTAATGCATAGCTTAATAATTGTACTCTTTCAAACTTATTATTATCATATATGTGGTTATGGATTTCAGAATGAGATATTCCTGTTTTTAATAAATTAGAAATTACTTGATGAGTCAATTCTGTAGTAGACGGAAATTTAAAGGAACCTGTATCAGTCATGATTCCTGCGTACAACGATCTGGAAATATTTTTGTCAATTTTATTGGAATCTCCCATTTTATCTATAAAATGATATATCATCTCACAAGTTGAGCTCATATTTGGTTCTGAGTACATAAAATCAGCATAATCAGATGGTTCCTCATGATGATCAATCATTATAATTTGTGCATTTGACTTTTCTACATACTCTTTCATACCGACAATTCTAACTAAATTGTTAAAATCTAATGTAAAAATCAATTCAGCATCAATGATTTTTTGAGCATATTTTTCATCTTTATCAAAAATCTTAATAACATTATTTGGATCTATCCATTTAAGAAATTCTGGGAATTGATTAGGACTTATAATATCTACAATATGATTAAAATTATCTAAATAGTGTTTTAAAGCCATACTAGAACCAATTGCATCACCATCTGGATTTTTGTGTGGTATAATTACAATTTTTCTTTTTTCAGAAAGAAACCTTTTGATTTTATCTATTTCAGATTTATTCATATTTAGCGAAGATAATCATTAAAAGTAAAACCTGTTAAATTAATAAAAAGTGTTACTTTTGCAAACTAAATATCAAAACAATGAGCAATATCACTTTTACAATGCTAAAGCCGGATTCTATTAGAAATGGAAATACTGGTGCTATTTTAGATAAAATAGTTAAATCTGGGTTTAAGATTAAGGCAATGAAGTTCACAAAAATGACTGACGAAAAAGCTAGCAGTTTCTATTCTGTACACAGTGAACGACCCTTTTTCAAAGATTTAGTTGGTTATATGACTAGTGGACCTATTATTGCTGCTATTTTAGAAAAGGAAAATGCTGTCAACGATTTCAGAGAATTAATTGGTTCAACAAACCCAGAGGAGGCAAAAAAAGGAACAATAAGAAATATGTTTGCTAAATCAATTAGTGAAAATGCTATTCACGGTAGTGACAGTGATGAAAATGCTAAAATTGAATGTGAATTTCATTTTTCTCATGACGAAATCTTTTAATTAAGAACAATTTTTTGAACAATTTTTTTTTTAAATCTTTCGTTAATTAATTTCATTAGTTTTTCTTTTCCATAGCTAAGTTCCTCTTTAAGGGCCGGAGAGCTAAGCTTAATGTAAAGAGTCTTGTTTTTTAAGCTAACGTCTGTCGTGTAATTACTAACACCGTTTTTCATTAATTCATGCCAAGCTCTCTTAACCTCAAGGTCTAGTAGACCCTTTTCTAGATTATTTTTTTTTAGAAATATATCAAGTAGATTTTTTATTTCGTTATTATTCATCTAGAAAATTATTTGGTAAGAATCTTTTGTATTCGTAAACATACCCATCCATATTTTTTAATATCATTTTAGTTGAATCAAGTTTTATAACTGACTCAACAAAATTTTTTCCTTTGCCGTAAACTAAATATATCTCATTTTTTTTCATCTCAATTTCAAAATTGATTTCATGCATGTTGATTTCAAAGCTGCCATCAATTTTTGGCTTAACTTTTTTTCTAAAGCCTTTATTTTTTTCGTCTATAATAAAGTAATCTAATGTGCCGCTAAATGGATAATTCTTAATCTCCTTTCCCTCAATCATAACAGAGTTAATCTCCCAATATCCGTTTATATATTGCAGATTTTTTATCTCATTACACGAGTAAAAAATTAATCCAAAAAGGGTAATTATTACAAAATTGATTTTCTTCATCAAATTTCAAATATTTTGTAGGATTTATTTGCTTTCATAATAATATTTTCAGACCTAATTTTGTTAGTATCAGAAATAAAAATTTGATTGAACTTTTCTTCATTTACCAGATTTATGATTTGTTTAACCCTGTTATCATCTAGCTTATCAAAAATATCATCTAATAATAGTATTGGATTTGAATTAAGTTTGGATAAGTAGTCAAACTGAGCAAGTTTTAGCGCTATCAAAAATGTTTTTTGCTGACCTTGACTACCAAATTTTTTAACAGAAAAGCTATTTATTATGAATGTTAGATCATCTTTATGAATACCCTTTGTTGTGAACTGAAACCTTAAATCTTTTTCAATATTTTTTTTCAGTAATTTATATAGACTTTGGTTTTTAGAAATATCAGTCTTGTGAATAATTTCCACATTCTCTTTATCATCGCTGAGTTGTTTGTATCTTATTTTAAAAATTGGAATGAAATCAGAGAGAAACTCCTTTCTTTTTTCAAAAATCCTTTGAGCATTTAAAGATAAATGATTATCATATATATCAATGGTTTTCTTAATCTTTTCAGAATCCCTGTAAAACATCTTCAATAATGCATTTCTTTGCTTTAAAGTTTTATTATAATTAATCAATGAATTCAAATACTCTTTGTTAGTCTGACAAATTATTCCATCAATAAATTTTCTTCTTGTTTCACTTCCTTCAATAATTAAATTTCTATCATCTGGAGAAATAATAACAAGTGGAATAGCGCCAATGTGATCACTAAACTTTTTGTAAAGCTTGTTATTTCTTTTTATTATTTTTTTCTCTCCCTTTTTTAAGGAAATTAAAATTTTTTCTTTCTTATTATTAATCTGATAGGTCCCAGAAATAAAAAAAAATGTTTCACCATGTTTTATATTTTGAGAGGGGATAGGATTAAAATAGCTTTTTGTATATGATAGATGATAAATTGAATCTAAAATATTTGTTTTTCCAACTCCATTTAAACCCACAAAACAAACAATTTTTGTATCAAATTTAAACTTGATATTTTCAAAATTTTTATAGTTTGTTAAGGATAACTCTTCTAGAAACATAAAGGGCAACTAATATATGAGAAAACAAACGGTGTTCCACTTAATTCAAAAATAACAAATAAATTATCCATTTTTTAATAATAAAAATTTTATTTTTACGCCCTAAATTATCACTATGGCTACTTATAAGAAGAGGGGTTTTAAAAATAAAGCGTCATCAAGCAAGGCTGAGGCATTAGAAAAAAAGTCAACAACTGCTAATGTTTTTAATACTCTAGATGAAGGCTCATCTCAAACCCAACAATGGGTAGAAAGGAATCAGAATAAAATTCTTGGCCTCGTTGCTGTAATATCAATTGTTGTCATTGGTGTTTTTGCTTATTCAAAACTTATAAAAGAACCAAAAGAAAGTAATGCTTTTAATAAAATATATTTTGCCCAAAAGAAGTTTGATGAGGCTGTGTTAATTAACAATGATTCAATTTATAATATTGCATTAAATGGTGATGATTTAAATATGGGTATGCTACAGATAATTGATGAATTTGGAGGAACTGATGCAGCAAACCTAGCTCAATATTACTCCGGAATCATGTATTTAAAGATGAATGATTACCCAAATTCCATTAAGTATCTTTCAAATTTTAGCTCTGATGATATTCTTTTAAGCTCTTTAGCAACTGGTTCAATTGGCGATGCATTTGCTGAATTAAATCAATTTGATGATGCGTTGGACTATTATGTAAAAGCATCAAAAAGTAACAATAATTATTCATCACCCATGTATTTATTTAAAGCTGGAAGTGTTGCAATGAGATTAAATAAATTTAAGAGAGCAGAAGAATATTTCTCCATTATAAAGCAAGATTATCCAAATAGTACTGAAGCTAAAAACATCGATGCTTATATTTCTAAATCAGTCGCATCCAATCAATAAATGAATTCCAAAGAACAAGACTTTATAAAATTTGATATAAAAAATTACCCAAATTTGGAAAATTTTAAATTTGGTATAGTTGTTTCTGAATGGAATATTGATATTACTACAAATTTACTTAAAGGTGCTGAGGATAAATTAATTGAATTAGGGGTTAACAGTAAAAATATCATTATTTCATGGGTTCCAGGTAGTTTTGAACTCGTTTATGGGTCCAAAGAGTTGTCAAAAAAAAATCTTGATGCAGTTATTGCCATAGGATGTGTTATAAAGGGGGAAACTGACCACTACGATTTTATATGTAGCTCTGTTTCAAACGGTCTTATGCAACTAAATATTTCAGATTCAACCCCAGTAATTTTCTGTGTTTTAACTGATCATAAAAAATCACAATCCATTGCTAGATCTGGAGGTGAACATGGGAACAAAGGAGCTGAAGCAGCTATTGCAGCAATAAAAATGGCATCCTTGAAGTAAGATATTTTACTATATTTAGTTAAATTCATAATTTTATAAAGTGGGTCTTTTTAAATTGAAAAAAAATAAACGTTATAGTTATTCAGGAAGATTGCCCGAAGAAACCACATATGTTGGTAAACATTCTACTCCAAAGAAAATTAAATCAAAATTTGATGGATTTAGGACAACAGTTGGTGATGATAATAGCTTTAGCAAAAAATTTAGGAATGCTGTTGAGGATTATAAGAGAGGGTCAGAAAAGTCGGTAAGAACTCGGCTTATAATTATCACTTTAATTTTACTCTCATTAATAATGGTGTTTTTTTTGATTTAATATTATTAGTGAATGAAAGATATGATAAATATTCTCCCTGAAAATGTTGCTAATCAGATTGCAGCTGGTGAGGTTGTTCAAAGACCAGCCTCAATAGTAAAAGAATTACTTGAAAACTCTATTGACGCTAAGGCAACCGAAATAAAAGTTCTTGTTAAAGACGCTGGAAAAACAATCATTCAAATTATTGATAATGGGATAGGCATGTCCAAAAGAGATGCCTCAATATGTTTTGATAGACATGCAACTTCAAAAATTTCAAATGCGAAGGATTTATTTAATATCAGAACAAAAGGATTTAGAGGGGAGGCATTAGCTAGTATCGCAGCGATTTCTCATGTTAATTTAATTTCTAAACGGCATGGAATTGAGTTAGCAACAGAAATTGCAGTAAATGGAAGTGAGGTTAAAAGCATCAAGTCAACGGTGAGTGAAGCGGGCACTAAAATTTCGGTAAAGAATATTTTTTTTAATATACCAGCCAGAAGAAATTTTCTTAAATCTAATAATGTTGAATTTAGACACGTCATAAACGAGTTTATCAGAGTATCTTTAGCCCACCCTGAAATAAAATTCATTTTTTATAATGATGACGAAGAAATATACAGTTTACCTATTTCAAATTTCAAAAAAAGAATTATTAATCTATTTGGCTCAAAAACCTCAGAAAAATTAGTTCCAGTGTCTGAAAATACTGAAATATTAAAAATTGATGGATTTATATTTAAACCCAAATATTCAAAAAAAACCAGAGGTGAACAGTTTTTCTTTGTCAACAATAGATTTGTTAAAAGTGCATATTTAAATCATGCAATTAATTCCGCATTCGAGGGATTAATTGATTCAAAATATAATCCCTCTTATTTTTTAAATTTAGAAGTTGACCCAAGTTCAATTGATATAAATATTCATCCAACTAAAACTGAAATCAAATTTGAAGATGAGCATTCAATTTATGCGATTTTAAGAGCCTCAGTAAAGCATAGTCTCGGTCAATATAGTATTACTCCAGTATTGGATTTTGATAGGGATAAATCATTAGATATTCCATATGATTTTGAAAAGAAAAGTAAATCTACGACTGTGGGAATTGATATTAATACTAATTATAATCCTTTTGAAAAAAATGAAGTGACAGAAAAATTTATCTCAATTGATTCCTTTAATAAAAAAATGGAATCTTTAGAGTTTTCATCTGAAACTAATGAAATGAAGGAATTTAATTTTGATGATTTGAGCTCAATTTCAAATTCAAATAATTCTATTCAGATTAATAAAAAATTTATTGTTAATAATATTAAAACAGGCCTTATAATTATCAATCAAGAAAGAGCTCATCAAAGAATTTTATATGAGAAATTTTTAAAGTCAGTAACTCTAAGTAAAATTAATTCCCAAAAACTACTTCATCCACATGAAATTGAGTTTTCAAAACCTGATATTAAAATTTTAAACTCTAGAAAAGATATTCTTAATCAGTTTGGCTTAGACTTTGATTTAGGTGATGATAAAATAATTATTAATGCAATTCCGTCATTTATAGATTCTGCAAATATGAGTCAATCTTTTAACGAACTTATACATAATATTAAGAATGATGTTCCAGATGAAAGTTTTAGTGAATCTGATTTTATTTCTAAGATTATTTCAAAGTCTTTGTCTATAAAAAACGGTAAATCTTTAAAAGTAAAAGAACAGCAATATATTATTAATTCGCTTTTTGCTTGTAAAGAGACTATGATATGTCCATTTAATAATAGGACTTTTGTCAAAATAGATTTTTCCGAAATTGAAAATATGTTCAAGTAAATGAATAGAATTTCACCAACAGTTAAACAACTTTTAATAATCAACATTATCTTTTATTTTGGTTCAAGTTTTTCATTGAATACAGAATTTATTTATTCATTATTCAGCTTACATTTTCCTGAAAATCCTGAATTTAAGTTTTGGCAGCTACTGACACACATGTTTATGCATGGAGGTATTTTACACTTAGCTTTCAATATGTTTGCATTATGGATGTTTGGATCCGCAATTGAGTCAATTTTCGGAACCAGAAGATTTTTATTTTTTTATTTGACATGTGGTTTAGGTGCTGCTGTTGCTCAAATAAGTTTTCTTTATTACTCATTCTATTCTAATCTTGATTTATTGCTTAGTTCAGGGTATGAGCAACAAACTGTTTTAAATCTTTTGATGGAAGGAAAGTACAATACAGGTTGGGCAAATATATTGGGACAAGAAGGTCTCATGAGTTTTAATACTTCATTTTTATCTACTATGGTGGGTGCATCTGGGGCAATAATGGGTGTTCTTGTAGCTTTCGGAATGTTTTTCCCAGAAAGCAAGCTGATGCTAATTTTCTTTCCAGTCCCTGTTAAAGCTAAATATTTTATACCTGGTATAATACTTTTAGATTTATTTTCAGCAATTACTGGTCAGGCTATTTTTAGTCCAAGTAATACTGCTTTCATAGCTCACTTAGGAGGAGCATTTACGGGATTTTTAATCATGTACTATTGGAAAAAGAATCAGTTTAACCGAAACAGATGGTTTTGATGAATTTTTTAGATAAGTTTAATGTTGATTTAAGCAAACTTGATTTCTTTCAAAAAATAATTGGAGTTAACATACTTGTTTTTATTACATACAGGTTAACATTCTTGTTTAGTTTTCAGAATGATTTTATTTCCTATTTTTCTTTAGAAACTGATTTTTTGTCAAAACCATGGTCAATTTTAACTTATGCTTTCATTCACGAGGGGCTTTTTGAGTTGATTTTTATGATAATTTTGTTGATATTTTCAACTAATTCAATCGCCAATTTATTAGGAAATAAAATCACAATTAATTTATTTTTTTTAGGTATAATTTTTGGAGGTGTTACCTATTTATTTTCAGGGTCACAGGGCTCATTAATAGGTGCTTCAGCTGGAGTTTCTTCACTACTATTTTTTCTACTTTTATTATCTCCAAATTTAGGAGTTAGAATATTTAGATTTACAATAGAATTTAAATATATTATGGCTTTTATATTATTTACTGATTTTTTAAAATTAATATCTCCAGGCCAATTTGGTGTTTATTCACATATTGGTGGATATCTTGTTGGTACTTGTTATTATTATTCTTTGTATGGTTTTCCAAAAAATATAAAATTTAAAAATCAAAAAATAAGAAAAAAGAATTTTAAAAATAAGCAGAATAAAATTGATATGATTTTAGATAAGATTAGTAAAAGTGGATATGACAGCTTGAGTCAAGAAGAAAAGGAATATCTATTCAAACAAGGGAGGAATAGATGAAAAAACTCAGTTTTTTTGAAAAATTTCTTTTTTTAGTCAATACCCTAGTAGCGTTTTCTTTTCTGATTTCTTTAGGGTTACCTTACGTTAAACCTACCCTTTTTTCATATTCCACAATATTCAGTTTATTTACCCCAATAATAATAAGTTTAAATATTCTTTTTATGTTTTTTTGGATCGCAAAGCTAAAGAAACAATTTATGTTATCATTAATTGTTCTTGTTCTTGGAAATGATAGTTTAAAAAGTTTTGTTAATTTTTCAAATAACTCAAAATTTATAGCTGATAATGAATTTTCAATAATAAGTTATAATGTTAGGCTTTTTAATTTATATAATTGGATTGAGAAAGATAATGTAACAATAAAAATCAAAAAATTTTTGAAAAATAAAAATGCTGATATTATATGTTTACAAGAATATCAAAATACTAATTTTAATCTCGATAATTATGAGTATCAGTATGAAAAGTTAAGAGGAGATAATTTAAAATATGGTCAAGCAATATTTTCAAAATACCCCATTGTTAATAAAGGATCAATTGATTTTAATAGTCCTTCTAATAATGCTATTTTTTCCGATATAAAAATTAGTAATGATACTATCAGAATTTATAATATTCATCTTGAATCTTTTTCTTTTGAAAAAGAAATAGAATTAAGTGAGTTAAATAAAAACAATGAAAAAATTATGAATGATTTATCCAAAACTTTTATCATTCAACAGAAACAAGTAGAATTGATCAAAAAAAGTATTAAGAAAAGTCCCTACAAAGTGATTCTTTCAGGTGACTTTAATAATACTGCATTTTCATATGTATATAAAGAACTTTCTAGAGATTTTAATGATAGTTTTAAAGAAAAGGGAAATGGTTTTGGAATTACATTTAATTATAACTTTATCCCGTTAAGAATTGATTTCATTCTAAGTGACAAGGTTTTCAAAATAAATTACTTCAAGACGTATAATATTAACTTATCAGATCATGAGGCCATTTTTTCTCAATTTACGTATTAGTTTTATTAAAATAATTTACACCATTTAAGCCTTCGTTAAAGATTAAATCAATGACACTTAAATTAGAAATAAACCCATGTTCAGTTTCAAAAACCTGACTGTATGGTTTTATTAGATTTTTTTTTACTCTTCTGTTTCTGATGCTTAAATTCCTAAAATCAGAATCTGAATTATAATTATCTTGATAGCCTGAAGTGAATTTAAATTTTAAATCTTTTTCAATTATATTAAATATAATTGCTATAGACTTGATGGTTATATCAATTAAGAATTCTTCCTTATCCTCAAAAATTTCAATAAAATAGTGTTCAAAAAATTCAAAATAAGGTGAACTTCTATAAGCTATTTGGATTGACTTTAAGTGATTTTTTTGCCAATTGCTATTATTACATATTCTGATATCCTTAAGTTTTTCTTTTTTTGAACTTGAAAAAATTACAGGAATAATCAGTTTTAATTTTCCGTTTGACCCGAAAATTGATGCTCTATTTCTAAACGTCTGTTTTTGATAAAAATCATTTATTTCAAAAATTAAATTTTTAGATTTTAAAAGATTTGAAAAAAATTCAATATTTGGAAAATAGGTGGGATGTATTATGGTTTTCATTGAAATTTCTTTCTTCTGAAATAAGAAATTATATTCCACAACAAAACTATTGCAATAAAATGTATAAAATAGGATGTTGGTTGGCCATCTCCATGAACAGTAGTAAACATTCTGTCCCACCTAATTTTATCAAACCCCTTACCATTATAGTTTATGCTTAACCATTTGAAAACAGGCTTTCCAACAACATGATCAAATGGAACAAAACCCCAAGATCTTGAGTCTTGAGAATTACTTCTATTATCACCCATTAACCAATAATAATCTTGTTTAAAAGTATATTGATTTGTTTTGATACCATTGATGTAAACCTCACTATCTAGCATGTAAAGGTCATTATTTTCATAAATTTTAATAAGCCTTTCATAGATCGGAATATTGTCCTTATTTATTTCAATTGTAGTACCTTTTTTTGGAATATAAACCGGACCAAAAAAATCATTATTCCAACTGTAAGATGGTTTTTGAGGAAAAACTGATAGATCTTTTACACCCTTTGGAAGTGTATCTTTTTTAATCCATGCAACATTAGTATCTTTTTTTAGTTTTTCAAGTGATGCATCACTAATCCCCATAAATTTATAAGTATAGTTGCTATTTATAGGTCCAAATCTGTCAGTTATATCATAATTATTAATCATGACCTTTTGATTGAACTTATTCTTTTTAGGTTGAACCAAATATGAAAATTGCAACTTTGCCCTTTTTGGTAATTGATTTTTTTCTCCATTTATATAAACATATCCATTAATGACCTCTAAGGTATCTCCAGCTACACCTACAGCTCTCTTTACATAATTTGTTTTTTTATCAATTGGTTTATAGTAATATTTGTCAGTAAAATACATGTTTTTAAAAGTATCAACTGGCCAATTGAAACACACAATTTCATTTCTTTTGATTTTTTGAAAACCAGGAAGTCTTAAATATGGTAGTTCTGCTAAAAATGGCAGCTGTTTTTTGTTGAGATAAGACCTGGTCTTAATGATTGGAATAGTGTCATGTACCATTGGGGCCGCAATTGTTGTCATTGGAACTCTTGCTCCATAGTGAAACTTACTTACAAATAAAAAATCTCCAACTAAAAGCGATTTTTCTAGTGAAGAAGTAGGTATCGTGTAGGGTTGCATAAAGTATGTATGAACAAATGTAGCAGCAATTACAGCGAATATAATTGAGCTTATCCACTCCCCATTTGAGCTTTTAGGGTTAATATCTCTATCTTTAACATATTCTAGGGTTTCAAAATAGTTTAGGTAATAATTATAAAAACCAAATGTACAAATAGACAAAAAAGTATCAGTGTAAGAATTCTTCTTAAAACTTCTAGAAAGTTCAACCCAAATAACAGGAATTATAATTGTGTTCAATACCGGCATCAGAATAATAAAAATCCACCACCAAGGTCTGTTTATTATTTTTAGTAACACAAAAACATTGTACAGAGGAATAAATGAGTGAAATGCAAGGTTGCCGGAAATCTTGTATAATTTCCATGTACCTATTCCATGAATAAAATTTAAAATCAATAAAATCAATATTATTTCACCCATAACTCGATATTTAAAGAAATTCCAAAATTAGATTGATTATCGACTTCGTTAAATTTGATATTAGGTTTTAAAGATAAATTATCGTTCAAGTTGTATTGCAATAGATGTGCATCTACATTCGCATCAATAATGTTTAAAATGTACAAACCAACTGTAACTAAAATAGATAGTTCTTTGTTTCTTTTTAAAGTGCTTTGTGCTCTAATTAAACCATCATTAGATATTGAAGGGTAAGCTCCACTTCCGTAAAATTCATCATCAGTGAATCCTGCTAATCTTCTTTTGTAAGCATTACGATATCTTTTGTAATCATTATCATTTTGATTATAAAAATATAACCCTGTTGCAAGTGCTCCATAAACAATAGGTATTTTCCAATATTTTTTATTGTATGCCTGACCTAACCCAGGTAGTACAGCGGAATAAAATGTTGCTTTTGATGGTCTTAATGCCATTTCTAAATCTTTTTCATAATCCTCATTTTGACCATAACTAAAAATAGAAACAAAAAATAGAATAATATATAAATAAAGTTTATTCATTTATTTTTTTAATTAATCTTAAAAAATCAGATTTAGATTTAAAATTTAAAATGATTTTTCCTGTTTTATTTTTATTAAAAATAAAATCAACCCTGGTTTGAAGTTTTTTTTCAGCTTTAATTTTTTGTTTTAGGAAACCATCGTCAAGATTATCTTTTATATTTTTTTTAGTAGGATTTTTAAAGGAGCTAATTAGTTTTTCAGTATTTCTAACAGATAAATTCTTTGAAATTATTCTTTCATAAATTGAAAGCTGTAGTTTTTCATCATCAATATTTATCATTGCCCTACCATGCCCCATTGAGATAAAACCATCTTTAATACCACTCTGTATTATTGGGTTAAGCTTTAGTAATCTTAAATAATTGGTTATTGTTGATCTTTTTTTTCCAATTTTTTCACTCAATTCTTCCTGTGTAATTTTAATTTCCTCGATTAGTCGTTTGTAAGAAATAGCTATTTCAATAGAATCCAAGTCTTGTCTGTGAATATTTTCAACTAATGCCATTTCAAGTGATTGTTGATCATTAGCCTTTCTTATGTAGCATGGTATCTTGTCGATCTTAAGCTTTTTAAATGCTCTTAATCTTCTCTCGCCAGATATTAATTGAAACTTATTTTTAGATATTTTTTTTATTGTAATGGGCTGGATAAGTCCAATATTTTTAATCGAAATGACTAATTCATCTAGTTTTTCTTTGTCGAACGCCGATCTTGGCTGAAATGGATTTAGGACAATTTTCGAAATATCAATTTCTGTACTATAATTTTTGTTTATTTTAGAAATTGAGCCAGGATTATTTTTTGAATCTTCCAAAATAGATGTTAATCCTCTACCTAAAACTTGTTTCTTTGTTGCTTTAGCCATTATGAGTTTTTGAAATAAGTTCCTTTGCCAAATTTAAGTAATTATCAGCTCCTTTACTGCAAACATCATAATCAATGATACTTTTGCCGAAACTTGTTGCCTCACCAAGTCTTACATTTCTGTGAATAACTGTTTTAAATACCATTTCATTGAAATGAGTTTTTACTTCTTTTTTAACCTGATTTGAAAGATTTAAGCGAGTATCATACATAGTTAAAAGAAGTCCTTCTATCAACAGGTTTTCATTGTGAATTTTTTGAATATTTTTTATAGTATTTAAGAGTTTACCTAAACCTTCAAGTGCTAAATATTCACACTGTATTGGAATCAACACTGAATCAGATGCTGACAATGCATTAATTGTTAATAATCCAAGAGAAGGAGGGCAGTCAATAATTGTAAATTCATAATTTGATGCAACCTCCATGATCGCATTCTTTAACAAATACTCTCTTTCTATCATGTTGACCGATTCAATCTCTATTCCGACTAAATCAATGTGGGCAGGAATGACATCGAGGAACTCGAGTTTACTTTTATAAATACATTCATTTGTTGAACACTCATTTTCCAATAAATTGTAAATTGTTTTACTTCCAATTTTTACCTCTACCCCAATAGATGAGCTGGCATTTGCTTGGGGATCAAAATCAATTAATAAAACTTTTTTTTCTAAAGCTGCAAGTGCAGAGGATAAATTAACCGAAGTAGTTGTTTTTCCAACTCCACCTTTTTGATTAGAAATAGCAATAATCTTGCTCATTTTTGATGAAATAATTAATATTAAATTTACAATTAATAAAACGTAATAAGAACAATATCTTGTTAAAGAAATTTTAAAATGTTAACAGTAAATTTAACTGTGGGTATTTATAAGTGATTCAAGTATAGTTGAGGCTGATTCTCCTATATTAGAGCCAGGGCCAAAAATGCATTTAACCCCTTTATCAAATAAAAAGTCATAATCTTTTTTTGGAATCACCCCGCCAACCACTATCATTTTATCATCGCAGTCGTACTTTTTTAATTCTTTTATCAGATTAGGAACTAAAGTTTTATGGCCACCGGCAAGTGATGATATCCCGATAATGTGTACGTCATTTTCAATTGCCTGTTTAGCAACCTCTTCTGGGGTTTGAAATAATGGACCTATATCTACATCAAATCCAATATCAGCGAAACTTGTTGCAATAACTTTAGCCCCTCTATCATGTCCATCTTGTCCAATCTTTGCTATTAAAATTCTAGGTCTTCTACCATCAATCTCAGCAAATTTATTTGAAAGATCTACTGCATTTAAATAAGAACTATTATCCTTCATATTTGTTTTATATACACCCGTAAAACTTTTAATTTCAGACTTATAACGTCCAAATTCTTTTTCCAGAGCAGAGCTTATTTCTCCTAGTGTTGCTCTAGCTCTAGCAGCTTTAATTGATAAAGCTAATAAATTTTTATTTTTCTCCTTTGCAGCTAAACTTAGCTCATTCAATATTTCAATTACTATTGTTTCATTTCTGTTTTTTTTAACTTCTTTTAATTTCTTTAGTTGATTATTTCTGACCTCATGATTATCAATTTCTAAAAAACTTATTATTTCCTCTTCCTCCAGTTTAAATTTGTTAACCCCTACGATTATGATTTCTTTATTATCAATTTTAGCTTGTTTTTGTGTTGCTGCCTGTTCAATTCTCATTTTCGGTATTCCCTTTTCAATTGCTCTTGTCATCCCTCCAGCATCATTAATTTCATTGATGTGAATCATTGCTCTTTCTATAAGTTGATGGGTCAAACTTTCAATATAATAACTACCACCCCATGGGTCAACTGTATTACACACATCAATTTCTTCCTGAATTATAAGTTGAGTATCCCTAGCAATTTTTGATGAGAATTTTGTTGGTAAACCAATAGCTTCATCTAATGAATTTGTATGAAGGCTTTGTGTTCCACCAAAAACCGCTGATAATGCTTCAATTGTAGTTCTAGTAATATTATTAAACGGTTCCTGTTCAGATAAACTCCAGCCACTTGTTTGGCAGTGAGCGCGAAGACAATATGATTTATAATTTTGAGGTTTAAATGGCTCCATTAATTTTGTCCAAAGAAATCGAGCAGCTCTCATTTTAGCTATTTCCATAAAGTGATTCATTCCAATACCCCAAAAAAAAGAGAATCTGTTAGCAAATTCATCAACTTTGAGACCAGCATTAATTGCAGTTTTAACATATTCAATTCCGTTTGCTAATGTGTAGGCAAGTTCCAGATCAGCACTTGCACCAGCTTCTTGCATATGATAACCAGAAATACTTATGCTGTTAAATTTTGGCATATTTTTACTAGTAAATTCAAAAATATCTGCTATAATTTTTATTGATTCCTCTGGTGGATATATGAAGGTATTTCTAACCATATATTCTTTCAAGATATCATTTTGTATTGTACCTGAAAGTTTAGAAATATCGACCCCTTGCTCTTCAGCTGCAACAATATAAAATGCCATGACAGGCAGAACAGCCCCATTCATGGTCATTGACACGCTCATTTTGTCTAGAGGTATTCCATCAAATAAAATTTTCATATCCTCCACAGTGTCAATTGCAACCCCAGCTTTGCCAATATCTCCAATTACCCTTGGATTATCAGAGTCATATCCCCTGTGTGTTGGTAAATCAAATGCGACAGAAAGTCCTTTTTGACCTGCCTTTAAATTTTCTTTGTAAAATTTATTACTCTCTTTTGCAGTTGAAAAGCCAGCATACTGTCTTACAGTCCAAGGTTTATTGGTATACATGGATGAGTATGGTCCTCTAACAAATGGTGGTAAGCCAGCGATTGATTGACCGTGATTATGGTTTGACAAATCACTTGAGTCATAATAATTTTTAATGGTAATTTTCTCATCAGTTTCAAAAAATTTTTGTTCTTTTTTAACCTCTTCAATGGGTTTATAATCTGATAAATCAAGTTTGTTTAAATCTTTTCTAAGCATTTATAAATTTATTTTGACCAACTAAAACTTTATCTCCTGACTCATATTGTTCTTTTTCTCTCTTATGATTCATCAAAATCTCTTGATAAATCTTTTGATTTTTTTGATCATGAAAGTACCCTCCATTTTCTTCAATTTTCTTTATTAATTCAAGAGATTTTTCAGCTAATTTTTCAATTAAATATGTGATGAAATAACTACCACTGATTGAATTATTAACGAAATTGATTAATGTTTCATTTTTAAGAATTAAAAGTTGATTATTAGTAATCCTATGAGAAAATTCGTTTTGATCATTGAATTTTATATCATAAGGTGTAGATTTTATAAAATCACAACCGCCCAATATTCCTGACATACACTCGGATGTGGTTCTAATTATATTATTATTATAATTTTTTGTTGTTTTATTTTTTGATGTTGGTTTTGCAGTGATAATACAATCGTCTATTTGATTTCCATACTTCTTTGAAATAATACTCCACAAAATTCTCGTCGCTTGAATTTTAGCAATTTCAAAAAAATAATTATTTCCTTGGACTAACTCAAATGATATTTTCTTAAAAAGAGAGATTCCAAATTTATTAACATAATCAATACCAGCTGAAAGTGTAAATGCAATTTCTTGAACAATGTTTGCCCCAGAGTCTTTAAAAAACTCTGAAGATAAATTTAACCTGAAATTTTTTTGATAAAATTTATTTAAGTCTATTGGCTCCATGCTATTTAAGTTAGGTTCAACTAATAGTTTAAATTTAGGATTATAGTTTACTGGTTTATCGGTTTTAAAATATATATTTCCCTGAAACAAAAAAGAATTTTCAATAAATTGGTCTTCATAATTACTAATAATTAAATTTTTTATTTCGTTTTCATACAATGACTTAATCTGCTTATTTAGGTCAGTAGTTTCATCACACTTTAATTCGTTAACAATATCCCACTCTTTAGGAAATAATAATTTTTCTGGATTTATTAAGGATTTTTTATCTGAGGTGTAGTGAGGAGAAATGGTTATACCCTCATTGGTTTTAGAAAACAATCTATTATAACTATCTGTTCCAAGATCTAAAATAATTTTATCTTTCCATGCTTTTTCTAAATTTTTTGAATCTTTCATTTAATCAAAAATTGTATCATATTCGATCAAAAAAATTTCTTCATTATCTTTTTTCATGAATAACTTTTCTCTAGCATATTTTTCAAGACCTGAATCTGTTTGTATCAATTGTAATTCTATGTTATCTTTTGCTATTTCTTTTTCGTAGTATGATTTTTGAACATCAAGCTCATTTATATCATTGTTTAACTCATTGTGTATAATCAAGGAGTTACTATCAAAAAAAATCATCCAAAAA
>CACLAD010000007.1 GCA_902604715.1 uncultured Bacteroidota bacterium
ATAATATGAATTTGATAATAAAATTTTTAATGATTAGCTCACTTTTACTATTTACTAGAAATAGTGGTATTGATTACGCTGAAACCAAAAGTGATAGAAATAAAAAACCAAATATTATTTTTATTCTTTCTGATGACCACACAACAAACGCAATATCGGCATATGGTAGTATTTATAAGGAAATTGCACCTACCCCAAATATTGATAGAATTGCAAAAGAAGGTGCAATATTAAAAAATACATTTGCAACTAATTCAATTTGTGGACCAAGTCGCGCATCGATTCTAACAGGGACTTACAGCCATATTCATGGTTATAATAAAAATTATAAAGGTGGTGTTTTTGATAATAGTCTTTGGACATTTCCAAAAGAACTTCAAAAAAACGGATATAACACAGCACTAGTTGGGAAATGGCATCTTGCCTCGGAGCCAACTGGTTTTGATTATTATAAATATCATGATAATCTAGGTCAACAAGGATTTTATTGGGATCCCATATACAATGAAAATGGTAAAAAAGTAAAAGAAAAAGGTTATGCTACAAATTTAACAACAGACTATGCTTTAAATTGGCTTGACTCAAGAAATGAAGAAGAACCATTTTGCTTATTACTTCAGTTCAAGGCTCCACATAGAGAATGGGCGCCTGATAAAAAATATGAAGACCTTTGGGAAGATGTTGATCTAGCATATCCAGAAACATATAATGACGATTATAGTTCTAGAGAACTAACAGCTGGAAACACTGAAATGACAGTAGATTATTTTTCAAGAAGAGATATGAAATTAGCCCCCCCTGACTCTCTATCTAATAAAGAAAAAAGACAATGGTTATTTTATGGTTTTAAAAGGAACGAAACAGTTTTGTTAGACTCGACCCTCTCTTATGAGAAAAATAGGAATATGAAGTTTCAAAAATATATTAAAGACTATTTGGCCACTGTTAGGTCTGTTGATGATAATATAGGAAGAGTATTAAATTATTTAAAAGAAAATGATTTAGAGGAAAACACGATTGTAATATATACTTCTGATCAGGGATTTTTCATTGGTGAGCATGGATGGTTTGATAAGAGATTCATGTATGAAGAATCTAGTAGAATGCCATTTGTAATCAGATATCCAGGGAAAATTAAACCAAAAACTGTTAACAAAGATATCATTACAAATATTGATTTTGCCCCTACATTACTAGAAATGGCAAACATAAAAATCCCCTCTAGTGTTCAAGGAAAAAGTTTTTTAAGGAATTTAACAACAAATAAATCAAAAAAATGGAGGCAATCAATGTATTACCATTACTATGAATACCCTTATTATCATCACGTTCAACCTCATTATGGAATAAGAACTGATAAGTATAAATTAATTCATTTTTACTATGATATTGATCAATGGGAGTTGTATGATTTACACAATGATCCTAATGAGCTTAACAATTTAATTGGTAATGATAAATACGCTGGTATACTTTCTGACTTAAAATCCGACTTGTACAATCTCAAGGAGATTTATGGTAATAATTTATCATTGGAGGAATTAAGATTTATCTCCGATAATGATTTTGGTGGATTAGAATCAAACAAGGGCAAAAAATGAAAATTTTAGTCATAGTTTGAAAATAAAAGTTAAATCACCTGGAAGAGTTAATTTAATTGGTGAACACACCGACTACAATGGAGGATACGTTCTTCCATGCGCTTTAGACTTAACAATCGATTTTCTTTTTGAAAAAAAATTATCTGTATCATATGTTGAAAGCGATTTAGGATATAGCATGTCTTTTGATGTTAACAGTGCATTTAAAAAAAGTAATAATCATTGGGAAAATTATGTCCTTGGCAGTGTCAATGAGCTAAAGCAAATTAAAGCTAAATTGAATAATTTTTCGTGTTCGATAAAATCAACATTGCCATCGGGAGCTGGAATTAGCTCCTCCTCTGCCCTTGTTTGTGGTTTAATTAAGGGGTTAAGTGAATTAAATGAAATTAAACTAGAAAATTTAGATATAATAAATCTCAGTAGAAATGTAGAGCACAAATATATTGGGCTATTGGGAGGAATTATGGACCAGTATACAATTTTGAATGCAAAGAAAAATACAGCAATTTTGCTAAATTGTGAAAAGCTTGATTCAAAATTCATAAAACTAGAATTTAAAGAGTATAAACTACTCTTGCTAAATACAAACGTACAGCATAATTTAGCTAACTCAGAGTATAATCAAAGAGTTAGTGAATGTAAGGAATCAATGCAAATAATTAACAGATTGTGTAAAAAGAACTATACTAATTTATCTCAGGTAAATAGACTTGATTTGAGCTCATCTAAAGAAAAACTTGGTGAAACTCTTTACAAAAGAGTCTCATACGTATTAAATGAAAACCAAAGAGTAATTAATTCAGTAGAATTTTTAAAAAATAATAAACTTAAAGAATTTGGCCGACTCTTATATGAATCACATTTTGGTCTTAAAAATGATTATGAAGTTAGCTGTAAAGAATTGGACTTCTTAGTAGAATATTCCATGAATTATAATCAAATATTAGGTTCAAGAATGATGGGGGGTGGTTTTGGAGGTTGTACACTAAGCCTAATAAAAGATAGCCTGATTGATAAGTTCATTAAAGAGGTAAAACAAGAATATTTTTCAAAATTTAAGAGGAAATTAAATCCAATTATCGCAAATTTGAACCATGGAATAAAAATGAGTTTAATTTAAATAAAGTTATGTCAAAAACGGTTAGTGAAGCAATTGAATATAGAAGATCTGTAAGAAAGTATCTTAATGAGGAACTGGATGAGGAAAAGGTAAAAGACTGTATCAGAAATGCAACATTAGCTCCTAATAGTAGCAATATGCAATTATGGGAGTTTTATCATGTAACTGATAATGAAACATTAAAAAAAATATCAAAAGCATGTTTTGATCAAAATGCTGCTAAAACTGCAATTAATATGGTTGTATTTGTTGCAAGAAGAGACAAGTGGAGAGAAAGAGCAAAATATAATTTGGATTTCTTGGAGAATATGTTTGACAAACAAGAAAAAAAAGGTGTTGATGTTGACAGAAGAAGAAAAGTTTCAAGAAGATACTATAAAAAATTAATGCCTACAATTTATACTGACTTTCTAGGAATTGTTGGGTATTATAAGAAATTATTATCATTTTTTATCGGTTTATTTAGACCGATTTACAGGGAAGTATTATTTTCAGATGTGAGAATTATCACTCACAAGAGTGTAGCATTAGCTGCTGAAAACTTTATGCTAAGCATGGCAGAAATTGGATATGACACATGTCCAATGGAAGGGTCTGACACCTGTAGAGTAAAAAAAATACTTAATTTACCCTCAAAAGCTGAAATTACTATGATAATTGGTTGTGGTATACGGGCAGAAAATGGTGTTTATACAGAAAGATTTAGGGTGCCATTTGAAAAAGTCTATAAAAAAATTTAAAACAAGAAATATGAAATCAAAATTAGTATTTTCAATCGCACTTATTACATGTGTAATTTTTTCATATGCTCAGGATAAAGTTTTAATGGATGCCTCAAACTCCATTAGGATTGATGAGTTAAAGGAAAAAATGTATACATATTCTTCTGATGAATTCGAAGGAAAAGATACACCTAGTAGAGGTCAAGAGTTGGCTGTTGCCTATTTAGCTAATCATTATAAAAATTTAAAAATCCCTTCGGTTAAAAAAAATAGCTATTTTCAACCTGTACCATTGCAATTTGAAAGTAAACCAAAAATAAGTTTAAATATTTCTGATAAGGATTTTAAGTATTATGATGATTATATTTCATACAAAAATGGCCCTGATAAAAGCTATAAAGATGAGGATATAATCTATGCTGGATTTGGCATTGAGGACAATAAATACAGTGATTACAAAAATTTAGATGTAAATGGTAAGATTGTTATTGTTATTGGTGGCGAGCCAAAAAATAAGAATGACGAGTTTTTTATAAATGGAAAACAAAAATCAAAATGGTCAAATATTAGACAAGAAATAAATCTTAAGTCAGAAATTGCTAAAAGTAAAGGTGCATTAGCGCTCATAATAGTTGACGAATATCTACACAGAAGATATTCTTACCGCTTTAGATATAGTGATAGCGAAAAAGGCCGAAAGAGAATGGAATTAGGTAATGAGGAGTCTAATAATTTTCAAGTTTTACTTTTTTCAGAAAAACATAAAGAATTTTTATCAAATGAGAATTTAAAGCTAAATATGAACTTCAAGAAAGATGTTCAGACTTTTAGCGCTGATAATGTTGCAGCAATAATTAGAGGAATTGAATTTCCTGATGAATATGTAATATTGACGGCACATCTTGACCATGTGGGAATTCAAAATGGGGAAATTTATAATGGTGCTGACGACAACGGATCAGGTACTGTTGCATTACTTGAAATTGCTGAAGCTTTTGCTTTAGCTAAAGAACAAGGCTATTCACCTAAAAGGTCAGTTGTTTTCTTACATGTGACTGCTGAGGAGAGAGGTTTACTGGGGTCTGAATATTATGCAGATTACGATCCACTTGTACCAATCAATAATACAATTGCCAATTTAAATATGGATATGATGGGAAGAGCCGATCCCAATAGAGGAATAAAAAATCTCAATTATGTATATGTTATTGGATCAGATATTCTTTCAGATGATTTGCACAAAATAAATTTAGAGGCAAACGAAAAATATGCATTTTTAGAACTTGATTTTAGATATAATGATATTAATGACCCAAATCAGTTTTATTACAGGTCAGATCATTATCACTTTGTAAAAAATAATATTCCTTCAATATTTTACTTCAGTGGAGTTCATGAAGATTATCATAAACCAACTGATACCGCTGAAAAAATCTTATATGAACCATATAAAAGAAGAGTTAAGTTGATTTTTCATACTGCATGGGGCCTAGCTAATTCAAAGGATAAAATAAAATTAAAATAAAAAAAACCCTCATTAATGAGGGTTTTTTGTTAAATCAAAAAAGTTTTATCGTTGATAGGTTCCAAGAATCTGACTAGGAATACTACTGACATCAAACCAATCTGCGAAATTATGAATTTTTCCATCTTCATTAAATTGAGCTACACCCATCCACTTGTATGAAACTTCCACGCCTGTTTCAGGATCGTTAAATACCCAATTACCATATATTCTTAAACCATTGGGAGAAGCTGATACTTCTTCTGATGAATATAAACTACCACCATAATAAACATCCTCAGTAAATTTGATATTATCAAATGAACTTATGTAAAAATTTACGGCTGCGGTTAAATCTTCTTTTGATTTGTTGACATTCATTAGAGCCTCTGGGTTATTCCATTTTAGCGAATCTGCAAAAATACTCATAACTTTTTCTGGATCCTCAGAACTAAAGCCACTTACAACACTTTTCCATGATTCAACATTTTTATTAAAAGTTGCAGTGTCTTCAGCGGAGGGAACGGTATTATTATCACAATTATATATTAATGATAACATTAAAATTGATAAGAAAATCTTTTTCATAAAATTTAATATTTGTTTTATTAATTAAATAAAGTTAATATTAATCTTTTATATAAAATGTTTTTTCAACATTAAAGTTTATATTCTTAAGATCTTCATCCCTAGATGAATTACCCACAAGTATATCAAAATCACCCGCCTCAACGATATAATTCATCTCTGAATCATAGTAAGCAAAATCTGATTTATTTAATTCAAATAGAATTTCTTTTGATTCCCCTGGCTCCAAACTAACCCTCTGGTAGGCTTTTAATTCTTTTACGGGTCTGGTTATACTGCTATGTTTATCAGAAATATAAAGCTGAACAACTTCATCACCAGAAATTTCACCAATATTTTTCACATTAACTGAAACACTCAAAATATCTTTTTTAAACTTTGGGCTGTTTATTTTTGGCTTACTAATATTAAATTTTGTATAGCTGAGGCCAAATCCAAATGAATAAAGTGGTTTATTAGTTTGCATAGCATAATCTCTAAAATACATTGAGTGCTTATGATTATAAAACATCTTTAATTGACCAACTGTTCTTGCTACAGTAAGGGGTAACTTTCCACTTGGGTTTATTTTGCCAAATATAATTTCAGCAACAGCCAAACCACCAAAACTTCCAGGCTCCCAAGCTTCAATTATTGCATTTATATTTTCAGAAATCCATGGCTCTGAAATTGGTCTTCCATTCACATACACAACAATTACATTCTTTCCAGACTCCTTTAATTCCATTGCCAAATCCAATTGCTTTCCAGCTAAATCAAGTTCAGCTCTAGCTGTATTTTCTCCAGCTGTTTTTTGATTCCACTTATACCTCATTGAATTATCTCCAACTACAAGTACAACCATATCATATTCATTCGCAACTTCAATTGTTTTATTGATATCTTTTTCTGAAATCCGCTTAATATTTTCATTGGAATCGTGGTAATCAACTAAATAACCCATTTCAGTACCAATTTTTTTAATTCCCTCAAATACTGTATATACATTTTGATCAGGCTGAGCACTGTGCCAATCACCTAATATTGATTGGTTATTGGCATTAGGTCCAGTTACTAATATTCTATTTTTTGAATTTTTGGGGCTTCTTAATGGTAATACTTCTTTATTTTTTAACAAGACTATCCCCTGTCTGGCTAGTTTTAAAGCTGTTTCTGTGTGGTACTGATTAAATATTTTTTCTGGAATTTCATCTTCATCTACAAATCTATTTTCAAATAGACCCAACTTAAATTTCGCCTCTAATATTTTTGAACATGCATAATTAACTCTTTCTTCTGACAATTTACCTTCATTTACTAATTCAACGACTAATTCAGGGAAGTCTGGACCATGCATATGCATATCAATTCCGGCATCAACGGCAAGATATATCGCTTCTTTGAAATTTCTTGCAACTTTATGTAAAGTTTCTAATCTTTCAATATCTAACCAGTCACTGACATAAAAGCCATCAAATCCCCATTCATTTCTAATAATATTAGACATTAATTTTTTGTTTGAATGAGATGGTACACCATTTACCTCATTATGAGCTGCCATAATCGAAAATACACCCGCATCAACAGCGCTTTTATAGGGTGGCAGATATATCTCATTTAATGTTCTCTTAGAGATATCCATGGGAGATAAATTTAGGCCATTAATTGGCTCACTTCCAGCAATTAGATGTTTTGCACACGCAATAACTTTATTAATTCCTGTATAATCTCCCTGTTGAAGTCCATTTATCATAGCAACACCCATTTGGGTTACCAGAAATGGATCTTCACCAAAGGTTTCACCAACCCTACCCCATCTTGCATCTCTCATAACATCAACATTGGGTGTAAATGCCCAATGAGAACCCGTAGATCTCATTTCTAAAGCTGTCTGGACACCAACATCATGTGAATTATTTTCATCCCAAGTAGAAGCTATTGTTATTGGAGATGGATAAACAGTAGCACCTCTATACAGAGCATTTCCATGTATTGCATCTATACCAATAAGTAATGGTATTTTCAACTTAGATTTATTCGCCAACTGTTGTAAATAGTTAGCTTCCTCAGCGGTAATTACATGTAAAAAAGAACCTATTTGTCCATTAATTATCATTTGCTTAACATCATCAGAAAACACACCTTTATAAAAACCTTGAGCATCACTTTTTTTCATATCCTCAGGTGATAAATCTTTTTCTGCTTTTTTCATATGCTCAAGTCCAACGAACTGATTCATTTGGCATGCTTTTTCAAAAAGAGTCATCCTACTCATTAAATCATCAACTCTCACCTTGAACTCAAGATTAGAATCTAGATATGGGTAATAAGTATTTTGAGAAAAAATGAAAGATGAAGTAAGCAGTATAAGTATATGTATAATTTTCATTTTATAAAAATAAAAATAAAAATAAAAAACCCTCAACAAAGAGGGTTTTTTAATTACCTGTATTAATTTAGGATTTTAAACTACTTAACTATTAGTTTGGATTTATGTTGTTGTCCATTTACATTAATTTCAACAATGTAGGTACCTTGATTCAAAGATGAAATATCAATTCTATTATCATCAGTTATTAAATCATATACTTTTCTCCCCATTATATCAAAAATCTTAATGGCTTTTGTATAATTATAATCCATTTTAATATTTAAATACTGTTCCATTCTGTCAACAGGATTAGGGAATAAGCTAATTTCATTAATATTAAATTCATCTGTTGACAACTCATTATTTGAACCAATAACTAAATTCATCAGAGATGTATTATCACCAACATAATTATAATAATCACACGTTGAATCAATCCAGGGACCAGTCTGAACAGCAGGATAAGGATAATTAGTAGCATCTTGAGGTAGAACGGTAAAATCAGATAAATTACCAGCAATGAATTTTCTAACACCACCTTCAAAACCGGTTGAGGCCTCATCACCAGGACCCATCCAAACCTGAACAATTATATCATCATTGGCAGAAACTTCGACACCATTTCCATTCAAGTTCCCAAATCCGGGTAAAAACTCCAAAGGAACAGTTATCACAGTTTGATGATCTTCAGGGGTTATCTCAAAATTTAATTTAAATGCAATCTGCTCCCAGTAAGCTTGATTTTGTCCTACATTACTTGTGCCTACTCCACCATTAGTTTGTCTGTACAAGAAAATATTTTGATATGCTGTTCCTGTATAATCTGTAACTGGTAAATCAGGGTTATAATTACCCTCAGCATCAGTATACCATATACCCAGTTCAACAGCACCAATAGTAACAGTTCCCTCATATCCAAAATCAGCAGGTATATAACTTCTTGTGTAAATTTGCGCTCCCACAGTTGTAACTGCATCGGAATCTGCATTTTGAGAAATGATTGAATAGCCTACTTCATAGAACCAAGTGCCTTGATTTACCCATTGAGTTGATATTTCATCTCCAGTATTTGCCTCAAATGTAAATTCCTCTGAATAACCATTAGCCAAACTAATATCATCGAGCACAACTGAACCATTCACAAGAACATCCAAAACAGTCTCGTTTCCAACTCCACCTCCTACCCAGCCATCGCCGTAAGAATCAGTTATTGTAATTATATAAGGACCGTCCGTCTGAGCAGTAAAAGTCGTTTCTGGACATGAGAAACCAGGATCAGTATTTACACCTACAAAAATAAAATCATAAGCTGCCTCTGTTGATTCACATATTTGTGAAGGCTCATGAGTTATTTCCTGTGAAGAATTGTGAGATAAAGTATTTTCAGCTGAAAATTCTCCAGCCTGCATGTCAGTATACCAAAGGTCTGGCCCATCATTTCCATTATCATTCCAGTCGCTAACAGATCCGTCATTGCAAACCCCTCTATTTGTGAAATAATAAGGTGTTCCTGGCATTAACCCAGGGATGGTATGCGGAAAACCTGAAAATGTGTACGTCTCTGCTGTACCGTCTCCGGGTGTAAAAGTTTCGTAAGCTTTGTATTCGATTTCATAATAGTCAATTTGACTATTATTATTCCCATTAATAAATACAAAATCTTCACCAGTCTCAAACCAAAAAATATCAGGATTTGGACATTGAGAATAAATATTTGTAGATAATAAAATAAGCACTAAAAAGTAGAATTGTTTCATAATTATTTATTTATCATGATAATTTACCTAAATATTATCAATAATTCATAAAAATATTTACAAAATTATAAACATAATAATAGGTGCTATTTTAATATTGTTTGGAGGATTTCTTTTCTATATGTATAGATAAAAAAACCCCCGATTACTCGAGGGCATACTTTTGGGTGGAAGACCGGATTCGAACCGGCGACCTCCTGAACCACAATCAGGCGTTCTAACCAACTGAACTACAACCACCATAATAGGAGTGCAAATGTAATTTTTTTGTATTTCTCTGCAAAACAAGAAATAAAAATTATTTCAAGTCGCTGATATTTTCAATTAGAGGCAAACGAGCTGCAATAAAACCTTCACCATAATCAACATTAGTTAATCGACCTAAATCTCTAGCCCTGTATTCAATACTATCAAGAAAGTTTTTAGTAGAAATAGGTGTGCTATGTACGGTTTCATTACCATCATAAAATTGAGACTTAAAAGCCTTGACAGCTTTAATTTTTGTTTGAAAGTGATTACTAATATCAACAACAAAATCAGGCTTCAAACTTTTCCATTGTATATAATGATAAATATTAATGGGTCTCCAAGGATCCTGAACAACACCATCTTCAATAGTTTCAATCTTTTTGAGCCCACTTAAAAAACAAGAATCAACAACTAAATTAGCACCCTTTGGATGATCAATATGTCTATCATCAGGAGCATTACACAAAATAAAATCTGGTCTAAATTTTCTGATTGCTTTAATTAGCTTTAATTGGTGCGCTTCATCATTTTTAAAAAACCCATCTTTGAAATTTAAATTTTCTCTGAATGAAACTCCTAATATATCAGCTGCATTTTTTGCTTCTGAATCTCTGATTTCAGCGGTACCCCTAGTACCTAGTTCTCCCCTAGTTAAATCAAGAATACCTGCCTTTTTTCCTTTTACAATTTCTTTTGCAATTGTCCCTGAACAACCCAATTCAACATCATCTGGATGTGATCCAATAGCTAAAATATCAACTTTCATAACACTTTTATTTAAAATTGTTAAATGCTTGCTCAATATCATTTTGAATGTCAGACACATCTTCAATACCAACTGAAAATCTAATTAAATTATCAGTAATACCTTGAGCTATTCTATCTTCAGGAGTTAACAAATAATGAGAAGTTTCTGCTGGAGATAACATAGTACTTTCTACTCCAGCAAAACTCATTGATGGATTAATCATTTTTAATGATTTTAAGAAAGTTTTTGGATCCATTTTTTTATTCAATTCAAATGAAATTACCGCTCCAAAACCATCCATTTGTTTTTTTGCAATATCATGATTAATATGGTCTTCTAGACCAGGGTAAAAAACCTTGTCAATATGCTTGCAATCAATCAAATATTTTGAGAGTTCTACTGCATTCTTTTGCTGAGCAAAAAATCTTACAGACAATGTCTTCATACTTCTCTCCAAAAGCCATGCTGTATAATCACTAAGACTACCGCCAATATTTTTTGAGAGATTCCATATTATTTCCCTGTGCTTACTTGTTGATGCTACTGCGCCTGCACATATATCACTGTGACCACCAAAGTATTTAGTTGCACTATGCAATATTATATCGATTCCAAGCTTGTGAGGCTTTTGAATTAAAGGAGTTGCAAAAGTATTGTCAATAAAAGAAATTAATCCATTACTCTTAGATAGATCAGCAATTTCTTTAATATCAACAAGTTTTAGTAAAGGGTTTGATGGTGTTTCAATATAAATAGCCTTTGTGTTTGGCTTTATTTCCTTTTCAAAAGATTTTGTTTCTAATCCATCAGTAAAGGAATATTCTATGCCATATCTTTTAAATTGAGCCTCAACAAGATTTCTAGTACCTCCATAAATATCATTTTGAATTACAATATGATCTCCTGAACTTAGAAAAGCAAGTAATGAAGTACTAATTGCAGCCATTCCAGAACCCAAAATAATAGCATCTTCCGTTTCCTCAAGAGCAGCTATTTTTTTAGCCAAAAATTCTTGATTTGGAGTTGAACTATATCTTGGATATCTATCAATTTCTTTATCAATGTATTCATATGATGTACCAGGATATATTGGAGAAACCGAACCACCATATTGTTCATCCTTGACTTGACCTACGTGGGTACATATAGTATTTACACCCTTAAATATATTTTTATCAGACATGGTGTCTAATTTAGCGATTATTTTTTAGATATTTTTTATACTTAGGATATGCTAAAAGAGAAAGAATTAGGATAATTAGAAGAGTTATACTAATAAATACTAAACTAATTTCTTGATCATCTTTTGCATAGGAATGTAATCCTGCGAGATAAAAATTAACACCAAAATAAGTCATTATGATTGATCCAAAAGACAGTATTGAAGCTACTGTAAAAGCAAAATTACTTTTTAATCCAGGGATAAGTCTCATATGAATCACAAATGCATAGACCATAATACTAATCAATGCCCATGTTTCTTTGGGATCCCAGCCCCAATATCTACCCCAGCTTTCATTTGCCCACATTCCTCCTAAAAAATTTCCAATTGTTAGCATTACAAGCCCAATTGTCATTGACATTTCATTAATTAAAACCAGCTCTTTAACGTTAATATTAAGTAATTCTCTGTTTTTTTTATTTACTAAAATCATCAATATCAAAGAGACCACCCCGAGAATCATACTGATTGTAAATGGACCATAGCTTCCGACTATAACAGCAACATGAATCATTAGCCAATAGCTGTCCAATACAGGAACTAAATTAGCTATCGCTGGATCCATCCAGCTCCAGTGAGCAATCATTAAAATCATTGATGTAACAAATGTTGTTGACGCCAAGGTTAACTCGCTTTTTTTACCAAAATAAATCCCAAATAACATTGTAGCCCATGCCACATAAATCATTGATTCATATCCGTCACTCCAGGGGGCATGACCAGAAATATACCATCTTGAAATTAATCCTAAAGCATGTATTATGAAAAGTGCGTAAACAGCATATTTAGAAATTACAATAATACTGTTAACAAATTTATTTCTGTTAAAAATCTGAAAGATTAGTGCTATGAACAAAATAGTACTGGCGTACAAATACCAACTAAATAAACTTTTAAAAATATCATATTTGTTATACAAAATTTCAGCATCCACTTTATTTGCGGTTAACATAACATCTGAACCATATCTCTTCTGTGTATTCGTAATCGCAACCAAAATTTCATCAGCATTGGAGAAGTCACCTGATTTTTTACCTTCATTCAAGAAATATAAATATGTTTTAAAACCCGTATTAATGAAATTAGAGTACAAGGAATCTGTTAGAATTACGCTGAATCTATTTTCACTTGGTGATATCCATTTATTGTTTTCATCATCTGGAACAGGAAAAATCTTCAAAGTAGTACCCTGAACCGCATTGTATAATAAATTTACGCGCTGATCAGTCTCTCTAAATTCTTTTTGAAAAGCATTGGGAACAGCAGCTCGATAAGCCTCTTCAAGAAATGGACCTAACTTATACTCTCCCCTTTCAGTGAAAAAATCTACCAATGAAGCATGCTTTAAGTCTTTTTCAACACCGATTATACTTCTTATTGAGTCAGCTTTTTTGCTTTTTAGGAATATTAAAGGAACACTGTACCATAACAATGGGCTTTCCTGCATTGATAAATAAACCTGATTGGAATCAAAATCTTTATAATGATCTTTCTTGCTTAATTTTCTTAATAATTCAGATGAGTATGTATTTATCGGCATCATTCTACCTCCAACATCCTGCGTTACTAATCTACCGAATTTTCCCGCTTGTTCCTTTGAAGTTATGTTAACATCTAATATGGAATCAATCTTTTCAATATCAGATGCTGATAAGCTGTGTACTCCAAAACCTTGAGCATTAATTGTTATAGAAATTAAAATTAGCAGTGAGGTTACAAGCTTTGTTTTTTTGTTCCTAGCTATATCAAGTTGCTTCTTAAGAGAATCAAATCTCGTAAATCTTGCAAAAAGGATAACAATTAAACCAAAGTATAATAAAATATATCCAATGTATGTGAACAATGTGCCCCAAAAATCATGATTAACAGATAAAATTGTTCCTTGTTCGTCAGGGTCAAATGAAGCCTGAAAAAACCTGTATCCTTCATAATTAAGAATATTATTCATGTAAATTCGATAATCAAATGTCTCATTATCAACAACTGTAACCTCACTCGCGAAAGAAGAATAGCTGCTGTCTGTACCTGGATATTTTTCAGCTATAAAATCGTTCAACTTTATACTAAAAGGCAAATCATATACTTTTGATCCATATCTTATTGTAAAGTCTTGATCTCCCACAGAAAAAGTCTTAAATGCATTGTTTGTACCTTTACCTCCTATCACTCTAACCATTTTAGATTCTTCAGGGGTGGAAATCAGAAGCTCTAGACCGTCTTGGTCAGACTTTAAAAGTTCGGATTTTTTAACAATATCGAAAACACCTTTAATGACAGGTTTTGGAAAAACAAGCTGTTGACCATTGATAATGTATCTTGCTCTTAAATTTAATAATTCATAAGAGTTTTTAGCAAGAAAACCCTGTGTCATGGATGCCATAACTATATATTCGCCCTCATACGGGGAATTAATGAACAAATCATAATTCTCATCAAATGAAATATTGACAGCACCTTCAATGAAATTGTTTAATGTGTAAAGAGTTCCATGAATATTTTCTGTAGATCCGTCTTTTAGGAAATGGTTGTGAGGCATACCACCTGCCGACTCAACAATTTTTAAGTAGTAATCTCCATTTTCGTCAAAAACTATATCTTCCTCTGCACCATTTATAAATTCATTGAGTTGAATCGAAATTGGTGTACCACCATACTCAGTTTTGATTGAGAATTTGTTACTCATTCTCGGTGAAAAGTCAACCTCTTCTTCTTCAACTTTTCTCATGAGTTGGCCATTAACTTCATAATCACCGTCAACATAGATTGACAAATATGTTTTCTCTGACAAGAATGAGCTTTCAGTAGCTCCTTCGCGGATACTCATAACTCCCTCATGACTGATATATCTGGTTACAAAAGCACCAAGTAAAATAAAAATCCAAGATAAATGAAGTAACAAAACCGGCCATTTCCTTGTGCTTAATAAGTTATATTTAAATATGTTTCCTATAAAATTTATCACGAAAAGAAGCATAATTGCTTCAAACCACCATGCATTATAAATTAAATTTCTGGTTAGTGGAGTTGGTGATGTTTCTTGACCAGCGTCCATAAATGTTCCGATTGCCATGGCAACGGCAAATACAACAAATAATACCCCCGTGAGCCTGTTGGAAAATAATATTTTTTTTAGTGTATTCATTCAAATTTTTATGGGCTACAAATTTAATACCATTTTGACTTTTTTTATACCTAATTATATTATTTATTTTGTAAATTTTGACAAATCATTTATTTCATGATAAAAGTTACAGTATTGGGATCAGGAAATGTTGGATTTCATCTGATTAATTTATTTGACAACTCAAAAAAAATTAGACTGCATGAGTGGTACTCACGTTCATTAAAATTTGACTCTAGGGTTAAAGTTGTTAATGAGATTTCAGTGTTAGCTGAATCTGATATTTATATAATTTGTGTTAATGATGATTCTATCGCTGAAGTAAGCGATAAGATTACAAGTGAGGGAAAATTAGTTGTTCACACGTCTGGAAGCACACCATACAATGTCCTCAATAAAAACAACAGAAGGGGTGTTTTTTATCCTCTTCAAACCTTTTCTAAATCACAAGAGTTAAATTATTCTGAAATTCCAATATGTATTGAAGCAGAAAATGTAGATGATCTAAACACCTTGAAAGACATATCAAAAATTTTAGGCTGTAACTATTATGAAATAAACTTTGAAGAAAGAAAAACTTTGCATCTGGCTGCTATTATTTCTAACAACTTCACAAACTTTTTATTTAGTCTTTCCAAAGAATTGACAGATTCAAAGAATTTAGATTTTAATATTTTAAAACCTTTAATTAATGAAACGGTTAATAAAATTCATAAATTAGACCCTATCAATGCACAAACAGGTCCAGCAATAAGAAATGATAAAAATATCATGAAAATGCATCTGGAAATGTTAGATGATAAAAATACTATATCTCTGTACAAAACTATTAGTGATATGATTAAAGACAAATATGGAAATTAATTACAAAGAAAAATTAGTTGATATAAATGCATTCATTTTTGATGTAGACGGAGTCCTAACAGACGGAAGTTTAATAATAAGCGAGTCTGGAGAGCTGTTAAGAACAATGAATGTTAAAGACGGATTTGCTATGAAATATGCTGTAGATAATGGTTATAAAATTGGAATTATATCTGGTGGAACTAATGAATCTGTTAGAAAAAGACTAAATGGTCTTGGAATTGAAGAAATTCACTTAAAATCGCATGATAAGGTTGTTCCTTTTAATAATTTTTTAAGTAAATATAAACTGAACAAAGAAAATGTTTTGGTAATGGGTGATGATATTCCTGACATTCCAATTATTAAGTTGGCAGGAATTGGTTGTTGCCCTCAAGATGCTGTTCCAGAGGTCAAATCTGTTTCTAACTATATTTCTCAAAAAAACGGAGGAAAAGGATGTGTAAGAGATGTCATTGAGCAAGTAATGAAGATTCATAATAAATGGATTTAAAAAATTTCAAATGGAGTAAAGAATATACAATTCTTCTTTTTGTCAACTTTATCTACTTTTTAATTTTCCTTTTTATAACCACAAACTATTAGTCATGCATAATATAGATTGGTTTGTGTTAATTTTTACTTTGCTGGTCATTGTTCTTTACGGAACCATAAAAACCAGTGGTGCAAAAACCGCTAAAGATTATATAAAAGCAGGTAGTGGAGCAAGATGGTGGACAATAGGCCTCTCAGTAATGGCTACACAAGCCAGTGCCATTACTTTTTTATCTACCCCTGGTCAAGCTTTTAATGATGGATTAGGCTTTGTTCAGTTTTATTTTGGTTTGCCAATTGCAGTTATTATAGTTTGTACCATATTTATTCCCATTTATCATAAATTAAAGGTGTATACAGCATATGAGTTTTTAGAAAGTCGTTTTGATTTAAAAACAAGATCTCTAACGGCTATTCTGTTTTTGATTCAAAGAAGTTTATCTGCAAGTATAACCATTTTTGCACCTGCTATAATTCTATCAACAGTACTTGGTTGGAACTTAATAACAACAAATATCATTATAGGTTTACTAGTAATAAGTTACACCGTTTCTGGGGGGACAAAAGCTGTTAACTTCACACAAAAATATCAAATGGGTGTAATTTTGATAGGATTAATTATAGTGCTTTTTACAATTTTCAGCCTTCTTCCTAGTGAAATTAACTTTGAAAAGGCAATTAAGATAGCCTCAGCGAACTCAAAAATGGATGTTTTAAACTTTTCATTTGATCTTGAAAACAGATATACTGTCTGGAGTGGCATTATCGGTGGAACCTTTTTAATGATGTCCTACTTCGGCACTGATCAAAGTCAAGTTCAAAGATATCTTTCCGGGAAATCTCTCAAAGAGATGCAACTAGGGATGATTTTCAATGGAATATTAAAGATTCCTATGCAATTTTTTATTCTTTTTATCGGAGTTATGGTTTTTGTTTTTTACCAGTTTAACCCCTCTCCATTAAATTTTAATCCCCAAGGAAAAATTATAATTTCTAATTCTAATTATGAGAGCGAATACAAACAACTCGAGGAAAATCTACAAAAAAACTTTGATGAGAGGACTTACATATTAGATGATATTTTGTCAAAAGATAAGATTGAAGTAAAGGAAAAAATTGATAAATTAAACTATGAAGAAAAAATCATAAGGAATCGAGCTAAGACTTTAATCGAAAAAGCTGCCAAAGATAAAAATGAAAAAGTTGAAACAAATGATAAAGACTATGTATTTATTAATTTTGTCCTCGAAAATCTTCCAAGAGGGTTAATTGGATTGCTGTTAGCGGTTATAATAAGTGCTGCAATGTCTTCAACCTCGAGTGAAATAAATGCTCTAGCCACAACAACATCAATTGATATTCTAAAAAGGAATTTTAGCTATGTCAATGATGATAATATTGTTTTTTTTACAAAACTAATGACACTATTTTGGGGCTTGTGTGCCATAGCAATAGCCTGTGTTGCATTTCTTGCAGACAACCTTATTCAACTTGTAAATATTATTGGCTCAATATTCTACGGAAATGTATTGGGTATATTTTTAATTGCATTTTTCTTAAAAACATTAAAGTCGAATGCGGTGTTTACTGGAGCCATAATAACTCAGATAATCATAATTATCGCTTGGCTCTATGACTGGATGCCGTTCCTTTGGCTTAATGTTTTTGGCTGCGTTATGGTGATATTAATATCTTTTATAATTCATCTAACATTGAAAGGGATTAAAGCTTCTTAGACCATTCAGCAATAGACTGTCTATTCATTTTTACATAACCTTGGTTATCAGCCTTAATTGCATCATCTAATGATTTATTTGCGGCATCAATTGCCTCAGAAAATTTGTTATTGGCCGCCATTAACAAAGATTGTTGTCTGTAATGATAGAATCTTGGATTTTCAAATATTTCTATTGCTTTATTCATCCATAATAATGCTTGAGATAAATTCACATTCTCCTGTCTGTAAAAAACGGCTGCAGCGTAATAATCAGAGGCCTTTGGATTATCATTAAGGACATTACTAATATCCTTTTCAACCATTGACCTTGTTGGCACATCAATTTTTACATCAACCGATGAGTTTTCCCATGAAAAACTCATATTCACATCATTATTAGTTAAATCATTAAAAGAAATAGTGAATGTTTCAACAGGATTAACTTTATTTACTTTAAAAGTTGAACTAAATACTATTTTATCATCGGACCAATTCCTAGGAACTCCCCAAAGCTCAACATCAGAATACAACATTACCATCCATTCATCTTGAGTTGGAATTGAAAAAATTGAATATGTACCTGCATTAATTGTATGCCCATCAATTATTACGTCTGTTGTAAAACTAATTTTTGTACTATTATCTGCACCGGTTCTCCAAATTTTGTCATAAGGAACTAAATTGCCAAAAATTTCTCTTCCTCTCATTGAAGGTCTACTGTATTTAACCTCAATTTCGGTTAAACCTACCATCTGCTTAATTTCGGTGGCTGGGCTAAATCTAGGAGTATTAATTTGTGAAAAACCTAAACAACTAACAAATAATAATATTGTAAAAATAAATGCTCTCATGTTATGTAAATAATTTTTATATTCGACTTATATTTCAAATTTAACGAATTAATTATGAATAAGTATATAATTGAATTTTTAGGAACATTTTTTCTTGTATTAATTATAGGCCTTAGCCAAAATCCTGTTGCAATAGGACTAGGATTAGCTGTTTTAGTTTACATGGGTGCTCATATTTCGGGAGCACATTATAACCCTGTTGTTAGCCTTGCGATGTTAATAAATAACCAAATTGAGTTAAAAGAGTTTTCATTCTATTTGGCAAGTCAACTTTTGGGATCTGTAGTTGCCACTTATTTCATAATGTTATTAGAAAATGATTTTGAGGTAATTTCTAATACCAATGATATTTCTAGTTTCTTCGTAGCTGAAATTTTATTTACTTTTCTTCTTGTTTTTGTAATTCTCAATGTTGCATTAAATAAAAATTTGAAAGGGAACCAGTTTTACGGACTTGTAATTGGCTTAACAGTTACTGCTGGTGCTTTTACAGTTGGGAATATTTCAGGTGCAGTATTTAATCCAGCGGTAAGTTTTGGACCCTCATTGTTTAGTTTTATTGACCCTCAAGTAGTAGGCGCTAATATTTCCTCAAGTGACTTTTTTATCTACTACCTTATCTCAGGGATAATTGGTTCAGTTATTGCATCCTACCTTTATAAAAAGGTATTTAGTTAATGCATTTCAGCGAGCAGGATATTGAAAATCTTGATAAAGTTTACAGAATTAATTTAATTAATTCTTGCTCTGGATATAAATCAGCAAACCTAATAGGTTCGGTTTCAGAGGAGAGAATCAATAACTTAGCGATATTTAGTTCAATAACGCACTTAGGGTCAAATCCACCCCTATTGGGATTCTTTTTAAGACCAACAGAAATTATTCCAAGGCACACCTATCTAAATATTAAAGAAAACTCATATTATACAATAAATTCAGTTCAGTTAGAATTCGTTGATAAAGCTCACCATACTTCAGCAAAATATGACAGAAAAATTTCTGAGTTCGATATTACTAAAATTAAATCAGAAATTATAAATAATTTTCCTGCTCCATATGTAAAATCCTCATCAGTTAAGATTGGAATGAAGTTTGTAGAGGAGATAAAAATTAATTATAATAAGTCAAGATTAATTGTGGGTAAAATAGTAGAATTAAACGTTGATGATAATCTTATCACTAATGATGGGTTTATTAATTTGAGTGATGCTAAAATTGCAACTATAAGCGGCTGTGATGGCTATTCATTTCCAAAATCAAATTCAAGAAAAGGATATCAGAAACCTCAAAAGAGTTGAAAAAAATATTTTTACCTGAAAAAACATGCCCAGTCTGCAAATTCCCCTTCAAATGGAGAAAAAAGTGGAAGAGAGATTGGGATAATGTGATTTATTGTAGCAAAAAATGCAGTAAAATTGGAAGAGGTAAACTTAATATTTCCTAATCAACTTTTTGAAAAATCCCCGCTTTTCAACAAAAATGTTAAGACATTTTTAATTGAAGAGTATCTTTTCTTTAAGCACTTTAAATTCCATAAAAAAAAGATTTTTTTTCATAGGATAAGTATGAAAAAGTACTATGATTATTGTTTGGGTTATTTTGATAACCTTGAATATATAGATTCCAGTAGTGAAAATTCTGATATCAGAATTCTATTACATAAGCTTTTGAGCAGTAATGTTAAGAAGATTAATTATATAGACCCATGTGATAATTGGTTAAATAAAAGAATAAATGAATCTGGAAAATCAATAGATATTAATATTATTGACTCCCCTCAATTTATAAATTCTAATGATGAAAACTTAACTTTTTTCAACCCTGATAAAAAAAAATATTTTCAAACCAGTTTTTATAAACTACAAAGAAAAAAAATGGACATTCTAATGGTTGATGATAACCCTGAGGGTGGTAAGTGGACCTATGATGACGAAAATAGAAAAAAATATCCCAAAAATAAGATACCACCAAAGATCACTTACCCCAAAGAGGAAATCTCATATGTTGAAGATGCATATTTGTATATAAAAAATAATTTTGAAAACAATTATGGATCACTCAATCAAAAAATAAAATACCCTACTGATTTTCAAACAGCTAAAAATTGGTTAAATGATTTTTTAAAAAATAGATTTATTGAGTTTGGAGATTACGAAGATGCAATCGTTCAAGAGGAATTAATATTAAATCATAGCCTACTCTCTCCTTTGATTAACTCTGGATTATTAACACCATCATATGTGGTAAATGAGTTAAACAAATATGCAACTAAAAAAAATATACCCATTAACTCATACGAAGGAATAATTAGACAAATTATTGGCTGGAGAGAATTTATTAGAGGTGTATACATTTCTAAGGGTAGTGTTGAAAGAACTAAAAACTATTGGGGTTTTACAAAAAAAATGCCTGACTCTTTTTACACAGCATCAACAGGAATCAAACCGGTTGATGATAGCATTAACAAAGTTAATGACAATGCGTACTTGCATCATATTGAAAGACTAATGGTGATTGGGAATTTTATGTTTTTGTGTGAAATAAATCCGGATGATGTATACAAATGGTTTATGGAATTGTTTATTGACTCATATGATTGGGTAATGGTTCCAAATGTTTACGGAATGAGTCAGTTTGCTGATGGTGGATTAATGTCTACAAAACCATATATAAGTAGTAGTAATTACATAATGAAAATGAGTGATTACAAAAAGGGTGAATGGCAAAAAATATGGGATGGCCTTTACTGGAGATTTATATATAAAAATCAATCCTTTTTTACATCCAACCCTAGATTATCTATGATGGTTAGAACATTAAACAAAATGAGTACTGATAAACTAAATTATCATCTTGAAGTCTCTGAAACATTTTTATCGCAACTAAAATGATTTATAATTCGACTTATAACGATATAGAAAAGGATATAGAAACTGATAACCTGGTTGGAAAAAAATATAACTTGATAAAATCAATCAGATTGGGTGGTATTGGTTCAAAGAGATTGATTGTTGATGAATTGGGTTTGAATTTTAAAAAGCTTATTCAGCAAAAAAATGATATTATATACTCAAATATAGAGTTAAGAAAAAAAGGAATTATAGTATATGTAGTTGACAGTCAGAGAAGGTTTACTTGGGTAATTCCATTCTATAAATTAGTTGTATATAAAACTCCTTCATTTTCTATACATTCTGATGGAAATTTTATCAGATACAGTAATAAATTGAATCATAAACAAAATTTAGTTTTTTTTAAAAAGGTACTAGATCATAAATTTAACTTTAACAAACATAATAATTAGATATAATTTGGAAAATTTAAATGGCACAGATATTGATAGAATCATTGAAATGGCATGGGAGGACAGAACAACTTTTGATGCTATTTCGGAGACGTTTGGCTTAAATGAGTCTGAAGTTATTTCTCTCATGCGAAGCAACCTCAAGCCTTCCAGTTTTAGGCTTTGGAGAAAAAGAGTAAGTGGAAGGAAAACAAAACATCAGGCCAAAAGAAATTTTGAGCTTGGAAGATTTAAGTGTGCAAGACAAAGAAACATAAATCAGAATAAAATAAGTAAAAGAAATGGAAGTAAAAGATACCGAAATAATTGATAAAGCAACAGAGTTTGAAAACAGAAAACATGTATACAAAAGTACAAACGAAAAGATAGTTGCATCAAGAGAAGTCAAAAGTCTGATTCTTGAATTGAATGAGATTTACAAGGAAAATAAAGATTCTCACATAATGGATATGATGAAAAGACTTACTATTATCAAAAGAAAGGTAGAAAAGAGGTTAAAAGGAAGGCCTAACTAATAATGAAAAATATTTTAATCATAGGTGGAACCAAAGGAATTGGTAAATCAATTGTAGACAATCTTGTCGATTACAACAACATTACCTGTCTCAGTAGGAATAAGTCAGACTTTCAACATCAAAATTTTGTTCATAAGGAATTTGATGCCCTTTCCGATGAATATCCAGAAATAGATAACCTTGATTGTCTAATATACTGCCCTGGCAGTATCAATCTTAAACCCATTTCAACTTTGACCTTAGAAGACTTTAGAAATGATTTTGAAATAAATGTTATTGGCGCAGTAAAAGCAATCAAAAAATACTTACCATTACTAAAAAAATCACTCTCCGCATCAATATTGTTGTTTAGTACAGTTGCAACTAAACTAGGTATGCCCTACCACGCATCCGTTTCGGTAGCCAAGTCAGGTGTTGATGGTCTTGTTAAAACTTTGGGTTCTGAATTAGCCCCCAAAGTAAGGATTAATGCAATAGCCCCTACAATTACAAATACTGACTTAGCTTCTAAAATTCTAAGAAACGAAAAGGTAATTGAAAATATGATTGAAAGACATCCACTTAAAAGAATCCTTTCTCCCAGTGAAGTAGCTAAAATGGCATCTTTCCTTATTTCTGAAGACGCATCCTCAATTTCTGGACAAATTTTTAATATGGATGCAGGAATCGTAACATTTAAAAGCTAATATTATGATTAAGACAATTAAAATATTACTAGTCCTCATGTTTTCATTTTTTAGTAGTGACTTTAACAAAAAAAAATCAAAAACAGCCTCTATGTCAATTTATGATATCTCAATTAAAAATATTCAAGGAAGTGAAATATCACTAAGTGATTATAAAGGTAAATATATATTATTCGTAAACGTTGCTTCAAATTGCGGTTTTACTAGACAGTATAAAGATCTTCAACAATTATTTGATCAAAACTCTGATAGATTAGTTGTGATAGGCGTCCCGTGTAACCAGTTTGGTTCTCAGGAGCCGGGAAATGAGGACCAAATTTCAATATTTTGTTCTGAAAAATATAATGTTACCTTTCCATTGACTGAAAAAACTTTTGTAAGAGGCTCAAATCAACACCCATTATACAAATGGCTTACATCTAAGGAGCTGAATGGGAGGAAAAATTCAAGTGTAAAGTGGAATTTTCAAAAATACTTAGTTGATAAGGATGGAAATCTAATTGATTATTGGTACTCTTTAACCAGCCCTATGAGTTCCAAAATTACGAACTATATTAAATGAAATTTTTTAGATTAGAAAAGTCTATAAAATTACCGGTTACCATTGAAGAGTGCTGGGAATTCTTTTCAACTCCCAAAAATCTCAAGATAATTACCCCTGACTACATGGGGTTTTGCATCATTGATGAAGAAAAAACGAAAATGTATTCTGGTCAGATTATAAAGTATAATGTGACTCCGATTTTTGGAATAAATATGAAATGGGTAACAGAAATTTCACATGTAAAAGAATTTAAATTTTTTGTTGATGAACAAAGATTTGGTCCTTATAAATTTTGGCATCATAAGCATATTTTTGAAGTAATAGACGGTGGAGTAAAAGTAATTGATATTTTAGATTATGCACTGCCTTTTGGATTTTTAGGATCATTTTTTCATCCTATCACTATCAAACCAAAGTTGAATGAAATTTTTAATTACAGAGAAAAAAAGTTAATTGAAATTTTCGGAAAATTATGATGGAAGAGGTTAATGTTTTTTGGTTTAGAAGAGATTTGAGATTGTACGATAATTCAGGATTATCTGCAGCTACAAATTCCAAAATTAAAGTTATACCCATATTTATTTTTGACACTTCAATAACTGATAAACTCCCGAATAATGATAGAAGAATAAACTTTATATTCGACAACCTAGTCAAGATTGATTTAGAATTAAAAAATAAATTTAATTCGTCAATTAATGTGTTCAGAGGCAACCCCAAAGAAATTTTCAAGGAATTAATCAGGGATTACAAAATAAATTCTGTTTTTACAAATAATGATTACGAGCCATATGCTAATTCAAGAGATAAATCAATTAAAAGTTTATTAGAAAAAAATCAAATTAAGTTTAAATCCTTCAAGGATCAGGTAGTATTCGAAAAAAATGAAGTTGTAAAAGACGATGGTAGCCCATATGTTGTTTTTACTCCATATATGAGAAAATGGAAAGCTAGCTTGAATGAAGACCTATCTGAACTTAATGAAAAAGAGGTTGTTAATAATTTTTACAACTCTCCTGTTTCTGCTCTAAAGAAATTAAATGAATATGGTTTTATCGAAAATGATAAAAAAATTGAAGCTTTCAAATTAAATAAGGATATAGTTACAAAATATGCGGATACAAGAAACTTTCCTTCAATTAATTCTACATCAAAGATTGGCCCTTATCTAAGGTTTGGAACTGTCAGTGTAAGAAAAATTGTTTCAGGATTATTAAAATTTAAAGACCAAACATTTTTAAATGAACTGATTTGGAGAGAGTTTTTTATGCAAATATTGTTTCATTTTCCTCATACTGCAGAAAATAGTTTTAAATCAAAATATGATAAGATTATATGGCTAAATGATCATAAATCGTTTGAAGCATGGAAAAACGGAGAAACTGGTTTCCCTTTAGTTGATGCAGGCATGAAAGAACTTAATAACACAGGTTTTATGCACAACAGAGTTAGAATGATAACTGCAAGCTTTTTATGCAAACATCTATTAGTTGATTGGAGATTAGGAGAAAAATATTTTGCCCTCAAACTTAATGACTATGAAATGGCTAGTAACGTTGGTAATTGGCAGTGGGCAAGTGGATCAGGGGTTGACGCTGCACCTTACTTCAGAATCTTCAATCCTCATACTCAAATTATAAAATTTGATAAGAGTAGGGAATACATTAATAAGTGGGTAAATACTGAATCCGAATCTTACCCGGATGAGATTGTTGACCACAAAGTTGCCAGACAAAGGTGCTTAGATACTTACAAAATGTATTTAGACTAAAATCATTATATTTATTAAAATACATATACCATGATAAAGTATCGATTATTCTTTGGTTTACTATTTTTTGTAAGCCCTCATGTTTTTTCTCAAAATTTAGACGAGACAAAAAAAAATATTGTTAAGTCCATTGAAAATCACGAAGAAGAAATAATAAAAATCAGTGATAAAATATGGGAATTAGCAGAAACAGCTTTTAACGAATATGAATCATCTAAACTTCTTTCTGATTATGCTGAGGCAAATGGTTTTAGTCTTGAAAGAGGTGTAGCTGGAATGCCTACAGCATTCGTTGCAACATACGGGCAGGGTAAACCTGTTATAAGTGTTTTAGGCGAGTTTGATGCTCTTCCTGGCCTATCTCAAGATACAACTCCAACTAAAAAACCCCTAACAGACGGAGGAAATGGCCACGGTTGTGGGCATAACTTATTTGGGGCTGCAAGTCTTGCTTCTGCAATTGCTATAAAAGAACAGATTGAAAATGGAGATTTAAAAGGGACTGTTAAATTCTTTGGAACACCTTCAGAAGAAAAGTTTTTTGGAAAAATATGGATGGTTGATGCAGGTTTATGGGATGATGTAGATGTAAATATAAGCTGGCACCCCGGATACTATACTGAGTCTGATGTTCAGTCAACATTATCTTTAATTGATTTTCAAGTTGAATTTTTTGGTCAGGCAGCTCACGCATCAATGGATCCATGGAACGGAAGAAGTGCTTCTGATGCCTTGGAATTATATACCTCTGCAATAAATTATTATCGTGAACATGTTCAACCAACTGTTAGAATGCATTATCACATTCAAGATGGTGGAAAGGTTGTGAATGTGGTTCCTGATTACTCTAAATTATGGGTTCGTGTGAGAGACTCGGACAGAGCTGGAATGACCCCAGTATATGAAAGGGTAATGGAAATGGCAGAAGGTGCTGCAATTCTTGCAAATGTTGACTATAAGGTGACATTAATTTCTGGAATATATGAGGTCTTAGTCAATAGAAGTGGCGGTAAAATTATGCAAAAAAACTTAGAGCTATTAGGTCCAATAGAATACAATAGTGATGAAATAAATTTTGCCAAAGAATTACAACTTACTCTAGACAAGCCACAAGTGGGCTTAAATGGAATGATATACCCCCTTAGAGAAACTATAATTGACGGTGGCGGTGGATCTACTGATGTCGGAGATGTTAGCTGGAACGTTCCAAATATTAGTTTATCTGTAACAACAGCACCATACGAAACACCATGGCACTCTTGGGCTGTAGTAGCTTGCGGTGGAATGAGTATTGGACACAAAGGTGCAATCTATGCATCAAAGGCAATGGCTTTTACAATGTCAGACTTATTTAAGAGTGATAAACTTGTGAAAGAAATAAGGGATGAATTTTTATTGAGAAAGGGTGATCATGTATATGAACCAATGATTGATGGTCCACCTCCTATTAATCAAAATTAAATCCTCTCAATTGAGGCTCCCAGCAACCTTAGTCGCTCATCAATATTTTCATAGCCCCTGTCAATCTGTTCGATATTTTGAATAACAGACTCACCTTTAGCAGATAAGGCTGCAATTAGTAGTGAAATTCCTGCTCTAATATCAGGTGAGGTCATGGTAGTAGCTTTTAAAGAAGATTTAAAATCATATCCTATGACTGTTGCGCGATGTGGATCGCATAAAATTATCTTTGCACCCATATCAATCAATTTATCAACAAAGAATAATCTACTTTCAAACATTTTTTGATGAATTAAAACACTACCTCTCGCTTGAGTGGCAATAACCAAAATAATACTGAGTAAATCAGGACTGAAACCTGGCCATGGAGCATCAGAAATTGATAAAATAGAGCCGTCAATATAATTGCTTATTTCGTATCCATTTTTGTGCTCTGGGATAACTATATCATCGCCCTCTTTTATCAAAGTAATTCCAAGAGATCTAAAAACATTTGGAATAACACCAAGATTATCCCAACTGACATCTTTTATTCTGATATTACTCTTTGTCATAGCTGCCAATCCAATCCAACTTCCTATTTCAATCATATCAGGTAATACAGAGTGTTCAGCACCAGCTAAAGAATCTACTCCTTCAATCATTAATAAATTTGAACCAATTCCTTTAATTTTTGCTCCCATCTTACATAAAAGCTTACATAATTGCTGTATATATGGTTCACAAGCAGCATTATATATAATAGTTTTTCCCTCTGCCAGAACAGAGGCCATTAATATATTGGCAGTACCTGTAACAGAAGCTTCATCCATTAAAATGTAGGCACCTTTTAATCCTTTTGATTCCACCCCATAAAAGTAATTCTCTTTGTTGTAGGAAAATTTTGCACCAAGTTTAATTAAACCTTCAAAGTGTGTATCTAATCTCCTTCTACCAATTTTATCACCTCCGGGTCTAGGAATGAATGCTTTACCAAATCTAGCCAAAAGAGGTCCTACAATCATAATTGAGCCTCTTAGACTTTTACCATCAGTCTTAAATTGATCAGAACTCAAATAATCTAAATCGATATTATCTGCTTTGAATGAATACTTGTTTGAGCTTAGCTTATTAACTTTTACACCCAAAGATTTTAAAAGAGAAATAAGTTTGTTTATATCTATAATATCAGGGATATTATTTATTACAACCTCCTCAGAAGTTAATAGAGTTGCACATATAATTTGAAGTGCCTCATTTTTAGCTCCCTGAGGTTTTACTTCACCTTTGAGTTTTCTTCCTCCTAATATTTTAAAAGCTTGCATTCTTTGAAGGCTAATATCTTTTTCTGTTTTTATTATTTTTCTTGGTGAATTTCTTATTTGAAAACCTTTTCTTAGACCTAAGCAAAAGGGCTGAATCCAATAACTCCTCTTTTGAATCTCTGATATCTATCTTAGAACCTGACAGCTCATAAAGATGATCAAATATAACTTGATCCTTTACACTATCCTTATTCCAATTTAAGAAGCACTTTTTCATGTGATTAGCAATTGTTAAAACTAATGCTTCTTTCATTTCACCAGCATCCCATTTTACAGCTTCATCAATCATGATTTTAATATTATTTCCGTAAAATCTATATTTTGGGAAATTCTGGGGATAACTTAGTGGATCTGGTTTAGCATTTAATACTTCTTTGGATGGCTTTTCAAATGGCGAATCAGCATCTAGTTTAAAATCTGACATGATGAATAGCTGATCCCATAATTTATGCTGAAAGTCAGGTACATCCCTCAAATGTGGTTGCAAATTACCCATAACCGAAATAATTGAATTAGCCAATTTATTTCTCTCTTCTTTACTTTCTCTCGAGGATGCATAATTTATCATTTTTTGAATATGTCTTCCATATTCAGGGATAATTAACTCTTCCCTTATTGTATTATATTCTAAATTTTCAATCAATTTTATAGATTTAACAGGTTAATATGAGGCAAAATACGAAAAATATGTGCAGAAATTATAATAAAATTACATTTTCAATCCTATCAGCAACCTTCTTATAGTTTTCGATTATTAAATCTGGGTTTTTCGCAATAATTTTTACCGAAACCGATGTGTACTTGCTGTTTTTAGAGGTTCTAATTTTAAAGTCTGCATTTGAAGCTTTAAAAATATCTCTTAATATTTCAATATTCTCAGGTTTTGAACTATATATAAATTTATAAATGTACTCTGAAGGCCAACTACTTGTGTCATTAAGAAGTTGCTTTAAGTTTTTATAAAAATTTTTATTCTCCTCACTCATTTCTTGAGAACAAATATATTGTTAATTATTTTTTCAGTTTAAACATTATTGTCGAATTTTATAAAAAATATTGTCATGAAGATTGTAATTACTGGTGGTCCTGGAACCGGAAAAACTTCGATAATTAACAAATTAGAGAGTATCGGACACCATGTGTTTCATGAAAGTTCAAGAGAAATAATCAGAAAATATAAAAAATTAGGTCATGATCAATTCTTTTTATCGGATCCTATTAAATTTTCAGAAATCCTTTTAAAAAATAGAATTGCACAGTTTGAAGAGTCAAATAAATCTGACCATGATATTAAATTTTTTGATAGAGGTATTCCAGATATTATAGCTTATTTGAATTATAAGAAAATTTCATTTGGGAAAGAATTGGAATTAACATCAAAAAAGTATAGGTACGATTTTATTTTTTTAGCTGAGCCATGGGAAGATATATACAAGAAAGACAATGAAAGATATGAATCTTTTGAGGACTTAAAGGATATTAATAAATACATAAAAAAAATATACTCAAATTATGCTCAAAAGTTTATTACACTTCCAAAAAGTTCGGTTCAAGAAAGAACAAATTTTATAATTGAATCAATTAAATGAATAATAAAGAGGTAAAGATATTATTTATGGGTACTGCCGAATTTGGAATACCCACCCTTGAAGTTTTGAAAAATAATTTTAATCTCGATGCAATTATTACAAATTACGATAAGCCGTCTGGCAGAGGATTAAAAATTGAATTCTCTCCGGTTAAAAAGTTTGCAATAAGTAATAATATAAAATATTTACAGCCAAAAAATTTAAAAGAACAAAGTCTTATAAAAAAAATAACATCGATAAATCCGGACATTATTGTTGTAGTCGCATTTAGAATGATACCAAAAAGTATTTGGCAAATTCCAAAATATGGAACAATTAACCTTCATGCCTCTTTACTGCCAAACTATCGAGGTTCTGCGCCAATAAATTGGGCAATTATTAATAATGAAAATTTTACGGGTGTAACAACATTTTTTATTGATGATAAAATTGATACTGGTGATATATTGTTACAGGAAAAAATAAAAGTTGATAAGAAAATTAATGCTGGAGAGTTACATGACAAATTAAAAGTAATTGGTGCTAGCACCGTTAAAAAAACTATTCAAGAAATTTTGAAAAATAGCTTGACAGAAAAGAAACAAGAGCATGAAGGAAATTATAAAACAGCATATAAACTGAATAAAGAAAATATTAAAATCGACTGGAATCAAAATTGCCTTGAAATCTATAATAAAATCAGGGGATTATCTCCGTTTCCTGGTGCAAGAGCATCTCTGATTAATGAAAACGGAGATGTTAAAAGGGTCGTATTCTACGAATCTGAATATGTTATGGAAGAACATAATTTTGAAAACGGAGAAATAACTAAAGAAAAAGATTTTATAAATATCACATGTAATGATGGATTTATCAAAATTAAAAATTTAAAAATGGAAGGAAAAAAAAGAATGAATACATCTTCATTTCTTAACGGATTTGATATTGAAAATTATAGAATGTTTATATGATTGATAAAGGAGATTTACTTATTTCTACGCCTGAAAGTTTGGGTGATTACTATTTTAATAGATCAATAATTATCCTTACTGAAGTGAGTGATGAGGAAGTTGTTGGATTTATCATTAATAAGGAACTCAATTATACCCTCAGTGATTTAGATAATAAAGTTCTTGAAAAAAAAATAAAAATTTTTAGTGGAGGTCCCGTAAATCAAGATAATCTTTATTTTATTCATAAGTACCCACATTTAATCGATAATAGTATAAATTTTTTTAATGATCTGCACTGGGGAGGTGATTTTAAAAAAATTATAGAAATAATAAATAAAATGAAAATTGACAATTCATCGATAAAATTCTTTTCTGGTTATTCTGGTTGGACTTACAATCAGCTGATAGGTGAAATAAACAATGGTTCATGGGTGGTGGTAAAAAATAAAGCCAATTACTTATTTAAAAAGGATATTAAAAAAATGTGGGGGGAAAAAATGAAAAAGATGGATGAAAAATTTAAAATCTGGTCAAATGCGCCAGAAAATCCACAAGATAATTAGGTTGATCCCAAAACTTTCTTTAAATCAGAGATTTGATTAGTCCACAATAATTTTGACTCTTCAACTTCTTCTTGATCTTCAGCATAATCAGTAACAATTAAAGAGACATCTTTGGTTATTTCATCAAACTGTATTCTTAAATCAAAATAGTAGTCTGTTTCCTCATCATCAAGCCATTGAAATTGAATTTTTTCATTATTTATCTTTTTGATTAATTTTGCACTTTCTTCAGAATCATCCCAAATAAAAATAAAAATTTCACCTCTTGAATTTACATTGTCGGCAAACCACTCAGACAAACCTGAGGGTGTAGAAATATATTGAAAAAGAAGTTTTTGAGAGACCTTAATTGGAAACTCCATTTCGAATTTAATTCTGTCACTCATATTGAATAATTAGAATTGTAATATATACATTTATTCTTTTTTATAGCAAGATTTATATAAATAATTTCTTAGCCAGATGTTGAATCTAAAAAATTTAAATTTTATATTTGCTGCCTTTATAAATGGCGAGATAGCTCAGTTGGTCAGAGCGTCGGATTCATAACCCGGAGGTCCCGAGTTCAAATCTCGGTCTCGCTACTAATTTCCCCTTAAATTTTTTACTAGCTCCTCCCTGCTAAGTGTTTGTTGATAACCAGTTTTCATATCTTTTAATTTATAACAGTTCTTTTCTTTTTCTTCATCTCCGTAAAATAAAACATATGGAATACTATTTTTATTAGCATAATTTAACTGCTTTTTCAAAGAAATGGAATCAGGGTAAAATTCTGCATTAACCTTATTGAATCTTAAAAAATTTGTTATCTCAATCAAATCATAAGAAAAGCTTGCACCAAAGTTTAATATCAAAACCTTTACTGAATTATAAGAAATTGCAGGAAATAGCTTCAGTTCATCAATCACTAAAAATAATCTGTCTAATCCAAAGCTAATTCCAATACCACTCATATTTTTTAGACCAAAAATTTCAGTCAAGTTATCATAACGCCCTCCACCTGCAATTGACCCAAGATTTATTTTCTTTGGAGCAATAACTTCAAAAATTACTCCAGTATAATAATCAATTCCCCTTGCGAGGCTAATATCGAAAACCAGATTAGATTTTATTAATTTATTTTTGGAAAAATAGTTGAAGATATACTCAATATCAGAAATTGCTTCTAATCCAATATTTGAAGATTTAAAATATAATTTGATTTCTTTCAAGTTATCATAGAAGTTTTTTGATAGATTGATAGCTGCAAATAAAGAATCTATTATTTTTTTATCAAATCCGTTTTCTGTTAAGTTATTCTTTACAACATTTACTTCAGTTTTATCTAATTTGTCTAACTGATTAGTTATTATACCAAATTTATCGAGACAATCATTTATTTCACAAATTGCATATAATAACTTCCTGCTATTAATTTTGATGAGACATCCTTCTAAATTTAAATCATTAAAAACCGAATCAAATAAAGAAATAAAATCTATTTCTTGCATCATTGATTTAGAGCCTATCACATCTGCATCACATTGAAGAAATTCTCTGTACCTACCCTTTTGAGGTCGATCTGCTCTCCAAACATTTTGAATTTGATATCTTTTAAACGGGATGTTAATATTATTTTGATTCTGAACCACATATCGTGCAAATGGTACAGTTAAATCGTAACGTAGAGCTTTATCAACAATTTTTGGAGCTAGATTTGAAAACTCGAAATCTTTACCATCAATATTCCTGAGAAAGTTCCCTGATTTAAGGATTTTGAAAATAAGTCTCTCTCCCTCTTGCCCATATTTATCCAATAGGGTCTCTGATCTTTCAAAACTTGGAGTCTCAATTGGATTAAATCCAAATTTTGAAAAATTATCTCTAATTATGTTAATTATATAATTTCTTTTATATAAATCTTCAGAATTAAAATCTCTAGTACCTTTGGGTAAAATTGGCTTTTGCATTTCTTATTTAAATTTAAGTTAAATTAAAAAAAAAACACCTACGTAAGCAGGTGTTTTTAAACTAGAAAGTTATTATTATCTATTTTTTTTCTGGAACTACTTCGAAAGGTAAATCAAATATAACCTCACGATGTAATCTAATTTTAGCAGTATACTTACCTACTTGCTTAATGTTATTTCCAGATATCATAATAGCTTTTTTGTCTATTTCAACTCCGCTATCCGCAAGTTCTTTTTGAATATTAATATTATTAACAGAACCAAACAATTTTACTCCCTCGCCTACTTTTGCCTTTACTTTTATTTCTAGACCGTTTATTTTTTTGGCCAGCTTGTTAGCGTCATCAATTATTTTTTTGTCTTTAACAACTTGTTGTTTGATATTTTCTGCTAATACTTTTTTTGCAGATGGTGTAGCAAGGATTGCAGATCCATTAGGAATTAAAAAATTTCTGCCAAAACCATTTTTAACAGAAACAATATCATCCTTGTACCCTACACCTTCAACATCTTTTTTTAATATAATTTCCATATCGTAAATTTTTATTTAAGTAAATCCGCAACATATGGCAATAATGCTAGATGCCTAGCTCTTTTTACCGCAACAGAAACTTTTCTTTGATATTTTAATGAAGTACCTGTTATTCTTCTTGGCAATAATTTACCTTGTTCATTAATGAATTTCAACAAAAAATCTGAATCTTTATAATCCACATATTTTATTCCATATTTTTTAAATCTACAATACTTTTTTGTTGTACTGTGTTCAATATTAAGGGGTGTTAGATATCTAATTTCACCACCTTTTTTTCCTGATGCTTCTTCTTGAATACTTGCCATAATTATGATTCTTTATTATTAATCTTAGTTCTTCTTTTCTCAGCCCATTCAACAGCGTACTTATCAAGTTTTACCGTAAGGTATCTCATAAATCTTTCATCTCTTCTAAATTCAAGTTCTAAATCAGAGATGACAGTAGGATCAACAGTATACTCAAAAAGATGATAAAAACCACTTTTTTTGTTTTGAATTGGGTAAGCTAACTTCTTTAATCCCCAATCCTCTTTAGATACCATTTTTGCACCTTTCGATGTTAAAAATTTCTCATATTTAAGGACTGTTTCCTTTGTCTGCTCATCAGACAAAACGGGATTTAGAATGAAAACAGTTTCGTAATGATTCATTTTGTTATTTTTAAATTTAATGCGTGCAAAAATAGATAATTTTATAATGTTATGATAATTTTTGTTATCAAATATTTTTTATTTTAAGAATTTAAGATTATTTACCTTATTAAATTTGATAATTTATTTTTTTAGAACTTCTAATAAGGATCAACATCAACAATGATCTGAACAGATCTAAACTCTGCAACTGACTGGAAAGATAAAATAGATTTTTTTAATATGTTTTTTACAGCGGATAATGATTGGCTACTGGTGATTTTTATAAGTATATTTTTCTGGTATTTGTTTCTTATTCTTGAAATATATGGAAACTCTGGACCTAATAGATTTTCTTTGAAATAAGGATATATCTTCTTGTAAAACCAATTTGAGGAATTGTTAACTTTATTTAATTCTTTATGCTTTACAGTTATTTTTATGAGTTTGACAAACGGAGGATAATTAAATTTTTTTCTGTCTTGAACTTGTTCGTTATAAAACATTTCATAATCACCTTTAATGATTTGATTTACGGCAATGCTTTTTGAATTGTACGTTTGAATTAACACCTCACCCTGGTCCTTTGATCTACCAGCTCTTCCAGAAACCTGCTGAATTAATTGAAAACTTCTCTCATAAGATCTAAAATCCGGAAAATTCATAGAGCTATCTAAATTTAATACACCGACTAATTGTACATTCTTAAAATCTAAACCTTTGGTTATCATTTGCGTTCCTACAAGAACATCGTATTCGTGATTATCAAATGAATTAATTATATTTTTGAATTTATTTTTAGCTCTAGTAGTATCATAATCTAATCTTGCAACCCGCATTTTTGGGAAAAATTCTTTTAGCTCTAACTCAACCTGCTCAGTTCCAAATCCCTTGGACAATAAATCATTACTATTACACTTAAAACAATTACTATTTAATTTCTCATTATAGCCACAATAGTGACATTTTAATAATTTTTTAGTGTAGTGATATGTTAGTGTAACATCACAATTTATACACTTGGGGGAATGACCACATGAATTGCACTCTAAAACTGGAGAATAACCTCTCCTGTTTTGAAAAAGGATAACTTGTTTCTTATTGTCAACAATATATTTAATTCTTTTTAGTAGGCTATCTGAAAAAAGACCATACATTTTTCCATTTTTAACTTTATCAGACAAGTTGATTAATTCAATCTTTGGAAGAGGAATATTTCCAAATCTACTGTTCAACTCAACCAATGATAATTTTTTAGATATTTTGGAGTTGTAAAAGCTTTCAAATGAGGGTGTAGCTGAACCTAATATTACATTTGAATTATGAAGATTCCCTAACATCAATGCAGTATCTCTAGCATGGTATCTTGGGGATGGTTCGTATTGTTTGTATGATTGCTCGTGCTCCTCATCAACAATTATTAACTTGAGTTTATTATATGGAAGTAGCACAGCTGACCTTGCACCAATGATTACCTGAGGTTTCTCATTTTTAATTATTTCATTCCAAAGCTCAGCTCTTTGATTTATGCTTAGCCCTGAGTGATAAACCACCAAATTTTTAGCAAAATAAATCTTCAATCTCTCAACAAGTTGTGTGGTTAAAGCAATTTCTGGTACAAGAAGTAAAATCTGGTTTTTTGAATTAAGCAGTTCATTAATTAAACTTATATAAATTTCTGTTTTTCCAGATGATGTAATCCCCTTGAAAAGGACATTCTTATTTTGGCTAAACCTGATTTTAATTTCTTCAAAAGCTGTTTTTTGAACATCAGTAAGTTTAAATTCTTTAAAATTAAAAATTTGATCAATTATATTTCTTTTAACCTCAATGTCATAATATTCAAATATTTCCTTTTCAACCATCCTTTTAATTATTGCAGAGTAACCGGGGTTTAATTTTTTAAACTCTGAAACCCTAACATTTTCAACCAATTGTTTTTTTAATCTACTATAATATTCAAAAAACTGAATTTGTCTTTTTGATTTTTTTATTATTGACATCACAGAATTAGAGTCAAAGTCTTTAATTAAACGAATACATTTTATGAATTTTGGTTGATATTTCGAATATATTTTTTCGTCAACCACTATTAAATCCTTTTCGTTCATTTTATTTATAACAGAAAAAATATTTTTTCTGTTTAAAATTTCGGACACGTTTTTTATTGATAATTGTTTATTAATATTTAATGCCTCAAGAATCAGATACTCAGTATCATCTAACTTGTTATTGTTAACCTCATTTTGATTGTTAATAGTAATTATTGTTTCACTCTGCAGAATTAAATTACTAGGAATAGATGCTCTCATTACTTCACCAAGAGATGTAAAGTAATACCTCGATACCCAGTCCCAAAACTTTAATTGATGAGTATTTACAGAGGGAGAGGCATCAATAATTTGAATTATTGATTTCAACTCATAATCACTTTCAAAAAAATTATGAATTTTTACAGAAATTGAAGTGTATAGTTTTGACCTTCCAAATGGAACTATAATTCTCATTCCAGGTTTTAAAAACTCATACTCATCTTTACTTATCAAGTAGGTGAATTTTTGATTAACTGGAATCGGTAATATTACATCAACATAATAGGCCATTAGAAAAATTTAATTATAATATAATATTTTTGAAAGGAGTTAAGTGATAAATTTACTCATAAAATGGATTATGAATATTAAACTTATTTACATAAGTAAGAATAAAAGTAATAATATTGAATTATTAGTTGAAGATTATGAGAAAAAAATAAATCATTTCATAAGTTATAGTTCAATTGGATTAAAAAATAAAAATCAAAAAACTGAGAAAAAATTAATTCAAAAATCTGAATCAGATCTTATTTTAAAAAATATTAAAAGCAATGATTTAGTAATTTTACTGGACGAAAAAGGAAAAGAATTTTCGACTATGGATTTTTCTAAATTTATTTCCAATAAAATGATGAACAGAACTAAAAATATAGTTTTTTTAATTGGTGGTGCATATGGTTTTTCAACCGAATTTAAAGATAAGTTTAAATTAAAGATAGCATTATCAAAATTCACATTTTCTCATGATTTAGCAAGATTATTTTTCAGTGAGCAACTTTATAGATCTTTAACTATTATTAACAATATTCCATATCATAACCAATGAATAGATTAGTTTTTGCGACTCACAATTCAAATAAAGTAAAAGAAGTTAGAGAATTGCTATCAAGTTCATTTGAAATATTGAGTCTTGATGATATTGGATTTAACGATGATATCATTGAGGATAAACCTACAATAATTGAAAATTCAATAAAAAAAGCTGAATTGATTAAAATCAAAACTGGATATGATTGTTTTGCTGATGATACTGGGCTTGAAGTTGATGCATTAAATGGCCAACCTGGGGTATTTTCTAAAAGATTTGCAGGACTAAATGCAAGTTCTGATGAAAACATCGATAAATTGTTAGAAATGCTAGAAAATAATACAAATAGAGTCGCTCGCTTTAAAACCGTCATATCATTGTCAAAAAACAGTGAAATCATAACGTTTGAGGGTGTTTGTGAAGGAAATATAGGATATGAAAGAATGGGTGACTTAGGGTTTGGATATGATCCAGTATTTATCCCAAAAAACCGAAATATATCGTTTGGGCAAATGAGCCTGAGTGAAAAAAATTTAATAGCTCATCGGGCAAAGGCAATAAATAAACTTGTTGATTATTTAACAAATCTTTATTAATATTAAATGAAAATTGGCCTAATTAGTGCATAAATTTAATAAATGAATAAGTTAATTGCATTTGTTTTCTTTTTTTTTATTTCAACTTCATTTTTTGCTCAGGAGGTTACTGATGTCAGCGGAACAATTTTAAATTCTAAGACAAATCTTCCATTAGAAAATGTAAATATTGTCAACCTTAATAAAGTTATCGGTACTGCAACCAGTAAGGAAGGGAAATTTGAAATTAATGCCCAAGTTAATGATACGTTACATTTTTCATATTTAGGGTATAAATCCATTAAGGTAAGGGTCACGAATGACTGGATCAAGTTTGGAACTAACACTACAATCGAATTAACTGAGCTTGCATTAGCTCTTGAAGAAGTAGTTGTTTACGAGATGAAACTGACAGGTTATTTAGAATTAGACATTAAGCAAGTTCCGATAAATAATAATTTTAGATATAGTATTTCTGGTCTTTCTAATGTTGGCTATGAATCAAGTGTTAGACCCACAAAAGCTGTGACAAAAGCGCTAAATGCAATTTTTAACCCAGTTGATTTTCTTTATCAAATTTTTGGCAGAGAACCCAATCAATTAAGAAAACTAAAAAAAATGAAAAGCGATGATCAAATCAGAAATGCCCTATCAAACAGATTTGACAGAGAGATGCTAATTGAATTATTAGATATTGACAAGATTGATCTTGACTTTTTAATCACTCAGTGCAATTATTCTGATGAGTTTATCTCAAAAGCTAATGATTTACAGGTTCTTGACGCCATTAGTGAATGTTATGAAGAATACAAAGTTCTAAATAAAACCATCAAAAACTAAATAAATATTTTCTGAAAAATTTATTTAATCTTTTCATAGTAATTAGCCGTTACAACATAAGAAAAAGGGATATACCATAACAGACCGATGAATAAAGTAAAAGGGGTTAAAGCTAGCAACAGCAATAAAATTAGATTAAGAACAAAAAAGTTAAACTTATAACCCTTCATCATTTTCCAACTTTTTTGTACAGCATCCCAAGCATCAATTGAAGTGTCTTCTGCCATTATAAAAAAGGTCATAGCAAAAGGAATGTAAGCAATTATCCAGGGTAGAATAAACGAAAAGCAAAAACTCAAAATACAAAACATCATCAACATTATTGACTCGGCAGTTAGGCCAATAGAAAGCGACCTGAAGGGTGTCAATAGGGCTTCCCATTCCATAGTACTAACAAACGCCTCATATGATTGGGTATAAACAATAGATATGATCAGTAAAAATATGGCAAAGTTTATTAATAAAAACAAAATCATTAAAATTATACCAACTACGGCTACAATTGGGATAATTATAAAGTAAGCTAACATATTATTACCTAGATTGTATTGAAATCCAAATAGTAAATCTTCAAATTTCGGAAAATTTTCATTGATAATTTTAACACAATATAAACTTACACCTACCGAAAATGGTCCGGTAATAAGCAAACTTAAAAACCCCCCTATTCCAGGAATAGCTTGCACTAATGCTATAATCAAATTAAATACAAAAAAAACGGCAATGGATTGCAGCCAATGTCCTTTTATTAATACTAAAGACTCAGAAAGAAGGTCTCTTAATTTAATCATTTCCTAATGTATATATCAGTAAAGGAAGCAAAATTAACCATAAAATGTAATTATTTGATTAACTTTGCAAATCTTTAACATTTGATTGATGAACAACAGTGGTTTAAATGCAATTTCTCCAATTGACGGGAGATACTCTTCAAAAACATCAGAGCTAAATAAATTTTTCTCTGAGAAAGCTTTGATGAAATATAGACTAGTAGTTGAAATTGAATATTTTATCGGTTTATGTGAATTTGATATTCCCGAACTAAAAAACTTTGACCAGTCAAAATTTGAATTATTAAGAAAAATATACCTTGATTTTTCAAACGATGATGCATCAATCATTAAAAAAATTGAAAATACAACAAATCATGATGTAAAGGCAATTGAATATTTCCTTAAAGATAAATTTGAAGAGTTAAATCTGTCAAAATTTGTTGAATTTATCCATTTCGGGCTAACATCACAAGACATTAATAATACTGCCATCCCTCTGAGTTTAAAAGAAATGTTTGATCAGGTATATTATAATTCAATTGAATTAATTTTATCATCGTTAGAACAGATTTCAAACAAATGGAAAGATATTCCTATGATTGCAAGAACTCATGGACAGCCCGCATCTCCAACCAAACTCGGAAAAGAAATAAAAGTTTTTATAATCCGAATTAATGAGCAATTAAAACTTTTAAAAGACATTCCAATTGCAGCTAAATTTGGTGGTGCTTCAGGAAATTTTAACGCCCATCATGTTGCGTACAAAAATCATAATTGGCTTCAATTTTCAAAGAATTTGATTGAAAATAAACTTGGATTGAAACATTCATATCCAACAACACAAATTGAGCACTACGACCATTTGGCTGCAATATTTGATAATTTAAAAAGGATTAACACAATATTAATTGACTTTAACAGGGATATGTGGTTCTACATTTCTATGGATTACTTTAAGCAAAAAATTAAAAAAGGTGAAATTGGTAGTTCAGCAATGCCTCATAAAGTAAATCCTATTGATTTTGAAAATAGCGAAGGTAATTTGGGATATGCCAACAGCATTTTTCAACATCTTTCTGAAAAACTACCTATTTCAAGACTTCAGAGAGATTTAACTGACAGTACTGTTTTAAGAAATATAGGTGTTCCAATCTCACATACCCTGATTGCATTTAAATCAACAATTAAGGGAATTAGTAAACTAATTGTCAATGAATCGAAGATCAAAGAAGACCTTAATAATAACTGGGCAGTTGTAGCTGAAGCAATTCAGACAATTCTTAGAAGGATTAATTACCCAAAGCCATACGAGGCATTAAAAGAATTAACCCGAACAAACACAAAAATTGATAAAAACAGTATCAAAAAATTCATTGATTCTCTAGATATTTCAGAAGAGACAAAATCAGAATTAAAAAATATAACACCAGAAAATTTTACAGGAATTCACTAAATTTAATGAATGAATTCTAGATGCTTTTTTTTATATCTATTTCTTTTTTCATTGTTTTTTACTAGTTGCTTTGAAGATAATGATGACAATGGTGCATCAGCAAGTGAAATAAATGATTTTGTATGGAAGGGTATGAATGCTGCATATTTGTACAAACAGGAAATTTCTGATTTAGATAATGACAGGTTTAATGATTCTGATGAATACGCCAGCTATTTAAATAATTATAATTCCCCTGAAGACTTATTTGAATCTCTTATTCATGAAAGAGATAATATTGATAAATTCAGTTTAATTATAGATAATTATATTGAATTAGAGCAATATTTAAGTGGTGTAAGTTTGTCTAATGGTCTTAATTATGGACTTGTTTATTTACCAAATTCAAATAATGAAATTTTTGGTTATGTTAGATATGTAAACAATGGATCAGCAGCAGATTTAGCCAATATAAATAGAGGTGATATCTTTCGAAGTATTGATGGTGTACTTCTGTCAGTTGATAATTATAGTGACTTATTATCACAAGAAATATATACAGTTAATTTTGCCAATTATTTTAATAATGACACGGAGGATATTAATGATGATACAATAGAGTTGAACGGTATTAATATTGAATTACAAAAAGTTCCCTTAGTTAAAAACCCTGTACATCATTATTCTACTCTGGATTATTCTAGTGGAAAAATTGGTTACTTGATGTATAATCAATTTATTTCAAATTATGATGATTATTTAAAGACAATTTTTTCTGAATTTAAATCGAACTCTATAGATGAATTAATATTAGATCTTAGATATAATCCAGGTGGTAGTATAAATTCCGCAATAGTATTAGCTAGTCTTATTACTGGACAATTTGAAAATGAAGTTTTTAATACTGAACAATGGAATAATGATATTCAAAATTATTGGATTAATAACAATCCTGAGTATCTTATAAACAGATTTACAACTTTTCAAAGTAGCTTGAACTTAGGTAGAGTTTTTATTCTTACAACAAGATCTTCCGCATCGGCTAGTGAATTAATTATTAATTGTCTTAAGCCTTACATAAATGTTGTACAAATAGGAACTACAACATATGGTAAATATCAAGCTTCTGTTACTTTGTATGATTCAGAAAATTTTTCAAATCAAAATGTAAATCGTACTCACAGTTATGCTCTACAACCACTTGTTTTAAAAACTTTAAATGTAAATGGTGTAACTGATTATTATAATGGAATTAACCCAGATTATGAATATGAAGAAAGGGCTTTTGATATGGGGCAAGTTGGAGATTTAAATGAACCTATGCTTAATTTCACATTAGACATAATAGACTCTAGAATTTCTTTGGATTTAAAAACAGAATTGTTTGAATACATTGATGATAATCTTAAATTTGATTTTTTGGAACGAGAAATGTACATTGATAGTAAAGAGATAGTAAAATTTTATGAAAAATAAATTTGATAGAATTCAAAAAATTGTCCTCTTAATCACAATTTTTGGGGTTATTTGTCGGCTGATACCTCATCCGCCAAATTTTTCACCAGTCACTGCAATTGCGTTATTTGGTGGGCTTAATTTTTCAGATAAAAGAATTGCTTTTTCAATCCCTCTAATTATTTTATTTCTATCTGACTTAATACTTGGTATTTCTATTATAAATTTATTTGTTTACACTGGTTTTTCAATAATAGTTTTTTTAGGCACAAAGATTAAATCAATCAAATTTGAAAATATAATTTTAAGTAGTTTTATTTTCTTTTTAATATCAAATTTTGGTGTATGGATAATTGGTTATCCAAAAAACATAGAAGGGTTAATTCTGTGTTATACTATGGCGATACCATTTTTTGGCTATTCAATTGCAGGAGATTTGTTCTTTGGGTATTTATTTAAATTCTCATTTAGTAAAATTAGTTCAATTTTACCAAGTAGAATAAACTAATCATCTGATTGTGGTTTTTCAATTAGTTCTGAATTAATATCTAACTTAGAAGTTCCTGAAATCCTTATAATATCTTTATCAATTTTTTTAAATTCTTTAGTACTATCGTTAAAATGATTTACAGCAGTTCCTAAGGTATTTCCTAACTTATCGTGATATGTTTTATAAGCATTTAGGTGATTAGACAACTTTTCAACATTTTTTATTATATCGTTAATAGAATCCTCCACTTTCATATTGTGCAGTGCTTTTACCGTTATTTGTAGCATTGGAAAAAGGCTCATTGGTGAAACAATCATTACTTTTTTTTCGTAAGCATAATTGACCAAATCTCTCTGATTAATTTTCAAGGAACCCACCCTACTATTTAGTAAATCTTGGTATAATCCATCAGCAGGGATAAACATATAAGCATAATCTGTTGTTCTTTCGTTAGGTCTGATATATTTTGCTGTTTCATCAATTCTATTCTTAATATCTGATTTGAATTTTTTTTCTAAATCGAGTAATTCTTCTTTGTTTTCTGACTCAATCATTTTATTATAATTGTCTAAAGAGAATTTTGCGTCAATAGGAATAATATATTCACCAACCCTAACAATTGCGTCAACTGTTTCTTTATTTGAAAATGTATGCTGCATTTTAAAAAGTTCTGGTGGTAATACATTTGCAAGAAGATTCTCCAATTGAATTTCACCTAAAACACCCCTTTGCTTCTGATTACCAAGAATTTTTTCCAGGGTTTTCATTTGGTTTGCAAAACTTAGAACTTGTTCGTTAGTACCCTTAATTTTTTCCAACTCAGTAGTAACATCTTTTATTACTTTATTAGACTCTTTAAACTGCTGAGTAATCGAATCAGTGGATGATTTCTGAAAATCATTAATTTGTTTATTGATAATATTCAATTTTGCTTCTATCTCACTTCTACTCTCCTTTGAATTACTACTAATTTCTTTTCTTATATCTTGAATTTGAGAATTTAGAGTATTGGAAAAATTCATTAAATCAGTGGATTCAATTGAACCAGTTGAAGAACTTGATTTGTAAATCAAATAAACAAGAACTATTGAAACAAAAACCAATAATATTAATATGATTAGATCCATCTAAAACAATTTACAATTAATTTACAGAATAATAAAAAAGAAGATTATTCTATTTACTTAAATACATTTTACGTCTAGAGTATAGCTCATAGAACTTATCATCCTGAAGATTGTCAATAAATAAAATGCTTTCACCAGTACTTTTCATTTCTGGCCCTAGTTTTTTATTTACATTTGGGAATTTGCTAAAGGAGAATACCGGCTCTTTAATTGCATAACCTTTATAAGTTGGTTTAAAATCAAAATCCTTTACTTTATTTTCACCTAGCATTACTTTAGTGGCATAATTCACATAAGGCTCTTTGTAAGCTTTTGAGATAAACGGAACCGTTCTTGAGGCACGTGGATTGGCTTCAATTATATAAACCTTATCATTTACAATTGCAAACTGTACATTTATCAATCCTACCGTATTTAAGGACTTAGCTATTTTTTTAGTATGATCTTCAATCTGTTGAATAACTAAATCTCCTAAATTAAAAGGAGGTAAACAAGCATTGCTATCACCAGAGTGAATACCACAAGGTTCAATATGCTCCATTATTCCGATTATGTATACATCTTGACCGTCACAAATTGCATCGGCTTCGGCTTCGATTGCACCATCTAAATAATGATCTAATAGAAGTTTATTATCAGGAATTCTTCTTAATAGATTAACTACATGCTCTTCTAATTCTTCTTTGTTAATCACGATTTTCATTCCTTGGCCACCAAGAACATACGATGGCCTGACCAAAATAGGAAAATCTAATTTTTCGGCAACTGCAAGAGCTTCATCGGCGGTCGAAGCAGTATCAAACATTGGGTAAGGAATATCATTTTCCTTTAATAAAGTTGAGAATGAACCTCTGTCTTCAGCTAAATTTAAAGATTTGAAATTAGTACCAATTATTTTAACTCCGTATCTTTCAAGCTTTTCAGCTAATTTTAATGCGGTTTGCCCACCTAATTGCACAATCACACCCTCTGGTTTTTCATGTCTAATTATGTCATAAATATGCTCCCAAAAAACCGGTTCAAAATATAACTTATCGGCTATATCAAAATCGGTAGACACTGTTTCTGGGTTACAATTAATCATAATTGTTTCATAACCACACTCGGAACTTGCCAAAATTCCATGTACACAGCAGTAATCAAACTCAATCCCTTGACCAATTCTGTTGGGGCCAGATCCAAGAACTATAATTTTCTTTTTATCAGTAACTAGACTTTCATTTTCTGAGTATTTTACCCCATCTTTTGTTTCGATTTCATTTTCAAAAGTTGAATAGTAGTAAGGAGTAAAGGCTTTGAATTCAGCAGCACAAGTATCAACCAACTTGTAAACTCTTTTGATACTCATTTCATCTCTTTTTGAATATACTTGACTTTCCAAACATTTAAGTATGTGAGCAATTTGTCTATCACCATAACCTTTTTGTTTTGCCTCTAATAGTAAATCTCTTGGGATTGAATCGATCTTATAATTCGATATTTCATTTCTAAGAATATGTAGTTCCTCATATTGTTTTAGGAACCACATATCAATTTTAGTAAGTTCATATATTCTGCTTAATGGAATACCCATTTGAATTGCATCATAAATAACAAATACTCTGTCCCATGAGGCAATAGATAATTTAGAAATAATAGTCTCATAATCGGTTATACCTTTACCATCAGCACCTAATCCATTTCTTTTGATTTCAAGTGATTGAGTTGCTTTATGAAGGGCTTCCTGAAAAGATCTACCAATCCCCATAACTTCACCAACTGCTTTCATCTGTAGCCCTAATCTTCTATCACTTCCCTCAAACTTATCAAAATTCCATCTTGGAATTTTTACAATAACATAATCTAGTGTAGGCTCAAACAAAGCAGATGTAGATTTTGTAATTTGATTCTGTAATTCATCTAAATTATAACCAATTGCTAATTTTGCAGCAATTTTAGCTATTGGGTAGCCAGTGGCCTTACTAGCCAAAGCTGAGGACCTAGAAACCCTGGGATTAATCTCAATTGCAATAATATCTTCCTTGTCATCGGGACTTACCGCAAACTGTACATTACATCCGCCTGCAAAATCTCCAATACTTCTCATCATTTTGATCGCCATATCCCTCATTTTTTGATAAGTTGTGTCGCTCAGAGTCATGGCAGGTGCGACCGTTATGGAATCACCAGTGTGTATTCCCATTGGGTCCATATTTTCAATTGAGCAGATGATTACCACATTATCATTGGCATCTCTGAGTAATTCAAGCTCAAACTCTTTCCACCCGATTAGAGCTTTATCAATCATAACCTCATGTATGGGTGAAGTTTCTAATCCTCTTGTCAACAATTCATCAAAATCTTTTTCTTCATAAACAAATGAAGCACCAGTTCCACCTAATGTAAAGGAGGCTCTAATAACAAGTGGAAATCCAAACTTTTGAGCAATTTCTTTACCTTTTAGGTATGATGTAGCTGTAGCTTGTGGTGCCATGGGTATACCGATATCTAACATTAGATTTCTAAACTGCTCTCTATCCTCAGTAATATTAATAGCATTTATATCGACTCCAATTATTTTTACATTAAAATCATCCCATATTCCTTTGTCATCAGCCTCAATACATAGATTTAATGCTGTTTGACCACCCATTGTTGGTAATACTGCATCAATTTGAGGATGATCCTTCAAAATTTTGACTATCGAGGAAGTATTTAAGGGAAGCAAATATATATGATCAGCCATAACAGGATCTGTCATAATTGTTGCTGGGTTTGAGTTAATTAATATGGTCTCTATTCCATCTTCCTTTAACGATCTAAGAGCTTGTGATCCTGAGTAATCAAACTCACATGCTTGACCGATAACAATTGGGCCAGAGCCTATTATAAGTAGAGACTTCAGGTTAGTATCTTTCGGCATTGAATTAAAGTTTTTTAAATGTACTAATCAAAAAAATAAAAAAAAAGGTGTTACTGTTAGTAACACCGTATAATATATTAACAATTGTTAATCATTTTATTTTGGGCTATTTTCTGATGAAACTGAAAGCTTCTTTCTGCCCTTTGCTCTCCTTCTTGATAGTACCTTTCTTCCGGCAGCAGTTGACATTCTTTCTCTGAAACCGTGCTTATTTTTTCTTTTGCGTTTTGAAGGCTGAAAAGTTCTTTTGCTCATTTTTAATTATAATTGTTTTAAAACTAAAACTGCGGGCAAATATACAAAGAGTTTTTAGTTAAACAAATCAATTTATTTAATAATTATCAATTTGTTTTTTATTAATTTTATCCGACCTAAATTGTAAAAAATATGTTCAACAAGTATATCAAAATAGTATTATCAATATTAGTTTTTGCTCTATCAATTCAGCAATTTATTAATGGCGCAGTAGGATCTATTGGAAATGGAATTATGTTGATTTTATTGTCATTGGTTTTTGTTTTCTTATTTTTTAAAAATGAATTTTTAATATTGGCATTTTTTCAATTAAGAAAGCAAAATCTAGATGGTGCTAATAGATGGTTGAACAGAATTAAAAATCCAAAATCAGCACTTACGACAAAACAGCAGGGTTATTACAATTACCTAAAAGGGCTAATAATATCTCAAGAAAATATGAATCAAGCTGAAAAATATTTTCGTACGGCAATATCATTGGGGTTGAATATGGATCATGATTTAGCAATGGCTAAATTAAATTTAGCCGGAATACTTTTTACTAAAAGAAGAAAAATTGAAGCTCAAAAACTGCTAAAAGAAGCTCAAGATCTGGATAAAAATGGAATGTTCAATGATCAAATCAAAATGATGAAAAATCAAATGAAAAAAACAAACATTCCTAATCAACATTTTGGAAGAAATAATATGAGAAGAAGGTAAATTTTAACTTTCGATTAATGAGGGTAAATTTTCATTAAACCACTTTGCTTTTAGTATTATCATTTCATGTTTACCTCCGTTAATTTTAATACAATTTGAAATGTTTTCAATTGGAAAAACATTGTCTTTATCACCATGAATATGTATCAAATCAGGTCTACATTCTTCTTGTTTCCAGTTTAACAAACTTGAAACAGCCCATTCAAGGTAAATTTCATCTCTTTCCGTTAAATATCTTTCGGCAAGGTCAATTCTCTTGTACAATTTATTTATGTTAAGTTTAAGTGAAAACTTGATGAAATTATCAAACATTCCAAATGGCAGAGCATTGTTAAGCTGATAATCTCTTGCAATTTTGTAAAGAATAGGAAATTCTTTGTGACTTTTTACACTTGAAACAATAATCAACTTTTTAACATTTATAATTTTATCAAGCTCCTGAACTATAATTCCGCCAAATGAAACCCCTAATAAAATCGGGTTATCGTGTTTAATTTTTTTAGACAATCTGAAACAATAAGCATTCAAACTTTCACTTTTTTTTGGCTGAATCCAATCAATTCTGTGTAATGAATATTTTTTACTGTCTAGTTTTATATTTTCAAAAACCATGGGGCTAGCTGCTAAGCCCGGCATCAAGTAAATATGTGTTTTTAATTGTGTAATCAATTTGATAATTAATGGTTTAGTATAAATTTATTATTTTTGCACTTAACTTTTTGATAAAATTTTGTTAATGGAAATAGTGGACAACAATTTTTTAAGACAATTTGAAACCAAAGTTGGTGGTGGATTAGCCATTATCGAGTATTCTGTGCAGGAAAGAAAGATTTTTTTAACCAAAATTTTTGTGCCTGAAATTAAATCTAAAGATGAGTTTTCAGAAAAGTTCATTTCTGAAGTTTTAGAAATTATTAGAGATAGGAATATAAGTGTTGTTCCAACAGCTGCAATTATTACAAAGTTTATCAGAAAAAACAGAAAGTACAAATCTCTTCTACCAGTTGGAATTAGAATATAAATATTTCTTTTCCATCCTCTGTTTTTTTTCACTCAATTTAATTCTTACAAAGCCATCATTATCAATATCTGTCAGCATAGCTAGAACGATCTTGTTTGATAGTTTCGGACTCCATGGATGTCTAACCTTTACATAATTGTCCGTGTACCCATAAATATATCCAAGTTTATTCTCTGACTCAAATAAAACAGGTTTCAATCTATTAATTTGAGAATTATAAAATATTCTACGCTTTTTTTCAGAAAGAGATCTTAACATTTTACTTCTTTCATATCTGATATTTTTGGGCACAGGATTTAGCATGTTTGATGCTTCGGTATTATCTCTTTCTGAATATGAAAAAACATGTAAATATGAAATATCTAGATTTAATAAAAAATTGTATGTTTCATGAAAGTCTGAATCTGTTTCACCGGGAAAGCCAACAATCACATCTACTCCAATGCATACATCACGAATCTTTGAGTGAATATATCTGATCCGATCTTCATAAAGCTCTTTTCTATATCGCCTCTTCATTAATCCTAATATCTTATTTGAACCGCTTTGCAATGGAATATGGAAATGAGGAACAAACAGGTTACTACTTGCTACAAAATCAATTATATCGTTTTTTAATAAATTAGGCTCAATTGATGAAATTCTAAACCTGTTAATATTTTTTGTTAAATCTAATTCTTTTATTAATTCAAGAAAGGTTGTTTCATGCCTCTTATTACCAAATTCTCCTTTCCCATAATCTCCAATATTTACTCCGGTTAAAATAATTTCTTTTATATCTTTTGAGGCGATTTCTGAAACATTTATTTTGATATTTTCAAGGCTATCACTTCTCGAAATACCTCTAGCATTTGGAATTGTACAATATGTACATTTATAATCACAACCATCCTGAACTTTTAAAAATGACCTTGTTCTGTCATCGACAGAGTAACTACTTTCATATTTTTTAACATCATTAATGTCACAGGCGTAAACAAAGGTATTTGCTTTATCAAGTTGACTAATGTAATCTATTACATTAAATTTTTCATTTGCCCCTAATACCAAATCAATTCCAGGTATCTTAGATATTGATTTAGGCTTTAGTTGCGCGTAACATCCAACAACAATATTAAACGCATTAGGGTTACTTTTTTTTGCTCTATTTAAAACGTTTTTAAACTTTTTGTCAGCATTGTCCGTAACGGAGCATGTATTAATCACATAAAAATCTGCTTTTTTCGAAAAATCCGTTAATTCATAACCATTTTCTAGAAATGATCTCGCAATGGTTGAAGTTTCTGTGAAATTTAACTTACAACCAAGGGTGTGAAAAGCGACTTTTTTCTTTGTTGACATATAAATCTTATAAAAGGATTGTAAATTTACGACTAATTATGTTTCACAAAAAAATAAAGCTTGATATTTAAACAAAACATATTCGCAATAATATTAACAATACTTTTCTGCGTTTGCTCTTGTGAAGAGAGAAGTTTAATTAATGAAAGCACTGTGTTTAGATATAATGAGCATAAAAATATTAATTCATTAGATCCAATTTTTGCCAAAGATATTGCAAATATTCAAGCGGTAAACCAACTATTTAATGGGCTAGTAGAAATGGATAATCAATTAAATGTTGTTCCATCCATAGCAAAAAGTTGGGAGGTTTCAGAAAATGGTAAAATTTACTCATTTAAAATTGATACTACAGTAAAGTTTCACCCTCACCCAAAACTTAAGAAAAGAAATGTTACTGCATATGATTTTGAATATAGTTTTAACAGATTATTAGATCCTAAAAACGCATCTCCAGGCAAGTGGGTCTTGGATAAAGTAAATACTTTCAAAGCAAAAAATGATTCGATATTTGAAATGGAGCTCAAATTTCCATTTAATGCTTTTTTAGGCATATTAACCATGAAATACTGCTCTGTTGTACCCAAAGATATTGTGGAGTATTACAAAGAAGACTTTAGATCAAATCCAATCGGCACAGGACCTTTTAAATTTAAAAGATGGGAAGAAAACATCAAGCTAGTTTTGAGAAAAAATAATGATTATTTTCAGAAGGATGTTTATGGATCACAATTACCATACCTAGAAGCTGTTTCGGTTACCTTTCTTTCAGAAAAACAAAGTGAATTTTTACAGTTGGTAAAAGGTAAAGTTGATTTTATTTCTGGACTTGACAACTCATATAAAGACGAAATAATAAACAGTTATGGCGAGTTAAATGATGATTATAAAAATAAAATCAACATGTTGCGTGGTCCATACCTAAATACAGAATATTTAGCATTTTTCATGGAATCTGAAAAAAAATGAAATTAAATCTGATTTGATAAGAAAAGCTATAAATATTGGATTTGACAAAGGAAAGATGATAAAATTTTTAAGAAATGGTGTAGGTATTCCAGCAAATGCTGGATTTATTCCAGTTGGATTACCTGGTTATAAAAAAAATAATATCAATAAATATAACCCAGAGCTTGCAAAAAATTATGTTGAAAGATTCAAGGAAAAATTCAACATGTCCCCGTCTCTTAAGCTTACGACATCCAGTAATTATCTAGACTTTTGTGAATTTATTCAAAAAGAACTTGAAAAGCTGGGTATTGAGATTATTATAGATGTAATTCCAGGATCTGCATTAAAACAAGCCAAAGCCAACGGAAAATTGGATTTCTTTAGAGCCAGTTGGATTGCTGATTACCCTGATGCAGAAAACTACCTATCTCTTTTCTACAGCAAAAATTTTGCTCCAAATGGACCAAACTATACTCATTTCAGCAATCATAAATATGATAAGATTTATGAAAATTCGTTAAGAGAAACTAACCCAGAAAAATCTAAATTGATTTATTCAAGACTTGATTCAATAATTTCATCTGAATCTATTATAGTTCCATTATTTTATGATGAGGTGATAAGGTTTGTTTCCAAAAATGTAGTTGGAATGGAAATAAATGCAACAAATTTACTGGATTTAAGAAGGGTGAAAAAAAATAATTAGAGATATTTTTTCATTACAACGTTATTTACCTCAAAACCATTCCTACCGTAGAAATTAACCAAAGTTTCTTTGCAAAAAAGTGTGATTCTATAACATCCTTTATTTTTAGCAACTTTAATTAACTCTTTAATCAAAGAATCACCTATCATCTTTCCTCTAACTTTTGAGTCAACAACAATATCCTCAATATGACCAGCTACCTCTCCCCTTATCTTATTTTCAACAACAATACTTCCATATGCAACGATTTTATCATTATATAAGCCAACAACAGAATTTGAACTCGTATTGTTTATAAAATCACTCCAAGCTTTATCTTTATCTATTGTATAAATATCAATTTGTTTCAACTGATTCAGTAGAACAAAAACCTGATTTAAATCCTTTTTTTCAATATTTCTAAATATAACTTTTGACATTTAAAAAATTTGTGATATTTGGATAAATGTAAAAAAAAAGCCTCTCGAATTTATTTAAGAGGCTTAATAATTTCTTTAAATAATGTTATTTTTTGTTGAATTTGGCATACTTAGTTTTGAACTTATCAATTCTACCTGCAGTGTCCACTAACTTAGATTTTCCTGTATAATAAGGGTGAGAAGTTCTCGATATTTCTAACTTTACTAGTGGATACTCTACACCATCAACAGACACAGTTTCACTTGTTTGTGCAGTCGATTTAGCTAAAAAAATATCATTGTTAGACATGTCTTTAAATG